>CAZRUA010000017.1:0-44612 GCA_964603125.1 uncultured Flavobacteriaceae bacterium | reverse complement strand
AAATAGATCCTGGTTTATTAGAGTGGACCAAAGGAAGCAATTACCGCACACGCGTGTATCCTATTCCAGCTAAAGGAAGCAAACGTTTTATTATTAGCTACGAGCAAGATTTAATTAACACTTCCACATCCAGCATATACTACTTACCTTTTAACTACAATCAAAGCATCGAAAACTTTGCCGTAAATGTTGAAGTATTGCAACAAGAAGTGAAACCCACCTTGTATGGTGATGAAGTAGTTAATTTTAGCTTTGATAAGTTTGAAAGCATTTGGAAAGCGCAAAGCAAAATGCAAAATTATACTCCTACGCAAGCCATCGCATTTGAAATACCTAAAACCGAAAATCAAAACAATGTATATATTGAAAAGAATAACAAAGGCGATTTCTTTTATTTTGCATTACAACCCGAGAAGTTTACGGCTGAAAAAAAATTACCTAAAAGCATTTCTTTATACTGGGACGCATCCCTATCGAGCAACAACCGAAAAATTGCGGATGAATTAAAATTACTAGAAGCTTATATAAAGAAAATTGGTAACCTTAAAATAAAACTTTACACATTTAGTAATGATGTGGAAACCTCAAGTGACTTTACCATTTATAATGGCGATTGGAACAACTTAAAGAATAAATTAAGCAAAGTAACTTACGATGGCGGAACGCAGCTGGGAGCAATTGATTTTACTGCATGTCAAGACGATGAAATTATTTTGTGCTCGGATGGATTATCCAACTTTGGAAAATCAGAAATTAAACTTTCAAAAACACCTGTAATGGTAATTACATCATCGGCCATTGCGGATTTTTCGTACTTAAAGTATGTGGCACAAAGCACAAATGGAGTTTTTATTAATACCAGTGAATTAGGTGTACAACAGGCAGTGCAAAGATTAACAACAACACCTTATCGCTTTTTAGGTGCGCAACTAAAAGGCGCCGAAGAGTGCTACCCTAGCTTACCTTGCGATTTCAGTAATACTTTTGCTATGAGCGGAAAACTAAAAGGCACTAATGCATCGCTGATTTTAAATTTTGGTTTTGGAAATCAAGTAGTAAAAACTGTTGAAGTAAACTTAAGCAATGGAAAAAACATTTCGGCTACGGATAGCAAAGCTGATTTAGTAAGTCGCATGTGGGCACAAAAGAAAATTGCTGAGTTGGACGTGATGTATGATAAAAACGAACAAGCAATTACAAACTTAGGTAAAGACTTTTCGATTGTTACACGTAATACATCCTTGATAATACTAGATAGAATTGAAGATTACATACAACACAAAATAGTACCGCCCAACGAAAACATGCAAAAGGAATACTTTGCCGCAATTAACAATCAAAACAAGGATGCGAGTAATAAATACAAAGAGCATCAGGAACAAATATTAAATCTTTACAATGAGTTTTATACGGGTTGGTACTTGAAAAGCTTTTCGAGTATATGCCAAAAAGAGTTGCCTAAAAAGTATAAAAACCTAAATGCCATTTCGGATAGTACTGTTACAATAACCACCGAAGAATCGGGTAGCGCAACTTATTCAACAACTACTATAAATCAATCCGAGCGTGAACTATCGGTTAATGAACCCGCTAATGTTCAGTTTACAGCACCCGTTTTAGGTGCAACATCTAATGGATTTACTAGTGGCACTTTTGCAAACAATGCCGCAGGCACAACCTTTAACTGGGATTTTAAAGATGAAGCTAAAGGCAAAGAAGCTAATGCTAGTATCGAACTTAATAATTGGTCGGCGCAAACACTGTACTTAAAATTACTAAAAGCTACACCCAAAGAAGAGCTTTACAGCACCTATTTAAAACTAGTTCCGCAATACAAAAGTCAACCTTCTTTCTTTTTAGATGTATCGGATTACTTTTTTAAACAAGATTTGAAAAAAGAAGCATTACGTGTGTTGTCCAATATTTCGGAAATGGAACTCGAAAATCACTCCTTGTTGCGCATCATGGCGCACCGCTTACAACAACTTAATTATATTGATTTAGCGATTGAAAGCTTTAAAGAAGTTTTAAAAATACGCGCCGAAGAACCACAATCTTACCGTGATTTAGCTTTAGCTTACGAGCAAAACAAAGAATATCAATTGGCGGTAGATTACTTAAGTAAAGTTGTAAATCGCAGTTGGGACAGCCGTTTCCCGCAAATTGAGTTAATTGCCTTAAACGAAATAAATCATATCATTACCAAATACAATCCTATGTTGCGTTTAGACTCGCTAGACAAACGTTTTGTAAAAAACATTGAAACTGATGTACGCATTATTGTAAACTGGGACACCGATAATTGTGATATGGATTTGTGGGTAACAGATCCTTGCGGCGAAAAGTGTTTTTACAGCAACAAGCTAACCAAAGCAGGTGGTCGCATTAGTATGGATTTTACAGGTGGTTATGGTCCCGAAGAATTTTTGGTAAAAAAAGGTAGTAACGGAAAATACAAAGTGCAACTAAACCTATTTGGTAATCATACTCAAACTTTAACAGGCCCAACTACTGTTCAAGCCGAATTATACACCAATTATGGTCGAAGCAACGAAGTGAAAAAAGAAATTACTTTGCGCCTTGATGAAGATAAACAAGTGGTGGATGTTGGTGAATTGAGTTTTACTGTGAAATAGTTTTAAAACACTGATACTTAATCTTACCACTCAAAAAGAAAAATTTCTTGATGTAATCGGAGTTGATTTTTCTAAAGAGGATTAGGTTAAAGTTTTGGGATTTTTCACGAGTATTTTTTTAATCAATTCGACAAATGGAAACAAAGATTTGAAAAATAGTTTTACTTTAGATAATTCTTTAAACTATTTTTATGAGGAAGAATTTGAGACTTAAATCCCTCTGCCTTTGTTTTTTCGTTTTTGTTAGCTTTTGTAAAGCACAAACTATTTCGCTTACGGGAAGTGTGAATGGTTTTTCAGGTGACAAGGTACTTATGCTGAAAAAGGCAAGTAAAAACGTAAGTTTCGAAGGTCCTTTAAGTGGAACGAAAATAATTGCTGAGTGTGATGGGAATAAGATTTCGAGCCAAACGGATATAAGTGGTTCTTATAAATTATTTCTTCCTAAACCAGGAAAGTATACAGTATCTGCTTTTAAAGATAGCTATTCAACAGTTGTTTGGATATTAAATTATTCTAGTGCGGGTGCAAAAATAGCCTTTTCAAATATTTCATTTATATTAAAGAAAGATGATAATAGTTTAAATACTATTGGGGAGCTGAATTTGGATGGTTCAAGTAATATTAAAGCTATTGCTTATGATGAAAACCAGAAAAAGTCGAGCGCGGATGTAATGCATTCGAATAAGAATTTACTATTAAAATCTGCACAGATTAATAATTCAACAATTGGTCAAGTTAAAAGCGAGGAGGTAAAAACAGAAATTGTTGTGGCTAAGGATGAGGATACTTTGGCTAAGTCAATATCTAAAAAAATACGTTCAGCTATGAAATTAGCATTAAGCAATGCGGACCTTTCTACTGATGAATTAAGGCAAAAAATTGATGAAGCATCTACTTTAATGAAAGGAATTGACGTTTCGAGCAGTGAATATTTAGCTTTAAAGGAGCAAATAAGTCATGCTGAAATGCAATTAAAAATGCAAGAGCAATTAATAGATTTGCAAAAAAGGGATCTTGATGCATCAAGGAAAATAATTATGTATTTAATTTTGTTTGCAGTAGCAGTTCTATTGGCTTTTTTAACATTAATATTACTGTTCCGTCAGCGGAAAAAATATAACGCAGAGCTAGAGAAAAAGAACACCGAAATAACAAAGGTAAATACACGTATTTTAAGTAGTATTAAATACGCATCAGTAATTCAGTCTAATTTTTTGGAGAATAAGAATGATTTAAAGGAGTACTTTAAAAACTCATTTGTTTTTAATAAACCAAAGGATTATTTATCGGGCGATTTTTATTGGTTGAGTAATGTGAATGGTAATAAAATAGTTGTTTTGGCCGATTGCACTGGACATGGCGTTCCTGGAGCATTGTTGACTATTTTAGGGCATAACCTACTAAATGAAATTGTGAATATGAAAGGCGAGGTAATGCCTAATAAAATATTGTTAGATTTAAATGAAGGTATAACAAGTGCATTTTCGAGCCATGATAAAGTGCAGTATGGAATGGATATAACTGTGCTTTGTTTTAAAGATAGTAGTAACGAGGTTCTTTTTTCTGGCTTGGCTAACGGCTTGTATCATTTTCAAAATGGAACACTTAAGCATCATGTTGTAAGCAATAAAACAATTGGTACTGAACTAAAACTGGAAGATTTAGAAAACAAGAGTTTGGAAGTGAAACAGGGTGATTGCTTTTTTTTAATGAGTGATGGTTTTAGCGATCAGTTTGGAATTCACAATAATAAAACCGAGAAATTGAACATAAAGCGAACTGAAAATATTTTGCAAAGCATATCTAATTTTTCAAACTTTTCAGAAGCAGAAGGCTTGTTAGGTAAAGAATTGGAAGCCTGGAAAGGTAAGCTGGCTCAAACAGATGATATACTTGTTTTAGGATTTAAAGTTTAAAGAGCAATCAGTTCAATTTTTAAATCAGGGAAAATACTTTGAATTTCTTTCCCTTTAGCAAGCATTAAATCATCATTCATTGCATATTTCCATACTAAATTAAACTCATTTATTTTTTGATGGAAATCAGATATTAATTTAAAAAGCAATTTGTTCGACATTGAATTCATATAATCTAAGTGAATCTCAAGTGTTACATTGGATGGTGATTTGAAAAAATCATTTATTTTATTAAAAAGTGGGGAGTAAAATTCAAAAGCATTTTCTGGCATTGAAACACCCGAAATAAAAACAAAGTTTTTCTCACCTTTAGTTTCTAGCTTTATATATGGGGTATCCTCTTGTGCTTCCATTTGAAAAAGATTATCACTCATACTTGAATTTTATGCTTAAAATTAGTTCAGATACAAATGTATCTTTTTTTTGGATTAAATATTCAAATTTTCGAGGATGCGTTAGTAGGGCAATATCGATTAAGCCCAAGCCATCCACAATACTTAAATCTTGTAATTGTTTTTTACTTAATTCTAAAAGTTCTTCGTAATTAAGCTTGTTTAGCTCAGCAATTCTTTTTTCCAAAGAAGAAATTTTGGAGTCTTCAATTAAATTATAAGTACTCAAACTCATATTTTCCTGTTCCCATTCTACAAACATTTGTCCCGAAACAAATTCGTTTAACGAAAGAGCATGCTTTTTTATGTTTTGTGTTAATTCAATTAATATATGATGTGTTTTTTTACTTACGCTCGTGGCATCTTTATTTTTAACTGTGTTAAGTAAGTTAATTAACGATAGAATGAACTTGGTTGAAAAATCACCACCGTAATAAAGCGTGCTATTATTTTTTTCAAATCCTTTAATTAAGCTCTCTAAAAACTCATTGCTCTCATTCCAATTTGAGTAATGCGCTTCACTTTTTTTATCAACCGGAATCGCAAAATTTAGTCTGTAAAAGGAGTAATCCTTGTCCATTTCATCAAAGCTATAGTTAAAGCTTTGATTTGTTTTTCTGGCCATTTCAATTAAACCTAAACCACTTCCTTTTTCAGTGTATTCGTCAGATTCAGCTGTTTGCACATAAATTGTTCGAAGCTCGTCCTGTGTTTTTGAGGAAACTTCATCTAATCTGTGTTTTAAGCCTTCTACTTTACTGTGTGGGATAACATTTTGAGAGCAAAAATGAAAAAAAGAATTACTTACGTGTATAAAAACAAAATCTTTTGATGAAGGTAAATTGGCACTATATCTTTCAATGTTTTGTAAAGACTCGACTACCAAATAAACGAATTTTTTTAAAGAAGAGTTCTTAAAGGTATACGAAACATTTTTTTCAACAATATCTATAAGGTTGTAAGTAGGTAAATCTTGATAATTGCCCTGATAAAACAAGGTAAATGGATACTTTGAAGTATTTTCTGCTATGCGAATTTTTTGTTCCATTCCTGCCCAAATGTAAGGTTTTTTTGGTGGAAAAATAGATTTGTTACCTCATTTTGTTGTTATAAGAAATGGCTGATAAATAGCCGTTTTAGAATAGTAATAGATCAAATTTAGATAATGAGAAAAATAGTTTTTATTATTTTGTTTAAATGGATAGGCTTAGCTGTGTATGCTCAAGTTTATAATTACATTCCTTTTCATTATTCTAATTTTGAAACAAATCCTTCCTATTTGTCCGTTGAGAATGCTTTTAGGATTGTTTCTTATCAACACGGTGGAAGTACTTTTTTAAGTAAACGATTCTCTTACGATAATTTTAAAGGATCTATTTATATTCCTCGGTATTTTTCCGGCTTGGGTGTTGCATTCAATAACACCAGTATTAATGATAGCTTAAATTATAAAACTTTAAGCTTAGGTTATTCATACCGAATAGTTTTATTTAATAATGTTTTTACAAGAATTGGTGTTTTGCATAAGTTTAGTTTAGTTGAATCATCTGAAGGTTTTTTTGACTACTATAATTTTAATGCTTTATCCGAAAATAAGTCAAAACGAAAGTTTGTACAAACAGATAATTTTTCTTTGTCATTTTCATCTGGAAGGGATAAGTATTATCTATCATTATCTGCATTAAATCTACAATTAAGTAATGCAAATGATAAAAGATTTTTTCCTAAGTATTATGTTATTTGTATAGGTGACTTGGGAAAAATAGTAGATAGGAGAAATCTAGATATTTCTTTTACAGGTGTTTTAAAGCAAAATCCAGAATCGAGTAAGTGGCTTAAAAGTTATTATTTAAACTATGTTTATCTATCATATTCTATCACAAGGGAAGCAAGCCTAAGATTTGGTTTACGGGCAGGATATTGCGATGATAAGTATTTTCATTATTCGCCGATGATTGCTTTTTATAAAATGAAAAGTAATAAATTATTTGGAAGAAAGTTTTTTATAGTTCAATTATTGTTCGATTCAAATATTCATTCTAAAAATTCTATAAAACCTTTCCGATCTAACTATCAAATTAACATTACTAAGATGTTTTAAAATATCACTTAAAAATTCAAACTATGAAGAAAATTATTTTATTTCTAATTATTTCATTTCAAATGCTAGCTCAAACAAAAAAGGAGCAAGAGATCATTCCGCTGATTAAGGAAGTTGTTGTATATACTTCTTCGGCGGAGGTTTTGTATGAAAAGAAACTGACTATACCTAAAGGTCAAAGCACTATTTTGTTTACTGATTTATCGCCTTTTGTTGCGGAGAATTCTTTAAACGTATCTCTATCCGATGCAACAACAAATATTATTTCTGTGAGTGAGAGAATAAATTATGTGACTGAAAAAAATAGTTTTAATGCTAAAGTTAATTCTTTGACCGATAGTGTTGCCTTGTCTAAGCGCACTAGAGGTGCTATTAATGCAAAGCTTGATGCCATTGAACGCGAAAAGGATTTATTGTTTAAAGGCGAATCAATTGGAGGTATGTCAACACACGGAGTTTCTGTTGCCGAAATTGAAAAGGCATCAGCATTTTTTAGTAAACGTTATTTGGAGTTAGCATCAGATTTATATCAATTAAAAGAAAAGGAATATGAGTTAGGACAAAAGGAAATGAGATTTGAAAAGCAAATCAAAGAATTTTCTACTGTAACGCAAAAAACTACATCAGAAATTAAATTAATACTTAGCGCTACATCAGAAAAGGAAATAACTGTGTTTTTTAAATTTTTGGTAACCAAAGCGGGATGGACACCCTTGTATGATTTTAAATATGAAGGGGCAAACAAGCCTTTGCAATTTGTTTTTAGGGCTAATGTTTTTAATTCTAGCGGCACAGAATGGGACGATGTGAAAATTAAACTATCAACCGCCGACCCTTTAAGTGGTTTTAAGTTACCTAATTCAAGTTCATCTCGTTTTTCTGGAGTCAATTTTAAACAAGTAGAAGTAGTGAATGCTATAACCGAATATACTATCAATCATCAATACTCCATTCCCTCTGATTCAAAGCCTTATTTGGTTGATGTTGATGCTTATGCAATGGAAGCTAATTTTAATTATTTGCTTATTCCAAAGCTCGACCCATTCGGATTTTTAATGGCTAAATTGCCAAATTGGAATAAGTATAATTTAATATCAGGAACTGCAAATATTTATAACTCGGGAACCTATATGGGTAAAACATTTTTAAATACATACTCCGAGAATGATACACTCAGTATTTACTTGGGTAAGGACAAAAGAGTACAGTGTTTAAGAACAGAAAAAGTGTTGCTGCATAAAAACTTTATAGCAGGCAATTACTCTAACGAAGAAACTAAAGTTGAATTTACTTTAAAGAATAATTCGAACGAAATATTGATGGTTGAGTTAATCGATCAGGTTCCCTATTTTGACAAGAGTGATGATGATAAAATGACAATTGATGGTGTTGATAACGCTTTATATGATAAGGAAGAAGGGAAGTTAACTTGGAATTTTAAACTTGAAGTGAATCAAAGTATAGATTTAAAGTATGATTATACTATTAAGTCACCGAAACATGGAAATGATAATTATAGGCCGAAAAAGAAGAAGTACCGAGCTATATCTTGTCCAGCATTTTAACACTATGGCAAGGAAGTAATACTTATAAGAGGAGTCATCCAAAGGGACTTATGAGTTTTGCTAACCTTGCTTAGTGCAAATGTTTAAGATTTTTGTATATTTAAATTAATAATGATTGAATTTCTTAAGCAAATAAGGAAAAAGGATAAAAACGCTGTGCAGCTTATTTATAATAACTATGGTAAAAAGTTATATGGCTATGCTATGCTTAAATGGAATTTTGATGAAGATGAAGCTTGGGATATTGTTTACGCTACATTATATAAAGTAATTGAGGTAAGTGATAAATATACATTTGTTGATGAGAAAAAATTTAAAGGATTTGTTTTCACTGCTTTTACAAATAATTTAAGAAATTATTATAATAAGAAAAAATTAAGTACACCCGAAACAATAGAGTTGACTGAAAAATACGATGTTGGAATAAATGATGTTGAAGAAGAACAAAAAGAGAGTGTTAGCCCTGAGATGAATTGTTTGCAAAGGGTTTTAACTACTGTAGAAGATTGGAAAAGAATCTTGTTATTGATGAGAGCGCAGGATTATTCTTATGAGGAAATTTCAAATTATGTGAGTAAGCCAGCTGAACAGTTGAAGGTTTATTATATGCGAATAAAAAAGTTGGTTACAGAAAAAGTCAATGAATGCCTTAATACTAAATTATAATGGAGAATAATAAGCCCATAAATGAGAATGATTTAGATGTTTTGTTAAACAAGTTCGTTTTAACGAATGATAATTCCATTATTCAAGATGATTTGGCGCAAGTTATTCTGAGTGTAGATTATAATGCTCCCATTAACAAAGCAAAGGAAAAGGCTATGTTAGATAAACTAACAAACAAGTATAAGGGAGGGGCAAGTTTAAAGTTATATCTATATGCTTTCTTATGTCTTTTGATCTTTGTAATTATTGCGATTTATTTTTCTTATGCTAAAAATCATGAAAAAGGAACTGCACTAAATAATAATTTGAATACTAGTCTTTTTAAAAGTGAATTAATAAGTGATACCAATCATTTAGTTAATGACGATTTAAGAAAGATTGTGAGACACGTTTATAATGATACTTTCGGAAAAATTGAAAGTACAGCGGAAATGATAAGCAAGGATTCTACTAAACTTAATTTGGCAGATAAAGCACAAAATGTAAATCTAAAGCCAACACTTCCTGTTTTAACTGATGCGGATAAGATAAGGTATAGCAAAGTTAAGTTGATGATTTTGGAAAAACTTAGTAAACTGGATAAATCACTTTATTCACATGTTGATGCAAATAAAATAACCTATGGTGGAAAGTTGAAAATTGTTGATGCATTTACAATCCGAAATGTTGCTATAACTAATTTGGAATACAAAACTTTTTTAGCTGACTTATTAATTCAAGGAAAATCAGACGAATATTTTAAATCTGAAGTGAATGTTATGAATTGGCAAGAAAATGGGTATCAAAAATTAGCGTATTCCTACTTTCAAGATGAGAAGTACAATGATTATCCTGTGGTTAATGTCAGTGAACAAGGAGCTTTGTTGTTTTGCAATTGGCTTCAAAATGAGTTGATAAAGTATCTTGATAATACTAAGCAAAAGAATAAGGATTTAGTTATTAGTTTACCAAATGATGCAGATTGGTTATTGGCAGCTCAAGACGGATATGCAAAGATTGCGTATGAAACTGGTTATAATACTTTATTTGACATTAGTGAAGGAAATGTAGATTATGCATTTGTAAAGCGAATGCAACAAGTGAAAAAGATAAGTGCAAGAAAAGATACTTTATACAGTTTATACGCAATAAATAAATATGGTTTTACTGAAAGTAACTTACAAGATTTTTGGAACAAAGGTTTTATGTCTATGTCCGAAATGCCTTTTGATACTATTAACTCGGCTCGAATGAAGCTTTACGGAAAAATAGGGCATATGTCGGAGATTGTTAAGAGTGATAGTAATAAGAAACTTTGGTTAAGTGGTTTAACCTGGAAAACCAAGGATGATTATAAAAATTTTGAAAATGAGTTTAGTAAAAAAGGTAGTTCGCCATTTGTAACTTTCAGAATTGTTGTTATCAATAAAAATGATCCCGAGTACAAAAATCCTTTTTGGTAATTTATGATTCAATCATTACGGATGTCATGGTTAATGATCCCATGAGTGCTTTATCGTTAAATAAAGTTGTTTTTTCGTTTTCAGTTTTCAAAGCCATTGTATACAGCAAAGGTAAGTAGTGCTCAGGCGAAGGAATAGCTAATTCAAATGATTTACCTTGTCCTTTATAATCAATCAATGATTTGGAGTCATTGTCTAAAATAAATTTTTTCATTTTGGTGTTTGCTTCAATAGCCCAATCAAAACCATAATCTGGTGTGTTTATTTTATCCCACGCAATTTTTCCAAGATTGTGGACAATGTTTCCACTGCTTAAAATCAAAACACCTTTTTTACGCAAAGGTGCTAGTTCTTTAGCTAAGTCGTAATGGTATTGTGCGTCTTTTTGATAATCTAAACTTAATTGTAATACAGGAACATCTGCATTGGGATATAAATGTTTCAAAATACTCCAACAGCCATGATCTAAGCCCCAAGCTTCATCTAACCCAACTTCAGCTTTTTTAATTGTTTCTTTGGTTAGTTTGGCAAACTCTATTGATCCAGGTGCTCCATATTGCACGTCAAATAGGCTTTGTGGAAACCCTCCAAAATCATGGATAGTTCTTGGTTTTGGCATTGCAGTTACAAATGTTCCTTTTGTTTCCCAGTGCGCCGAAACACATAAAATAACTTTTGGTTTTGGTAGTTTTTTACCAATCTCTTGCCATTTTTTTGAAAATTCATTCTCTTCAATTGCATTCATTGGACTTCCATGACCAACAAACAAAACAGGCATTGTTGTTCCTGTATCTTCTAAGGTATTGTTTAAATCGTTTAAGATTGAAGTGTTCAAAATAGTTTGGTTTTTATTTGAGAATAATGAAAATGCACCTCCAGCTATTGGAAGAATTGCTAAGGATTTTAAAAATGTTTTTCGATTCATAATCTTACATGAATACTGGGCAAACTCTTTTCTTAGCAACAAATGGTATTATCTTTTTAAAGATATATTGCACAGAAAATTCAATTGCGCCCCTTCTTTTGTTAGCAGCAATAAATTTTGAAGTTGTTACATCATAACTAATTCCAAATTTCCATGTTTTGTAGTCATATCCAACACGCGTTATGATAGCATCTTTGAAGCGAACGAACACTCCGCCAGATAAGGCTTGATAATCTTTACCAGTTAAAATATATCTAGCCTGTGTACCTAATAATGTTTCATGATACTTCCCTTGTTTGGTGTACATAAAATCACTTACTAAATCAAGCTTAGGCGCTAATGGATATGTGAAATTTAAATAGGTATTCGATTTTAAATCTAATTCAACATCATCGTTGTTAAAGTAAGTTACCTTAGGCGTATTTAGATGAAATAAAGATATTGCAGCGGTTACCGAAGCACGTTGTTTTATATCGTATTTAAACCCTACACCTGTGTTGATGTCAAAATAGGTTCTATTTAAACGTTGAAAATTTTCTCCACTTGGTAAGTTCGGATTGTAGGCATCACCATCATATTGCGCATCAAAAGTAGCTGCATTTGTTTTAAACCCAATGCTTGATAAGCCTGGTTGCAAAGCAAAGCTGATAAACATGTTCGAATCAGTATTTATTTTTTTAATGTAGTTGATTGGAACATAAAATTGATTTGTACCATATTTATCATCGCCAGCTACATCGTTATTAAAAATTACACCAAGCCCTAAAACATCTCCTTGCACTAAACCTTTGGTATGGCGCATGTCAGCTGATAGTGAAAAGGTAGAGTAGGGAACAGGAACGGCACTCCACTGACTTCTATAATTCGCTATACCTCGATAATCTCCATCAAACATACCTGTTAGTGCTGGATTCAAGTTTATTGGTGAAGCGTAAAATTGAGAAAAATGAATGTCTTGAGCTTTAGATGAAAAAGCAAGAATTAATAAAAAATATAGAAGTGTTTTTTTTGCCATTGTAAAATGTAAATCAAATATACAATTTTTATTGTTTTATAACAATTATTGTATGTAGGTTATCGTAGCCTGGTTTTGCGTTTTCAACACTTTAAAATGGTAATTTTGTTAAATCAATAAAATAGTTATGGAAATTGGAATAGATAGTTTTGCTTCAGCTTCAGTTGGCAGTAATGGAGAAACCGCAGTGAAAAGCGCTAATGCTTTGCAGGAGCTGTTGGAGCGTATAGAGTGTGCTGATAAATCGGGTTTGGATGTTTTTGGGATAGGTGAGCATCATCGTAAAGAGTTTTTAGATTCGGCGCCAACTGTTATTTTAGCCGCAGCTGCAGCAAAAACAAAGCGTATAAAATTAACTTCGGCTGTTACTGTATTAAGCGCAGCCGACCCTGTTAGAGTTTTTCAAAACTTTGCTACCTTGGACTTGATTTCACGAGGCAGGGCTGAAATAGTTGTTGGGCGAGGTTCGTTCACCGAATCTTTCCCTTTGTTTGGTTATAATTTACATGATTATGATGCTTTATTTACTGAAAAACTTAATTTATTATTACATATTCGCGATCATGAAAATGTAAACTGGAAAGGTAATTTTAGACCTTCACTTATCAATCAATCAATTTATCCAAGGCCTTTTCAGGAGCAATTACCTATATGGATTGGTGTTGGTGGAACTCCTGAATCTTTTGTTAGAGCAGGTTCTTTAGGATTGCCTTTAATGGTTGCAGTTATTGGAGGAGAAACTCATAGATTTCGTCCGTTGGTTGATTTATATAGAGAAGCTGGGAGAAGAGCTGGCCATGCACCAGAAAAATTAAAAGTTGGTTTACATTCTTTGGGTTATGTTGCTGATACTACCGAGCAAGCAATTGAAGATTATTATGCAGGATATGCCGAAACTTTTACTCGCATAGGCAAGGAGAGAGGATGGCCGCCTGTTACACGCGAACGTTTTAATGCACAAAATGGCCCAACAGGAGCATTGTTAGTAGGTGGTCCTCAAGAAGTTGCTGCAAAAATTTTAAGGCATAGTGAAGCTTTAGGTGGTATCGAACGTTTTTCATTTCAAATGGATAATGCTGCGTTGCCGCATCAAAAGTTGATACAATCAATCCAGTTAATCGGGGAAAGAGTGGCACCTTTAGTCAATAAATTAATGTAGAGCAATTTTACTTAAATATATCTTTCACCGTTTTAATGATAAACAGAATAAAGATTATTTTTCAACCAAATTTTATTATTTGAATAAAGTATGTTATTTGGTTTCAGGTTTTTTTCCTCGTAAATACAGTACATCACCAACTTTCGGTTCTTGTCCCTTTTGCATTTTATTCTTTTTGTATAAGTGATATATTCTAATTCCATGTAGCTGCGAAATGCTTTTCATTGTTTCACCTTTTGTTACTACATGGAATGGCTCTAGGGCTTTTCTGCGTTTACGCTGGATAAATATTTTTTGACCTACACTTATTTTTTCATCTTTTGTAAAATCATTATATTTTAGTAGGTCTTCTAATTCTAAATTATATTCACTTGCAATTTTATAAAATGAATCTCCATTTTTTGCTATAATAAATTTTGTATGATTAAAACGCATTACAGGGCGTAATTGTAATTCCGGATTAACAACTGGTGCAGTGTTAGCAACTGGTGGTTTTAAATCAGCCACTTCATCGTATTGATTTAATTTGTAAAGTTCAATGAGTTCAATAAGCTGATCGGCATACTTCGGATGGGTGGCGTAACCCGCTTGTTTTAAACCTTTAGCCCAACCTTGATAATCTGTAATTGAAAGTTCAAATAGAAATGCATACCTATCTCTGCTTTTTAAAAACGCAGAGTGATCTGAGTAAGAATCTAAAACGGTTGGATACTTTCTGAAGCATTCGTTTTTTTCATCATCATCCATGGTATAAGTTTCGCCAAGCCAATTTTTATGACATTTTATTCCAAAATGATTATTAGCATAAACAGATAATGCGCTGTTTCCATTACCGCTTTCAAGCATGCCTTGCGCTAAGGTAATACTTGCTGGTACTCTGCTTTGCAACATTTCTCTAATTGCATCATCTTTATATTTGGTAATGTACTCATTAGGAGACATCTTTTTTTCAGAAGGTTGAGCAAAAGAGTTTAACGATACTGAAATTAGTATCAATATAAATAGTATGGTATTGTTTATTTTTAAAGTCATTATTTATTAACGTCGTCAGGAATTACTTCTTTAGGTGCTGTTTCAACGTTTTCTTTAGTTGTATTGTTAGAGTTATTTCTTCTACGCTTTTTCTTTTTCTTCTTGCTTGGTTCGCTTTTGCGTTCGTTTTTGATTGAAGTTGTATCTTCTGGTTTTTGCTCTATAATTTCTTTTGCTTTTGTCTCTTCAGCTAATTTTGCGGCTTGAAGTTCTTGTTCCTTTTTTAAATTTTGAGCTTTAAATATTGAGTCAGCTTTATGTTGGATAACTGCACTGTCAATTTTAATTGCAATTGGCGCGGTATTTTCTTTAGGCGTTTCAGCTTGTTTTACAGGCTCCGCAGAAGTTTGTATGATCGGCTCTTGCTTAGGGCTAAATAGCTTATCTTTGTTTAAATAAATAATAGAAGCGATACCTACTATTAAAATTGGAAAGATTATAAATTTAAGATTTACTTTAGGTAGATTGATTTTTGTTCCAATTTTAACTTCATTCAATTGGTTTTCTAAATTATTCCAAATACCTTCGTTATAAGGAACTTTATAAGAACCAAACTTCGATTTTAGTAATTGTTCGTCAACTATTTTACCCATTGTTTTTCAATTATTATAGTTTAAAACCTTGTTGTTGTAACTGAATGTTTTTGTTGAAACTAAAACGTGCTTTTTCAATGTTTGATTTGCAGGTTTCCTGACTTACTTCAAGAACTTCGGCAATAGTTGTTAAATCTACTTCGTCAATAACATGCAGATTATAAACTGCTCTTAATGATGGAGGTATGTTTTGTAGTGCTTTAATATACTCTTCTTCCGATAAATTGTTTGGATTATCTACTTCTTCTGTTTTAAATAAATCTGTTTGCGGTTTGTCATTAACCCTAACAGTTGATGCTACGTAGTATTCAGCTCGATTTTGCTTTAAAAATAAAGCTGAGTTTTTTGCAATGAGTTGATGACACCATTTTTCAGCATCATCGTCTTTTTTTAATAAATTAACTTGTTTAAAAAGCGAAACAAAAACTTCAGCAAACATTTGCTTGGCCTGCTCGTCGTTTTTACTGTATCTTCTGCAAATGCCCATGAAAAATCCATAATTATCTTCGTAAAACTGCTTTTGAGCATCACGATTGCCTTGTGCGCATTGCTGTAAAATCTCGAAAGTAATCATAGGGTTAATTAGTTAACCAATAATACTCACAAAAATAAGTAGTTTTAAAGCTCTCTAACTTAAGTTATTAAAAGGTGGTTGTTAGTGAAGCTCCTGAGTTTTATTATAAACCTCAAGTAAAATTAGGGTATGAATTATCTTGTTGGACTAATTCTTTGGCTCTTGTTAAAAGGAAAACTTTTTTTGTAAAACCATTTACCTACTTTGATATTTCCATCTAATTCAAGCGTTCCGCCTTTGCCAACCATCATCGTAATATCGGCTAAATTCATTCCTTTAAAATCACCAATAAGAACAAAGGTATGTTCGCGCTCAGAGTTTGCTGGAATACGAACCTTTTTAGCAAACTTAGCCACACCTAGTTTTTTTCCAGCATAAGTTACATCGCAAAAACTCTTATAAACTGTAAAACCAATTGGATTCGGATTTTTTATAGTTATTTTAATTTCTGCATCTATTCCATCAGCACTCATCTTATTCATCTTAAAATTATCAACCTTTGAAATGGTTGGTGCAGTTAGGTTTCTGAGGCAAGAGCTGAAGATGAAGAGAATAGCAAATGCTAAACTAAGTTTAATATAACGCATGTTATTTGTTTAATTGAGTGAAATACTTGTAAAATAATGGAATAGTTTCAATTCCTTTAAAGTAATTGAAAACACCATAATGCTCATTAGGCGAGTGTATTGCATCGCTATCTAAACCAAAACCAAGTAAGATTGAGTCAACACCTAGCTCCTTTTTAAACAAAGCTACAATAGGAACACTTCCTCCACTTCTTGTTGGGATAGGATCTTTACCAAAAGTATCTTTCATAGCCATATGAGCTGCTTTATACCCGCTACTTGTAATTGGCGCCACAACTGGATTCCCTCCGTGATGTGGTTTTACAACAACTTTTACAGATTTAGGAGCAATGCTTTCGAAGTGTTTTTGAAATAAAGCTGTAATTTCTTCGTTAGTTTGGTTAGGAACTAAGCGCATTGAAATTTTAGCATAAGCTTTTGATGCAATAACAGTTTTAGCGCCTTCACCAATATATCCACCCCAAATTCCATTCACATCTAAAGTAGGTCTTACTGATGTTCTTTCGATAGTTGTATAAGTTTTTTCTCCATGAATATCTCCTAAATCTAAAGCCTTTTTGTATTCATCTAGGCTGAATGGTGCTTTGTTCATAGCTTCACGTTCTTCGCTGGAAAGTTCTACAACTGAATTGTAAAAACCAGGAATAGTAATATGATTGTTTTCATCTTTTAATGAAGCAATCATTTCGCAAAGAATATTTATTGGGTTTGCAACTGCTCCTCCGTATAAACCAGAGTGTAAATCACGGTTTGGGCCAGTTACTTCTACTTCAACGTAACTTAAACCTCTCAATCCTGTTGTTATACTTGGTACATCATTAGCAATTATTCCAGTATCTGAAATTAAAATAACATCTGATTTTAGCTTAGCTTTATTGTCGATACAAAACTGCTCTAAGTTTGATGAACCCACTTCTTCCTCACCTTCAATCATAAATTTCACATTACAAGGTAAAGTGTTGGTTTTCATCATCAATTCAAATGCTTTTACATGCATAAAAGCTTGTCCTTTGTCGTCGCAACTTCCACGAGCAAAAATTGCACCTTCAGGATGTAATTCGGTTTTTTTAATTACTGGCTCAAACGGTGGAGATGTCCATAAATCTAAAGGATCAGCAGGTTGCACATCGTAATGTCCATAAACTAAAACAGTTGGTAATTTTGGGTCAATTATTTTTTCACCATAAACAACTGGATAGCCTTTTGTAGGGCAAATTTCAACCTTATCGGCGCCAGCTTCAACTAATGAATTTTTAATAGCTACGGCCATTTTTTCTACATCACCTTTGTATTTTGGGTCAGCACTGATGGATGGAATTCTTAATAAATCTAAAAGTTCATTTAAAAAACGATCCTTATTTGCTGAGATATAATCTAATATTTGTTTGTGTTCCATTTTAATAGTTTTTGAGAGGGTAAGTTTACTAAAATTATTGCATTTGAAAAGGCTAAATTTTCAACAAAAAAATTGTGCAATTACCTAAAAATGACTATGTTTGTTTACATATAAAACCATAATTGCAGACTCCCCCTATGCAGTTTTAATATTAAATTAACAAGCATGAAAAAAATTCTAAACTTAACCATTGGCTTATTGCTAATGAACACCCTACAATTTAGAGCTCAAATGGTTACATCTACGGCTTTAACACCCGCTCAATTAGTACAAAACGTTTTATTGGGTAGTGGTATTACTGCAACAAATATAACTTTCACGGGTTCGCCAACAGCAATTGGTAAATTTACAATTCCATCGAGTAGTGGTTTGGGAATTGATTCTGGTCTTGTTTTAACAACAGGTACAGTTTTAAATAATGGTAGTGGTCCTCACGGTCCTAATAATAGCGGTAGTGCTGGGCAGGATAATTTTTTGCCAGGTGATCCATACTTAACTAATATTGTTGGTGCTGCCATTGGGACAAATGACGCATCAGTATTAGAATTTGATTTTGTACCGCAATCGGATACAGTAAAATTTAATTATGTTTTTGGTTCTGAAGAGTATAATGATTTCGTTTCTTCGGGCGGTACAGGTGGTGTTAATGATGTGTTTGCTTTTATTTTAAGTGGAGTTAGCACGCCACTGCCTGCTACAAACATTGCTTTAATACCAAATACTACTACACCAATTGCAATTTTTAACGTTAACAATGGTTATTCAATAACGGGTATGCAAGGCACTGGGCCGTGTATGAATTGTAGTTACTATAGAGATAATTACAATGGAGTTATTGATGTTCAATATGATGGTTTAACGGTTAAATTAACAGCTAAACATCCTGTTATTTGTGGTGAAACATATCATATTAAAATTGCTATTGCCGATGCTTCTGATGGTGTTTGGGATTCCGGTGTATTTTTAGAAGCGGGTAGTTTTACTACTTCTACACCAATTTCGATTACTTCGGATATTCAAAGTACTTCAAATGATTCTGTTTTATATGAGGGTTGTGCAAGCGCAAGCATCATATTTACACGTCCATTAAATACAGCAGGTGTTGCAGATACTTTTAATTATGTGATTACTGGTACAGCTGTTAACGGAACAGATTATGCGCCAATGAGCACTCAAATTATTTTTCCTGTGGGCGTTGATACAGTTGTTGTTCCTGTTTCTGTTATAGCAGATGGAGTTCCAGAAGGTATTGAAACGCTTACAATTACCTTAACTCAGCAAATTAATATTTGTGGCGCTTTGCAAACGATTAGTTTTGATTTATACATCAATGATTTAAATCCTATGCAAAATATTCCTATAGATGATTCGCTTATTTGCTTTGGTTCTACCATTAATCTAAATGAGCTCGTAACTGGAGGTTCGGATACATATTTCCACTCTTGGACTGCAAATGGTGTTCCTATTGGATTAAATAGTGATAGTATTGTTGTTAGTCCTATAGTTAATACAACCTATGTTTTCTCAAGCACTTCTTTATGTTCAACAGATACACTTCGCGATACAATTGTAGTTACTGTTGCTCCAGGAAACTATATTACTGGACATTTTGATGTTATTAATAACACTATTGATTCTGTTTTAACTGAAGGTTGTGGTCAAGCAGATTTAATATTTAACCGATTAGGTAGTAATCTTGGTATAGCTGAGAGCTATCCAATTATTATTTCGGCTACAGCTACAAACCCAGCGGATTATACTACAGTAATCCCAAGTACAATTAATTTTGCAGCCAATCAAACCAATGTTACAATCAGTAATATCACAGCAATTGCAGATGGATTACCTGAAGGAATTGAGCAAATTATGATTACAATACCTATTCCTACTAGTGCTTTATGTGCGCCACAAATAGCGCAAACATTCTTTTTAAATATACATGACTTATCCCCTTTGGTTGTTTTAGCTACTGATACAACCATCTGTGCAGGGCAGAGTGTTTCAATATCTGCAGCGGCAACAGGAGGTGGAATGCCTTATGTTTATACTTGGAGTAGTGGCCTGGGATCTGGAGTAAGTCAAGTTGTTTCTCCTGCAACCACAACTTCATATACAGTTACTTTGTCAGATAATTGTGGTTCGCAGCCCGTAACGGATGTGGCAACTGTTACCGTTTTAACAGACACGGTTAAAGTATCTTTATTAAATGATTTGGAAGCGTGTATAAATAAAAATGTTAGTATTCCTCATATTGTTACAGGTGGTTACGCTCCATATACATTAGATTGGACTACAATTTTAGGAAATGATTCAGCTTTTGTTTTAAATAATTCAAACTCTCAATTATATCAATTAACAACAGGAGGTACTTTGGTGTTAACTGTTCGCGATAAGTGTAATAAGATTGATTCAGATACTATTAACATTATAGCTAAATCATGTGATATTATAGTTCCAAATGTTGTAACACCAAATGGAGATAATAGAAATGATGTATTAGTAATTAGAAATCTAGAGAATTATCCTAATAGTCAAATCTTCATATATGATCGTTGGGGATTGTTAGTTTATTCAGATGCTAATTATCAAAATAATTGGACTCCAAGTGGATTAAGTGATGGTGTTTACTTTTTGGTATTAATTTTGCCAGATGGCACAAGTGTTTCAGGATATTTTCATTTATTTCATTAAGATTAATTGCTAAAGAGGTTTAAAAAATACTTAACACTGTTTTTATTTGCATTAAGCCTTAATGCTTCAGCTACACATATAGTTGGTGGCGAAGTTTACTATGATTATTTGGGAGGAAATAATTATCAAATTACGGTAAAAGTATATCGAGATTGTTATAACGGAGTTCCTCCATTAGATGGTGCTCCAGGAGGTGTTGCTGCAATTTTAAATATTTATAACTCGGCAGGTTCGTTAGTGTTGCAGCAAAATTTGGGAGCGCCTGTTGTTACTCTTGTACCTCCTAATATTAATAGTCCTTGTTTTATTCCGCCAACTAACGTTTGTGTGGAAGAAGGTATATACTCGGTAGTTGTTAATTTGCCTCCAATTGTGGGAGGTTATGATTTGGTGTATCAGCGTTGTTGCAGGAATGGAACAATTTTGAATTTAAATTCACCAGGTGATGTAGGTGCCACTTATATGGAGCATATTCCAGGAATGGGAGTTGTTGCGGTTAATAGCAGTCCGAGGTTTGTTAACTTTCCACCGATATACATTTGCAGTGGTTACCCAATTGATTTCGATCATATGGCTATTGACCCAGATGGCGATTCTTTAGTTTATCAACTGTGCAGTGCAAATCCAGGTTTGGACCCATGCTGCCCTACAATAACATCATCTCCTCCTTCGGGGTCTTCTTCGCAATGTCCTTTTCCACCAACATCATGTCCAAGCATTAATCCGCCTCCTTATGGCTCAGTTCCTTATTTGCCAGGTTACTCAGGTTCATATCCAATGAGCACAAGTCCAGCTATTAACATAAATCAAAATACAGGTTATCTTAACGGTGTTCCAAATATTTTAGGTCAATGGGTTGTTGCAGTTTGTGTATCTGAATATCGAAATGGAGTTTTAATTGGGACGCATAAACGCGATTTTCAATTTAATGTTACCAATTGCACATGGGTTTTAGTAAGTGCTATTCAAGATCAAACGCAATTGTGTTTTGGTTATACAGTAAATTTTCAAAATTTAAGTCAAGGTGCTGCATCATATTCGTGGAACTTTGGCGACCCAACAACTACTAGCGATGTTTCAACTTTGTTAAATCCTAGTTATACTTATCCTGATACAGGGAGATACACAGTTACATTAATAACTTATGGTGCAACACCAGGATGTAATGATACAGCAGTTAGTGACTTTGAAATTCAACCTAATCTAAATCCTTCGTTTACTGCGCCAGCTGGACAATGTTTTGATTTTAATTCTTTTAATTTTTCACCTAGTGGTGATTTTGCAACTTGGTCAACTTTTGATTGGAATTTCGGAACAAGCGCCATTCCACCTACAAGTAATCTTCAAAACCCTAACAATATTCATTTCACAGCTCCAGGCGATTATCAGGTTTCGTTAACAGTAGCGCAAGGGTCATGTGTTGAGACTTTTATTGATACAGTTGAGGTTTATCCAATGCCAACAGCTTATTTTGATCCCGATAGTTTAATAGGTTGTGTACCGTATTTGGCTCAGTTTAGTAATCAAAGTGTGGCTGGAACTCCAATGATTTATTTGTGGAACTTTGGTGATGGAACAACATCAACCGATGCAAACCCAACCCATCTTTACCCTTTTGTTGGAACCTATGATGTATCCTTAACTATAATGACTTTTAATGGTTGCATCGATACGAGTTATTTTAACATTCCTGGAATGGTAACGGTAAATCCAACACCCACAGCTGGCTTAGTGGCATCGCCAACAGTTGTTTCTGTTTTTGAACCTGATGTTACGTTTTATAATTTTAGTACTAACTCGGTTAATTGTACTTTAGATTTTGGTGATGGAGTTCAAAGCTCATGGTGTCAAGGGACATATGCTTACACAAATTATGGCACGTACACAGCAACTCAAATTGTATATAATTCCTTAGGTTGCCCTGATACAGCTACAGTTGTAATTAAAGTAAATCCTGAGTATAGATTTTGGGTTCCTAATGCTTTCACTCCTTTTAATGGAGATACTTTAAATACAGTGTTTAAGCCAATTGTAATTGGTGTTGACGATTACAAGTTTATGATCTTTGATAGATGGGGAGAAAAAATATTTGAAACTACTGATACCGAAGCAGGCTGGGATGGAACATATAAAGGACATAAATGCCAAATTGATGTGTACGTTTATAAAATAACATACCATAATTTGGTCGACGACTTACCTTACGAACACCATGGTAGAGTTACCTTAGTCAGGTGATGCGAAATAGCAAATTTTATGGCACAGGAAATAACTATTAAAGAACTAAGTCAGCTTAGTGTAGTTAAATATCATACTATTAGAGATGAATTGAGAACAGGAGACATAATATTTTGCTCCGGCTCTTACATGTTCTCACGCTTAATACAAAAGTTTACGAAAAGTGTTTGGAGCCATGTGGGAATAGTTTATAAAGATGAAAAATTAAACCGTGTGTTAGTTTTAGAGAGTGAAAAGTTAATTGGTGTTAGATTCGCTCCTCTCTCAAAATACCTAAAGGATTATCATGGCAGAAACAAACCTTATAAGGGTTTTATAGCTATTGGCAGAGTTAATGTTCAACTTGCGGAGAATGAAATGAATGATTTGATTTGTTTTGGCATGGATGAGTTAACAAAGCCATACGATAATTATGAAATTGTGCGAATTGCAACACGTATTTTATTTAAACTAGGAAAGCGAGCGGATGATAGAAAATACATTTGTAGTGAATTAGTTTATGCAGCTTTTAAACGAGCTGAGTTGGAATTTAAATACAAGAATAAATTGATAAGTCCTGATGATATTTGGAAGGACGAAAAAGTAGAAATGAAATTTAGAATTCTATAAAAATTGTTCGGTTGTGAATGGCGCAGCATGAATGCTTGCAGTTTTATTTTTTATAAAAATACATTCGTCAGCATAAGGTAGCATTAAATCTAAATCATGACTGGATACAATAATTAATTTTTGTTTTGATACTGCAAGTTTTTTTAAGCAATTAAAGAGTTCACGTTTGGTATTGTAATCAAGAAAAGCGCTCGGTTCATCTAAAAGAATAATCGGTGTATTTTGACAAACTGCTCTTGCTATATTGCATTTTTGTCTTTCACCATCACTTAAATGATTTAAGTTTTTATCTTTTAAATGAGCAATACCTAAAAGTGATATAGACTCGTTAATGATTTCAAGATCTTCATCGTTCAGCTTTGAGGTTATGTTAATATAGGGGATTCTTCCTAAAGCTACAAAATCAAAAACTTTCATTCCAACATCTTCAAGCGATTCATTTAGAACAATGGAAATTTGTTGTGATAAATCTTGGAGAGAAATATTTTTAAGGTTTTGATTGTTGATTTTGATGCCGCCAGACAAATTTGGAATTAGACCAGCAACAGTTTTTAAAAAGGTACTTTTTCCTTCACCATTATTTCCAACAAGCGCATATAACTTTCCTGAGTAAAGTTTTAAATCAGGAATAATTACACTATTCATTTGCTTGTTATAGCCAATTTGCAATTGCTCCGTACTTATGTTTGTTGAATCGCTCATTGAATTTTTAAACCTTTATTTTTTAAAATAATGAAAATTAAAAATGGCGCACCAATTATTGAGGTAACAACGTTAATGGGTAATGTATATCCAGTGCCCGGCAATTGGGATATAATATCACAAAATAATAGTAATGATGCGCCAATCAAAATGTTTCCAAATATTAGTTTAAAATGATTGTTTGATTTTATTACACTTTGTGTTATGATTGGAACGGCAACTCCTGCAAAGGCAATTGGGCCGCAAAAAGCCGTTGTAGTGCCCGCTAGCAAAGCTGTAAAAATAAAAATAATGTACCCAATTTTCTTGGTATCAACACCTAGCGATCTTGCGTAATTGTTGCCGATTTGCATCGCATTTAAGTTTTTAGATTGAAATAGAATAAAAATGAAGGAGATAAAAAATAGTATGGAAAATAAAATAATATCATTGAAGTTTGTGTTACTTAAACTTCCCATACCCCAAACTACAAAGTTTTTTACGTTTTGAGATGTGCCAAAATACTGCAATATAGATTCAATTGCACCAAATATAAATCCTAGCATTAAACCAAGAATAAGTAAGGCTACATTTTTTATTTTGCTTCGCCAAGCCAAAACAACAAGTGATAAGGCTAGTGCTGCTCCAATAAACGATGATAAAACTAAACCATATTTGTTTAAATTACTTAAAAGCTGAAACCCTAAAAGATTAACTCCTAACATATATAAAGCCACAGCCAAACTAGCACCTGAGTTAACACCTAAAACATAAGGTCCAGCTAAAGGATTTCTGAAAAAGGTTTGCATCATCATTCCTGCTAAAGCAAGAGATGCACCGCTTAAACATGCTGTTAAAGCTTTTGGTAATCTATAATTAATAACAATTAGATTAATATTTTCATCAGTGAATAATGAAAGTAATTCGGTTACATTAAGAATAACTGAACCAAAAACAATGTCACTTATAAATAACAGTGCAAAAATGAATACTAATATGATAAATATAGTTTTGCGCACTTATTTAATTTGTTTGTAATAAATTAATTGATGGTTTGGAAGAATTTCTGGATGAAAAATACGGATTAAATCTGAAAGAATAATATCAGGTTCCATCACTCCATTTTCGTAAATAGGATTTGCTCCTAATGAAATTTGTTTCGCGTTATTGTTATATAGATTACCTGATTTGAAGGCGTAAAAATTTTCATATTTCTTGTCTAAATCAAGTATTTCTTTTTTCGAATTGCAATTAAAAAGGTCTATCCAATATTGCGTTTTGTTACATGTTGTAAACACTTTTTCAAAGCTGTAGGGTTCTGAACCTGTTTTGGAATTGTTCGAAAACACGTAGTTTGCACCAGCATTTTTAAGTAAGCAGCTAACATAGCTCTTTCCGCCAGGGCAATACCACGTATCTCCGTAGCTTAGTTGGGTGAAAACAGTCGGTTTAGTTTTACAAGTGTCGGTTAGTTTACAAAGTGCTAAGTATTTCTTTTCGACAGATTCGAAAATTGAATCTGCTTTATTTTGACGATTAAAAATGTAGCCGAAAAGTTTTATCCATTCCGCTTTTGCGAGCGGAGAAGTTTCTAGGTAATCTAAACAATTGATAAAAGTGGTGTTTGGTGAAATTGATTTTAATTTGTCAAAACTTTTATTCGTTGTTTGATTGGAGAAAATGATAGTTGGGTTAATTTGAACAGTAGCTTCGATATTTAAATCGCCAGAAACCGCTATTTCAGAACATTTTTTTGCGTTTATATTTTGAAGAACTATTGAGTTAGAAACGTAGTTTTTGTTATCTATAGCTACAATGTTTTTTTCGCAACCTAGTTTTGTTAAATAGCCTAAAATGGTACTTGAAAGACAGGCTATTTTTGTTTCCGAATTGGCGTTTAAGTAAATTTTTTGAGATGTGTCTTTTGCAGTTATTCCAATAAATACACCAATTTGATTTCCATGTTTTGTTATAACAAATTGATTACTGTATTTTGGTTTAAGTATGACTGAATCTTTTGCAGTGACATTGTCAACTGTTTTTTCTTTTACCGTATTATTTGAACACGTATATAGAAAAAGTTGCAAACCTATAAAAGCAATAAATCGAAACATGAAAAATTAATGTAAAAATGCGAATAATTATTTAAACATTTGGCTTACCAATGCCATAAATCGCATTCAAAGTTAACAAGCTCTGTTTTTAGTTTTTCACTATTCATAATGGCTTCGGCTTCACTTTCAAATTCAGGGTTTTCAGTTACCCCTTCTTTGTATATAATTTGACTGTAAAATCTTCTTTTTAGTAATAGTTGATAATAGCTTAACACTTCGTTATAATTTTTTCTATTTACTACTTTAGTTTTATTTAGGTAATCAGCCGATTCGTCAAAATCTACCCAAAACAGTGGTTGCAAAGCTTGTTTTTCAACATCAAACTTTACAGGGCAAATGGCAATTATTCTTGAGTCTAAAACGCTTCTTTGTTTATCTAAAAACCACTGCTCTTTCACATAGTATTTCACTATGTTTTCTGAGGCTAATGTATCTTTATGTATAATTCTTGTTTCTACCTCATTTCCCGTTAAAGTGTCTACTTCAGAATAATTTATTTCAGATTCTTGTATTAATAAGTCTTTTACTTGTTTCTGGCTAAGATTACCACCAATATTACCGGTAAAAATATTATAATCCAATGCAATTAGTTTGTTATTGAACAAACCTTTCTTTATCAAATCAAATAGGCATACGTTTGTATCTAAAGGATCGCAGCTTGTATAGTAAACGGAATTAATTTCTTCTTTTAAATCGATGCTTCTAATGTATATTTTACTCCATATAACATCTTCAGGACGTGTGTTTATTTTACGCACAATGCCCTGAGATAATAGAAATTTAGAATTAAATAGAAGTATGAATATTGTTTTAAAACGCATACAGTTGTAACGTAAAAACAAAAAAAAGATTACATTTTAGTGTGAATTTAAATTGACAGAGTTTTTTTAGTTTTTATCGACTCTTTCAGTTTAATTGTTTTTCCTTACAATTTGTTGGCGTCGTATCGTTTCTTTTGTTCTTTCAAAAGGTATTCCATCCTTTCCATTCTGCGACGCTCCTTCTTGCTTGGGTCAAGTGTTTTAAGTTTATCGATATACGATTGAGCATTAGCAAAATCATCAATAAAAATGTAGGCTTCAATTAAATTGAGCACGGTAACTTGCGTAACATCCATATCAACACGTGCTTTCTTGTTTTTAGGATTACTTTCAGTCATTGCCTTTTCCCAAATAGCAATAGCTTCTTTTAGCTTAGCAATAGCATTAGATTTATTTAAATCTTCTGCTAACATACTATATCCTTTCGCTGCAATATCATACGCTTGTTTGTAATCCTCGTAACCCTTTTCTTCGTCAACAGTGCTTAACAGTGTGCTGTAAGCTACATTTTGATATCCAAATTGATTATTGATGATGTTAGATAAAGTTTGGCAATTTTGATTGATAATTTTTTCTTGTAATTGATTTATAACCCCTTCTTTTGCCGAATTCCAAAAGGTGTTAAGTTCGGCTACTGAATTGTATTCGGCAGTAGAATAAGTATTATAATCAGTTGTTACAGCTGGATAATCTTCAAATATAACACCAGCATTTGTTTCGATTCGGTAACCTGATGGATGTTTGTAGTTTAATTCATATCTGTATTTAATAACTGTTTGATCAGGTTTACCTGTTGTTTTTACAACATTTGATTTTTCTTTTAAGACAGCTTCTGTAGCTTCAAAGCCTAAAAAGAAAGCAGTTACTTTTAAAGGATTTTCTGCACCTTGTTTATAACCTTCTACTTTAAAGTATTTGCTAGCTAGTAAGTTCACATCAAACTGTTTCTGGTACTTAGGTTCAACCAATGTTTGTTTTGTTGGTACAGGGATATATTTTTTTTGTGGTTTTTCTTTTTCAAGTAAAATTTTTTGAGCTAAAGGTTTTTTATCCCAAGCCTCCATTTCTTTGTTATACTGGTCATCGGCAAGTTTTTGTTGAACATAATAGTTCTCCATTGCAGCTTTGTAATCAGCTTCGGCTTTGGCTACTTGTTCTTGAAAGGATAGTTGTGAATTTTTAACACCTTCCATATATTTTAAAACAACGGTACTTTGGTAGTTTTTAATTGTTTTATCTACTGGTTGTGCAGGTAATTGAATATAATTAAAGCGAATATCGTTATTGTCAATATCCTGAGCTTGAAGCAAATTAGAAGTTCCCAGTAGGGCAATAGATAAAAGGGGTAAAAGGTTTTTCATTTTTTTAAGGGTTTTGAAACAATTAGCAAATTTCAGACCAATTGTTATTTATTGTTAAAAATAGAAAAAATTTGTTTCTTTTGTGTAAAAATTATAATCATTCGTTCAATGTTGAACATTTACGTTACATCATCACAAATATGCACCTTGTTTATTTGCCTCTATGCCGAAAAGAATAGGGCAGATGGGTGCAAGAATGTGCTTATTATTGATGCAACCCCTAAAAAAGAAAGTCTTGTTAAATCTTTGCTAGATGCGGCAAACTATTTTAAATGGGACGAGATTATTGATTTATCTACCAAGGTTGAAGATACAATAACAGCCACCCCAAGTTTTAGGAAAAGAGTGATGCGCAGTATTAAGACGAAATGGCCCTTTTCGGTTGTTTATAATAAGGCGCTTAAAAAATACGAAGATAAGTTAGCTGCCGAGTTAATGGAGCGTATTAAGTCTAAATTAGTAAAGTATAATGAGAGGGAGGTTTGTTTGAATTTACTCACTCAAACCAGAGTTAACCAAGCTTTGCATAAAATATATCCTAAAGCCAGTATTAACTTCATGGAACACGGAACTGGGGATTACTATTATTTAGATAAACAACCCTTGCCAGTTCACTCATTTAGTGGTTTTTTTGGTGATGAGTTTATTGAGTACCGCAAGAAATATAATTTACCAGCCATTAAGATAAATCATTTTATAGATCAGAATAATTTTGAAAAGGGTTTAAATTATTTGTCTCCAAGTTTAATTCAATATTTTGAAAAGGAATTAAAATCAAGTAAAAGATTGGTTTTGGTTATGCTTGATTATGTTGAGATGTTTTATCCTCCAAAAAATTTTTGGAATGATTTTCTGGAAAAATGTTTACGTCAAATTGAAAACGTAAATGATTTCGTTTTTATACTCAAACCTCATCCAGCTCAGTCAATCCAGTCTCTTTCGGAGATTGGACAGTTTTTTAAGGGTAAGAATCTAGAATATTTGCTTATGAGTAATCCGGTTTTTTCTAATATGGCAGTTGAAACTTGTTATCATATTTTGAGGGATAAAATAGATCATGTTTTTAGTACCTATTCATCAGCTTTGTTTTATCTATCCCATTTTTATTCTGATAAGAGTACTTTTTATTGTATGTATGATTTTGTGGTTCCTTACTACAAAAACGGACCTAAACAGTACACTGATTTATTATATGATTACAATCCTTTTGTAAAGGACTTATTTGGGAAAAAGTGTAAGCATATTTAACTCATGTTTTTAACATTTGTTTTGTTGAAACTATCTATTGCCAATGTCTATCTAATAATATATTCTATAACTTTATAGGCATATTTCAACCTTACTGATGGGTACAATAAAAAAGCAAGCAGTTCTTAATACCATTATTTCATATGCTGGAATAGGAATTGGCTTTTTAAGTTTATTGGTTTTACAGCCCATCATGTTAAGCCCAGAAGAATTAGGGCTAACCCGGATTATGTATTCGGTTTCTATTATGATTGCAACCTTATTTCCAATTGGGTTAAATCAACTCACAATTAGGTATTTTCCAGTATTTAAAAATCCACTAAATGGTCATAATGGATACAAGGGACTTTTGTTTTTAATTAGTACAATTACTTATACAATTGCTGTTGCACTCATATTTATTTTTAAAGAAAATATAATTGCTAATTATAAAAACTCTCCTTTGTTTGTTCAGTACTTCAATTATATTTTGCCTATGTCGTGGTGCATAGGAATGGTTACATTAATTATGGGCTATTTAGGCGCCTTATTTAAAACAACAGTCCCTAATTTTTTAAACGAAATTTATATTCGTATCGCATTCATTCTCATCTTAACATTGTATTTTTTTAAGTTTATTTCTTTTGATGTTTTTATGATTTTGTTTGTGTTAACTTATGGTTCACAATTGGTTTTATTATTAATTTATTTGATTAAAATGGATGGTTTTAATTTGAAAATTAATTGGAACTTCTATAAAGCATTGGAAAGTAAAGCGCTTGTTTCTTACACAATTGCTATGGCTTTTACAGCATTCGCATCTATATCTATTCGTAGTATTGATGTAATTTTTATTGGAAAAATACTTGATTTAAAAATGGTGGGAGTGTATTCTATTGCCTTTACTATAGGAAGTTTAATAGAAGCTCCAGCCAACGCTTTAGGTAAAATTGCCGACCCTAAAATTTCTGATGCTATTTCTCGACATGACAATAAATTAATACAAACGATTTATTTCAAATCAACCCGAATATTGATGATTATCGGAGGCATTTTATTTGTGGGTGTTGCTATAAATGTATTTAATGTTGTTTCTCTATTACCTGAAAAATTCCATGGATGCGAAAATGTGGTTTTAATAATTGGGGTAAACGCTTTTTTTAATATGGCTACGGGAATAAATGCTTCTCTGCTTGTTTATTCACATCGATACAGAACCGTAACTTATTTGCTTTATTTGATGATTGCAATGTCAATAGCTCTTAATTATTTCTTGATTCCAATATATGGTATTGAGGGTGCCGCTATTGCCACAGGAAGTTCTTTGTTGTTGTTTAATTTTTTAAAGTTTTTAGTCATTTGGCAAGAATTTAAAATGCAACCATTTGGTTTTTATGTCTTGCAGGTGTTGTTCTTAATGGGGTTTTGTCTAGGTATAAATTATTTTTTACCTCATGTAAGTAATGTATGGATAGATATGTTTTACCGTTCAGTTATTATTACACTTGTTTATGGATTAGGAGTTATTTTGTTTAGGTTAATTCCTAATTATATGGATTATGTAAATTTGATTCTGTCAAAAGTATGGAAACAAAAGTCTTAATAATTACCTATTATTGGCCACCAAGCGGAGGAAGCGGAGTTCAGCGATGGTTGAAATTTGTGAAGTATTTGCCAAGTTTTGGTGTTAAGCCTTACGTGTACACTGTAGAAAATGGTGAGTTTCCTATACTTGACGAAACATTGCAAAACGATGTTCCAAAAGAGGCTGTTATAATTAAAAAGCCAATTTGGGAGCCTTACGGTTTTTATAAAAAAATTTCTGGACAAAAAAACAAGAAGATTGCACATGGTTTTGTGTCGGAAAAAAAATCAACTATAAAAAAATTGGTGCATGGAGTTTCGGTTTTTGTACGTGGTAATTTTTTTATTCCTGATGCTAGGAAATTTTGGGTAAAGCCATCAGCAAAGTTTTTAGAAGACTATATTAAAGAAAATAAAATTGATATTATTATTTCTACAGGTCCGCCACATAGCATGCACCTTATAGCTTTGAAGTTGAAGCAAAAGTGTAATGTAAAGTGGATTGCTGATTTTCGAGATCCTTGGACAGGAGTTTATTACTTAAGCGAAATGAAACTCACAGGTTTAGCATTTAATAAACATCGTAAAATGGAAAATGATGTTTTATTAAATGCTGATTCTATTGTTACTATTGGTCCTAATTTAAAACTGAATCTGGCCAAATTAATAAACCAAAAAGATATTTCTAGTAAGATTTCAATCATACCTAATGGCTTTGATTTTGAATACAACTCGGCCCCAAGCGATAATTTAGATAAAGAGTTTTCAATTGTTTATTTGGGATTGTTTTCCAAGGAACAAAACCATCCTGCCTTTTGGAAGGCTCTAAATGAGCTATGCAGTGAAGATGAAGTATTTAAATCTAAACTTAAAATTAGGTTAGTAGGAAAAATTGATTCGAGCATTGAGCAGGAAATAGAATTAAACGGCTTAACTTCTGTGTATGAAAAATTAGATTACGTTCCTCATCATGAAGTAAGAAAAATGCAACGTAATTCTCAAGTTTTGCTTTTATCTATCAATCGCTATCCTAATGCTAAGGAAATGCTTACTGGTAAATTATTTGAATATATTGGTTCTAACCGACCAATTTTATGTTTGGGGCCTACAGATGGTGATGCTGCAGCTATCATTAATGAAACTAAAACAGGATATGTTTGTAATTGGGATGATATAAAGGCAATGAAGGATTGTTTGAAGAAAATGTTTGCTGCTTATCAGAATAATGAGCTTACCATTCATCCAATTAATGTTGAAAATTATTCACGCAAAAATTTAACTCGTAAGTTGGTTGAAATTTTAAATCAACTCACTAATAAATAATGTCCTTATATCTAGCAGTATAAGCACCAAAGCAGCCATAACCACCATTTATATTGCTGTAAATAATTACTGGTTCGCCAAAAGGGTTGTCACTGCTTAATCCTGAGTTTAAAGCGGTTGAATTATACAAGTAGTAATCTTTATTGCAATTAATTAAAATAACACGTCTTGCTCTATAGTAATTTGGTACAGAGCCTGAAGAATAATTAAAGTTACTTGTAGAAGCATTAATTGTTTGCCCGTCGTGTTGGGAGTCATTAAAAAACTTAACATCATAGTCTGATGTAGTTGAAGTGTCTGTTTGGGTAGTAGCATCGAATTGCCTGTTAGCACTAGTTAAACGGTAATAATTATTAGTTCCACTGATATCATCAACACTGCATGAAATGTTAAATGTTTGATTATTGTTCGCATTGGTCATAACACTTTGTGATACTGTAAAATTTGGAAACTGTGATGGCGGAACAGTTGTAGATGCGCTAACGGATTTTCCATCGGGTGTATTTACTGTTAAATAATAGCTTGTGTTGTATGAAATTGCAAATGAACTTAAGGATGCTCGATACACACCTTGGGTGTTGTTTTTATAGGGTATAACAATTGAGTTTACCCCATTACTTAATATTACGGTTGCATCATTAACAGTAGCATTAGTTGATTGAGCATAAATTGGCTTTGAAAGACTTAAGTTAACAACAACATCTGTATCGATAGGGGAAATAAAACAAGTTACCACTAGTTTTGCCTCTTGATTGGGCACCTTAATGTTTGCTTCTTTTTCGCATGAGAAAGTTGCTACAAGAAACAAACTTGAAATAATGTATGTGAAAATTTTATTCATTTAATTAAAATTTATAAGTCCATGAAACACTTGGTAATATTGGGAATAGGCTAGCCTGCATTAAAACGTTTTGTTGTTTTGCATTAGAATAACCTATGAAATAGAAAAATGGATTTTTGCGATTGTATAAATTGTAGAAACTTAATTCAAATGTTCTTTCACATCGCTTAAGTTGCTTATGAAATTGTATGCCTATATCCATTCGATGGTAAGCTGCCATGCGAAAGGAATTTTTTGCGCCGTAATCCTGTATTTGCTTATTATAAAAGTTGGAAGTCATTGATGGATTTCCATAGTATAAATTATGTGTACCTGCATAGTATTCTTGAAGTGGCAGCGAAATAGCATTGCCTGAGCCATACACCCATGTGCCCGAAAGAGTTATTCTATCGCTTAATTTATAAATACCTACCAAGGATATATCATGTCTTCTATCATAGCGAGCATAATATTTTTTACCAAAATTTAGCTCGTCAAATTGTAATTGTGTCCAGGATAAAGTATAACCCAACCAACCAGTAAACTTTCTTACTTTTTTCTGTAATAAAAATTCGGCACCATAACTCCATGCTTTCCCTTGTGTTACATTGGTTTCCCAATTCACGGCTTCATTATTCCCTGTTAAATCATCAATTAATAAAAAGCTAGCACCATCTCTATAACCAATAACATTTTTCGATTGTTTGTAGTAGCCCTCTAGTGTGACTGTCCAGCCCGATTGAGTTAAATCCTTAACACCACCTAAAGCTACTTGCTGGGAGTTTTGTGGTTTTACATTGGCTGTTGCCGGAACCCACAAATCAGTTGGTAAACCAATTCCTGTATTACTCAATAAGTGCAAGTACTGATTCATCATGGTGTAACTAGCTTTAAAACTCAAGTCACTTCGCAATTTGTAACGTATACTTAATCTTGGTTCGGGATTTATATAGTTTTTATTTTGAGTGTAGAAATGACTCAATCTAAAACCAACATTCATTTTCCATTGTGTGTTTAACTTCCAGTCATCTTCAATAAATACACCTGTTTCAAAGCTTTGATAATTGCTTGTTTTGTTTGTGTTTGAGGGTAAATCAGTTCCTTTAATTACAATGGCACTTGGTTTAAAATAGTGGAAAGTGGATTGAATACCGAATTTTATAAAGTGATTGGGGTTAGGTAAGAAATCATAGGTGTTTTTTATTCCAAAATCTTTGATGCTACTAGTGTATTTTAAATGAAACTCATCGGGAGTTTGAATATAATCGTAGCCAATGTTTAAAGCGTAATTAGTGAATATGAAAGAAGTGTTGCTGAATAGTTTTTCGTTATATAGATGGTTCCAACGCACTGTGCTGGTTGCATTTCCCCAGCGTAAATAAACTTTTTGCTTATCAGTGTTACTTATTTTATATCCACCATAAAATTTATCTTTTCCAAAATAGCCGCTAATAAACAATTTGTCCTTATCACTAAATACATAATTTACTTTTGCATTCATATCATAAAAGAAATAACCAAATTTGTTCTCCTTAGGTAGAAAGGGATAAATCAAAGCATCAATATAGGTGCGGCGCGCAGAAACTAGGAACGAGCATTTGTCTTTAATAATTGGACCTTCTAATGTAAATCGCGAAGAAATAATTCCAATACCAGCTTCACCTTTTAATTTTTCCTTATTTCCATCTTTCATTTGTAAATCTAGTACAGATGATAATCGTCCTCCAAAGCGCGCTGGGAATCCGCCTTTGTACAATTCAATACTTTTTAATGCATCACCGTTAAACACGCTGAAAAAACCAAATAAGTGATTGGCGTTATAAACAGGCGCATCGTCTAGTAAAATTAAATTTTGGTCAGGACCACCACCGCGCACATATAAACCACTACTGCCTTCGCTTCCTTTTTGCACACCAGGCATTAATTGTATTGCTTTTATTACGTCCTTTTCTCCAAGTAAGGCTGGTATTTGTTTTATTTGCTCCACTGGAATTTCGACAATACTCATTTGAGTTTCTTCGCTTTGTTTGGCTTTTGATTTTACAACAACTTCTTCTAATTGTGTATTCTCGCTTTTTAGCGGAATGTTTAAACTAATGTTTTTGTCCAAGTATAGTTTTACTTTTTTTATGGAGTAACCAATAAACGAAAAATACAGTTCAACCGAATCCTTATCTAATGTAATGGAGTAAAAGCCATATGCGTTACTTGTGGTTGAGTTTTGCGAATTGGCTTGTACAATGCTCACAAATGGCATTAGCTCTTTACTGCCTTCTTCAGTTATATAACCACTTATGGTGTATTTGTTTTTTGTTTGAGCATCGATATAATTAATGCATAGTAGGAGTATAAATAAAAATTTAAGTTTCAGCATGTTTGTTTAACGCAGTTTATACAAAAAAATTGCAACAAAAAAGCCCGAAACAAAGTTTCGGGCTTTTTTGTTTTATGATTTTGAAATGACTAGTTAGTCAATCCAGTGAATTCAGCATTTGTTCTCCATTTGATAAATTCAGCATCATCTTTAGCCATTGCTTTGTATGATCCGTCTTTTTCAATAGCAGTTTTTAAAGCAGCTAAACCAGCAGTAGCGTCACCTTTACGAGCAGCAGCAATTGCTTTTAAGTAGAAAGAGTGAGCAGCATCTTTTTCATTACTTGCATCAATAGTACCGTTAACGCTTTCAGCGCTACCAGATAATAATTGAGCTAATGCTAAGTTAAATCCTTTGTAAGAACCAAAAGCAGAAACTGCTTCAGTGTATTTACCATCACGTACTAAAACAATTCCTTTGTTGTAAGAAACTTCGTTTCCAGCGCCATTAGCTTTGTTATAGAAATCCATTGCAGTTCTTCTGTCGCCAGCTTTTGCATAGATAATACCAGTGTTGTTGTTAACGATTGGGTTGCTAGATGCATTTTTTGCAGCACGCTCAAAAGCAGCTTTAGCGTCATCAACTTTGTTAGTTAATAAGTAAGTAACACCTAAGTTGTTTGATGCTCTCCAATCAGTTGGATTTTGTTTTTCAGCAGCTTTGTAAATGTTCATTTTTGTGTTTACATCTTCAGTTAAAGTTGCAGCATACAATAACTCTTCGATAGATAATGAATCTGGAGTTGTTGTTGACATACGTTTTAACATTTCATCAGTACGAGATTTTTTATCAACTAATAAAGTTAAAACTGAACGACGTAATTTTGGTAAAACTTGATCAGCAACTTCTTTGTAAGTTTTGCTCATGTTTTTAATTTCTTTCTCACGTTGTGTGTTGTCAGAGTACATACTTAAAACACGTAAGATTAAATCTTTATCAGCAATACTAGAAGATTCCATTAATTTTTTGAAACCATCCCAGTCTTCAGCTGTTGTTTTAGATTGGTATGTTGTAGCATCTTTACCAAAAGTAACATCTTTGTTTTTGTTCTTTTTAAATTCGCTATTTAATGCAGAAGAACCAGATTTAGCACGAGACTCAGCTAATTTAGCATTTTTGTCTTCTTCACCATCTGGAGAAGCGTATGAAGAAACTTCAACACCTTTGAAATCGTACCACATTGTGTTGTTTACGTTTTCATTGATGAATTTTTGTAATAAAGCAACTTCTTCTTTCTTTAACTCAGCTGGACGAACAGTAGCTTGGTTAATTGCATAATATACGTTTGCAGCTTGGTTCATTTCAGTAACCTTTACAAAAGCATCTTTTGCAAAAATTCCTTTTTCATCGTTACGCACTAAAAGTGGAGTAACAACTGTACCGTCAGCAATTTCAACTGGTTTAAAGTCTTTAGTTTTCTTTTTAACAGCTCCTTGAGCACGTAATTCTAATTTGTCAACTTTCATGCCTGGCTCATAAGCAAAACGAGCAGTCTTAGAAAAAGTTCCCCCTTTTTCGTAAGAAATTTTTTGACCACTAGCTGTAGCTTTTTCACCAACTAAAACAACTGGTTCTAGCGTTTTTTCGCCACCACCTTGCATTTTAATAACTGGAGTTACCGTTACAACTGCCTTTTTAGCAAATAATTTTGCAGGATATTTACCTGATACAGTCACAACAACTGTATCTCCGTGCATTTCCATCGGGTTTGGAGTAACCTCATGGGTGATTAAGTTTTGTTTTTTGATCATTTTACCTAATCCGTTGCAGCTTGTTAAAACAACAGCAGCTCCTAAGGCAATCGATAATCCTTTTAAAGTATTGGTTTGCATGATTTTAATTATATTACGTTTTGAATTCAAGGTGCGAAATTATACATTTATTCCAAATAAAAAAGCAATATGAAGCTTATTTGCTATTTTTCATTTAAAAATGTGTGATTTTTGCAATTATTTGATAAAATTAAGCACTAAATCAAAAAACTCATCCGGTTTTTCGGCGTGCAACCAGTGACCACAATTATCAATCGTTTTTAATTGGTAGTTAGGGAAGCGATTGGCAATATCTTCAATGTCTTCCGAGCCTATGTAAGTGCTATTTCCCCCTCTTAAAAAAAGAGTGTTTGTTTCTGATGTTTTTCTGGGTGCTTCAACACATATTTCTTCGTATTGATTTGCTATTACCTTTAGGTTAAATCTCCAATTCATCTTCTCTGAATTCGAATCTTCCCAATAAATATTTTTAAGCAAAAACTGACGAGTTCCAAAATCTGGTATGTTCTCGTTCAAAATACTTTCTGCTTCTTTTCGTGTTTTTATTTTGTCAAAATTAACTTTTTGTAAAGCCTCTAAAACTGCAGCGTGATGAGGCTTGTATTCTCTTGGCGCAATATCAGCAACAATAAGTTTGTTCAATTGATTAGGGTAGTTTAAATCAAAAAACATGGATACTTTTCCACCCATGCTGTGACCCAATAAAATTGTATCTGATAATTGATGTGTTATGATAAATTCCTTTATATCACTTGCCATAGCCTCGTAATTCCATTCGGAACTATGAGGGGATAATCCATGGTTTCTTAAATCAACAGTAAAAACGCTAAAGCCTTCATTTCCAAAACGTTTGGCTAAGCTAGTCCAATTATCACTTTGCCCAAAAAGTCCATGTAAAATAATTAATGGCTGCCCATTTTCCCCATATTTTCGGTATGCTAATTCCATGGGACAAAGGTAGAATTTGTTTAGGTATTTGTTAGGAATTAATGTTTAAAATTATTATTTTTGATGTTTGGCTACTAAATAATTTAATTTTATGAAGATAAAATACTTACTAGCATTCTTATTTTCTTTTGTTGCACTTCAAAATGTTTTTGCGCAAGGAAGTAATTGTGGAACAGCAGACCCCTTTTGTACAAGCAATGCTTACACTTTTGCCAATAACACTGGGGTAGCCGATGGTGGCGCATTTGATTGTTTGGCGACAACACCTAATCCAGCTTGGTATTATCTGCAAATTTCAACAAGTGGTAACATCGTAATTGATATTTCACAAACTGATGCAACGGGCACAGGTACTGATGTTGATTTTGCTGTATGGGGACCTTTTACAAATCTTACAGCTGCTTGTGCTACAAACTTTGCAGCAACATCAACAGTAGATTGTAGTTATTCAACCGCAGCAGTTGAAACCGCAACAATTAATGGCGCTGTAGCAGGACAATGGTATATGTTTTTGTTAACTAACTATGCGGATGTTCCAGGTACGATTAATTTCTCGGCAAATGGATCAAGTACTGGCGCTACAAACTGTAATATTTTATGTACAATTACAGCAATGACTGCAGTTCCAGGAGCGTGTAATCCTGCTACAAATCAGTTTTCTACAACAGGTGTTATTTCTACAACAAATCCTCCTACATCTGGTACTTTAACAATAACCAATTCATGCGGTGGTGCGCCGCAAGTTACAAATGCTCCATTTAGCGCAACTACAAATTATACTTTTAGCGGTTTAAATGCTAATGGGGCTGCTTGCCAAATCAATGCCTCTTATAGCGCCGATCCAACATGCGTTTTTACAACCAATTACACTGCACCTGCAGCTTGTAACGTTACACCTGTTTGCGCAATTACAAGTGTTACTGCGGTAGCCAGTGCTTGTAACCCTGCGGATAACTCTTATTCAACTTCAGGTGTTGTTAATAGCACAAATGCTCCAGCTACTGGTAATCTAACTATTACTAACTCTTGTGGGGGAACTCCTCAGGTTGTTGCAGCTCCTTTTGCAGCAGCCATTAATTATAGCTTTACAGGCTTAACTTCTAATGCGGCTAACTGTACAGTTACTGCGGCTTTCTCGGCAGTTCCAGCTTGTACGCTAACTTCAAATTATACTGCACCAGCAAATTGTGTTCCTGTGTGCGCCATAACAAGTGTAAGTTCTACACCAAGTGCTTGTAGTATCGTTGATAATAGTTATACTGTTTCGGGAACAATTAATAGCACGAATGCACCTGCCACTGGTACTTTGGATGTAACCAACTCTTGCGGAGGTGTTCCACAAAGTTTTCCAGCACCTTTTGCAGCTTCAATCAACTATTCTTTTAATAGTGCTTTAAGTTCAAATGGCGCTAATTGTATTGTTACCGCAGCTTTTTCAGCAACACCAGCTTGTACCTTAACTTCAAACTATACAGCGCCAGTAAATTGTATCCCTCCACCAACTTGTGTTGCAACAGCTGCTAACACAGGGCCATATTGTGCAGGTACAACTATCAGTTTAAGCTCAACACCAGTTGGTGCAGCAGTTTATTCTTGGACTGGACCGAATGGTTTTACATCTAATGTAGCTAACCCAACTATACTAAATTGCACTTCTGCAAATGGAGGTACCTATACAGTAACTGTTACTGAAGCTAATGGAGCGGTTTGTACAGCAACTACTGTTGTGGTTATTACTCCGTCGCCGCTTGCGCCAACTGTGGCTAACTTAACTTATTGTTTGAACTCAACAGCGGTTCCATTAACAGCTACTCCAAGTGCTGGTGGAACTTTAAATTGGTATGGAACAAGCTCAATTGGAGGAACCGCTTCAGCGACGGCGCCAACGCCTGCTACTAATGTTTTAGGATTAGTTACTTATTATGTTTCACAAACTGTTAATGGTTGTGAGGGTCCAAGAGCGGCGATTGATGTAACCACAGGAAATCAGCCTCCTCCGGGTACTACGAATGTTATTTATTGTGTAAATGCAACTGCAACACCTTTAATAGCAACACCTGCGGCGGGTGGTGTTTTAAATTGGTATGGAACCAACGCAACTGGTGGTACAGCTTCTGCAACTGCTCCAACTCCATCAACAACAACAGTTGGATCTAGTGTTTATTATGTGTCGCAAACTATTGCTGGTTGCGAAAGCCCGAGAGCTACTTTAAGTGTAACCATTGTTCCGCCACCAAGTGCTCCAGCAACAGCTAATTTAACTTATTGTTTAAATGCAACAGCTCCAGCTTTAACTGCAACTGGTGTAGCTGGTTCTACTTTAAATTGGTATGGCACAAACGCAACTGGTGGGGTTGGTAGTATCACAGCCACTGTTCCAACAACAAGTGCAGTGGGTACAATTAGTTATTATGTGTCACAAAGCTTAGGTGGTTGTGAAAGTCCAAGAGGACAAATTGATGTTACGATTACTCCTTTACCTATTGTTACTTCAGTTTCAACTCCTTTAATTGGCTGTGCACCTTTGCTTGGAGATGTAGTTGTAGTTCCTAATCCAACTACCAGTTTAGTTTCTATTGATTTTGGTGCAGGAAACGTTGTAAATAATGATTCGGCAGCTAACTTAACTTATTTAATTCCGGGTTCTTACGGAATTACAGTTAATTTAACCGACCCACAAGGTTGTACAAATACATTCAGTTATGCTAATCAAATAGTGGTTCATCCAGATCCAGTTGCTAATTTTGATTTCAGCCCAATAGATGCTACCATTCTAGATCCTACTATTCATTTCGTAAATCAATCAACTGGAGCTGTGAGTTATGATTGGAATTTCCAATTGCCTTATGGCGATAGCAGTGCATTACCAAATCCACATTATACTTATGATAGCGTTGGAGTTTATACTGTTCAGTTAATTGTTGAATCGGTTAATGGTTGTTTGGACACAACAGAGAAAACAGTTATTATTTACGAAGATTTTACATTGTATGTTCCAAATTCATTCTCTCCAAATGGTGATTTGCGTAATGATGTATTTTTACCATTAGGTATTGGAATAGACCCAGCTAGTTACGAAATGTGGATATTTGACCGTTGGGGTGTGCAAACATTTTATACCAACGATTTAAGCAAAGGCTGGGATGGTACAATGCAAGGAAAAGGAGGTACAATAGTGCAAGAAGACGTTTATATTTGGAAAATTAAATGCAAAGCTATTGCTAAAAAGGAGAAGAAAAATATAGCTGGGCATGTTACTGTGGTTAAGTAAAAATGTCTTGAAATAATATTAAAAACTCATTCAGAAATGGATGAGTTTTTTTATTGATAAATTATAAGGAGGTGAAAATTCTATCATCTAAATTTACTTAATAAACTACTTTTTTGTTTCCCCAAATGTTATTAATACATTTGAAGAAAAAAATCTCATGTCATCAATTTTATCTGAAAAAGTAAATAACGTTTTAGTGATAAAACTAAACCGCGCTGATAAGTTTAATAGTTTTAATCGTGAAATGGCTTTAGCCTTGCATAGTGCATTGGACGAGGCTGCAAACGATAATGGAATAAGAGCAGTTTTGCTTACAGGTGTTGGTAAAGCTTTTTGTGCCGGACAAGATTTGGCTGAGGCAATTGACCCAAATGGAGTTGGAATTAAACGTATTGTAGAAGAACATTACAACCCAATTATTTTAAAAATTAGAAACATTGAAAAACCAGTTGTTTGCGCTGTTAATGGTGTAGCAGCTGGGGCAGGCGCTAATATTGCTTTGGCTTGCGATGTGGTTATAGCAGCTCAATCTTCAAGTTTTATACAAGCTTTTAGTAAAATTGGTTTAATACCCGATAGTGGCGGAACGTTTATTTTACCCCGTTTAGTAGGTTTTGGTAAGGCCAGTGCATTAATGATGTTAGGCGACAAAGTAAGTGCAGAAGAAGCAGAAATAATGGGAATGATTTACAAGGTTGTTTCGGATGAGAGTTTAATGGAAGAATCAAGTAAAGTTGCAGATACTTTGTCAAACATGCCAACTAGAGGTATTGGTTTAACTAAACGCTTGTTGAATTCAGCTGCAAATAACGATTTGTTGACAAGTTTGCAGGATGAAGGTGAAGCACAAGTTGAAGCTGCAAATACATACGATTACAAAGAAGGTGTGAATGCTTTTTTAGAGAAACGCAAACCTGTTTTTAAAGGAGAATAGTTGTTTTAATGTATTGCTACCACTTGCACTGACATGCAGGTGAGAAATGAATAATTGTATTCGGTAATAAAACTTTAATTTTATTTTGTTGGTCTTGTGGAATAAGAATAACACGCAAGTCTAAACTTCTTAGTTTTTTTAGATTGGACATACTTTCAGGAAAGTTTTCCAAATTAGTACTCCAAAGATCCATTTGTTGAAGGTTTTCTAAATTACCTATGTTGGCAGGTAAATTAGAGAAATCATTATTGCTTAAATTTAAAATGCTCAAGTTCTTTAATTTGCAAAGCGAACTAGGTATGCTTTCAATTTTATTTTTGTTAGCAATTAATACTTGTAAATACTGAAGTGTATCAATGTTCTGAGGCAGTTCTTTCAATGAGTTTTTACCAATATCTAAATATTGTAGGTTGCTAAATTTCAAAATTTCTACAGGAAATTCTTTCAATTTTTGTTTTCGTAAATCTAATTTATAAACCTTATCTGGTGTTTTTAAAGCTTCTTGCAGGTTAGTAAAAGCAGTTAAAGTATCTAAAGTAAACGAATCTAGAAGCTGCGCTTTAGTTGATGAAAGCAAAAAGCAAAACACAAAAGTTATGATGAATTTAATTTTCAAGAAAGTAGTTTTAAGGCATTTAATTTATCGCTTGCCAATTGAGCTTTCAATTCATCTAAGTTAGCAAATTTTTTCTCATCACGCAATTTATATACTAACTCCACTTTTACTAAAGTATTGTACAAGTCTTTATCAAAGTCAAAAATATTTACTTCAACTTTTCTTTTATTATCAGTGTCGGTTGTTGGATTATAACCAATATTCATCATACCAAGGTGCTTACCATAAACCGTGCTAACTTTTACCGCATACACGCCTGTTGCGGGTATTAACTTATCAGCTTCTTCGTTTTTAATATTAGCCGTTGGAAATCCTATGGTACGTCCAAGTTTTTTGCCTTCAACAATAGTCCCATTAAAAAAGTATGAATACCCTAAAAACTCGTTTGCTTTTGATAAATCACCTAATTCTAAAGCTTTACGTATTTGAGTTGAGCTAATATTAACCTCATTAATATCGTGTGCTGGAATCTCTTCTACTTTAAAACCAAAATCATTTTCAACAGCTTTTAGCTTTTCGAGCCCGCCCTCACGATTTTTCCCAAAGCGATGATCGTAGCCAATAACAAGTGTTTGCACGCCTATTTGATCAACCAAAATACTCTTGATATAATCTTCGGAACTTAAATTAGCGAATTCAAGCGTAAAAGGCTGGACAATAACTGTATCAACACCTAGGGCTTCTAGTAAATCAATTTTTTCACTTACTGAATTAAGAAGTTTTAAATCCTTTTGTTCGGGAAACAATACTTTACGAGGATGCGGATCAAATGTAAGCACTACAATCTCTCCGCCTTGAGCTTCTTTAATTTTACGTAAGCGCTCAATTATTTTTTTATGCCCCAAGTGCACACCATCAAAGGTTCCTATGGTTAAAATAACAGGATTACCTTTTTTAAAGTTTTGTATAGATTGAACAACTTGCATTTTGGGTTTGCAAAAGTACGTACAAAAGTTCGACTAATTCTTTTGAAGAGAAATTAAATTAATACAATCTTTTAGCTTTTGTAGGATCTTTTAAGCTAATCCAAAAAATATGTATTGGGTCCTTATTATCACCCATTCCGTTTTTATTTTCGTCTTTTCTTGCGAATATGTACATATTGTCGTTTTGGGAATCATATTGCGATCTGAAAACGGAATACTCATCGGGAATTAATTGTATTTTAATGTTACAATTTTCATTTAGATAATAAAAACGACGCAAATCTTTTCTGTTAATTTTTT
>CAZRUA010000016.1:0-45222 GCA_964603125.1 uncultured Flavobacteriaceae bacterium | reverse complement strand
TGTTTGTGTGAAGCTTGTTTAAAGGCTCTTTCTAGAAATGAAAGTAAGATAAGAGAAGCTAATACTTTTAATTAACGCAAAGGTTTAAAAAGTCTTTATAGTATCCTCAAATTCCTTCTTTTTATCTCTGGATAAATTAACACGTTGGCCATTACTCATTTCAATTTCTCCAACAGCTTTTTGATATGATTTTACAGCCGTAGTGTTTATTATAAAAGAACGATGTGGTTTGTAAAATTTTTCTTGACTTAAGAGTAATTCGTATTCTTTTAATGGTTTTGATACAACGTGTTTTATTCCATTATTTAAATAAAATTCGGTGTAAACATTGTCAGCTTTTAAAAAAACAATGTCAGCTACATTCACAATTATTTTTTTCTCATTCATCGACAAAACAATTTTTTCTATTTTATCTGTTGTAGAAACTTCTTGTAAAATTTTTAATTGCTCTAGGGATACTTGTTGTTTCTTCAAAACACGGTTAATAGCTTCAATTAAACGCTCTTCATTAATTGGCTTTAAAACATAGTCAACAGCACTCAAGGCAAATGCTTCTAGAGCAAATCCGCCATAAGCTGTAGTAAAAATAATTTCAAAATCAAGTTCTTCTTTTGTTAAATGGTTGGCTATATCTATTCCTAACTCACCATTGAGTTGAACATCTAAAAACACAAAATTTGGTTTTTGTTGTTTAATAAATTGAGCCGCAACACTGATTTTATCAAAATCAGCCACTATTTCAATGTTCGGAAATTTCGAGTTTAATATATTTTTAAGTAGAGTAACAGATTGTGGCTCATCTTCAATAATTACACATTTAATCATTTAGTTCAATTGGAATTACAAGTTTAATAATCGTTCCAGTAGCATTACCTTCTGAGTCTTTTTTGTCAATAATCTCTTGAGTTATTTTATCTGTTTTATTGGCATTCAATAATTCAATGCGACTAAGATTTGCTTCGGTACTAAATGATGCTGATTTTTTAATCATGCGCTTTCCAATATCGGCCGCGGCATCTCTTCCAATACCATCATCTTCAATGTTTATATATAGTTTGTTGTTTTTTTCTTCGAACATTATGCTTATAAGTCCTTCGCCTTGCTTATTGGCTAAGCCATGTTTAACTGCGTTTTCAACCAATGGCTGTAGTATCATGGCTGGAATAAGAATGTCATATAAATTGATGTTTTCAGATGTTTGAATATTGTATTTAATTTTTGGCAAACGCATTGTTTCCAATTTCAAATAATTCTCTAACAATTCAATTTCATCATGCAAACTGATTTCTGTATTTCGACTGCTTTCTAAAATAGAGCGACTTAAATCACTAAACAAACTTAATGATTTAGCAGCATTTTCTTTATCTCCACTGTAAATGTAGCCTTGTATTGAGTTTAGTGCATTGTAAAAAAAGTGCGGGTTCATTTGGCTCTTAATAGCTTTAATTTCACTTTCAGAGGCTTTTTGTTTTTCTATTAATAATAGTTCAGCATCTTCTAGTTTTGTTTTAAGCAATTCATTTTGTTTTTTAGTTTTGTAACGAGTAAATAGAAAATAGCTCAACAATGCTATAGCAATAACCAAGCTAATGATACTATATAGTATTATACTTTTTTGTTTGGACTGTAAAGATGTGATTTGATTTTGTTGTTCGAGCTCCTTAATCGCCGCTTCCTTTTTTTGATTAGTAAACTCAAATTCTTTTTTAATGGCAATGTTTTTTGTTTCGTCGTTGTACAATTTGTTTTTATATGTTAATACAATCTCTAACATGTTGGCATATTTATCATATTGTTTCTCTTCCTTATAAATTTCAGAAAGAATTTCTGCCGCTTGATACATGATTTTAGGGTGGTCAATTTTTTGAGCAATTCTTAGCGCTGTTTCAGCACTTTTTCTTTGATTTAGTTTATCATTGATTGTTTTATAAGAGTTCGCAAGATCAACATGTATCATTGCAGTACTCGACAAGATTTCACTTTTTTCCGAATAAAGAAGTGATTTGTTAAAGTAAACAATTGCCGAATCTATTTTTGAAAGTTTAGTGTAATAAGTACCGAGAGACCTATAATCTGCTATCAAACTTCGTTCTTGATTATTTTTTAGGTCCAAGTCTAGTGCTTTCTTTATTTTTTCATAAGCCTTCTCAAAATCTTTATTATCAAGGTAAGTTTGAGCGATTGAAATGTAAACTTTAGCAGTTTTTTCTTGATTTTCTTCTTCAACATTGATTTTGAGTGCCTTATTAAAATAGTTTAAGGCTTTTTCATATTCTTTTTGTTCGTGAAATATTTTTCCAATAGCAAAGCAAGTTCTTTCAATTCCAATGCTATTATTATACTTTTCAAAAATGTCAAGCGCTTGCAAATTTAATTCGATAGCGGTTTTCATGTCTCCGAGCATTCGATAAGTATCACCCATATCTGATATCACCATAGCAACTTGTTCATTGTCCTTTTTGTTACTATAATGGTTAATAGCCTTTTTATAATAAATTATGGCTGTGTCAATCTTACCAATGTTTTCATATTTTAATGCAATATTGTGGCATGCTAATCCTGCGCCCCCATCATCATTTAAAGACAGACAAATTTGATATGCCTTTTGAATGTATTTGAACGATGATTCCAAATCATTCTTAATAAGACAATAGGAGGATTTGTTATTATACGCGCGGGATAGACAACTCAAAAAGGTGGTATAATTAGCACTGTTTTTTTTGTTTTTTGTGATACCTTCCAATGAGATTTTTTCTAACTCGTTGTTATACTCATTCCATACTTCAGGGTCGTTTTCATAATCTATGAGATAAATTAAATGAAAACATCTTAGTGTGTCGCGCTGGGGATGATTTTTGAGTAGTTGTATTAGACTATCTTTTTCGTTTTGCGACACTGTTACTTTAAACAATAGTGTGGCAAATAGTGCCAGGAGTATTTTATTCACAAAAATTCGTTTGAGAGCCCTAATATAAAAACATTTCGCAAGTTTAAAACCACATTTCACAAGTTATTTTTTGTTTCAAAACATTTTATTTTGTGCTTTGCAATGTATGCAGAAATCTAATCAAATTGCTTTTAAAGTAGGGCGCGAAATTGTATTTATATTAGTATCGGATATTGTTTTACTAAAGGCGGAAAACATTTATTGTAATGTTTATTTAGCGAACGGAAAAACTTTATTAGTTTCAAGTACTTTAAAGGAAATGTCAGAGAAGTTGACAGATAAATTATTTTATAAATCACACCGCTCCTATATCATCAATGTGAATTATGTTGAACGTTATATTAAATCGGATTTATCTTTGTTTTTGAAAACTATAAACGAACCAATTCCTGTGTCTAGAAATTTGAAATCCGAATTTGAGAAAGTTATTTTACAAATAAGTTTCTAAATAACGCAATTATTCAAGCACATCTTAATCCTATTGCTTTTTGAATACTCTAGAAGACTTAAAATATATTTCAATAAATTGGCTATGTCTATCACATTTTATTGAGGAATAAATTTTCGCCACATAATAATTTTTGCATAAAAAATTTACAATATAACCCTAAGAAACTAGCAAGTGGAAAACAATCTCGTTTTTACTACAAATAATTTCCGACTCAATATTTTGCATTTCACAAGTAAAAACAAGCATTTCACAAGTTTGTTTTGATTCCCTTTGAGCGATGTCGTTTATTTGCAGCAAATAAAAATAAACCCATTTAACATGAAAAAAGATTACATCCTTTCAACCGCTCTGCTTCTATTATTGGGAGCAAAATCAATTAGTGCACAAAATTACCAATACAGTTTTAACAATGGTACTGTTGTTAATGACCTGGGAACTGGTAATGATGGCTCTATTTCTACACCGACATTTACAGGCTATATTAACGACAATTATGGAAATGCAAATAAGGCTGTTCAAAATACAGCTACAGCAATAGGTGGCGTTGATTGTGGAGATATTAGCTTTTTAAATTCAAACACCGATTTTACGCTTACATTTTGGTTTAAATTTTACACGCCTGCTAGTCCTAATTCAAATCGCTCACTTGTTAAGAAGGGTTCAAGTTTTAATATTTATTTAGGCTTCGACAATAAAATGCACGCTATAATCGGCGGTACCGATTATTGGAATTCATATTTTTCACCAATTTCAATTAATTCGTATTCTATACCTACTCCTCACTTTATATCTGTTGTAAAAAGTGGAAGCAATCTCTCGATTAGATATGCAAACACGTTGGGAACTTTACCATCTATTTCTATAGCCAATGTATCAACCGCTACAGCATCTCCGGCTGTAACCGGATCCATTTTACAGTTCTTAAATGCCTGTGATGGAGCTATTGATGATGTGTTTTTATCAAGTACAGCCTATTCGCAAACTCAAGTGGATAGTATTATGAACAGATTTAACCCTGTTAATCCAAAAGAGGAAGCTAGCTATTCATTTAACAACGCTAATTGCAATAATGATTTAGGTTCAAACTTAAACGGAGTAGCAGATCCAGGTGTAAGTTATACTAGTGACCGATTCGGCAACGCATGCCAAGCAATAAATTTGCAGGGAAGTCCAGAGCATGTTATGATTAACAATTTAACTACAATTGATACTACCGATCAATTAACAATAAGTGGATGGTGCAAAAAATTACCGAATAATATTTCACAAACCATTTTTCAGTATGGGAATTTAAGATTAGAGGCTTATGGTGCGGGAAGTAGTTACCTTTATGCGTCGAATGGAAATTCAAATAGTACAACAGCAAGTAACCCTAGTATTTTTTCAACGATTCCGGTTGGAACATGGTTTCATTTTGCATGTGTGTATACAACTTCTGAAATTAAATTATACGTTAATGGTCAATTATTTGCAACAAAAAGTTTGTTGGTGCCTTACTATAGATTTGCACCTACGAAGTTCTATATTGGCGCTAATCCAAATAGTTCATATAGTTCGTATGCGAGTTCAATTGATGACATCTACCTTGTTAATAGAGCTTTAACATCGCCACAAATTGATAGTTTAAAAAACCTACCAAATCCAAATCAAATAGCAACTTGTCCAGCAAATGTTCCTACTTGGATAAAATACAGTTTCAACAATGGAAATGCCAATAACGAAGTTGCTAACATAAATAATGGCACCGCAGTTAACGCATACCTTGTTGCAACAGATAGATTTGGTAATGCCAACAAAGCTTATGACTTTGGAACAAATGGTTTTGGGACAATTGCATGTGAAAATATTTCAGCGATTAACTACGGCCGCCAATTAACTTTTTCGGGATGGTATGTTAAACCCGCTAATGGAGTAAAGCGATATTTGTTTACACAATCTAATGGTGACGGTAATTTTTTTGGCGCATATTTGGAAAATGATGGAACTCATGTTTATGGTCAGTCAGGTACCCAAACAACAAGCTTAGTTGCTTCTTCAAGTGTGTACACAAATATCCCAACAGGTAACTGGTTTCACTTTGCAATGGTAATGGATAGTGCAGGTGGAGTAAATACTTTAAAAGTGTTTATTAATGGAACCCTGTATGCTGAAAGCACAAACGTAACCAGCTTTATTAATGGTGGGAGTTATATGTATGAAGCTAACTTTTTTCTTGGTCAAAATAGCGATGGCAATGCTTATGGGCAAAATTGGCAAGGCAACCTAGACGATATACATATAACAAACCAGGCATTAAACATTAGTCAAATTGATAGTTTAAGAAACTTACCAAATCCATTCAGCACAGTAGGCATAAATTCATTTGTAAACAATGACAACAGTGTCGTTTTGTATCCTAATCCTGTATCTAATTTTATTCATGTTAGTTTAACAAATTATGTACAATTGGAGAATGCTAGTTTGCAGATAATAAACACATTGGGTGAGGTTGTGTTATCTCAAAACATCACTTCTGGAAGTATTACAGTAAACGTTCAATCATTAAACAATGGTGTGTATTTTTTAAGGGTAAATGAATTAAGCAACTATACGATAAAAAAATTCATAAAAGAATAAGTATTAAACTAATAAATCTAAAAAACCTGATGATTTATCATCAGGTTTTTTTTATTCTAAGACAACTCACAAGTTAAAACCCGCATTTCACAAGTTAGTTTTGACAAGCTAAAAACAACACCACATCTTTACAAAATATTTAATACAAACCATTATAAATAAAAAACAATTATTATGAAAAAAACAACACTACTGCTGGCTCTAGTAGGAACTTTATTTGGCACATCAACAAGTAAAGCGCAAAACTTTTTAAATAAAATGAAAGATAAGTTGGAAAGTGCTTCAGTGCCAAAAGGATCATATTACTTTTATTTTGAGAACATTGGAAATAAAGAAAAAGCTAAAGATTTACTTGTTACTCAAAAATTTTCTATAATAGATGAAAATACGGTATTTAGAAAAGGAACATCAAAGTATGGAACCGATCAAGATGCTACTTTTAAAAAAGTGGAAATGCCAGGAATGAATCAAGCTGTATTTATGGAAACTAATTTCCACAACACGATAATTAAAATACAAGATGAGGTTTTTTTGAGAGCTTATTTTCAAGGTATGGAGTGCGAACTAAAAAATTTAAATTTAATCGAAGTCTATTCTACTAACAAGGAGTACATTAAAGAAATTCAAAAAGATGATAAATGCGAAAACTATAAAAAATTAGAAACTGCATTGAATAACTTTATTAAAGCTGAAGCAGATAAAAATGCTGCCAACAAGGCCCAAGAAGATAAAAAACAATCTGAGTTAGCTGCTAGCAGAAAGCTACCTGCTCCAACCAAAACAGCCCCATGCAATCAAGCTAAATTGCAAGAACTTTGTCAAACAAGGATTGGAAACGATAAAATAATTTATTGTTATTTTGGTGTACCAGATATGTTAAAAGAAGTAAGTCCAACAAATGATTGGAAAATGATAAAAGAAAAGAAAACTGTAAATGGAACTTATGATGATTTTATTACAAAAAGAAGAATATTTGCTATTTGTATTTATGAATCACCAGCAAACGATGACAAAGGAACTTATAATTATACATGCATAACAATTGAAGAAGAGCATGCTTTTGATGTATGGGACGGAAGTAAATTTAATGGAGAATTAAAAGCGACTGGTACACTTTATCTTGGTAGAATTTCAAAGGAAAATGCTTTACAATTTAAAGATGTTTTAAAATAAAAATAAGAACTCCCGACATCAACTTTGTCGGGAGTTCTTATTCATTCAGAAATAATAGGTAAATTATTTCTTCCCAACCTTAAAATAACTTTTCATTGCATTAACGTATTGTTCAAATGCGGTTATTCCTTTGGGTGTTATTTTACAAATGGTTTGGGGATAATTGTCCTTAAATTTTTTTTCTATTTCAATGTATTCAGCTTCTTTTAGTTTTTGTAGCTGCACACTTAAATTGCCTGCAGTAGAATTTGTTTCTTCTTTTAAAAAAGTAAATTCAGCTTCTTTCACGCTCACCAGTAATGAAATTACTGCAAGCCTTAATTGTGAATGTAAAACCGGATCTAAATCTTTAAACATCTTTTTGTGATTTAAATTTTGCCATTAGCATGTGGCCAGGAATTATATATGAAATTAAAACCGAAGCTGCTATTAGTAAAATTTGAGTTTCAAAGGTAACATGAAATGCAATAAAACTTATCGGAAAACTTAGTAGTCCGCAAATAATTAGCGGTTTATATTTAAGTAAGCCACCAAAAATAAATGTCATAATTGCGTAGAGCATTATTACCACAGGATAGCAACTTATTTGCATAATGTTGCCGTTAAAAATAGTAATCATTATGCCTAATGCAAATGCTATGGATACATATCCTATATAATCATCAATATGAGATTTAACGGTTTCTTTTTTTTGTGAACGAATTACATATATTGCTGTAAAAATACCTCCTAGTGGCATAGTTAGCCAAGCTAATCCTGCATATTGGTTTTTCAGTTGAAATAAAATGTAGAATACAATAGAACTAATAAAAACCAGCCAGCCCCAAAAAATAAATAAAAAGCCATTTTCTGAAATTCGATTTTGGGCTCTATTAATCATTTGATTAATAATTGCTAAACTTTCAATTGGATTGATTTCTTTCTCTTCCATGATTATAGATTTTTGAATTTAATGATTGCCATTGCTAAAAAGCCAACTCCCATTCCTATCACAGCGCCAATGTCGGTTGCTTTACATAACATTCCTATACCTGCGCCTATAAACATACAGGCCGAAAAAATGATACCGCTAACTTTTGAAAGATTTTTGTTTTGTTGTTGAGTTTCCATGTTTAATTTGTAAATGATGATACAAATGTAAACTAGTTTATATTATAAACCAAATAATAATTATTTTTTCTTGTAAAGTATTGAAATACAGTATTATAATTTTAAATGGAATTTTGGATAATGGTAAAAATGAGTCTTATTTTACCCACATAAACACTTTTTTATTGTTTTGATATTCGTGAATATCCTTTTTTATAAGTAAGGCAAAAAAGTCGAAAATGGATAAAATCCCAAAAGTAGCAACATACACCACAGGTATGTAAGGATTGGTTCCCAAGTAAACTCTATGTAAACCAATAATTCCGAATGGGATAGGAAAGGCAAGAATAGTGGCTACAATTTTCTTTTGATTTCTTCTAAACCATGATGGTTTTTTAGTACTTATTGTAGAGCTATCAGAAATAGTTTGGTGTGTTTGAGTAATCTCATTGGCTTGTAGCGAATCTTCATTTAAAATTATATTATCTGATAGGGCAGAATTAACTACCAAATTATTTTCTTCTGTAGCAATTTGCATGGTATCTATGCTCTGTTGCGCATTAAGCGAACAGCTAAAATATAAGATTACTATGCATAGTAGTTTTTTCACCTTGTAAAAATAAAAAAAGGATATGCACATAATACATATCCTTTTATAAATTATTATTTGTTGTTAGAAACGAGCATTAACGCCAAACATAGCAAAGTAGGAATTACCAATGGCAAACTCCATATTTAAACCAACGTTTTCGTGAAAATAATAGCGTGCACCAATTAATGCTTGAACCGAAGCTCTTCCTGCAAATATTTTATCACTCGCGTAGTCTTTACCCGAATCTGTTTTGTAAGACCAACGAGTATAGCTTAAACGAGCGCCAAGGTAAGCATCCATTTTTTCGTCATTTGTAAAATGAAATAATGGGCGCACACCAAAATTTTGGCGAGCCAAAACATCTTTAAAATCGCCAGTATAAGTGATAGTATCTTTTTTGTAACTAGTATACTTTACACTTAAACTTTGATAAGTATATGCAGCACCTAATGAGAACTTTTTATCCAAGTAATAATCGTAGTTTGCTATGATTACTGGTGTTACAGTGGTTTTAACATTAAGATAATTTTGGTCGTCAACTGCACTTGCTATTAAGTTTGATACTAAACCAAAAAGGCTGTAACCAGCACCAACAGTAGCCGTTGATTTTTTAAAATCACTTCCGGAGTCATTTGCTTGCGCATTAACTTGGTTTTTTCCTATTAAAGCGACAAATGCTATTATTAATATTTTTTTCATTATTTAGCCTTGTTATAAAGTTCAGTTACTTTTTCCCAATTAACGATATTCCAAAATGCTGTAACATAGTCCGGACGACGATTTTGGTAATGCAAGTAATATGCGTGTTCCCAAACATCTAAGCCTAAAATTGGTGTTCCTGGACATTCTGCAATATCCATCAAAGGATTATCTTGATTTGGTGTTGAGCAAATGCAAAGTGTTTTATCAGCTTTTACGCATAACCAAGCCCAACCGCTTCCAAAACGCGTTGCAGCAGCAGCAGCAAATTGTTTTTTAAATTCTTCAAAATTTCCAAAAGCTTTGTCAATAGCAGCAGCTAAATCTCCAGTTGGAGCTCCACCACCATTTGGGCTTAATAAAGTCCAAAATAAGCTGTGATTATAATGCCCACCGCCATTGTTACGAACTGGAGCGGGGTATTTAGAAATGTTTTTGCAAATATCTTCAATAGATAATTTTTCAGCATCTGTTCCAGCTATTGCATTATTTAAGTTGGTAACGTAAGCTTGGTGATGTTTGCTATGGTGAATATCCATTGTGCGCTCATCAAAATGTGGTTCTAATGCATTTTTTGCATAAGGTAGTTGAGGTAATTCGAAAGCCATAATTATTGTTTTTTAGTTTACACAAATGTACATACTTATGCTTAAAGTAGGGGATGATTTTTATAATTATGTAATAAAAAAAGGCTAACAATTTTGTTAGCCTTTTGTAAATGATAAATCAATATCAATTAAGAGTTTGGTTTGTTATCAGACGGTTTTTCTTTAGCTTCACCTAAGTACGAAAGTTTTACGTTTGTGCCTCCCATTACAATTTCTAAAACCCCAGCAGATAATTCAACTATTTCATAAGAGCTTGAACCTATTTTAAGCTTGTTCCCTTCAAATGACCAAGCTTCTTCTTTAAAGCCAGTTAAGCTGTCGTAAAATTTACCATCATTGTAAAATGAATAAGTAAATGAACCTGTGCTAGATTTCCAAGTAGTTCCTCTGGTATAACCTTTAATCCATTTTTGATCAATAGTTTTTTTACCAGTTGATGATGTGTTTTCTGATTTTTTCGGAATATCAGTAGTTTCAGTATAAATTAATTCCTTTCCTTGTGGATTTGTAAGAATAAGAATTTTTTCGCTTACAGAAACTATTTTGTAAACATATTCACTTGCTTCTTTAAATGTTAAAACGTTTCCACTTAAAGTAAATTTCATTTTGTAATCTACGCCATCTCTGCAATCTCCATTAGGGCTGAAGCAAATCATTTTATAAAAATCTTCACCTAGTTTTAATTTCCAGCGTTTTTCTGTTTTACCAGCTAAAAGCTCTAATGCATCAGAACCTTTTAAATCTTCTCCTTTTAATGTTTCATTTTTTTTACCGCATGATGTAATAATCAACATGATTATTAATGCGCTTACAGTTGTTAGTTTTTTCATAAGTATTAATTTATTGTTTTTAATAGAACCATTCGGCACGCTCGCTTTTTACAAGCTTACTTCCTGATTTGGAAAATAATTAAGGAGGCAAAAGTAAGTAAAACCCATTTACCTACAATGAGTTTTTATCGATTTTTACTTGCGGAAAGGAAACATAAAAGGTAGTGCCGTAATTCAGGGTAGTTTGGAACCAAATTTTACCATTAAATGACTCTACAATGTTCTTAACCATTGCCAATCCTAAGCCCATACCTTCTGTTTTTGTAGAGAAATTGGGTACAAAAATTTTATCAATAGCTTCAGGGCTTATGCCACTACCATTGTCTTTAACCTTTACTACAACTTCGTTAGCTTTAGCATAAATATCAACTTCTACTAAGCCTTGTTTTTCGGCAGGGATAGCTTGAATAGCATTCTTGATTAAATTTGTAAAAACTCGTTTACATTGATCTTTATCTAGGTTGGCAATTAAGTTTTTATTAGCGGTTTCAAGCAAAATAATGGAGCAGTTTTCGGTTTGTTCAAATAATTGAACACAATTAAAAACACTTTCAAACACATTTACTTCTTCTATATTAGCTTTTGGCATTTTTGCAAATGAGCTAAACTCGTTAGCAATATTAGTTAAAGTATCAATTTGTTCAATAAGCATTTTTGTTAACCTTTCTACACGTTCTTTTAAATCTTCAGGATCAACCTCAATGGTGCGCTGTAAATGTTGCACACTAAGTTTCATTGGTGTAAGTGGGTTTTTTATTTCATGAGCTACTTGCTTAGCCATTTCGCGCCAAGCGCTTTCTCTTTCAGATTTTGCTAATTTAGAAGCACTTTCTTCAAGTTGTAAAATCATTTTATTGTACTCGTTTACTAAACTACCAATTTCATCTTTTTCCTTCCATGCTATAGGTGCATTGGTTTTTCCAAAACTAATTTTGCTCATTCGTTGCTGAATCATTCGTAATGGTTTTGTTACCAAGTTAGAAATGAATAAAGCCATTATTGTGCTTATAGCAAAGAGCACAACATAAATGTTAATTAAGGCCACAATGTATATTGAAATTTCTTTTTCGAGTTCCTTTTGCTTGGCAAAATATGGTAAGTTAATGTAAGCTAAAAGTTCGCCAGAGTTGTTGTATAATGGCTGATAGGCCGAATAGTAGTTAAGTTTGCCAATGTTTTCTTTTAAAACAAAATTACTGAATGATTTATTAAGTACTTTTTCAAATGCTTCGGGATTCATTTTTCGCGAAATGATTCCTTCATCAAATAGCCTTGGCTGAGAAGATGCGTATAGGTTTCCTTGTAAATCAAATGCATTGATATCAGTTACAAATACATTACCGAATTTTTTTAAAAAGTAAGCAGTAAAATCTTTTCCACTTAGTGATAATGTTTTTTGATCACCGAGTTTCGATTGTAATTCAATTAAAACGGATTTTATTTTTTCATCTAGTAGTTCAGTGTTTTTTATTTCAAACTGCCTATTTACAAACCAAAAGGTTCCACTACCAAAAACCAAAAGCGATATTAAAACTACTGTAACAAGAAGTAATTGAACTCTAACATTTAAGCTTGTGTTTTGTAAATTTTTTCTTGCTCGCCATTCTCTTAAATATAAGAAGGTTAAAAGCATTAAACTAAAGAACATAAAAAAGTACGAGTTTGTTGTGAACTTATCCCAGAAAGGTCTCTTTTCACGACTTATAATCACTTTTACATTTGCTTCAGTATCATTATAAATTAAATGGTGGTAATCGTTTTCGTAATAATCGTAAAACTCTTGGTTGTTTTTGTTTGAATTTATTTCGAATAGGAAAGGATATTTACCATAACGATTTATTAGTTTATTGCCTTTGTAAATGGCATACGAATACTCTTCTAGCTTGCTATTATTATTAATGGATTTATCTAATAATAACTCAGGGAAACCAACTGCATCAGGAATTATTTTAGGTTGTATTTCAGCATAAACAATATATGGTTTCAATGGACTTGGTCCTACTAAGCGAGGTACTTTTATTCGCGAAATGTATTTTGATTGACCATCGCTTGTCTCAACAAAGAACAAATCTTTACATTCAGTTTCGCTACCTTGTTTTAAAATGAGTTCTTCAAAATATTCATTGTTTTCATGAATCGGATTTTTTGTTTTTATTAAAGGAATACAGGCAGAATCAACTACTGATAAAACAACATCAAAACGTTCCCAGTAGCCGCTAAAATAATTTTGACGCAGATATTGTTCTAGCTCGTTGGCATCGGGCTTAAAATTGTATATGCTTGCATTTAAGGTTTGGTCCTTTTTTACTTTATTATCTATATCTAAAAATAGGTTTTCAGTAACAGCATCCTGACGGTAGGTGAGTTGTTGTGCATATAGTTTCCTACTTTCAAGTTCTTTGTAGTGTTCGGTTTTTATAAAGGAATGCGTGGCTACGAATGAAAAAATAAGTATAAAACCAATACCATAGGAAAAGGAATATCTTATTGAACGTTTTTTGATAAAATAAATAAACACTACCAAAGGCAAACTCCAAAGTTGTTTTATTAAATCATAATGTTGGTTGTAATGTTCAACAATTAAATTTAAAATCACTATCGCAATGAATACTGCTAGTGCATAAAAGCGAAGCGATTTCTTTTCTAGGATTTGAGTTACAAGTATATCGCATAATATATAAAAAGCAAATAGTAATAAACCAACGCAAGCAAAACCAACGAAACTGTAAACGTTTAGGCCAAACAAATTGTTTACGTTAAACGACAACTTAGAGTTTTGAACTAAGCTATAAATAATATCATTTATGAAATTGGCACTGTAAACAATTAAAACAGATGAAACTAAAATGTAAATTAAACCTTTACGAATTGTTTTAAGTTGGATGTTTAGATGTCGCTGAACTACAAATGAAAGAATAAAAACAAGTGTACTATTGATTAAGATATCGCCAAGAAAACCATTCCAAAAACTATCTGCATTACCAAATAGTTTCGGGTCGAATAATTCAGAGTCGTAAATAAATTCAGGAAATTTATTTAATAAGGTAAGGAAACGAATTAAAATAACACTTATTAAAAATATGCTTAAAAGTAAAGTTGAGTTTAGTTGTTCTTTGTATTGCCATAAAAAGTGAAACAGCCAAAATCCTAATGAAACCATTAGTCCAGTAAAAAGCACTAGACTTAAATACCAAGCTATGTTGTTTGTGCTTTGTGCCGCTTCAAATTGTAATTGGCAAATAATATCCCCTTTTAAATTTTTTAATTGATTTTTTTCGTTGTCATACGAAGGAGACAAGCTTGTGTTTTGAGGTAGTTGCAAATATGGCAGAAAGTCGTTTTGCAAATAATTATTTTGGTAGTTAAATTCAGTTTTAACTAAAATCAGGGCCATTAATCGTAAACTTTTTTGTTGACTCGGTTTTACTACTTCGTACCACCCATTTTTTAGTTGAACAAAATTATTATCTAAGCAAATTTCGCGCATGTAGTTTTCTACAGCAGGTGCGTTATCACTCCAGTAAGTTAAAGAATCGTTTTTGTAAGCAAGTAAAACTATTCCTTTGTTTTTAAAAAGGTCTTTGGTTTTTTCTTTTAAACTAGTAAATAATGGTAATGAGTCGTTAGCTTCAATAAGCTTTTCTAGTTCGGCTAAATGTTGTTGGGCTTCTTTTTCTTTAGACAGCAATGCTTTTTGAGCAACCTTTACAAAACTTTGGCTTGATGAAGACGAAAAGTAATTGCAAATTAAAAAGCTAAGAAGAAAAAACAGGAATACGACGGCTAGTTTAACTAGCTTGCTTTTATTTGTAATTATGCCTTTTAACATTGCGTTATAAAGCTACAAAAAAAATGCCGCTAATACTCAATTATTAAATTTTTAATGAATTAAGCAGTTACTTTACTTAATATAGATTCAAAAATAAATTTCCCATCTTCATTAGCAAGTAAGCCGTCAGCAGCGCGCTCTGGATGAGGCATCATTCCAAAAACATTAAAGCCTGCGTTACAAACACCAGCAATATTTTCAGTAGCTCCGTTTGGATTTGATTCTGGAGTTATATTTCCAAGTTCGTCGCAATACCTAAACAAAACTTGTCCATTATCATTTAATTGCTTAATGGTTTTTTCATCAGCATAAAACTTACCTTCACCATGAGCAATAGGAATTTTTAATGCTTTATCTTTTGAAATTGAATTTGTAATTAAGGTTTCGGTATTTTGAGCTTTAATAAAAACGTTTTTGCAAATAAATTTACGCTCGTTATTGTGCAGCAATGCTCCTGGAACCAAACCAGCCTCGCATAAAATTTGGAAACCATTACAAACACCAAAAACATAACCACCATTGTTAGCATGTTTAATAACACTATCCATTATTGGAGAGAATCGCGCAATTGCCCCACTTCTTAAATAATCGCCGTAGCTAAATCCACCAGGAAGAATTATAAAATCACAACCTTCTAAATCGGTGTTTTTATGCCATAATTTAACTGTTTCTTGTTTCATTATGTTTCTTAAAACATAAACCATGTCTTCATCACAGTTTGAACCAGGGAATACTACAACGCCAAATTTCATGTTTACTTTTTTTAATGTTTGTCTGTAATAATACAGTTTTTCCTTTACGGAATGCAAAGTTAAAACAATAGTTTTACTTCACTTTAAATTAATTCACATTTTTTGAACTAAATTTACAAAACACCCGTCATTTGAAGGCTTCCGCAAATAAGGCAAGTAAATAGTAGCAGTAAAAATAAATCTACTATAAAAGTTCGTTTTATACCATCTAATATGTAAGATCCAAGCATACTCAAAGGAATGAGGGCAAAAGGGAATAAAATAACGCTTGAGTTATAACTTATAAAGAAAAGACCAATTGAAAAAAGTAAAAAAGCAAATAGGAAGGAATGAGTTTTGCCTGTTTTTACTTTACCGCTAGATTTACCAATGATTAAATTAAGCAAAACAAGTACCGCTAAAATAAAATACATGGCATTAAGTAAAAATGTGCCATTGTAAAAAACATGCGGTCTTTTTCCTTTTAAGCTTTCAAATAATTTCTCAATCCAGTAAACTTCACCAATATTAAATAGGTAAAACAAGGATGCCATTATAAATATTGGTGTAAAAAAGCCCAGTAATGCTAGTATCCATTCGCGCATATTAAAGCTACGTAATTGAAGTAAAGCAAAAAACAAAAGAGGCAAAAACACAATGAAAGGCACATAGATAAGGCATGATAAGGAGAATAAGAAGCCTACATCAAAGATATTCTTTACATTTTTATCACTTCTATAGATGGAGAACAACCTATTTAAAGCTAAAAGTGTAAGGCACATTACAAAAAATAATGGATGTAAGATAGATTGTTGAGCTATTGGTGCTAGTGTAAGCACTAAAAGTAAACCCGAAAAGTAGTTTTGTTTTTCATTTCCAACCTCCTGAGCGTTATAAAACCAGTTGGCTAGCAATGCAATAGATATGAGTAATATCAGGAATAGCCCTTTTGCAAGAATTGAAGAAATAGTTTTGGGAATTAGAAGTGGTAAAATAATACTACTTTCAAACTCAATTTTATTGCAACCAAAGGCAAAAATGCTTAATAACCAAACTGTTAGCACAATTAGGGGCAATACGATGAAGGCCAATTGATTATTATTTTTAAAAATGGAGCTTATCACAAAAAAGAATTGCTATTGTTTTGAAGTTTAGACTATTTTATTAATTTTGTGCCACAAACTTAATAATAATTAACATGAGTTGGAACGACATTTGGAGCACAATAGAAAAGATTTCTAATTGGGCATTTGATACATTAATTAAACCATCAGGTAATATGCCTAATGTTATTTTATGGGCTTTAATAGTTGGTTTACTTGGTTACCAAGTTTCAAGAATGGTAGCTCAAAATAAAGAAGCTGAAAGAAACGGAACTTTAAAATAAAAACAAAAAAGCCTCGAATTTCGAGGCTTTTTTGTTATTTCCCTGGGAAGTCTGCTTTTCTCTTTTCCATAAAGGCGCTAACACCTTCTTTAAAGTCTTCCGTTCCAAACATTTTTCCAAATTCTTCAATCTCCACTTCGTAACCGTTTTCGTTTTTATTGTAACCAGCATTAATTACCTTAATTGCTGTTGCTACTGCTACGCTTGATTTTGAAGTTATTTTTGCGGCTATTTCCTCGCATTTTGCTATTAAATTTTCAGATGTAGTTACATAATTCACTAATCCCCATGATAATGCATCGTTAGCATTAATCATATCGGCTGTAACAACCATTTCAAATGCTTTACCTTTTCCAACCAATTGAGCTAAACGCTGTGTTCCTCCATAACCTGGAATTACACCTAAACTAACTTCTGGTAAACCCATTTTAGCATTTTCACTTGCAACGCGCATGTGACAAGCCATTGCCAATTCCAAACCTCCACCTAATGCAAATCCATTAACGGCAGCTATAACAGGTTTTGAATAATTTTCGATAAAATTAAAAATTTTGAAGTGGCCAATTGCACTTAATTGGCGGCCTTGTTCAACACTGTAATCAGCAAACTCAGCAATATCCGCTCCAGCAACAAAAGCCTTGGTGCCTGTGCCAGTTAAAATAATTACTTTAATTTCTTTTTCATGTTCTGCTTCTAATAAGGCTTCGTGCAATTCATCAATTGTTTTAGCATTTAAAGCATTTAATTTATCTGGGCGATTAACTGAAATGGTAAGTACTCCATTTTTTAAATCAGTTAATACATTTTCGTATGTCATAATCATAATTGAAATATTTGGTTGTAAATATAACGGCAATAATTATACCTTATTGCTAAACTTATGAACCAAAATTAGGGGTAATTAAGAAAATGGAAAGAAAGAATTAGACGAATAATTAACTAATTATTGAGGATTAGTTTGGATATTTTGCTCGCTATTTGTTTCGTTTGAAGTATCAGAAGAAATGCTTGTATTCTCTGTCTGAGGCTCTGATTCTTCCTTCGGAAAAAAGCGTTTATAGAAAATAATTAAGATTAGAACACCTATTGTTATTGAAGCATCGGCTAAATTAAAAATCGGACTAAAAAATTCAAATTTTTGACCACTCCAAAGCGGGAACCAATTAGGGAAAGTACCATCTAATACAATGATATGAAACATATCTACAACATTGCCATAACACATATTACCCCAATTGTATTCGGCAAAAGGTAAAAGGTGAGAAAGTTCGTTGCTGTTTTGGTAACCAAAGTCCGAAAAAATGACGCCGTAAGCTAAACTATCTAAAACATTACCAACAGCACCCGCAAAAATAAAGGATATTGCAATGATTAATCCAGGCTTAACATTTCGTTTTATAGCTCGGCGTATATAGTACACACCGTAAATCCCAGCTATTATTCTAAAAAGAGTAAGAATTAATTTACCTGTAGTTTTTTTATTAGGATCTGTTGTGTTTCCATCAAAAGTAATCCCGAATGCCATTCCAGGATTCTCAATAAATTCTATATCAAAGTGCTTGTTTACTCCCTTTTCATTATAACCTGGCTTACCAATTAGAGTGTAAGTTTCGTATTGTTGAAAATGAGTTTTTACGTAAACCTTAATTACTTGATCTGCAATTAAAACTCCAAAAATGGTTATTAAGCAATATATGGTTAGTTTACGCATTAAATTTTATGGAAAATCGGAGAGTTGTTATAAAATAAAAACATCTTCATTTTTGTTCGAGCCAATAGGGGAACAGAATGAAGATGTTTTTACTAATTAGTTTATTTTTGATTTAATTTAGCATCAATACTTAAAGTAGCGTGAGGCACTGAACGTAAGCGTTCTTTCGGAATTAATTTTCCAGTTACACGGCATACACCATAAGATTTATTTTCGATACGAATTAAAGCATTTTGTAAGTTAACAATGTATTTTTCTTGACGAGAAGCCAATTGTGCTGTTTCCTCTTTTGACAATACATCACTACCATCTTCTAATAATTTAAAAGTTGGTGATGTGTCATCTGTTCCATGGTCATCAGCATGAGAAATAGTTTGGCGAAGTAATTCATAATCAGCACGTGCTTCGGCTAATTTTTGAACGATTAAAGCCTTAAATTCGGCTAATTCCTTATCACTGTAACGAGAACGTTTATCCGTTGTATTAACGAAAGGTTTTGGAGCGTTTTCGTTTGACTTTTTTAATAAAGATTTAGTCAAATCGATTTTAACTACTTGTTTACGAACAAAGTTTTCTGAATCGTAGCTTTTTTTCTTTTCTTCTTTTTTTCTACGACCACGGCCACGTTTCGGCTCATCTTCGTCGTCATCTAAAATATCAATTTCACCAAGATCTTCGATTACTGGTTCTAAATCAGCATCATCAACTAAAACATCGTCTTCTTCCTCTTCTACTTCATCCTCAGGTAAATCTAAATCATCTTCTTCCTCTTCCTCGTCTTCATCTTTCTTTTTCTTAGAAACTTTACCTTTTGTATTTGGTTTTGCCGATTTTACTAATACCTTAGAAATTGGCTTTGCTGGAGCTGGTTTAATCACTTTTGTAGGTTTTGCTGCAGGTTTTGCCTTAGTAGCGGGTTTAGCTACAACCTTTGCTTTTGGAGCTGGTTTTGCAACTTTTTTTACAGGTTTAGCTACAACTTTAGCCTTTTTAGCTGGTTTTGGAGCCGGCTTACTTACTTTTTTAGGAGCAGGTTTAGCTGCCTTTTTTACAGGTTTAGCTGCAGGTTTTTTTGCAGCTGGCTTTGCGGCCTTTTTTGGTGCCGGTTTACTAGCCTTTTTTACAACTTTTTTAGCCATTTCAATCTTCTTAATTTAATTTCTCAACAGAAATATAGGTACTTAGTGTTTCATCCACTTCAATTAAACTTCCTTGATCTTGAGATAATTGTTCAACAAAGTCAAAGTCCTTAATTAAAGTTTCGGTGCAAATATAGCTTAAATTATTTTTTATAGCCGTATCAATTTGTGTATTTCGTTGAATTTTCACGTTTATTTTGTCGGTAAGGTCAAAACCTTTGTCTTTACGTATGTTTTGGATACGGTTTACAATTTCTCGTGCAATTCCTTCCTCAATTAACGGTTCAGACAAGTTAACGTCCAAAGCAACTGTTAAAGCGCCTTGATTGGCAACTTTCCAACCTGGAATGTCAACTGGAATAATTTCAACATCTTCGTTTTCTAAAACTATTTCATCATTATCAAAGGTCATAGCATATTTTCCGTTTTTCTCAATTTCGGAAATAATAGCTGGTCCGTTTTCGTTAGCAAATGCTTGAACAGCTTTCATGTGTTTACCACATTTTTTACCTAAAGTTTTAAAATTAAGTTTTAGGTTTTTTACTATTTGCGTTTTGCTTTCGTCAACAAACTCAATTTGTTTTACGTTCACTTCACTTAAAATTAAGTCTTTTACCGCCTCAACTTTGGTTTGGAAATCAGGATTCAAAATTGGGATTTGAATACGTTGTAAAGGCTGACGAACACGTAAATTTTCTTTTTTTCGAATAGATAAAATCATTGAGGAAATTTTTTGAGCTAATTCCATGCGCTCTTCCAAAGATTTATCTTGTTTGTTTTTATCTACTTTAACTAAACTTGTTAAATGTATAGATTGATTATCAATAGTTAGATTTTGATGCATCCAATCGGCAAAGAAAGGCGCTATTGGACTCATTAATTGAGAAACAACTGTTAAACAAGTGTGCAAAGTTTCATAAGCTGCTTGCTTATCATCGTTCATTTCGCCTTTCCAAAATCTACGACGAGATAAACGAACGTACCAATTACTTAAATGCTCGTCAACAAATTCTTCAATTAGTCGTGCAGCACGATGTGGTTCAAATTCTTCGTAATATTTTGTAGTATCCTCAATTAAAGTTTGAAGTTTAGAGATAATCCAGTTGTCAAGCTCAGTAAGGTTTTTAGAATCAACAGGTTTTGTTTTATCAACTATAAACCCATCAACATTAGCATACATTGCAAAGAAGTTATAGGTATTATAAAGTGTTCCAAACAATTTACGTTGAACTTCTGATATACCATCAATATCAAATTTTAAATTATCCCATGGTGCCGCATTGGCAATCATGTACCAGCGTGTAGCATCTGCACCGTATTTATCAATAGTTACAAAAGGATCAACAGCGTTGCCTAAACGCTTACTCATTTTGTTTCCGTTTTTGTCAAGTACTAAACCATTACTAACAACATTTTTATAGGCTACACTATCAAAACACATTACAGCAATAGCATGAAGTGTAAAGAACCAACCACGAGTTTGATCAACACCTTCGGCAATAAAATCTGCTGGGTAATATTTTTTGTTATCAATTAAATCTTTGTTTTCAAAAGGGTAGTGCAGCTGAGCATAAGGCATAGCACCGCTATCAAACCAAACATCTATTAAATCTGGTTCGCGGAATAACTTTTTCCCATTTTTTTCTAAAACTATGTTATCAGCATATGGTTTGTGTAAATCAAATGTTCCATAATTTTCGGTTGAGTTGTCGCCCGCTTTAAAATTAGAAAGTGGACTATCGCTCATTGCGCCTTTTGCAATTGCGTTTTGAATTTCTTTTTGCAGTTCTTCAACACTACCAATTACTATTTGTTCTGATTTATCTTCGCTTGTCCATATTGGAATTGGAATACCCCAAAAGCGTGAACGAGATAAATTCCAATCATTCAAATTCTCTAACCAATTACCAAAACGCCCCGTACCTGTAGCTTCAGGCTTCCATTGGATGGTTTTGTTTAGTTCAATCATTCTATCTTTTAGCTCAGTAGTTTTAATAAACCATGAATTTAAAGGATAATACAAAATAGGCTTATCCGTTCTCCAACAGTGCGGATAGCTGTGCTCGTAATTTTCTTTTTTAAATAATTTTCCTTCTTCTTGTAATTTCAAAACAATACGCTCATCAACACTTAAATAAACTTTTAGTTCTTTTATTTTTCCAGCAGCTTCTAATATTTGTTTTTGTTTGGCAAGTTCAGTTTGTTTTTCTTCGTCATTTAGATAAGCCTCTTTCACATACTCTTCGCCATATAAGAAAACACCATCTTGCACTTCGGGTAAAAATTTACCACGTTTATCTACAAGTGTTAATGAGTCAATTCCAAATTGTTTAGCCACTCTAAAGTCATCTGCGCCAAAGCTTGGAGCAATATGAACGATACCAGTACCATCGGTAGTTGTAACAAAATCACCTATAATAACTTCAAAAGCTTTTCCTTCTGGCTTAACAAAAGGTAAAAGTTGTTCGTATTGTAAACCTTGTAAATCTGAGCCTTTAACGGTTGAAATGATTTTAAAAGGAATAGCCTTATCGCCTGGTTTAAAATCTTCAAATTTAATTTCGGCATTTTTTTCTGGAAAATATTTGCCCGCTAAATCTTTTGCAACAACAACTGTTTGTTTTTGAAACGTAAAAGGATTTAATGTTTCAACAAAAACGTAGTCAATGTCTTTTCCAACAGCTAAAGCTGTGTTTGAAGGAAGTGTCCAAGGAGTAGTTGTCCAAGCTAAAACAAAAACATCTGAATTAGCAGTTTGATTGGCAATTAAAGATGAAGCTTTGGATTGGCTTTCAGTAGTTAATTTAAATAATACTGTAGCCGTTCTATCTTTCACATCTCTATAGCAACCTGGTTGGTTTAGTTCGTGTGATGATAAACCAGTTCCGGCAGCCGGAGAGTAAGGTTGTATAGTAAAACCTTTATATAGTAAGTTTTTAGAATGTAAGTTTTGTAGCAACCACCAAACACTTTCAATGTATTTGTTATCGTAGGTAATGTATGGGTCGCTCATATCAACCCAATAACCCATTTGTGCAGTAAGTTCTTCCCACTTATCGGTGTACTTCATAATATCAGTACGACAAGCTTTGTTATAATCTTCTACACTTATTTTTTTTCCAATATCTTCTTTAGTGATGCCTAGTGTTTTTTCTACGCTTAATTCAACCGGCAAGCCATGTGTATCCCAGCCAGCTTTACGTTTAACTTGGTACCCTTGTAATGTTTTAAAGCGGCAAAAAATATCTTTAATACTACGTGCCATAACATGGTGAATACCTGGTAAACCATTTGCACTTGGCGGTCCTTCGTAGAAAACCCAAGGTGTTTTACCTTCACGTGTATCAACCGATTTTTGAAAAGTGTTATCATCTTTCCAATATTGTAAAATGTCTTTACTTATTTGAGAAAGATTGAGTTGTTTGTATTCGTTATACTTTGCCATAGCTATTAAAAAGGAAGGCGAATTTACTAAAAACTAAGCAAATAACTCAGTTTTAACGAATAATTAAGATAAAATTAGCGAATAATGGTTCGGCCCAAAAGCTTGTTTACGCGAGCACGCAAAAGCTCTAATGTTTTAATTTCAACCAATGTATTCTGCAATGATTCGTCTTCTAAAGGAACTTTTAAGCTCTCCTTTTCTTGTTCGATAAGGCGCTGAAGGCGTTTTTCTTTGTAAATGTATAAATCGTGCTCGATAGTTTTTTTAAGGTTATCGGTTTCTTTTGCTACTAAAACACCGTATTTTTTTAACCAATTTTCACTTAAATTGTACTCGGCAGAAGCCATACGAGTCGCTACACTCGCAATTGCTGGATTAGGGTGGTTGATGAAGTATTTTTCAGTTGGAATTGTGTCAACCCTCATCTGATTGATAAAATCATCCAAAATCATAGAGTAAACAGGGTCGATTAACTCTAAATTATCATGTAATAATTCAAAAATAATAAACTCTGCTGCCGATAATTCATAAATCACATCTTCGCCAGTATCAGCCTTTCCATCAACTTCAATAATACGACTTCCGTAAGTGATTAAAAGTCGGATAAGATTTTTTTCCTGATTTTCAAATTGGTGCTCAATTTCCTGTTCTTCAAATTCTGGCGGAACAAAATCATCAGGTGGCGTTTCAACAGAAGTTTCGGGCGATTGAGAAGATTGTATTTTTTTTCCGAAACTCGTTTTTCTAATTTTATTTACTTCAAGATTAAGAATATCTTCGCTAATTTCCATTAAGCGAGCGCACTCTTGAATATAGATGGTTCGGCTTATTCCATCAGGTATCAGTGCGATACTCGAAACAATGTCCTTAATTATTTTTGCTTTTTCAATAGGATCATTTTTTGTGCCTTCGAGTAATACTTCGGTTTTAAAACGCACAAAATCTTGAGAATTGTCTTTGATAAACTGTTTTAATTCCTCGGTAGATACTTTTTTGGAATACGAATCAGGGTCATCTCCATCAGGGAAAAGCAAAACTTTTACGTTCATGCCTTCTTCCAAAATTAAATCAATACCTCTGAAACTGGCTTTAATACCCGCTAAATCTCCATCGTACAAAATGGTGATGTTTTTTGTAAAGCGATGGATTAATTTAATTTGTTCAACAGTTAATGAGGTACCAGATGATGATACCACATTTTCTATTCCAGCTTGATGCATGGATATTACATCCGTGTAGCCTTCAACTAAGAAGCAGTTATCTTGATTTACAATTTCTTTTTTAGCATAAAATAAACCGTATAGAACTTTACTTTTATCGTAAATATCGGTTTGAGGCGAGTTAATGTATTTCGCCATCTTTTTATCGCTAGTAAGAATTCGTCCTCCAAAGCCAATAACACGGCCAGTTGCACTATGGATAGGAAATATTACGCGGTTTACATAGCGGTCGAAAATGTCTTTTACTTCAATAGGTGTTCCATCAACATGTTTATCGCTTAGTATCGAAAGACCTGTTTTTACTAAGTATTCGGGCTTATAACCATTTTTAACAGCTGTTTCCGAAAAGTGTCTTCGTTCTTCTAAGCTATAGCCGAGTTGGAATTTTTCTATAATATCGTCTCTAAACCCACGCTCTTTAAAATAACCTAAACCAACACTTCTTCCTAAATCATTATTGTGTAGGAGTTCGGTAAAATATTTTTGTGCATAAGAGGCTACAATATAAAGACTTTCTTTTTCGTTTACTTCGGCTCTTTCTTCAGGGCTTAACTCCTTTTCAACAATTTCAATATTGTATTTTCGAGCTAAATATTTTAATGCTTCCGGATACGAAAGTTTTTCGTGATCCATGATGAAATTTACCGAATTGCCTGCCTTACCGCAACCAAAACATTTATAAATTCCTTTTACGGCAGATACAGTAAAGGATGGGGACTTTTCGCCATGAAACGGACAAAGACCTAATAAATTTACCCCACGTTTTTTTAGGGCAATAAAATCACCAACTACCTCTTCAATTCTTGAAGAGTCAATAATTTTATCGACTGTTTCTTTAGGTATCATTTATCCTTGCAAATATAAGGATTTACCAGTAGTTTATTTTGTAACCTCTAATGAGGCGTAAGAAGCTATGCTCGAAGAACCTAATGAATAAGAATAGGGTTGAGAACAAACATTTACTTTATATTGTCCACCTGTGTAAGTTACATGGCATGTGCCAGATATAAAATAATAATATGTTGCCGACTGAGCATCTAAACCTTTTATGAAAACTTCATTATTATTTAAATATGATGTAGCAGTGTTTTTATTTACGATAGTATAGTTTCCTAAAGTAGGAGTAGAAGATTGTGTTGGAAATACAATATCTAAGTAATCTGAAGAAACAGTATTAGTACAATGATAGTTCAGATAATTATAGCTATTTGGGCCGATATAAGTAAAATTATTTGAGCTAACTTGAGTAATAAGAAGATTTGGGAGTGTGGTTGTTATGTTAGCTAAACTTGAGCAAGATGGATTAGTATAAGCGCTTGGTGCAGGTCCTGAAGGCCCTGAACCTGTTGTACCCGATGAGGTGCTTGAAGAGTTGGTGTCAGGTAAAAGAATATCCTGTTTTTCACATGAAAAAATGATTAGTGAAGTAAATAGGCTTAAAGTAAAAAGAGTGATTATTTTTTTCATGGTAAACTTCTTAAATCAAATATAAAACAATTTATTTATTAAAAAAATTCATTGTGCGTTCGAGTCCAATGAAAGTGAAAGATTTTACGGCTTCGGCAGCTTTATTTACGTTTTCATCTAGGGTCTTACTTTCTTCTTCGTTCCACTTTCCTAAAACATAATTTACCTGACATCCTTTCCCAAATTGATTACCAATACCAAATCGCAAACGAGGATATGCTTGTGTATTAATACTTTCGTGAATGCTTTTTAACCCATTGTGCCCACCGTCACTACCTTTTGGACCCAAACGAATTTTGCCAAATGGAAGAGCTAATTCGTCAACAATAACCAAGATATTTTTTATATCAATTTTTTCGGCTTGCATCCAGTAGTTAACAGCTTTGCCGCTAAGATTCATGAAAGTAGTTGGCTTAATTAAAATAATTGGTTTTCCTTTTAGTTTAATTTCGCAAACATCAGCTAATCTTCCCGGCGAAAATTTGGCCTCAGCTTCTTTAGCTATTTTGTTTACCACATTAAATCCAATATTATGACGAGTGTTTTCATATTCTTCGCCAATATTGCCTAACCCTACAATTAAAAATTTTGACATTGATAAATTGTATTTTGTTTAACCAACGTAACTTAGTTTCATCATATTGGTTCGTCCTTTTTCATTCATAGGCATACTTGCAATATTTATAACCAAATCATCATCTTTAACGTAACCCAACTCACGAACAATTTTTTTCAAATCAGCAATTGTTTCGTCAGTACTTTCATATTTATCATAATAAAACCCTTGAACACCCCACACTAAGCTTAGTGCGGTTAAAAGAGATTTGTTGTCAGTAAAAATAAAGATATTAGCTTTTGGTCGGTGACTTGCTAATTTATATGCAGTGTAACCACTATTTGTCATTGAAATAATGGCTTTAACACCTGAGTTGTGAGCTAAGCTACACGCGTTATAACAAATACTATCGGTAATATAAGTAGCGGTTTTTTTCTCAGGAGAATGTTCGCGATGATAGATGCTATCTTGCTCCTCGGCCTGTGTAATAATACGACACATGTACTCAATAACCTTTACAGGATATTTACCAACTGATGTTTCAGCACTTAACATTACAGCATCTGCTCCATCAAGCACTGCATTTGCAACGTCATTCACTTCAGCACGTGTTGGCGTATAACTTGTAATCATACTCTCCATCATTTGTGTTGCAATAATTACCGGTTTACCACTATCAATACATTTTTTAACAATCATTTTTTGTAAGCCAGGAACTTTTTCCATTGGCAATTCAACACCAAGGTCTCCACGCGCAACCATTACACCATCGGTGACGTCAATGATTTTATCAATTTCAATAATGGCTTCAGGTTTTTCAATTTTAGCAATAACACGGGTTTTTTTGCCTTTGTTTTGAATGATATTTTTTAACTCAACAATATCAGTAACACTTCTTACAAATGATAAACCAATCCAATCAAAATTATTTTCTAGTGCAAATTCTAAATCGCGCAAATCCTTTACTGTTAAGCAAGGTAAAGAAATTTTTGTGTTAGGTAAATTCACACCTTTTTTTGATGTTAGAGTACCACCACTGATAATAGTTGCTCTTACTTCATCTTTGCCATTGGTATCAATAACTTTTAAATGAATTTTACCATCGTCAATTAAAACTAATTCGTCTTTTTGAACGTCTTGTGGAAATTGTGGGTATGTAATGTAAATGCGGTTTTCATCACCTTCACATTCTTTTGTAGTAATAGTAATTTCTTTTCCATTAATAAGCTCGGCCCCGTTATTCTTCATAACACCTATTCGTAATTTAGGACCTTGCAAATCACCTAAAATACCTACGTGTGTTGAAAGCTTCGCATTTAGCTTGTGTATATTATCAATTGTTTCTTGCACTACTGCATAATCACCATGAGAAAAATTTATACGACAGATATCTAAACCTGCTTTTATCATTTCTTCTAAAACCGCAATATCAGCTGTAGCCGGACCCATTGTGGCTACAATTTTTGTTTTGTTAAATGTTGAATGTGTCATTTTAAAATATTAAATTTTTTTTACTAGTTAGTTCTTCTACGTTTATTGCTTGTGTATTTAACACAAAATCTATTTGATTTATTTTTTCTAAGTACTCGTCAATTTTAGTTTCGTCTACTTCATCTCTCACAATAAATAAATATTGAAATTCATCGAGCTCTGGAACTAAGTATCCAATTTGTTCATTTACTTCATCGTTTGTGTCAAATAAACTTAATGTATTACTTTGGTTTGTGTTTTCGAGCTTTACAGTGTTATAACTTTTATTCTCAACCAAATCATACATTAAATATGTTGCTTCATCGTCACAGCTATAGTAGTTAAACAATAGATTTTCACTTTGTTTTTTATTTTTTAATTCAATAGCATTTTCCATCACCAGCTCAATTCCAAAAACTTGATTTACTGAATGGCAAAGTTTGTAAGCGCTTTCGTGACATGCAATTGCAAACACCATAAAGTTAAAGTCATATTCAAAATCAAGTGTATGTTTCGACATTATTAAATTATTAATCCTTGTTTTCGTTTTCCCCTTCTAGTCTCAGTTTGTCTAAATCAATATCTTCTTCTTCGTCAAAAACATCGATTAGAGGTTCGCTCATCATCATTTTTTTGGCTAAATTTTTTTCCATCGAAAGTAAGAATGCAGGTAACAAAATTAAATTGCTGCAATAAGCTATTAATAAAGTAAACGAAAGCAGCACACCAAGAGCTTGCGTTCCGCCAAATCCACTTAAACTAAACATTCCAAATCCAAAGAATAAAACCAGAGCGGTGTAAACCATACTTACACCAGTTTCGCTAATGGTTAACGAAACAGCGTCTTTAATACTTAATTTATTTTTCTTTACTTCAAAGCGGTATTTAGTTAAGAAATACAAGGTACCGTCGCTACTAATACCAAAAGCAATACTAAATACTAGTATTGTACTTGGTTTTAAAGGAATATGTAAAAAGCCCATTAAACCAGCAGTAATTAAAAGAGCAACTAAACTAGGTATAGTTGAAATTAAAATCATTCTCCATGATGTAAAAAGTGTTAGCATTAACAAGGCAATGATGATTACAGCTAAGGCAACACTTTCAATTAAATTGTCAATTAAGAAATCGTTTCCTTTTAAGAACATGATACTATTTCCGGTAATTTGAAAATCTATTCGGTTTACACCTTTAGCCCATGTTTTTGTTTCGTCATCGTAATTAAAAATGCTGTCGATACGTGGCTTTAACTTTGCTTGAATTTCTTTTATTCGAACAGAACCAACGTCGGCCATTTGCACGCTAATACGAGCATAGCGTTTTGTACTATCTATAAAAGCAGTTAATTGTGATTTTCGATTATTATCGAACTGTATATTATCCGCCATTTGTTTTAAATCACCAACACTTGGAAGTTTATATTTATTAGGTTCCCCACCTTTGTAGGCTTGGTAGAAAAACTTAACACCTTCAACCAGCGAAACTGGGCGAGAGAAAATGGAATCTTTTTTAATTAATTTTTGAACTCTATCAATTTTATAAAGTACGCTAGCTTCATTAGCAAAAACGCCATTTTCAACCTTGGTATCTATAGCAATTTCAAATGGAAGCACACCGCCATATTTCCCTTCAAAATATCTTAAATCGGTTAGTACAGGATCTTTTTTAGGTAAATCATCTACAACATAACCTAACGCTCGTATTTGCAAAAGGCCAATGACCGAAACTACAACCAAACCAATAACAGTAAAGTAAATTAGTTTTCTGTGACTTTGTGTCCAAGAGTCTACTTTACCTAAAATCTTGCGTAAGCTTTTCCCTTCTAAATGTTTTAAATGACGGTTTGACGGCGGCGGTAGAAAACTAAAAATAATTGGAATAAGTAAGAGAGAAATAATGTAGGTTGCCATAACGTTGATAGAAGCTACTAAACCAAATTCAAATAATATTTGATTGTCGATAGCGCAAAACACAGCAAAACCTATAGATGTTGTAAAGTTGGCAAAGAATAAAGAAACACTAATACGTTCAACCGCTGTGTGTAAGGCTTTAACTTGATTTCCATGGCGGGCATATTCCGTTTGGTATTTATTTAGGAGTAATATACAATTAGGAACACCAATTACAATAACCAGTGGGGGTATTAAACCACTTAGAGCAGTTAGTTTGTAACCCATTAAAACTATTATACCAACACTCCATATAACTCCAAATATTACAACAATTAAAGGGAATAAAACAGAATAAAAATTTCGGAAGAAAATAAATAATAAAACAGCGGTTACTAAAATGGCTAAACCTAAAAAGAAAGTTGTTTCCGATTGGATTTTACGTGCAACGTTAGTTCTAACATAAGGTAATCCGCTATAGTGAAGTTCTAGACCAGTAACTTTAGTAAACTCTTTTCCAAAATCAGTAATAGAATCCGTAACGGCTAATCTATCTTTTGTATTTAAAGTTTTATTCTTAAAAGTGATTGCCATCAGAGTAGCATTACTTTTCGAGTTAAATACTATGCCCTCGTAAAACTTAAGGCTATATATCTTATCAATTCGTTCGTTTAACTCCTCTTGTGTTTTTACTTTATCGGTATAAAGGCGATGAAAATCAAATTTTGCTAATGAGTCAATATAAGTTAAGTCGTTTAAGCGAGCGGCCGACACAACTTCTTGTATACCAGTTAAACCTTTTATTTTTTCACCTAAGTCAAACCATGCATTAAAGTTGGGCACAGTTTCGATATTATTTTTGTTTAAGCCAATGACTAAAATATTCCCATCCTGACCGAATTTGGATTTAAAGGCGTCATAATTTATTGCAGTTGAGTCGCTATTTGGTAATAATCGGGCAAAGGTATAGGTAATTTCTACTTTACGAGCATGATAGCCCATAAAAGCGGTAAGTGCAATTAATACAAGTAAAATTGGTATGCGATGACGCAGTGTGTTTCTAGCAATGTATTGCCACATAAATTATTAAACGTTTAAAGGGTGAAGGTACGCAATATTAAAGAGCTGGCAAAATTCTAAAAAATTACTCGATAATTGGATTTTAGTGGGTTTGGATATTATTTCCCCATTTTTTTTTCGCTAACTATCGTCATGCTTTTTTCATAAATTTCTTTCATTTGTTTTGGAAATTTTGAGTAGTAATCGAAGCTAGATTGGAATTGTTGACGAGTTATATTTGATTGTTTAAACACATTAAACTTTGTTATGGAATCGCTTTTAAACTGATCATTTGTTGGAACAAAATTATATGAAGCTTCGGCTATGGCAAGATTTGCAAGCACAGTAGCCATTTTTTCTTTATCTATTAAGTCAGCAGGTTCATTAACAACAACTGTTTTGTTGCAAGAAAGGAATAAGATAATAATAGATATATAAAATAAATATTTCATTAAGGGAAATAAAAAAGTCGGCCCAATTGAGCCGACTTCATTTTGAATTGAATTTTATTTTTTAGCTTCTTTAGCTCTTTTATCAACTGGAATAATATAAGTGCTTGTTAAATCACGATATTCCATTGGATTAGCAGGGAAGTTACGAACGTATGATTGAACCAATCTCTCATTTTCATCATAGAAAATTGGCATAAATGCACCATCATCTAATAAAATTTGATCAGCTCTTTGATACAATGCAAAACGTTTTGTGATATCAACTTCAGTTAATGCGGCAGCGAAAACTGAATCAAATTGTGCATTTTTGTAACGAGAAGGATTGTTAAACGCTTTATCGGCAGGGTTTGCTGGTACGTTTTTACCATAAAAATTGTTTAAGAAAGTTTCTGGATCTGGATAATCAGCAATCCAACCCATACGCCAAAAATCTAATTTACCACTTTGGTAAGCTACAATTTGTTCAGCAAATGGCATCGGATCAATTTTAATTTCAACACCTAAGTTCTTTTTTAAATCTGATTGAATTGCTTCTGCAATTAAACCATTACGCTCATTTCCACCAGCATTAATAGTTAAAGTAATTACAGGAAGACCTTTTCCATCAGGGTAACCAGCTTGTTTTAATAATTCTTTTGCTTTTGCTAAGTCATAAGAATAACCTTTCATAGATTTAAAATCTAAACCTGATTTCTCAAACGCCTCAACAGGAGGAATAATACCATTAAAGCCTGGTACACCACTTCCATTTAAAGTATAGTCAACAATTTTTTGACGGTCAATAGCATAATTTAAAGCTAAACGAACTTCTTTTTTGTTGAATACTTGACTTGGAATAAACATAGCGTAATAGTTAGTTGCTAATGCCGAAACACTTTGGTATTCCCATGTGTTGTGCGATTTAGCATCTTGTAAATTACCCATAATTTCTTTGTGCATTTCAACTGGTAAACGGAAAATCATTTCTAGGTTACCTTTTTGAAACTCTTGTAATTCTGATTTCTTTTCTTTCGTGAAAGAGAACTTCACGATATCAAGGTAAGGTAATTGATTGCCAAACTCATCAATCATGTAATATTTTGGATTACGTTCTAAAATAACAACCTCATTTTCCTTGATTGTTTTTACAGCAAATGGTCCAGTACCAACACAGTGGCTGCGCATATCTAAACCGTATTTATCTAAAGCTTCTTTAGGATAAACATAACAACCTGGTAAAGCCAAAATGTTTAGGAATCCTGAGAAAGAGTGAGTTAAATTAATTTGTAATGTAGAATCATTAAGAGCTTTAACGCCTTCAACACCGCCAGCTAATGGTTTTTTAGCAACAGTTGATTCGTAATAAGCGTTTGCACCAATAACACGGTCTTTAAAACTAATGTTATAAGAAGTGTTTACGCCACTCTCAGTACAAAGTAAATCAAAACAATTTTTGAAGTCTTGTGCAGTTACTTTTCTTCCTTTTCCGTCTGCAAAGCAAGCGTCATCGTGAAAGTAAACATCTGGACGTAAGTGGAATGTCCATTGACTTGCATCAGCGTTTGATTCCCATTTATAAGCTACAGCAGGAACTACGCTTAAATCACTTTGTTTTAATTTTACTAAGCCTTCATAAATTTGATTTGCAATTCGTTGTGAAATAACCTCGTCAATAGCAAGTGGGTAAAGGTTTTTAAAGTTTTCAACCTCATTCATTCTAAACACACCACCGTAGTATACTCCACCTTTAGCTTCAGCATTTGTTTTCACATTAGCATCCGGACCGCATGAAACAAGCAGTGCAGCAACTGAAATACTTAAAATTAATTTTTTCATATATGTATTTTTCTTGTTTAAAGCGTTGAATTTCAAAGTTGTTAGAATTAACAACCTTAAAACACAATTCACTTAATCTAAGTAGATGGCAAATTTATCGAAAAATCTTATAAAACCTACTTATTTACACGTTTTTTTGACCAAAAACTGAAAATATCTGTTAAATCTGTTTAAATTATAAGTTATTGATTATCTGTTTACTATGAATTTATAAATCAATTTCTAATAAAACAGGGCAATGGTCGCTGTGCATCGCATCTGGTAAGATAACTGCTCTTTTTAAATTACCTTTTAAATTTTCAGTAACCATATTGTAGTCAATGCGCCAACCTAAGTTTTTGCCTCTTGCTCCTGCACGGTAACTCCACCAGCTATATTGATGAGGTTCCTGATTAAAATGACGGAAACTATCCACATATCCATGGTCTACAAATTTATCAAACCAAGCTCTTTCTTCGGGTAAAAAACCTGAAGTGTTTGCGTTTGATTTTGGATTATGTATATCGATTGCTTTATGGCAAATATTATAATCACCACAAAGTATAAGTTTTTGGCGCGTTTTTTTTAATTCATTTACATAATTTAAAAAATCATCTAACCATTTCATTTTAAATGCTTGGCGATCTTCTCCGCTGCTTCCGCTAGGATGATAAATACTTAAAACACTTGTATCTCCGTAGTCGGCTCTAATTACGCGTCCTTCATCGTCATATTCTTTAATACCGCAACCATATACAACATTATCGGGTTTTTGTTTTGTAAAAATTGCTACACCGCTATAACCTTTTTTTTGTGCAGGATACCAGTAATGATGATAACCTAATTCTTCAAACTCAAATACACCAACCTGATCAGGATTTGCTTTAATTTCCTGAACACATAGTATGTCGGGTTTTGTACTTTCTATCCAATTGATTAATCCTTTGCCCATAGCGGCGCGTATGCCATTTACGTTGTAGGTAATAATTTTAGCCATAAATAAATTTTATGCTAAAGTAATGGCTTTGTAAATAGAAAGCAAAGCCATTTAACAATTTTGTATATTTAACTTCGTTATAGCCTAGTGCAAAGATTGATATATATATTAAGCTTAGTGTTTTTGTTTTCCTTTACTGATGTTGTGGGACAAACGAATAATTTACGCACAAAAAAAATCGTTTTCGTTTCGGATACATTAACAATTGATTCGTTAAATATTTTGCCTAACAGTGTTGTTCTTAAATCAATGGATGGTAGGTTAATCTCGGTTAGTGCATATGAGTTTAATTTTGAAAAATCGTGCTTAATTCGAAAGGATAAAAGCCTTGTTGATACATTAACGTTAAGTTATCGTGTTTTTGATTTTAACATCTCAAAAAATTATTACCACAAGGATATCAATCAGTTGCAAAAGTCAAACGCTATTTTAAACAACCCGTTTATTATTAGTTATAATAATTCAAACACAAATGGTTCAAACTCCATTTTTCAGAATGATGGATTAGTAAAGAATGGAAGTGTTTCGCGAGGAATATCATTTGGTAATAATCAAGATGTGGTTATTAATTCTAACTTAAATTTGCAAGTCTCAGGTAAATTAACACCCGAAATAGAGATAGCTTTAGCTGCAACGGACAACAATATTCCTATTCAGCCTGATGGTAACACACAACAACTGCAAGAATTTGATAAAGTTTATATCCAATTAAACGACAATAGTACAAAACTAATTATGGGAGATTTTCAGTTGAACAGACCCAATAGTTATTTCATGAATTTTTATAAGCGAACACAAGGTTTATTTGTAAACAACATTTATAAAGATAGTTTAAATGCAAAGGAAAAGTTTGAATTGTCATCAACGGCAAGCGCCGCGGTTTCTCGGGGTAGGTTTGCAAGAAATGTAATACAAGGAATAGAAAACAATCAGGGCCCTTATCGATTAAGAGGTGCAGATGGGGAATTATTTATCATAATGCTTTCGGGAACAGAAAAGGTTTACATTGATGGTAAGCTTTTAACTCGTGGTCAGGAAAACGAATATGTAGTTGATTATAATACATCTGAAATAACATTCACTGCTAAACAAATTATAACCAAGGATAAGCGAATAACAGTTGAGTTTCAGTATTCGGAGAGAAACTATGCCCGCAGTTTATTTTATGTGAGTGAAGAATTTAAAACGGATAAGATTAAGCTTGGATTTAATTTTTATCAAGAACAAGATAATAAAAACAAAAGCTTATTGCAAAGTTTAAGTGGTGAAGATAAATTGAAGTTAAGTTTAATAGGTGATACATTAAGTTCGGCAAGTACAAGCGGAGCAAGCATTGCTGATTTTAACACAACGGAAGTGTTTTATCAAAAGCAGGATACAATTGCTAACTCAGTTTTGTATAAGGATATTTTTATTTACTCAACAAATCCAGATAGCATTAACTATAGAGTTAAGTTCAGTTTTGTAGGAGATAAGAAAGGGAATTACAATCAAATACAAAGTACAGCTAACGGAAAGGTTTTTGTTTGGGTTGAGCCAATTGCCGGAATTCCTCAAGGAAGCTATGAACCTGTTATTTTGCTTGTCACACCAAAGCAAAAAAAGTTACTTACATCAAGTTTAGATTATGCAATAAATAAAAACCAAAATATAAGATTAGAAGGTGCCTTTTCGCAAAATGACATAAATACTTTTTCAAAATTCGATTCGAAAAACGATAACTCAAATGCGGCTAAAATCTTATATAATGGCAAGGTAAATTTTAAAACGAAAAACGATTCGGTGAATAAAAATAAAATTAATGTTTTGAATTACAATGTCAATTATGAGTACACGCAAAAGAATTTTACACCTATTGAACGCTTCAGAAGTGTTGAAATGGACAGGGATTGGAACAGGCCGCGAGATAGCGTTTTTAATGATCAACACATTATTCTCTCAGGTTTAAATTATACTTTAGGTACTAAAGTTAAATCGGATTATACTTTTGCTCATTTTAAAGAGGGTAGTTCATACAGTGGTTTTAAACAAAGCACTAATCAGGCATTTAATTTAAAAAAAACAAATTTTCACTACGTCGGTTCATTACTAAATTCGAACAACAATGCTTTTGGAACTATTTTTTATCGACACAAAGCTACTGTATCTCAAAATATTTCAAAACTTAAAATTATGTATAATGATGAGTTTGAAAACAATCGATTTAATTACACAGCAAAGGATTCGTTATTGCCACGCTCATATGCTTTTTGGGATTGGGAAGCATCGGCAAGCAACGCTGATTCTACAGCTACTTCAATAAAAGTATTTTATCGCGAAAGAACAGACAAGGCACTTAAATTAAACAAGCTAAGTAACTCGGCAAAGGCACAAAATGTTGGCTTTTCAATGAATGTAAATAAATGGCGGAATCATTATTTAAAAACAACTATCACTTATCGTAAATTAAATATAATTGACTCATTAATTACCACGGCAAAAGCCGACAATACTTTGTTAAGCCGTTTCGAATATTCGCCTAGGTTATTTAAAGGATTTATTCAATCAAATATTTTTTACGAAACGGGTTATGGTTTAGAACCCAAACGTGAGTATGCTTTTATTGAAGTGAATACAGGACAAGGAACACATTTCTGGAGGGATTATAATGGAAATGGAATAAAGGAATTGAATGAGTTTGAAATTGCACAATACTCCGATCAAGCCATTTATATTAAGATATATACCCCAACTAACAATTATGTAAAGGCTGGTCATAATCAGTTTAATTTTAGTTTAAATATTAAACCAGCTGTATTTAAAAAGTCTGATGCGAAAGGCTTTGCAAAGTTGATGGCTCGTTTTGCAACACAAACGGTTTATCGAATGGACAACAAAAGATATAATAGCACAGATTTGGTTTTTAATCCGCTTGAACTCAATTTAAACGATTCAAATATGGTTAACGTAAACTCAACATTTAGACAAGCCTTGTTTTTTAATCAAAGTAGTCAAGTGTGCGGATTTGATTATACTTTTCAGGACAATAAAAACAAGCAGCTACTTACTAATGGTTTTGAAACACGCTATTTACAAACGCATGAACTGAGAGCACGATACAATATAAATAAAGCTTGGACAATTTTTGGTACTGGAATTAAAGGCACTAAATTGAGTGAAGCGCAATTATTTAGTAATAGAAATTATAAAATAGATTATTATGAAACCGAGGCAAAGCTCAGTTTTCAGCCAAATACAAGTTTTAGAATAAGCGGTTTATACAAACGAAGCGACAAACAAAACAATTATAATTTTGCTGCAGATAAGGCAGTTTTAAATAACATAGGAGTGGAGCTGAAGTATAATAAATTATCGAAAGGAAGTTTGAATTTGAAAGCCGATTACATTGATATTAGTTTTAACAATAGCGAGAACACACCAGTTGCATTTGAGTTACTTAATGCCCTTAAGCCTGGAAGAAACATTACATGGAATTTACTATATCAACAAAACTTAAATAGCAATTTACAAATTAGTTTTACTTATGATGGTAGAAAATCAGAAGGAAATAAAATGATACATATTGGCGGCGCACAGATACGTGCATTTTTTTAGTAATTTTGAAAGATATAATAATTTATGTTTACAGGTATAATAGAATCAACTGCAACATTGCAACAAATAAATAAGGAAGGAACAAACATTCATTTTGTTTTCTCTTGCTCACTTGTTAATGAATTAAAAATAGACCAAAGTTTAGCTCATAACGGTGTTTGTCTCACGGTTGTTAAGTTTTTGGATGTTGCTGGATTCAGTTGTTATCAGGTTACTGCAATACAAGAAACTTTAAATAAAACTAATTTAGGCGAGCTTAAAATAGGTGATGTTGTAAATATTGAACGCTGTATGCCTGCAAATGGAAGATTCGACGGGCACATTGTTCAGGGTCATGTGGATGAAACTGCGAAATGTATTTCGGTTGTAGATAATAACGGAAGTTGGAATTTCAGTTTTGAATATAGCACTTCTAGCAAAAACATTACGGTTGAAAAAGGAAGTATTTGTGTTAATGGAGTTAGTCTTACAGTTGTTAATTCATTGGAAAATAAATTTAGTGTAAGTATAATACCTTATACATATGAGCACACAAGCTTTAAAAATCTTAAAGTAAGCGATAAGGTAAATCTAGAGTTTGATATTGTAGGTAAGTATTTAGCTAAGTTAAGTGCTAAAGCTTCTGGACATTAATTTTGCCTTTAATCACTTTACTTCCGTCAGCGGCAATTATTCTAAAAGGATAAATTCCCGTTTGTGGAAACCATGATGCGTAGATGTCCCAATAGTTATTTACGTTTCCAACAAAAAAATACATGGATAAGCCAAGAGGATGAGAAATTTCTAAATAATATTCCTTTCCTGCGTCATTTGAAAATTCTAAACGAGCGCTTGAATGCATGGGTTGCGGATACAGTTTATATTCTCCAAATACTTTTGTGTAATCGGCTACTTTAACAGGCCCATATCCTGAAGGAGGGAAAAACATACGATAGTAGCTTTTTTTGCTTATGTCGCTTGGTGTATGATAAGTATCAAATGAAACATCCGCATTAAATCCTCCGCAAGGGCCGCTAGAACTGTAAACGGTGGTTATAACATTTGAAAAAAACAAAGAGTCATAACAGTGTTGAATTTCAAATCCTTGGGAGCACTGAACTCCACCTGAGAAAATAGTTCCGTATAAATGAGTTTGGGAATAATTAGCTATTTCAACTGTAAAAACATATGAACTAGGGAGTTGAGCTTTTACGGAGCTAAATAAACCAACAAAGAAGAATAAAATAAAAATCCTTTTAAACATAGCTTAAAATTACGCTAAATAATTCAACGAAGCAAAATCGTAAACACTAATTTTTAACAGATAGCTGGTATTAATTTGTTAATTTTGTGCTTCCAAAAAAAGCTTTTCACAATAGAGTCTAAAGCAATTCTAATTCAATTAAAATGAAACTATTATTTTCTTATATAAAACAACATAAGTTGCTATTGTTTTTGGCGCTTATTTTAGCCGCTGTAAACATTTGTTTTAGCTTGTGCGATTCTGTTATCACTGGTAAATTAATGCAGGATTGTGGGGTTGGTCTTAGTAAGTACAAAGGACAAGAAATGTCTTTTGTAAAGTCCGTTGCTTTTTGGTTGGGACTTTCACTTGGAGCGGCAATGATCTCGCGATTGGCTAAAAACTTTCAGGATTATTTTACAAATATTGTTATCCAGCGCACGGGTGCACAAATGTATACAGATGGTATAAAAAAGTCATTGGACCTTCCTTATGAAGATTTTGAGGATCAGCGCAGTGGAGAAACTTTAAACAAATTGCAAAAAGTTAGAACAGATTCTGAAAAGTTAATTACACTTTCTATTTCTTTGATTTTTCAGAGTGTGGTAGGTTTTGTATTCGTTATCATTTACATCTCTCGAATTGATTATAGAATAGCTTTTATATTTATGATAACTGCTCCAATAATAGCTTTAGTGAGCTCTTATTTAGGAAAAAAAATTAAAACTATTTCACGAAAAATTGTTGGGCAAACAAATGCTTTAGCTGGCTCTACTACTGAGAGTTTACGTAATATTGAGTTAGTAAAAAGTTTAGGTTTAACAAAACAAGAGGAAGAACGTTTAAATTCTAACACACTTAAAATTTTAGGACTTGAATTGCAAAAAGTACGTTTTATTAGAAGCTTAAGTTTTATACAAGGAACCACAGTTCATTTTATGCGCACTTGCGTTGTATTTACGTTGTATTATTTTTTATTTAGCGAAAAAATCATTGTAGGTGATTTGTTAACCATGGTATTCTTTACCTTCTTTATTTTCGGTCCGTTGCAAGAATTAAGTACATTTATTATTGTAAAGAATGAAACAAAGGTTTCGATGGAAAATTTTGAAAGCCTTTTAAAAGCAAAATCAGAATACCGTCCACAAAGTCCTGTTAATCTGAGTAAAATCGAATCTCTTTATTTTAACAATGTAAAATTCAAGCATAAATCGGCAAGTTATAATGCGGTTGAGAATATTAATTTTCAAATTAAGAAAGGCGAAACAGTTGCTTTTGTTGGACCTTCAGGTTCTGGTAAAACAACATTAGTTAAATTATTGGTAGGTTTATATCCTCCTGCCGAAGGCGAGGTTCTTTATAATTCAATTAACTCAAAGGAAATAGATTTGTTGGATTTAAGAAAGCAATTAGGTTTTGTAACTCAAGATGCTCAGTTATTTTCAGGCACAATCCGCGAAAATTTATTGTTTGTTAAACCAAATGCAACGGATGAAGAATTGATGGATGTTTTAAAAAGAGCTAGTTGCGATAATTTATTAAAGCGCGCAGATAACGGATTGGATTCAACAATAGGTGAAGGTGGAATAAAAGTTTCAGGAGGCGAAAAGCAGCGTTTGTCAATTGCACGAGCAATATTAAGAAACCCGAATTTATTAATTTTTGATGAGGCAACTTCAGCATTAGATTCTATAACCGAAGAAGAAATCAATACAACAATCCGAAACATTTCGGACAAAGATAGAATAACAGTGTTGATTGCACATCGACTTTCTACCATTATGCATGCGGATAAAATTTTTGTTTTAGAGCAAGGCAAAATTATTGAACAAGGAAAACACGAAGATTTGCTTTTAGAAAAGGGCTTATATTACGCAATGTGGCGCCAGCAAATTGGAGAGAGGAAAAAATAAGAGGTATTTACAATAAAATTTGTACTTTTATTTATTGTGAGTTTCAGAATTACTTTATATGCTTTCATACTTCTCTTTTCATTCAAAATGAAAGGACAAGATATTGATATCATTAATCGAAACAAAGATAGCTTAAGGCTTTGGGCGGATGATACGAATAAAGTAAAAAAATACAACGATATAGCTTTTGAAATAAGTTATTTAACGCTTGATACCGGTTTGCTTTATGCGGATACCGGCATTGTGTTAGCTAAAAAATTAAATTTCCCATACGGTCTTTGCAGATTATATAATACCAAAGCATCTATATTCATGGATAAGGGAGATCAAACCCTTGCGCTTAGTTTCTATAAACAGGCACTCGAAATTGCCGAAAAGCACGGATTTATTAAAGATGTGTGTGTTATATACGGCAACATAGCAATTTCTTACAGCTATTTACATGATTATAAAAGTGCAATTAGCTTTAATAACATGGGCTTAAAAATTGCAATTAAGAATAATTACAAGAAAAGCACGGCTTTGATGTATATTAATCAAGGTAGTTATTACCATGAGTTTGGAAACTCTGATTCTGCTTTACATTATTACGAATTAGCGGATAGAGTTCCAAAACAAAGCGATGCGGCAAAAGCCGACTTGGCTATTAATATGGCTTCTATTTATATTGAGAAGAAGGATTTTAAAAAGGCGGAAGGAATTTTATTAGAAGCAAGGAAAAATTCGTTAGAACAGCATTTAGATTATTATTTGGCAAATATCGATATAGCTTTGGGCTTGTTATACTTGAAGTCGAAGAACTATGAAAAATCTGAAGAATACTATTTAAGTGCTGAAAAATTTGGAAATATAAGTACTAATGTGTCGGTAATAAGAAAGGTTTTAACTGGTTTAGCTAAAGTTTACGAAGAAACAGGGCAATTTGAGAAAGCTTACATAAAATTAAAGACATCGAAGGCACTTGAAGATTCGATTTTAAATAATGAAACTTCAAAAACCGCTAAAGAGTTTGAAGCAAAGTATCAAAACGAGAAGAAGCAAAGAGAAATTGAAAACCTCACTTTGAAGGACGAGAAGCATAAGCAATTTAAAATTTTAGTTGCAATAGCAGGTGTTATAGCTTTGATTGCACTGGTTATTTTTGTTTATGCTTTTATTTCTAAACGAAAGGCAAATAGTAAGTTACAGCAATTAAACAATGAAGTTAGTCATCAGCAAAGCGAATTGCTCGAAACTTATAAAAGCATAACGGATAGTATTCATTATGCTTATCGTATTCAAAATGCCTTACTCACTTCTGAAACCTATATTAAAAAACACGTGCCTGATTTTTTTGTGTTGTATAAACCTAAAGATATTGTTAGTGGAGATTTTTATTGGGCGTATAACAAAGGAAGTGATTTCTATTTCCAAACGGCAGATTGCACCGGGCATGGTGTTCCAGGCGCATTTATGAGTTTGATGGGAATCAATTTTTTAAACGAAATAGTTGTTGAAGGTAATATCACCAAACCTAATGAAATTTTAAATCGATTAAGATCTGATATTTCTAATTCGTTGAGTAATGAAGAAGAAGAGTCATCACAAAATATTAATGATGGTATGGATTGCGTTTTGTGTAAGTTTAATTTTAATAATTTGAAATTAGATTATGCAGCAGCAAATAATAGAATATGTATTGTTAGGGAAGGGGAGTTGCAAACCCTTCAAACGGATAAGATGCCAGTTGGACGTTCGCCTCATCAAGAAAAAAGTTTTACCGATTATTCCTTTGATTTAAAAAAAGGAGATATGGTTTATACATATACAGATGGTTTCCCTGATCAGTTTGGTGGACCAAAAGGAAAAAAATTTAAAGAGAAAAAATTAAATAGTTTGCTTTTGGAAATAAGTAAACTACCATTGAGTGAACAAAAAAAGAAGTTAGATTTAGAACTTTGCGAATGGATGGGAGAGTTAGAGCAATTGGATGATATTTTGGTTGTAGGAATTAAAATTGCATGATAAATGAGTATTTAATATTGGTAGCAGCGGGCTCTGGAAGCAGAATGAAATCTGATGTTCCAAAACAATTTATTGAAGTGAATGGTAAGGAAATTATTGTTCACACATTGGAGAAGTTTTTCAACTACAACTCCAACATTAGAGTAACTGTAGTTTTGCATAACGATTTTCTCGATGTATTTCATCTTATCAAAGCAAAATATTTTCCTAACAGAGAAATTAAAACATGTATTGGTGGTGAAACCAGATTCCATTCAGTAAAAAATGGTTTAAATACAATTGATGATTTGAATAGTGTTGTCGGAATTCATGATGCTGCAAGGCCTTTAGTTAGTAGGGAAACAATTACACGCTGTTTTTTAAAAGCAAAGGAATCAGGTAATGCCATCCCTTGCATTGAAATGAATGAATCAATTAGAGAAGTAAGTGCTTTTCCTTACAATAAGGCTGTTCCAAGAAGTAATTATCGCATTGTTCAAACACCACAATGTTTTGACACTGCTTTAATCAAAAGGGCTTTTAATCAAGAGTATAATAACACTTTCACAGATGATGCTACTGTTTTGGAAGGTATGGAAGGCCATATGATAAACATAGTTGAAGGAAACGAAGAGAATATTAAGATTACTTACCCAAAGGATATTTTATTAGCAAAACATTTAATTAAGTAAAAAATGATTGTTGAAGATGTAGCAGACGCAATAAGTCTTACAGCTAAATTAATGGAACTTCATAATGAAAATGAATTTAAAGTGAAGTCATTGAATGCTGCGGCATTTAAATTAAACAAAGCTCAAATTGATATTTATAATACACCTGAAGCAGAACTTGAAAAAATAGAAGGTTTTGGTAAAAGCATTGTTGCTAAAATTATTGAATACAAAAATACAGGATCAACTGCTGAATTAAACGATTTATTGGCTCGTACGCCTTTGGGAGTGGTTGAAATGTTGGATATAAAAGGCATTGGCCCTAAAAAGGTGGGGCAGCTTTGGCGCGAGTTGGAAGTAGAAAGTATTGGTGAGTTGCTTTATGCTTGTAATGAAAACAGGTTGGTTGAGCTTAAAGGCTTTGGTGCTAAAACACAGGAAAGTATTAAAAAAAGTATTGAGTTTAAAGAAAGTAATTCTGGGAAGTTTCATTATTCTACTGTTGAGACATTTGCAGCGAATCTAATCGACGCTCTTAGAGAGAAGTATGCTGATGCTCAGATATGTCTCACTGGCGAGATTTATCGTAAGTGTGAAATAATAGAAACCATTGATATTTTAACAGATACAAAATTAGATTTGACAGGTTTGCCTAAAGAAGTTGAGGTAAAAGTTAAAATTCATAAATGCGAGGCGAATGAGTTTTATTATAAATTACTTGAAACTTCAGCCACTGAAGAGCATTTAAAAGCAATTGGTTTTTTTGATTTGGATGAAGTTGAGTTTGAGTCGGAGGAGGAGATATATGAACGTTTGGGTTTACAATATATTGATCCAGAGTTAAGAGAAGGTTTGCACGAAGTGGAGTTGGCAGAAAAATCAGCTATTCCAGCATTAATTGAATTAAGTGATTTGAAAGGTTGTTTGCATAACCACAGTAAATACAGTGACGGCGTGAATAGCTTGAAGGAAATGGCTGTGTATTGTAAAAATATGGGTTTAGAGTATTTTGGTATTTGTGATCATAGCCAAAGTGCTTTTTACGCACAAGGTATGAAGCCAGAAACGGTTATGGCACAGCAAAAAGAAATAGACGCATTAAATATTGAGTTAGCTCCTTTTAAAATTTTTAAAGGAATTGAATCGGATATTTTAAATAATGGAGACTTAGATTACACCGAGGATGTATTGAAAAGCTTTGATTTTATTGTAGCTTCAGTACACAGTAATTTAAAGATGGACGAAGAAAAGGCAACGGCTCGATTAATAAAGGCAGTTGAAAATCCATATACAACTATTTTAGGTCATCCAACGGGTCGTTTGTTATTAGCGCGCCCTGGGTATCCAATCAATCATAAAAAAGTAATTGATGCTTGTGCGGCTAATAATGTTGTTATAGAATTAAATGCACATCCTTATCGTTTGGATATTGATTGGAGATGGATCAATTACTGTATTCAAAAAAATGTAATGATTTCAATTAACCCAGACGCTCATGCTGTTAAGGGTTTTCACGACATGCATTTTGGAGTTTGTGCTGCACGAAAGGGTATGTTAAGTAAAGAATTTTGTTTTAACGCTTTGTCTTTGCATGAAATTACAGAATGGTTTAATAGAAAGAGAAATTTATAATAAATCATTGTCAGTTCGAGCTTGTCGAGAACAAAATGGTTAGATAATCAGATAAT
>CAZRUA010000015.1:0-45515 GCA_964603125.1 uncultured Flavobacteriaceae bacterium | reverse complement strand
TAAATAAAGCCGAACAGCTTATTAATAAAGGTTTAGGCGAAGAGGCAAAAAAAATAGTAGAAAAAGCACGGGTAAATTGTGAATCACTAAATAGATTTGATTTAGTATTAGTGTGTTTACAAGTGTTACGAAGATGCAGACTTTCTGTTTTTATAACAAATGATGAGTGGAATGATCTTCTAGTATTAAAAAACCAAACTGAAACAAACATTCAAAAACTAATCAATCTTGAAGAATACTTGTTTTGCTTTAACCAAATAAAACATCTCGAATCCAAAATTGGACATATTGATTACTCTAAAGAATCACACATACAATTCCTAAGTGATATATTAAAACAAGATATCTTTTCTTCACTTGATAAAGCTATAAGTTATGAGGCTAAGTGTTTATATTATGTTTGCAAATCATTTTACTTTTCTGCTACACAAAATAATGAGGCACGACTAGAAAACGCTTCATTGCTGTTAAAACATATGGAATCGGATTCGGAGAAATTGGAAGTAAACAGTTCTAAATATTATCATGCGATAAATAACTATTTAAATGCCTGCTTTTTTAAAAAACACTTTGTTGATTTTGATGAATACATTTTGAAGTTAGAAAACTCTACCAAAAAGGCCGAACCACGACAATTAGCCAGGAGCTTTTTAATTATTCAAAACTTGAAAATGAATCGAAATTTCTGTGAAAACCATCCTGAAAAAAACATTGAAATCATATCTCATTTTGAAAAGGATTTACCAAAACATATTGAAGTTTTACAAATAAGCTCATTTTATGCACTTCTAACAAACACAATTATTACTTATTTTATTACCCACAATTATAAAAAAGCCATTCCTTTTATTAACGATGTTCTAAATAATTTTGACGCAAAATCACACGAAGCCATTTTATGCATGACTCGCATAATAAACATACTTGCTCATTGCAATTTAAACAATGTTAGTTTAGTTAAAAGCTTATATTCTAATTATTCCAAAAATTTAAAACCAAGTTCTGTTGGGTTTGAAACTGAAAAATCGGTTTTAGAATTTGCATCACGCTATTTAAAAAACAAAGGTAAATCCGAACTTGAAGATTACTTAAATTTAGAAAAAGTTCTTACTAAACTTATCCTATTTCCTTCGGAGGCGAGCATTATCGAAGATTGTTGTTTGCTTAATTGGATTAAGTCTAAACAAGCTAAGGTCTCCGCTTAAAGATTTTTACGATTTTTAGGATGCGATATTTAAATATTGATTAATTTTACACTCCTAAAAACTCTTATCCCAAATGGGCGATTCACATCATGGCCACGGTAACATGAATAAAGTTACGGCCGCTGGTCTACTAGTTACACTCGGTATTATTTTTGGCGACATAGGTACATCACCACTTTATGTAATGAATGCCATTGTTGGCAAAGAAGCTATTGATGCAAATGTTGTTAAAGGAGCAATCTCAGCAATATTTTGGACACTAACATTACAAACTACTGTAAAGTATGTTTTGTTAACATTGCAAGCCGATAACAAAGGTGAGGGTGGGATTTTTGCACTTTATACTTTAGTTAAAAAATGTAAAAAACGTTGGTTACTTGTACCTGCCATTATTGGTGGTGCAGCTTTATTAGCCGACGGTATCATTACACCTCCTATTTCTGTTACTGCTGCTGTTGAAGGTTTAGAGGCGTTTCATTTACCAAAAAGTAAAGTACCATATATTGTAATTGGTATTTTAATTTTTCTGTTTGGTATTCAACAATTCGGAACAAAGTTTATAGGTAAGTTTTTTGGACCAATGATGTTTGTGTGGTTTGGTATGTTGGGTATACTTGGTATTTCTCAAATGTTTACCGACTTAAGTATTTTATCGGCATTAAATCCAATGTATGCTATAAAATTACTTAGTGTTCATCATGAAGGTTTTTATGTTTTAGGTTCTGTTTTCCTTTGTACAACGGGAGCTGAAGCTCTTTACAGCGACATGGGGCATTGCGGACGAGGAAATATTCGCGTAAGCTGGATGTTTGTAAAATTGATGCTTATTTTAAATTACTTTGGTCAAGGTGCTTACCTAATTGCTCATCAAGGTAAAACACTCGCGGCAGTTGGTTCAAAATCAACAAATCCTTTTTATATGGTAATGCCAGAGTGGTTTATGCCTATTGGAATTGTTATCGCAACTTTAGCCGCAATCATTGCTTCTCAAGCTTTAATCAGTGGTTCATTTACATTAATTAGCGAAGCTATGCGATTAAACTTATGGCCTAAAGTTGCTATTAAATATCCAACCGAATCAAAAGGACAATTATACATTCCATCTATTAACTGGTTGCTTTTATTAGGTTGTATTGTAATTGTTATCATTTTCAGAGAATCAAGCGCTATGGAAGCTGCTTATGGCTTAGCAATTGTATTGTGTATGATTATGACCACCATTTTACTAATGTATTTTATGTTATTAAAAAGATGGAATTTCTTTATGGTATTACCAATAGTAATGGTTTTCTTATTTATAGAAGGTTGTTTCTTGGCGGCAAACATCAATAAATTCTCGCATGGTGGTTATGTTACTTTAATTATTGCAAGCGTATTAATGGCTATAATGGCTATTTGGTTCTTAGCTAAGAAAATTAGAGGTAGCTATACTGAGTTTGTAAAAATTGAAAAACATAAAGAAACTTTAGCAGAACTTAGTGTTGATTTAACCATACCTAAATACGCAACACACCTAGTTTACATGACTAATGCTAGCCAACAAGATGAAATTGAAAGCAAAGTAATTTACTCCATTTTACAAAAACGTCCTAAACGTGCCGATTTATATTGGTTTGTGCACGTTAACGTTGTTGACGAACCACATCGCATGGAATACAAAGTGCATGAAATTGCAAAAGACGATGTAATACGCGTAGACTTTTACTTAGGCTTTAAAGTTGCTCCTAAAATAAATTTATTGTTCCGTAAAGTTGTACAAGATTTAGTGCGTAATAACGAGGTTGATATTACTAGCCGTTACGAATCATTAAATAGAAACAATGTAATTGGTGATTTTAAATTTGTTATTCTTGAAAAATACCTAAGTCCTGATAATGATTTACCATGGCATGAAAGAACAATTTTAAATGCCTATTTCTTCTTGAAAAAAATCAGTTTAAGTGAAGGACGCGCATTTGGTTTAGATAGCAGTTCAATTAAAGTTGAGAAATTTCCTTTGGTTATTGCTCCGCACAGAGACATTAAATTAACTAGGATTAACCCTCCTAGTTAATTAAAACTTTTCAATCACAATTTCATTCATACATTTAAAATGCCCCTTTGGACAAGCTTTGTATCCGAGCTTAGAGCATGGGCGGCATGATAAATTTTTAACTTCAAGTATTTTACTATTTGCTCCTGGCAAGTAAGGTGTCATTCCAAATTCAGGAACTGTATTTCCCCAAACAGAAATAATATCTTTTTTAAATGCAGCTGCAATGTGCATTAAACCAGTATCAGAACTAATAACTTTATTTGCCAGCTGCAATAAACTTGCTGATTGATTTAAATTGTATTTGCCGCAAGCATTCATAACCTCAACAGAAATTTTTTCTTTGTTTATTAAAGAGATTACTTTGTTTGCGATTTCTTCATCACCTTTTCCTCCTAACAAAACAATGGGTAAGCTAGATGCTTTACAAAACTCTACTAACTTATTTACTGGGATTTGCTTTGTGAAAAATGAGCCGCCAACAACCAAAGCATTAAATCCGTTTTGATAATTTATAGCTAAGCTTTCCAAACTTAATTTATCCTTTTCGGGAATAAAATAATCTAAACCTTTCCCATCGTTAACAACACCTATGCTTTTAACAGCTTTAAAATACCTATCTACAATGTGTAAATCAGGCATTTTATTTACTTTAAACTTTACAAATAAAAATTTTTTGAAATTAAGTTTATCAAACTTAAATGTTCTTACACCCAACTTAAATTTAAGCTCCTTCGTACGAAGATTATTATGTAAATCAATAATGTAATCGTACTTCTCTTGTTTTAAATCAGAAATAACTTCATTTACTTTTTTATCAATACTATAAACCTTATCAATATAGGGGTTTGAAGCAACAGTGGTCTTAAATGCTGTTTTGGTTATAAAGTGTAACTCACAATTTTTTACTTGTTGTTTAATACATCTCACTACAGCACTTGTAAGTACTATATCACCAATAGATGAAAAACGAACAACTAAAATTTTCAAATTACTTTGTTTCTAAATGGATAACATACAAATCGCCATTACTTTGGATTTGCTGAGCCCACATCTCATTCGCCTTTAGCTTTAAAATCGTCCAATTTGTTTTATCACCTATCGAAGCTCCTGTATTACCCGTCTCCTTTGTAAAGGCAACTTGTCGCTTATCATCTGCAAACTCCCATTTACCAGTTTCGTTAACAGGAAGAGTAAAAAAAGAATAATTTAAAGTATAAGTACCCGATTTAGAAATTGCTAAAACATAATCTTTGTAATAGGTATTTTGCGCATCAGCAGTTTTGTCTTCACCATTTAAAGTAAACTTAACTATTTTCCATGAGTTCTCTAATCGAGATTTTTTTGACCGTAGGCTAATTCCTGGACCATCAGGGTATTTCTTACAAGAAACAAAAACAGATGCTGTAATTAACAACATGCAAACTATTACTAAGATTTTTTTCATTTTACGATTTTTATTCTTACACAAATATAAGTTAAAAATGATAATTTTGAAGAATGAACTTTACCGATACACACAGCCATTTATACGCTGAAGAATTTGATACTGACAGAAAAGAAGTTATTGAAAATGCTATTTCAATGGGCGTTACCAAAATGTACTTACCTAATATTGATAGCAGCTCTATTGATGTGATGCTGCAATTAGAAAAAGAATACCCATCAAATTGCTTTGCTATGATGGGCTTGCACCCTTGTTCGGTAAAAGAAAACGTGGAAGATGAAATTAACTTGGTAAAAGAATGGCTAGCTAAAAGAAGTTTTAAGGCCGTTGGCGAAATAGGAATTGATTTATACTGGGATAAAACCTTTTTAAAACAGCAAGAATGGGCTTTTAAAGAACAAATGGACTTAGCACTGCATTATAATTTACCTATTGTAATACATTGCCGTGAAGCGTTTGATGAGATTTATACGGTAATGAAATCCTATAGCAAATTGCCCAAAGGAATTTTTCATTGCTTTTCGGGGACAATCGAACAAGCTCAGAAAATAATTGACTTTGGAAATTACAAGCTAGGAATTGGTGGTGTATTAACCTTCAAAAATTCGGGCTTAGATAAAGTTGTTGAACAAATAGATTTACAACATTTGGTTTTAGAAACTGACTCACCATATTTAGCACCGCTACCTCACAGAGGAAAGCGCAATGAATCTGCTTATCTAATAAATGTAGTTAAAAAGCTAGCCGAAATTAAGCAATGCTCATTTGATGAAATAAGCGAAATAACAAACAAGAACTCGGACTTTATTTTTGAAAACTAAAAGTATTACTTAGTACCTAGTTTAATATAAATAGGTAAGTGATCGCTATATCCATTAAAGTATTTCTCACCACCGTAAGTTCTATTAGGTTTTACTTCGCCTGTTTTGTTGTTTTTAAACAAAATAAAATCCTTTTTAAAAACTGTTGCTGAACCCTCGCTAAAAGATAATCCTTTTTTATCTTTCCACAAGCCTTGTGAAATAATGATTTGATCTAAAGAGCGCCACTCGTTATCAAACAAATGTGAACCTTGACGATTTTTATCAATTAAGAAAAAAGCATTATACAAACTACCACCATCTTTAGGTTTTTCCATTGCTTTTAAAGTGGTTTGAATACTTTTATTATCAGGATGATCGTTAAAATCTCCCATAATAATAATTTTAGCCTTTGCATCTACCTTTAAAATTTCATCTACACTTTTGCGTAATTGTTCGGCAGCATATACACGGCGTGGTTCGCTTTCTTTCTCTCCCTCACGACGGCTTGGCCAGTGGTTTACAAAAACATATACATCAGTAGTTTTATTATATTTTAATTTCACTTTTAAAATATTACGTGTTTTGTAATCACCCAAACTAGCATTAGTTGCATTTATCTCAGCCGACTCAACAAAATCAAAAATATCTTTATCATACATTAATGAAACGTCAATGCTTCTATCATCAGGGCTATTAGAAGTAACATGTCCGTAATTAGCACCTATCAAAGATGATTTTTCAATTAATTCAGAAACCACAAAATCATTTTCAATTTCGCACATACCAACTAATGCAGGGAAATTACCCGCACCAATAGAATCAATTACTTGAGAAATGTGTTTGATTTTATTGTGAAACTTTTTGCTATCCCATTGCAATTTTGATTCGGGAAGATATTCTTCATCGTTTTTATTAGGATCATTTTCAGTGTCGAAAAAATTTTCGGTATTGTAAAACATTACTGTAATTTCCTTTTTTGGAGCTTTTCCTGGATTTACTGTTTCTTCTGAAGTATTTGTAGTACAGGCTAAAGCTGTAATAATAATTGCTCCCAATATTATTTTTTTCATTTTAAAGTTTTTAATATATCTGATTACAAAAGTCGTGCAACAAACACAAGAATAAGAAAATATTATTTGTTCTCGACATGGTTGAGAGTATATAATATTTTCTTAATGTTTATTTAATCGTTGAGTTTCAAAACCGCCATAAAAGCACTTTGCGGAATTTCTACACTACCAACAGCTTTCATTCTTTTCTTACCTTCCTTTTGCTTTTCTAATAACTTACGCTTACGACTAATATCACCACCATAACATTTTGCAGTTACATCTTTGCGTATAGCTCGAATAGTTTCACGAGCAATAATTTTAGCTCCGATAGCTGCTTGAATAGGAATTTCGAACTGTTGACGAGGGATAAGTTCTTTTAATTTTTCACAAATCTTTTTACCAAATTCCTGTGCGTTGCTACGGTGAATTAAAGCACTCAAAGCATCAACAGGCTCAGCATTTAACAAAATGTCTAGTTTAACCAATTGACTTTCTTTCATTCCTATTGGAGTATAATCAAAAGAAGCATACCCTTTAGAAATTGACTTTAATCGATCATAAAAATCAAACACAATTTCTCCTAAAGGCATTTCAAAAACCATTTCAACTCTATCAGTAGTTAAATAATTTTGTGCAATGATACTTCCTCGCTTCTCCATACATAAACTAATTACTGGGCCAATAAATTCGGCTTTAGTAATAATATTTGCTTTGATGTAGGGTTCCTCGATATAATCTATTCGAGCTGGATCGGGTAAATCGCTTGGATTGTTTACAATAGTAACTTCGCCATTAGTGGCATAAGCTTTATACGAAACGTTTGGAACAGTAGTAATTACAGTCATATTGAACTCACGCTCTAAGCGCTCTTGAACAATTTCCATGTGCAGCATTCCTAAGAAACCACAACGGAAACCAAAACCTAAAGCAACTGAAGACTCAGGCTCCCAGGTTAAAGAAGCGTCATTTAACTGAAGCTTCTCCATGCTGTAACGTAACTCTTCAAAATCTTCAGTATCTACAGGATAAATACCTGCGAATACCATTGGTTTTACATCCTCAAACCCATCAATTCCTTCCAAACAAGGATTATCAAAAGTAGTTAAAGTATCGCCTACTTTTACCTCACGCGCATCCTTAATTCCTGAAATGATATAACCTACATCGCCTGTTTTAACAACATCTTTAGGGCTCATGTTTAATTTTAACACCCCAATTTCATCTGCATTATAAGTTGCACCTGTATTAAAGAATTTTACTTTTTGTCCTTTTTTAATAGAACCATTGTAAATACGGAAATAAGCAATAATACCGCGGAATGGATTAAACACTGAATCGAAGATTAAGGCTTGCAGAGGTTGATCAGGCTCACCTTTTGGAGGGGGGATTCTATCAACGATTGCCGCTAAAATATCGTGTACACCCATACCTGTTTTACCTGAGGCAGCCATGATTTCTTCACGCTTACAACCCAATAAATCCACAATCTGATCTTTCACCAATTCGGGCTCTGCACTTGGTAAATCAATTTTATTTAGAATTGGAATAATTTCCAAATCATTCTCTAAAGCTAAATATAGATTAGAAATTGTTTGCGCTTGAATACCCTGTGCAGCATCAACTATAAGCAAAGCTCCTTCGCAAGCTGCGATTGAACGCGATACTTCGTAACTAAAATCAACGTGACCTGGAGTATCAATTAAATTGAAAATATACTTTTTACCATCCTTTTCATAATCCATTTGAATGGCATGACTTTTAATAGTAATTCCACGTTCCTTTTCCAAATCCATATCATCAAGCACTTGCGCCTGCATTTCGCGCTTGGTAATGGTGTTGGTATATTCTAATAATCTATCGGCAAGTGTTGACTTTCCGTGATCGATATGAGCTATAATACAAAAATTTCTTATATGTTCCATGAGGCGGCAAATATAAGGAAATATTGGGCTCAATTAAGCATTTTTATAGCGCTTTTAAAGAGTTTAATCGATTTTTACTCCACCACAATTCCCTTAGCAATTTCAATTGCTTCCTTCTTCAGTAAATCAATGTCTGTATTCAAGTCATTATTCTTAACAACCACTGCCATGCGGCGATATGGGCGACTTGTGGGCTTTCCAAATAATCTTACTTCTGTGTTTTTGTTTTCTAATGCTTTTTCCAATCCCAGTATTTTAGGTGCATTACTGTCCTTAGTAGCCAAAACTACAGCACTTACTCCATTGCGTATTAGTTTTATCTCAGGTATAGGCAATCCTAAAATTGCGCGAGCATGTAATTCAAATTCATTTAAATTTTGTGTGTTAGCTAGGGTGACCATACCTGTATCGTGTGGACGAGGAGATAGTTCTGAAAAATACACTCCCTTATCAGTCAAGAAAAATTCAACACCCCAAAGTCCAGCACCACTAAGTGCCTTTGTAACCTTAGCCGCCATATCCTGCGCATCTTTTAAATCCGACTCACTAATTGCACATGGTTGCCAACTTTCTTGATAATCACCACGTTCTTGGCGATGTCCAATTGGTGGACAAAACAAGGTATCCCCATTTTTTTGGGTTACAGTTAGTAAAGTAATTTCTGCATGAAATTTTATAAACTCTTCAATAATCACCTCTTTATAATCGCCTCGAGAACCTTCCATAGCGTAATTCCAAGCCTTATCGATGTCATCTGCAGTCTTAATAACACTTTGACCCTTACCACTACTGCTCATCAAAGGCTTGGTAACACAGGGAATTCCTATGCTTTCAACACCAGCTTTAAACTCCTCCAAAGTAGTTGCATATTTATAATTTGCTGTGCGTACAGCTAAATCCTTAGCTGCCAAATCACGGATAGCTTTACGATTCATTGTAAAATTGGCCGCCTTGGCACTTGGTACAACTGTAATTCCCTGCTTTTCGTAATCAAAAAACCTTTCTGTGCGAATTGCTTCAATTTCAGGCACAACCAAATCTGGTTTATGCTTAGCAATAACCGTATCAAGGGCATCACCATCTAACATATTAATTACCTCAAACTCATGTGCTACTTGCATAGCTGGTGCGCCAGCGTAACTATCAACTGCCACAACATATTGTCCTAAACGTTGTAAGGCAATTACTAATTCTTTTCCCAATTCACCCGAACCAAGTAAAACAATTTTCTTTTGCATAATGTATTATTTAATAAAAATGAAGTACGCCGAATATCCAACAGCTAAGCCAATTCCACCACCTATCAAACTCATCACTCTTCTCCTGCCTCTGGCTTTGCGCTCATAACCTAATATATAGGCCGAATGATCCAAATAATAAGGGTTTGAAACTGTGCTGTGCTTAATTCTAATTTTAGTAATCCCACTCAATCCCATGTAAGCAAAAGGACCCACCGCAGCAACAAAATTACCTGTTAATCCCCCAGCAACACCCGTAATAAAACTGCCTATTAATGAGCCTCTGGCTTTAAACCCCTTTTTTGCATCTCGCTCGCCTTGCATATAAAGCCACATTTCTTCTCGCGTGTAGTCATCAGCTATGGTTGTATCTTGCTGATAATAATAAATTATCAAGCCATTATAATACTTAATAGCAAATAAATCTACCTCGTCTACTTTATCAATTTTTACTGTGTCTTTAGGATCCTTAAAAGTAACCTTCATAAATGAAGTATCTAAAATATGCGTTGCAACAATTTCTCCATTCATGTAAAACAGAGTATCACGCATTTGCGCCTTTAACTCTATATTAATAAAAAGAATAAAGAGTAAATATGTCAAGAATTTATTTTTCAAATGCTTACAGATAATAATACCTCAAATTTATGTTATATTTGTGTATGCAGAAAATATTAATTTTCATATTATTCCTCTTTTTAGTTAAAAGTTCCTTTTGCCAACAAACCTTCTTAGGTTTTAACCATTCTGATTGTGTTCAACCTGTTAACATTAATTACACATATCAAAACACTTTCACAGGAAACGGTTCAGGTTCTCAAGCTTATTATAAAGTTTTTCGAAACGGAACGATTATAGCTTCTGGTGGTGGATTTAATATAAATAATGCTGGCAAAATTTGTATGGACTTACAATTCGTAAATGATTCAGTAGGATTTTATGTGTATAGAGTAACATCAGGTCAGCATATTGTAATGAAAACTTCCAATTATGGCAATACTTGGAATCAAATAGGTATTGGTGGTCCAAATTATGATAGCCTTTTTGTTGTAAATGAAAATACTGTTTATTTGCACTATAATAATCTTCCACAATTTTTTGTAAGCATAATAAAATGTAGCGACATTCAACCTCAGAAAACTCTAATCTATGATGCTTCTGGTAACAATAACATATCAGTGTTTGATACTATAATAGGTAATCCATGTCAAATTGATACTTTAAAAGCGTTTTATCTTAACGGTTCGACACCAATAACTTACAACATTATTTTCAACTCAATAACACCTAATATTAGCTTTTCAGACCTATGTGTTAACTCTAATTTTAAAATCCCCTATCGTTTATCTGGAACATTTAATTCAGGAAATACTTTTACAGCGCAACTATCAGATAGTTCGGGTTCTTTTTCCTCACCCATAAACATTGGTTTTATAAATTCTACTGTTTCCGATACGATAAGTGCAACAATACCTAGTATTATAAAATCAAGTGACAAATATAGAATACGTGTTATTAGCTCAAATCCATCCATAATTGGTTCAGATAACGGCAATAATATCAAAATTGATAGTCTTTTACCTAAAGTTAATATTTTAGGCTCAAATTCAATTTGTCTTGGATCTTCAATTTTATTAACTTCCAGCTCACTCAACCACATCTGGAATAATGGAACAACCTCAGATAGCTTAATTGATTCACCCATTACAAACACAACATACATTATAACGGCTACAAATAGTTGTGGTCTTGTAACTGATAGTTTTTCTGTTTTGGTAGATACTACGTGTCAAATTGTTTGGCCAGGTGATGCAAATAGTGATGGAGTAGCAAACAATCTGGATGTATTAGAACTAGGTCTTCATTATACACAAGCAGGCCCAGCTCGAAATACTATTGATAATAGTTGGGTGGGATTTTATTCAAATAATTGGGTGGGAAATATATCAAATGGTAAAAACATAAACCATAGCGATTGTGATGGTGATGGAATAATAAACAGCAATGATACTCTAGCAATTTCTTATAATTACGGATTTACACATAATTTTAAGGTTAATTTAAATCCTCCTATAAATCCAAATATTTTTTTAACTCCAGACCAAAACATTTTTGAGAAAGGATCATGGGGTTCTATCTCAATAAAATTAGGTGATTCATTAAATTTAGTTAACAATGTAAACGGCTTAGCATTTACAATGAATTTTGACACAACTTTTATTGAACAAGACAGTGTTTACCTCAATTTTAATAATTCTTTTATTTCTGATAATAATTTAACTTTCAGAAAATCAGATTTTCCTAAAGGAAAAATTTATTGTGCAACTACTCATACCGTTGCAAAAGACACCTTTGGTTTTGGGCCTATTGCAAAACTCCATTTCAAAATTAAACCTAATATAAGCAAGGACACTAGTTTTATGGTGAGCATTGAAAATGCTTATAAATCAGATAAGAATGGCTCTCTTGAATTACAAAACTCTGACAATTTAAATGTTAACATAACAAAATACATCACAAGTTATTACTCTATTTTAGCAACAAATAGTATTAACAATTATTGTATTGGAGATTCTGTTAAGATTCCATATGAATCAACTGGCATCTATAACATAGGCAATTCTTTTATTGCTCAATTGTCCGACACCAATGGTAATTTTAACACTCCTATTGATGTAGGTTCAAAAAGTAATATTCACTCTGACACTATTTCTGCGCAGCTACCAAACAGTCTACTACCTGGAAAATTATACAATTTAAGAATCATTAGCACCAATCCTGCCATTATAGGTACACCCCTTCCAAATATTTTAATAAACGAAACTCCAAGATTAGAAATATTTGGAACTGATACAATCTGCCAAGGCGACTCAACATTATTAGTGGTAACTGGAGCAAATCAATATTCTTGGAATAATGGTTCTACATCAGATTCTATTCTTCTAAAACCACTCTTCACAACCTCATATTCAGTTTCTGGCACAAATCTATGTGGAACTTCTGTTAAAAATATTAACTTATTTGTAGATTCAACCTGTTTACAGCCTTCCTACTATTCGGATTTTATTTTATACCCAAATCCAACCGATGGCCTAATCAATATAATTAGTAATATAGGCACTCAAAAAGTTGAAATTTACTCTTTGTTAGGTCAATTAGTTTTTAGCTCCGATTTTAATGCTAATGAAGTTCAAATCAACCTTCCTTCAGCGGTTCCTGGCGTTTTTTTGGCAAAAATTACCCTTTTAAATAACTCTTTTGTAAAACAAAAAATAGTTATAAAAAAATAAATCTCTAAAAACTTTTTAATAAAGCCTTATTCTTGTCTACTTAAGCGCTAAAATCATTAAATTTGCAGCTCTAAAAAATTAGCCATGAGTACAGATAAATTTGTGAACCGTCATAACGGTCCGCGCGAAAAAGAAGTAAAAGAAATGCTAGCAAAAATTGGTGTTTCTAGTATTGATGAATTAATCAATCAAACAGTACCAAGTGCTATACGACTTAAAAAGCCATTAAACACAGGGGCTGCATTAACTGAGTTTGAATACATGAAACACTTACGTGCGATTGGTAAGAAAAACAAGGTTTTCCGTAGTTACCTAGGTTTAGGTTATTATAACAACATTTTACCAGCTGTTATTCAGCGTAATATTTTAGAAAATCCAGGCTGGTATACGGCTTACACTCCTTACCAAGCTGAGATTGCTCAAGGTCGTTTGGAAGCTATTTTAAATTATCAAACAATGGTTTGCGATTTAACTGCAATGCCAATTGCCAATGCCAGCCTATTAGATGAAGCTACTGCTGCTGCTGAAGCATTATTTATGTTTTATAGCAACCGTACTAAAGATCAAGTAAAAAATAATGCTAAAAAATTCTTTATCAGCAACACTTGCTTCCCACAAACAATTGATGTTGTAAGAACACGCGCTGTACCTTATGGAATTGAACTGGTTGTGGCTGATGCTAATACAACTAATTTCGATAACTCATACTTTGGAGCTTTAATTCAATACCCAGATATTAATGGCGAAGTAAATAATTACAAGGCTTTTGCTGAAAAAACTAAAGCTTTAGATATTCAATTATGCGTTGCATCTGATTTACTAGCATTAGCACTTATAACTCCTCCGGGAGAATGGGGTGCTGATTGCGTAGTTGGAAACTCTCAGCGTTTTGGTGTTCCTCTTGGTTACGGCGGACCTCATGCAGCGTTTTTTGCCTGTAAAGAAGATTACAAACGATTAATCCCGGGTCGTATTATTGGTATAAGCATTGATGCTGAAGGTAACCAAGCATTACGTATGGCTTTACAAACACGCGAACAACACATTAAACGTGATAAAGCAACTTCAAATATTTGCACGGCTCAAGCACTTTTAGCTATTATGGCTAGTATGTATGCAGTATATCATGGACATGATGGAATAAAGGCAATCGCACAAGACGTTCATACCAAAACTGAAACTTTAGCCAATGCTTTAAAAGCTGCGGGAATTGCAGTTGTTACTAAAACCTATTTCGACACAATTGTTGTAAAAGTTAACGATGCTAAAAAAGTATTTGACGCAGCAGCAGCGAAAGAAATCAATTTACGCTTGATTGATGCTAACCATATTGGAATTAGCTTTGATCAAACAGTTGAATTAGCTGATTTAAATGACGTTTTAGCTTGCTTTGGTGTAGGCTCATTATCAAATATCCTAGGTAATTCAGTAATTGAAAAATCTGAATTGGCGCGTAAATCAAGTTATTTAACGCACCCTACTTTTAATTCGTATCACAGCGAAAGTGAAATGATGCGTTATATTAAGCGTTTAGAGAATAAAGATTTATCATTGGTACACTCTATGATTTCATTAGGCTCATGTACAATGAAATTAAATGCAGCTTCAGAATTATTACCTTTAACTTGGCCTGAATTTGCAAACATTCATCCATTTGTACCTGTTAATCAAGCTGCTGGCTATACCGAAGTAATTGAAACATTAAACAAAGATTTATCAGACATTACAGGTTTCGCATCTATGAGTTTCCAACCAAACAGTGGTGCTCAAGGCGAATACGCTGGTTTAATGGTAATTCGCGCGTATCATTTAGCTAATGGAAACCCTCAGCGTAACGTTGCATTAATTCCTTCTTCTGCTCACGGCACAAACCCAGCTTCAGCGGCTATGGCCGGAATGACCATTGTTGTAGTAAAATGTGATGAAAAGGGAAATATTGATATCGCTGATTTAAAAGCAAAAGCCGAACAATACAAAGACACTTTATCTTGTTTAATGGTTACTTATCCGAGCACACATGGTGTTTACGAGGAAGGTATTATTGAAATAACAGATATCATTCATGCAAATGGCGGTCAAGTTTATATGGACGGAGCTAACATGAATGCTCAAGTTGGATTGACATCACCAGGAAATATTGGTGCAGATGTTTGCCACTTAAACTTACATAAAACTTTTGCTATACCTCACGGTGGCGGCGGCCCAGGTATGGGTCCAATTGGAGTTGCTAAACATTTAGTTCCTTTTTTACCAAACCACACTATTGTTCCAACTAGCGGAGATAAAGGTATTACAGCAGTTTCTGCTGCGCCATACGGAAGCGCTTTAATTTTATTAATCTCTTATGGTTACATCAAAATGCTTGGAGCTGATGGTTTAAAAGCAGCTACTGAAATAGCTATTTTAAATGCAAACTACATGAAAGAGCGTTTGAAAGATTCATACAAAATTTTGTACACTGGTAAAAACGGACGTTGTGCACATGAAATGATTTTAGATTGCAACGATTTTAAAATGGCAAGTGGTGTTGAAGTAGCGGATATGGCTAAACGATTGATGGATTATGGTTTCCATGCACCAACAGTTGCGTTCCCAGTGGTAAATACATTAATGGTTGAACCAACTGAATCAGAGTCAAAAGCTGAATTAGATCGCTTCTGTGATGCAATGATTGCTATTCGTAAAGAAATTCAGGAAATTATTGATGGTAAGTTTGATAAAACGAACAACGTCATTAAAAACGCACCACATACAGCAAAATTAATTATTGCTGATAATTACGATAAACCATATGGTCGCGAAAAAGCAGCTTTCCCATTACCATATGTAAAAGCAAATAAGTTTTGGCCAAGCGTAGCCCGTGTTGACAATGCTTATGGTGATAGAAACTTAGTTTGTTCATGTGCGCCAATAGAAGCATACATGGAGCCTGCAGAAGCATAAAACATGAAAATTACATGAAAGCCTCGAAGAAATTCGGGGCTTTTTTATTTATTGGAATTACATTACATTAGTACAATAATTAACCTTAAAGTTAGTGCGACTTAAAAACAAAATATTTTATATCCTTCTTTTTGTAATCACTTTCTTTAATCAGAATTTCGCTCAAAATATTGATTCCCTCAAAACACTTCTAAAAGTAAATATTAACGATTCAAACAAAGTAAAAACACTATTTGAACTAAGTAATATTTATTACAAAAAGTATCAACCCGAAGAAGCCTTAAAATATGCACAGCATAGCAAAAGCATAGCACAACAAATTAAATACAAAGCCGGTGAAGCCAAAGCTTTTAAACAATTAGGTAGAATCTATCAAGACTTAAATGACACGTTAAATACATCATTAAATTTTAATACTGCATTAAAACTCTATAAAGAATTAAAAGATAATAACGGGATTGCCTTGGTAATAAATAATTTTGGCACAATAGAAGCTTCCAAAGGAAATCACAAGCAGGCTCTTAAACATTATTTTTCGGCATTAGATTATAATAAACTTACCAATAACAAAAACCTTCGCTTTGGTATATATAGTAATATCGGCGTAGCTTACGATTATTTAGGAAAAGCTTCAGAAGCCATAAATCAATATTTAATTGCGCTAAAAATAGCCGAAGAACTTGATGACAAATTACGTATTGCATCTGTTTACAACAGCATGGGCAATGTATATTTAGATCAAAACGATTTAGAGAATAGCAAGGACAATTATACCAAAGCTTTCAAAATTTATTCTAAAATAAATGATATTGAAGGCTTAGCTATGACCAACAACAATTTTGGAATTTTATCTGATAGAAAAAACAATTCCGAAGAGTCTATCAAATACTATCAAGCGGCGCAAGGGTTTTATCAGCAAATGAATGATGATGAAGGTGTGATGGAAACTAATCAGAATTTAACGGTTGTTTTTATACGTTTAAATAAATTGGATACCGCACTAAACTATTGTAATACTACCTTAAAATACGGACTTGAAACAGACAATAAAAAAATACAAGCAGGCTCTTATTATAATCTTGGAAACATTTACCAATTAAAAAACAATCTCAATCAAGCTAAAGAATGTTATAATAAATGTATTGACATTTCGAAGATAGATGGCGTGAAAATCAATCTCAGCAATTGTTACAGAGAATTAGCGTCGATAGATAACTTGCAAAAAAATTATAAAGATGCTTTCGTAAATTATCAAAACTATATTTTGTATCGTGATAGCTTAGTAAATGAAGATAACAGTAAAAAAATACTGCAACAACAAATGCAATACGATTTTGATAAAGAAAGAAACGCTGATAGCATTAAAGTTGCCGAAGAAAAAAAACTGACCGAAGCTAAATTTAAACAAGAAAAAACCCAGCGCTATGCATTATACGGAGGACTTGCATTAGTAGCCGTTTTTGGAATTTTTATGTTTAACCGATTTAGAGTCACACAAAAACAGAAAAAGATTATTGAGCTCAAAGAACAAGAAACTCAAAAACAAAACGAAATCATAAAAACTCAAAAACACGTTGTTGAAGAACATCAAAAAGAAATTCTCGACTCTATTCATTACGCCAAAAGAATACAAACTGCTTTATTAGCAAACAAAGAAATGGTGAATGAAAACATTGCTAATAATTTTATTTTATTTGAGCCAAAGGATATTGTTAGTGGAGATTTTTACTGGGCTACAAAACATAATAATAAATTTTATTTGGCAGCTTGCGATAGCACAGGGCATGGTGTTCCTGGGGCATTTATGAGCTTGTTAAACATGGGCTTTTTAAGTGAAGCTATTAAAGAAAAAAATATTGAAGAGCCACATCTCGTATTAAATTATGTTAGAGAAAGACTAATTCACTCGATTGGAATTGATGGCCAAAAAGATGGTATGGATGCGATTTTAATTTGCATTGATTCCAACCAAGCAATAAATGATTTCCTAAACATTGAATACGCTGCAGCCAATAATGAGCCGATTTTAATCAAAAACAAACAGATATTTGAGCTACCAAAAGATAAAATGCCTGTAGGTAAAGGTGAAAAGAACGATAGCTTTACTTTACATAAAATTGCTCTTGAAAAAGACGATACACTCTATTTGTATACGGATGGTTATGCTGATCAATTTGGTGGAGAAAAGGGGAAAAAATTTAAATACAAACAACTAAACGAATTACTCTTAAGTATTCATGAGCTTCCAATGACAGAACAAAGTAATGTGCTTCAAGACAGGTTTTCAGCTTGGAAAGGTGATTTAGAACAAGTAGATGATGTTTGCATAATTGGTATTAAACTATGAGGATTTATTTAAAAATATTTTTACTTCTTTCAACTCTTAGGTTGTCATGTCAAAATATTGAGCAATACTATTTGAGCTGCAACGATTCTTTTATTAATTACAGTGGTGAAAAATTAAACTTTAAGGCTGAGCTATTAAAACAACAATTTGCTTCTGATCCCGACTTCCAATTCTTTGACCAAATTTTTCAGGGTGATATTCAACTAAAATCTGAATTAAAAGCACAGGCGCTATCCTATTATTTAAAGGCTTACAACATTATTAAAAACAAGCAAAACAAAGATTTTGAATTCTTAATTGAATATAAAATTGGTAAATATTATTTGGTTAATGATAACTTAACAAAGGCAATGGAGCATTATAATAAAGCCTTTCTTGTTGAACCAAGTCATAGCAAAAACTTTTATTTAAATTTTACAATTAACTTAGAAAGTGGTCTCATTAATGCATATTTAAAACAGCATAAAACCTCAACAGATTACTATTTAAAAGCTTATGATTTAGCAGTTAAGAAAAAAGATTTAAAAAAAGTTGCTCATTCACTCAACAATATGGCGCTAAACTATATTGCCACCAATGATAGTGTTAAAGCCATAGAAGCTTTGAATAAGAGTATAGCCATACGTATTCAACTAGCCGACAGTATCGGCATTGGGCAATCTTATAACAATTTTGGTCAACTCTACACCTCAACAAAAAACTACAACAAAGCATTGAGCTATTATCATAAATCACTAAACACACGTAAAAATAATAAAGCACCTATTCCGGCAATTATTGAATCAGAAATTAATATTGCTAAAACACTCGAACAATTAAACCAGCGCGACAAAGCTATTTCAATGCTTGAAAGTTGCATTAAACAAAGTGTAGAAATAAATCACCTAGAACTAGAAAGACGAGCAACTGAGCAATTACTGAGTATTTACGCCGACAAAAAAATGTACGATAAAGCTTTTCATTTACAAACAAGATATCATGTAATCAACGATAGTTTATATGGCTTGCATAAGAAAGAAGAGTTGAACAAATTAAACATTCAGCATCTTTTTGAAAAGAAACAACAGGAAGACAGTTTGAATTATCTCAATCAACAAAAAATCAATCAGAAAGAAATTGAGAACAAAGAACTAAAAGAAAAACGCTTAAAAATAATTTTATACATTGTTGCAATAGCGATGGTTTTATTGGCAATTATGTTTTTTAAAATTTATCAGTCTAATAAAAAAATTACACTCTCCAATAATATTATTTCAACCCAACGTGATGAATTACAAACAAAACAAAAAGAAATCACGGATAGTATAAACTATGCCAAACGCTTACAAGAAGCTATTCTGCCGCCATTACCACTCATTAAAAAGAATTTACCAAATAGTTTTGTTTACTATATGCCTAAAGATATTGTGGCTGGTGATTTTTATTGGATGCATAAATTAACAGAAAACGGAAAAGAAATTGTCTTTATTGCCGCCGCTGATTGCACGGGACATGGAGTGCCAGGTGCCCTTGTGAGCGTGGTTTGCAGCAACGCCTTAAACAGAGCTGTTAAAGAATTTCATTTACAAACTCCTAGCTTAATTTTAGATAAAGTGAGAGAGCTCGTTATTGAAACCTTTGAAGCATCGGGAGCCGAAGTAAAAGATGGAATGGATATTTCACTTCTTTGTATAGAAAGCTATAATGAATCGCAATTCAAGATACAATGGGCGGGAGCAAACAATCCATTACTCATTATTGATTCGAGCGTAGAGGAAAAAAATACATTTAAAGTAATAAAGGCAAACAAACAACCCATTGGTAAATATGCCGAACAAACTTCTTTTACCAATCATGAGTTTGAAGCTACAAAAGGGACTTGTTTTTACATGTATACAGATGGCTACCCTGACCAATTTGGTGGCGAAAAAGGAAAAAAGTTTAAATACAAAAAACTAGAAGAATTGCTTTTAGAAAATCATTCGAAAGATTTTGACGAGCAACTACATTTATTGAATGCTAAATTTATTAACTGGAAAGGTAATTTAGAGCAAGTAGATGATGTATGTGTGGTAGGAATACGTATTTAATTAGTTTTCAAGGTTTTATTCTACCCTAAATCCTTAGTATTATTACCCATTTTAGCCATTAATTACAGGATTTTTTCCTAAATTCGTGCTGATTTTTAGCGATTTAAACTATGGATAAATTCTCCTACCTTGGAAACAGCGATGTGAACGCAATTGAAGACCTTTACACAACCTATTTAAAAGACAATAACGCCGTTGATGCTTCTTGGCAAGCCTTTTTTAAAGGTTTCGACTTTGCAAAGGCTAATTTTGAAGATGGTGGAGCAATTCCTGAAAATGTTACGAAAGAATTTAAAGTAATAAGCTTAATTACTGGTTACCGCCAACGTGGGCATTTGTTTACCAAAACCAATCCTGTTCGCGAGCGTCGTCAATATTTACCAAATTTAGCTATCGAAAATTTTGGTTTAGCTCAAAGCGATATGGAAACCGTTTTCCAAGCTGGAAATGAAATTGGAATTGGTGCCGCTAAATTAAAAGACATTATTGCCCATTTAGAAACTACTTATTGCCAAAGTATTGGCGCTGAGTATTTATACATTCGTACACCAGAGGTAATCAAATGGTTGCAGGAACGCATGGAGAAAAACAAAAACACTCCATCTTTCACTAAAGAACAAAAAAAATCAATTTTAAATAAATTAAATCAAGCTGTAACCTTTGAAAACTTTTTAGCCACAAAATTTGTTGGTCAAAAAAGATTTAGTTTAGAAGGGGCTGAAGCAATGATTCCAGCACTTAACAGCTTAATGGAAAAAGGTGCTGATTTGGATATTGAAGATTATGTAATTGGTATGGCTCACCGCGGACGTTTGAACGTGTTGGCTAATATCATGAACAAAACTTATAAAGATATTTTTACTGAATTTGAAGGACGACCAAGCGAAGACAGTTTGTTTGATGGTGACGTAAAATACCATATGGGTTACAGCTCCGACCAAGTGAGCGATTCAGGAAAAAAAGTTCACATGAGCTTAACGCCTAATCCTTCGCACTTAGAAACTGTAGCTCCTGTTGTTGAAGGTATTGTGCGTGCAAAAATTGATAATCGCCATGGCGGAAATCACAAAAAAGCCTGTCCAATTATTATCCACGGTGATGCTGCTGTTGCGGGTCAGGGAATTGTTTACGAAGTAATTCAAATGAGCCAATTAGATGGCTACAAAACAGGTGGTACAATTCACTACGTAATTAATAACCAAGTTGGTTTTACCACAAATTTCCTTGATGCACGTTCATCAACTTATTGTACTGATGTAGCTAAAGTTGTTCTTTCTCCTGTATTCCATGTTAATGGTGATGATATTGAAGCTTTAGTTATGGTTTCAAAATTAGCAATGGAATTCCGTCAAACATTCCATCGCGATGTATTTATCGATGTGTTATGTTATCGTAAATACGGACACAATGAAGGTGATGAACCTCGTTTCACTCAACCTTTGTTATACAAAGCAATTGCAGCTCATCCAAACCCACGTGAAATTTATGTAGAGAAATTAGTGAGTGAAGGAAGTATCTCTGCTGATGAAGCTAAAGAGTTAGAAAAATCTTTCAAAGCTATTTTACAAGAAAAATTAGATGAAGCAAAGCAAGTTGAGAAAGCAAAAATCACTTCTTTCTTAGAAGGAAATTGGAGCAGCATCAAAATGGCTCCTGCCAATGCTTTTGATAAATCGCCGGTAACAGCAATTGATAAAAAATTATTTTTAGACTTAGCTAAAAAATCTGTTGAACTTCCATCTGGAAAAAAATTCTTTAATAAAACTGAAAAGTTGTTTGCCGACAGAAAAGCTATGATTGATAACAATGCCTACGATTGGGCAATGGGAGAATTATTAGCTTATGCCAGTTTAATGCAAGAAGGACACCCTGTGCGTTTCTCAGGACAAGATGTTGAGCGTGGAACATTCTCTCACCGTCATGCGGTTGTTAAAGTAGAAGATAGTGAAGAAGAATATACGCCATTAAATAATTTAGGAACAAAAGGTGATTTAAGAATTTTTAATTCGCACTTAAGTGAATATGGAGTTTTAGGTTTTGAATACGGTTACGCTTTTGCTTCGCCAGATATTTTAACCATTTGGGAAGCTCAATTTGGTGATTTCTTTAACGGTGCTCAAATTATTATTGATCAATACTTAGCATCAGCCGAATACAAATGGCGTCGTATGAATGGTATTGTGATGTTGTTACCACATGGTTACGAAGGTCAAGGACCAGAGCATTCATCAGCGCGTATGGAGCGTTTCTTACAATTATGTGCCGAGAACAACTTACAAATTGTAAATGCAACTACTCCTGCTCAACAATTCCATGTATTACGTCGTCAATTAAAACGCGATTTCCGTAAACCATTAATTTGCTTTACACCAAAAAAATTATTGCGTTACCCAAGCTGTGTAAGCAAAATAGAAGATTTTACTTCAGGAGGATTCCAAGAAATATTAGATGATAATGGAGTTGATGCAAAAAATATAAAACGTATTGGTTTCTGCTCAGGAAAAATTTATTATGATTTAATTGAGCGTCGCGAAAAAGAAGGTGTGAACGATATTGCTTTTGTTCGTGTTGAACAAATTTATCCTGTTCCGTCAATTCAATTAGAAGCAATAAAAGCAAAATATAAAAACGCAAAAGAATATTTATGGATTCAAGAAGAACCAGAAAATAACGGCGCTTGGAGTTTTGTTCACCGCATGTACAAAGGATTTAACTTCACCTATGTTGGTAGAGATGAAGCTGCAAGTCCTGCAACAGGCTATGCTAAAAAACATGCTGAAGAAACGGAAGAGATTTTAAGTAAAATATTTGCTAAAGTATTAGTGAAATAAAAATTAGAAATTAGATTTAATAAAAATAAAATTATGGCAATTGTAGAATTAAAAGTACCAAGTCCAGGAGAATCAATTACAGAAGTAACTATAGCGCGTTGGATTAAAAAAACAGGCGACATAGTAGAGAAAGACGATGAATTAGCAGAGGTTGATTCGGATAAGGCTACATTAACTATTAACGCAGAAGAAAGCGGTAAAATTGAAGTTTTAGCTGCTGAAGGCGAAACGGTAAAAGTGGGTCAAGTAGTAGTAAAAATTGACACTTCATTTAAACCTGAAGCAAAAAAAGCTGAAGTGAAAACAGAAGTAAAAGCTGAACCTAAAAAAGAAGCTGCACCTGCTGCAACAACCGAAAATAAAACTACAAATTACGCATCAGGAACTCCAAGTCCTGCAGCTGCCAAATTAATGGCTGAAAACGGTGTTAAACCAAATCAGTTAAATGGAACGGGTAAAGATGGCCGTATTACTAAACAAGATGTTTTAAGTGCTTTATCAAACGGAATTCCAAATGTGGCTGAAGTTCTTTCAAACTCTTGGAAAGGCGGAAGAGAAAAAGATAAAGTAAAAATGACAAGTCTTCGTAAAACAGTTGCTAAACGTTTAGTTGCTGTGAAAAACGAAACAGCTATGCTTACAACTTTCAACGAAGTTGATATGAGTGCTATTTATGCTTTACGTGCTAAATACAAAGATTTATTTAAAGAAAAATTTGGTTCTAACCTAGGATTCATGTCTTTCTTTACAAAAGCTGTATGCGAGGCATTATACCACTTCCCTGCTGTAAATGCAATGATAGATGGCGAAGAAATTGTTTACAATAAATATTGTGATATAGGTATCGCTGTAAGCGCTCCAAAAGGCTTAATGGTTCCGGTATTAAGAAATACTGAATTAATGAGTTTGGCAGAAATTGAAGCAGCTATTAAAGCGGTAGCAATTAAGGCTCGCGATGGAAAATTATCATTAGAAGAAATGCAAGGCGGAACATTCACTATTACAAATGGTGGTGTGTTTGGAAGTATGTTAAGTACTCCAATTATTAATCCTCCACAAAGTGCTATTTTAGGAATGCACAACGTAGTTGATAGACCAATTGCAGTTAACGGACAAGTTGTTATTCGTCCTATTATGTACGTAGCATTAAGTTACGACCACAGAATTATTGATGGAAGAGAAAGTGTTGGTTTCCTAGTAAAAGTAAAAGAAATGTTAGAAAACCCAAGCAGAATGCTGTTTGGAGGAAAACAACCAGAAGAAGTTCTTTTAGGATTATAGTTCACCTATCATATTAATTTAAAAAGCCTGTAATTAATTATTACAGGCTTTTTTATTGAGATGATAAAGGTTATGATGTTTTATTTCTTAGTTACTGCTACTTTCTTTTTTGGTTTTGTAGCTTCTTTTGTTTGATCAGGTTTACACTTAGAACATGCCGTATACCCTTGCTTCTTGGCTTCAGATAATTCAATTCCCTTCTTTCCCTTAGCTGTTTCACACATTTTTGTATGGTACTTCTTACCCGTTTCAGCAATATATACTGTTTGAGCCCTCAGTGAACTTGCAATTGCTAAGAGACAAAATACAACAACAATTAAGAATCTTTTCAATATCATAACTACTCTACCGTTACACTCTTCGCTAAATTTCTTGGTTGGTCAACGTTACAGCCGCGCATTACCGCAATATGGTAACTTAACAATTGCAATGGAACTACTGAAACCAAAGGAACCAATGATTCATCTGTTTCAGGAATTTCAATTACGTGGTCAGCCATACCTTTTACATCGTGATCTCCACTTGTTACAACAGCTATTATTTTTCCTTTACGCGCTTTTACTTCTTGAATATTACTTACTACTTTCTCGTAATTAGCTCCTTTTGTTGCAATAACAAAAACTGGCATTTCCTCATCAATCAAGGCAATTGGACCATGTTTCATTTCTGCAGCTGGATAACCCTCAGCATGTATATAAGAAATCTCTTTTAACTTTAATGCTCCTTCTAAAGCCACAGGGAAACTAAACCCTCGACCTAAATACAAAGCATTTCTCGAATCCTTGTATTCATATGCAATTGCACGTATTTTATCATTTAGTTTTAATACCTCTTCAATTTTTCCAGGAACAGCTTCTAACTCATATAACATTTGGCGGTAGCGGCTTTCAGCAATTGTTCCTTTTGCATGTGCAACATGTAATGCCATTAAAGTTAAAACAGTTACTTGTGCAGTAAATGCTTTTGTTGATGCGACACCAATCTCGGGGCCAGCATGAGTGTATGAACCGCCATGAGATGCACGAGGAATAGAACTTCCAACAACATTACAAACACCTATAATTGTTGCGCCTTTAGATTTTGCTAATTCAATTGCTGCTAAACTATCTGCTGTTTCGCCTGATTGAGAAATTGCGATAATAATATCATCTTCGTAAATAATCGGATTACGATATCTGAATTCAGAAGCATATTCCACCTCAACAGGAATACGTGCAAACTCTTCAAATAAATATTCCGCTACAAGTCCTGCGTGCCAAGATGTACCGCAAGCTATGATGATAATTCTTTTTGCATTTTTAAACTTTGAAATATGATCAACAATTCCTCCCAACTGAACCTTTCCTTCCATTGCGTTTATACGACCACGCATACTATCTTTAATTGAACGTGGCTGCTCATAAATTTCCTTCAACATAAAATGCTCGTATCCGCCTTTTTCAATAGCTTCCAACTCCATTTCCAATTTTTGAATATAAGCCGGAATCTCTTTGTCCTTAATCGTACGAAGTTTTATTTCTTGTCCTCTTCTTAAAATAGCAACTTGTTCATCTTCTAAATAAACTACATTTTTAGTGTACTCAACAATTGGCGAAGCATCTGATGCAATAAAATATTCATCATTTCCAATACCAATTACCATCGGGCTTCCCTTTTTCGCGGCAATCAAAGTGTCTGGATCATTCTTATCTAAAACAACAATTGAATATGCTCCAACAACCTTGTTTAATGCGGCAATCACAGCATGCCCCGTTTTCATTCCTTCGCTTTGTTTAATATCTTCAATTAAATGAATTAAAACTTCTGTATCTGTTTGCGAAAGAAATGTATGTCCCTTTTTAATTAAATTTTCTTTTATTGATGCATAATTCTCAATGATACCATTATGAATCATTACCATATTTTGGCTTTGCGAATAATGCGGATGCGAATTAATATCATTTGGCTCACCATGTGTGGCCCAGCGTGTATGGCCAATACCAATGTTTCCACTCACATCGCTACTAGATGCAAAAGTAGTTAAATCGCTTACTTTTCCCTTTCGCTTATATACGTTTAAATCTCCTCCTTTATTTACCATTGCTACACCCGCGCTATCGTATCCACGGTACTCTAAACGTTGTAAACCTTTTATTAAAATTGGATAAGCTTCGCGCTCACCTATATAACCTACAATTCCACACATAGTATTTTGTTTTTATTAAGATATAAATTTAATGACAATTGTTTAAATACGGTTCATTTTAAGCAAATAAAAATAACAGCTTTTAGTTAATAAAGCCTATGACATATTTTTGATTTTTTCCCTACTTAAATCAATATGTTTCATCATTTTATTAAAAAACTGATAACGTTGCTTTTCGGCTGTACCACTTATCAATGTTGACTTCCGTATTAAATTCTTCATCCAATGTTCCGTTTCCTTACAAAAATCGCTATTTGAAGTGGTTAACGAATTTAAGGTGTTAAACGAAATAAACGAATAATTAGTATCTCCAATATCAACATGAATACAATTTGTACCAATTACAACATCACTTTTATACAATTGATAATTGTTTTCCTGGTGTTTTGATTTGGTTGAATGCTCTGCGTATCCCATTATTGTTGTAACCATTGAGGCAATTTCATCTGCAATCTCCAAAGCATCTTCCTTGGTTTGAAAAACACCAGATTCAACATAAAACTCTAATTGGCGAATTACCGTTAGAATAGTTTCCTCCGTCCATATTTCGATAGAGGGAATTGAACAATAGTAGTCATATATTTTTTTACCTAGTTCAAACAATGAATCATCTAATATATTAGCATTAAATTTTTTAGTTTGAAATTCGGGTACGTTAAGCACCGAACGTTGCCAATAAAACATTTTAAAAGCAGCCATTTTTCTTGAATGGAAAGAGTGGAACATAGGTACTTCCTCCGCTGCATATATAATTTGCTTTTGCTCAAAACCATCAATTCGCTTCAGGTGACCGGCTATATTACCCAAATACTTCTCAAAATTTAAAGCATTTTCTGCTAAAGAAATATATTGAAATGTAGCTGTATCTCCTTTGTTAGCTAATATAGAATCGATTGAAATACCGTATTTTCCAGCTATTTTACTTAACTCATCAATAGTTATCTCGGTTTCACAGCGCAAACGGCGATAGGCACTATCGGTACTAATATTCAATAAATCAGCCAATTCATCTACCAACGAAATACTTACAGGAACCATCTCCTTTAGCTTACTGATAAACAAAGCTTGTATAGGTAAATCCTTGCTATTAGGCTTACTTGAGGCGCTCTTGCTTGTTTTAACTTCCTTTTTTTTACCCATTTTCACAACTATTTATTGCATTATTTGCAAAATAAAGATACGAAAAATTGCAAAAATTGCAAAAAAAATTGTGTCTAGTTGCAAAAAATGAAAATTGAGTTTTAAATCTCCACACGCAAATGAAATTTTTGCATTTAATCCCTCTATAAGTCAATACTGACGCTGTATTCCGTTTTAGTACCCCACCCATCCGTAGTAGTTTTGTATTATAAAATTTAATACGAATGAAAAAAGCGATTATAATTCTACTGTGGATGGTTTCAGTTTCAAATAATGCTTTGGCTCAAACAAAAGAAACCAATACAATGTTTTTTGATGCTGGTAGCAATGCTGGTTTTATAGGATACATAGTTGGATACAAACAAGTGCCTTTAACATTTACTTTCGAAAAACGTGTTAAGAAAAATTTCTTACTAGGCCTAGCACTTACTTGGGAAAAATTTAAAGGCGATGTACAGGTAAGTGAAATGTATAGATACAACGTTCGAGCAAGATTTATATGGGAAGGAAAGGGACGCCAAAGTTTTGTACCATATCAAGGACTTGCGCTTGGAGTATCACACGGAACATATTGGCGGACAGATGGAGCCATAAATTTACCCTCACTTCAATACTTTATGGGATTACGTGTTAAACTAGGACAAGAGTTTTATATAAAACCAGAGATTGGATTAGGCTCACCTTATGCTGCTCAAATCGCAGTAGGAAGTAACTTTTAATAATTAACAACAACTATAACTAATAACTTAAAAAAAATAGAAATCATGAAAACAATAAAAACAATTCTGCTTACAATATTACTTGCTACAAGTTTTGTAAATGCCCAAAACAAATCAAAACCAATAACTGTAACTGTATTGAATATCGACACAAGAGGGCTGAACATTGATCCAACAACGCTCGGAAACTTAGTTAGAACAGAGTTAGAAAAACTTGACACTTTTGAAGTAATGGATAGATATGATGTTGCTTATGTAGTTGATAAAAACAAACTAAGCATCAACAATTGCTATGGTAAATTATGTTTAACCGAAATTGGCGAAACAATACATTCTGATAAAATGTTTAGCGGTAGTGTTGAATTATTTGGTAAATCAATCGTAACAACTTTCCGATTAATTGATGTAAAATCAAAATCAATTGAAAAAACTTATGTAATAGAGTTTTTGAATTTGCCTGAAGAAATTCAAGCAATGATGAATATTGCTGTGCGCGGTATGTTTGGAAAAAAGAATGCTCCAGAAATGCTTACTAAGCTAACTAAACGTTATGATTTTGATAACGAAGTAAATAATCCAAACCAAGAAAGATTACGTTTAGACGGGCCACGAATGGGAGCTGTATTTTACACTGGACGCACAGCAAACATATTAAATGATGCAAAAGCCAATGGTGGTTTTAACGCTTACCCTGTAATGTTTCAGTTTGGTTACCAATTTGAAAAACAATACTTAAACGCTGGTAAAATGCAAGCACTTTTTGAATTTGTACCAAACATAACTGGTTTAGACCAAGGTTACTTCATACCAAGCATTACTTTAATGAATGGATTAAGGAGCAATGTAAATGGCTGGGAACTAGCAATTGGTCCATCGTTCAGTGTAATTACAAAAAGTTCTGGTTATTACGATTCGCAAAACAAGTGGCACAGAGAAAAAGAATGGTTACAAGATGCTAATAATTTTGGCACAACTAATCCTTACACTATTACCGAACGTTTGGATAGCAGAGGTGGTGCATCATTACAAACTTCCTTTGTAGTTGCAGTTGGTCGCACTTTCCGCTCTGGTAAATTAAACATTCCTGTCAACGCATTTTTTATACCTAGCAAAGAAGGAGCTCGTTTTGGTGTAAGCTTCGGGTATAATGCAAAAAATAAAGCCGTAAAATAATTTAAACTCATACTCCCTTCCAACAAAAAATGGAAGGGAGTTAAAACCTAGCAATATGAAAAAGAAAATTTTATACATAATACCATTTGTTATAATAATAACAATCGCTTCTTTCTCCTACAAAAAATTTAATGAGATTGAAAAAGTGTATCAAGCTAAAAACCCAGAAACACTGAGTTTTATCCAATCACTAATGAACTAATCATGAAAACGAAAATCATTTTGCTTTTAATAGCAATTCTTAGTATTGAACTAAAAGCCCAAACAAACACAAACAATACTGTAACGTATTCAATTTATACTTCCGACTATGTTGAGAAAAAACTATTATTAGAAAACTTTTTGAAAAAGGGGAAATACACCATCATTAATCAAAAAGAATCCAAAACATCTCATCATTATGAATTTGCTATTTGGGATTCTGACTTAGAGAATATTGACTCCTTATGCAATACACTAGGTTATGTTAGCTTCAAGGATTTAAAAAGCTTTAATCATGATGCGGATTTAAAAGAAGCTCAACTACAACTGGAACAACAGAAAGAGAAGAAAATAGAATTTGAGAAAATGCAAAAACAGCTTGATTCTATTGGTAGTAATCGTTACTACGCCCACTGGGAAAAAATTAGAGCTATAGATGAAGAAATAAATTATACCAAGAAACGTATATTAAACTATCAATCTTACGAAAAAGTTTATACTGTTGTGATTGAGTTGTATAATGAACAAACAATTTACGAAAGCACTAGAGTCAACTTTATACATATGCCAGGAGCTGAATATGTTTATTTTATACCTGAAAATCCAAAACAAGGTTTATCGTACGCTAATTACCAAGGTGTTAATCTAAAATATGTTTTTACAAAAGGAAAATCTTTTTTTGCATTGGGTGCTTTAAAACCAGTTTCAAAAACTGATAGTACCACTTTTGATGAAATATTTAACTTAACTTTTGGACAAGACTGGTATAGTAAACTCTTAGGAAGAGGCGGAAATAAATTTTTCAATCTATACATTGGTTATCATACTGGTTTTACACTTGCTTATAATGACATAGGAAACAAGTGGTGGCCTTATGTTAGTCCAAGTACGGGTTTAGAATTATTTAAAAATAAATACTTTCTTTTCGACACGAATGTAAGTTACTATTTACCCTTAAGCAATTACAATAGAAATATGCGAGGTTATAAAATATCAGGTTCTATCAATTTCACGTTTTAATTAAAAACCATGAAAACAAAAATTCCATTCCTCTTAATCGCACTTCGATTACTCCTTGCTCCAATAATTTTATCGTTAGCCTATTTTTTAAAAGAGGATAGTAAAGTAATAATTGTAGTTTTAATGTACATTGGATTAGTCTCCGATATTTTTGATGGAATAATTGCACGGCATTTGAACGTCTCATCCGAAAAGCTAAGGCGCCTTGATAGTCAGGCGGACATGTTGTTTTGGTTGGCTATAGGATTAAGCACATACATACTATATCCCGAATTAATAAAAACAAACACAAAACCAATTGTATCAATTTTTATCATGGAGTTACTGTGTTATGTTATTAGTATTGTTCGCTTTGGAAAAGAAACCTGCACCCACGCACTACTCTCAAAACTTTGGGGAATAAGTCTGTTAGTTGCATTCACGTTTCTTATTGGTTTTAATTATGTAGGTGTTCCTTTCTTTGTTGCAATTATGCTAGGCTTAGTTTCGCATATCGATAGAATTCTAATAACATTACTCTTACCCTCTTGGACGCATGATGTTCCAAGCGCATGGCACGCATGGCAAATAAAAAAAGGTAGGGCTATAAAGCGTTATAAAATTTTTAATGGCTAAAAATTAACCCCCTAATCAAACTCATGATGTTAAAACAAGAAGAAATAAAAAAATCAATTTACAATATTGATGAATTACGTGACAAAGTTGAAAACGCCGAAATTTCCTATATAAAGGCCTTAGAAAACAAATGGCAAATTATTATTGATGTTTACATCAACAAAACAGTTGCTAATGGAAAAGAACAGTTGAACGACCTTTGTGATAAATATTATTATGAACTCATTCGAGAATTAAAAAAAATAAACAAAAATTTCCGTGAATATTTAAAACATGTGCCTATAACTAATTTCCCGATCATCCAGTTTAAATAGCCAGAATATAGTACTTAAGATACTTGTTCATTAAAAAAAACAATGTATCTTTATTTTATGTTTTCTAAAATAAAGATACTTTTCTTACTTAGTTTTTTAGTTTTATCCTATCAATCAAATGCTACTCACATTGTTGGTGGAGAGTTGAACTACAAAAAACTCACAGGAAATAACTATGAAATACGTTTAACCGTTTACCGAGATTGTTATGTTGGTGTTCCTCCTTTTGACAACCCTGCTTCTTTAGGTGTATTTGATATAAACAATAATTTAATCAACTCCTATAACTTAACCTTTCTTGGTTTAGATACTTTACCTGCTGAAATAAACGACCCTTGCACAATTCCTCCAACAGATTTTTGCTATGAGGTTACGACTTATATCGATACGATTAACCTACCTCCTATTCCGGGTGGTTATCAATTGGTTTATCAACGTTGTTGCCGAAACATTAACATACTTAACATCTTCGATCCTTCTAACACAGGTGCCACTTATTACGCAACTATTCCTGATAACAGTGTTGTAACCTATAATAGTAACCCTGTTTTTAAGAATTGGCCTCCACCATTTATTTGCTTAAACAAGCCATTTGTTTTTGATCATTCAGCTATCGATTATGATGGTGATAGTTTAGTATACGAATTATTTACTCCTTTTGAAGGTGCGGATCCAACAACACCAATGCCACAACCACCTAACAATCCTCCTTACGCAACAGTTCAATTCATTACGCCTTATTCAACATCCAACATGTTGGGTGGTGTTCCCTTCAGTATAAATTCACAAACGGGTTTAGTAACAGCTACTCCTAATACTTTGGGATATTTTGTAATTGGTGTTCGTTGTAAAGAATACCGAAACGGTGTATTTATTAGTGAAACCAAACGCGACTTTCAATTAATTGTAAAAGATTGTCCAAAGCTTATCGTTGCCTCTGCAACTGTTCCGAACGTAATTTGTGCTTCAAATACCGTTAGTTTTACTAATCTAAGTATTGGAGCTGGAACTTATAGTTGGAATTTTGGTGACCTAACTACTTTAGCCGATACATCTACCCAATATTCGCCAAGCTATACTTACCCTGGTACAGGTAGTTATAATGTTTCAATGATTGCTTACGCTCCTGGCGTTCCTGCATGTAACGATACGGTTAATACAACCGTTAGTATTAGCAATCAATTTCAAGGTACAATAAATGTTTCGCAAGAACTTTGTAAACCTGATGTTTTTAAAATAAGTGGCTCTGTTGTCTCTCCTCCAGGCACAACCGCAACTTGGAACTGGACAATTACAGATGGTTTTACAACATCTGACTCATCTTTCACACACACCTTTGCTAATAATGGTAATTACACTATTACTCTTATAACTTACATTCCCGGCTCATTAGGTTGTTACGACACTTTATCTAATTATCCTGTAAAAGTAATTAAAGAAGGAAATGTATTTATCCCTAATACATTTACACCAAATGGTGATGGCAAAAACGATGTTTTAAAAGTTAGAGGACCAAGCTACCAAGAATTTTATTTTGCTATTTACAATCGCTTTGGAGAAATGGTTTTTGAAACAACCGATGTTTTGCAAGGTTGGGATGGAACATTTAAAGGCAATGCAAGCGACCCTGGTGTTTATGGTTATTATTTAAAAGCAAAGTGTCCAGGCGATTCTGAGCAAACCTTCAAAAAAGGAAACGTAACATTAATACGTTAATACTTTTTGGTTTAGAAAAAACTTTTTACTTTTGTTGCATTATTAGGTAGATACGGTATTTATTTTTTTAGTTTTACGCATGCAACTCGACATTAATCCTTTATTTGAAAAGGCCTTTGCTTTTACAACACAAACCAACAAATCAATTTTCTTAACAGGAAAAGCTGGAACAGGAAAAACAACTCTTCTTAAACACATCAAACAAAATTGTACCAAGCAAATGGCTGTTGTTGCGCCTACTGGTGTAGCTGCTATTAATGCTGGTGGTGTAACCATACACTCCTTTTTTCAATTACCATTTGGCCCCTTTACTCCAAGCAGTGCAAATGAACTTTTGGGTAAGCTTAAATACACTTCACAACGAAGAAACATAATGCGACAATTAGAACTGCTTATTGTTGATGAAATAAGCATGGTTAGAGCTGATGTTTTAGATGCAATAGATACTATTTTAAAATCTGTACGCAGAACTCCACACCTGCCCTTTGGTGGAGTTCAGTTGCTTTTTATTGGAGACATGTTTCAGCTTCCGCCTGTTGTTAAAGATGAAGAATGGCAAATACTTCAAGATTATTACCTCAGTCCTTTCTTTTTTGACAGTAAAGTTTTACAGCACGAAAGACCTATTTATATTGAATTAGAAAAAATTTATCGCCAAAATAATCAGGCATTTATTGATATTTTAAATAAAGTACGTAATAATGCATTAGATAATGATAGTTTAGAAATACTAAACAAATTATATCAACCAGATTTTGCGTATGGTAATACAGATGGTTATATAACTCTTTGCACTCATAATTATTTAGCGGATGAAATAAACAAAACTAAACTAGAAGAACTTAAAACCCCAGCATTTACTTTTAAAGCTGAAACAGATGGAAGCTTCTTACCTAGCGCCTTTCCTGCAGAAGAAAACCTAACTTTAAAAAAGGGTGCTCAGGTAATGTTTATAAAAAATGATCCCGAAAAAAACTACTTTAATGGTAAAATAGGTGTTATTACACAACTAAGCAATAATGAAATTAAAGTGCAATGCAAAGGCGATTATGAAGAAATAACGGTTGCTAAAAATGTTTGGCGAAATGTTTCATATAACTTAAACAAAGAAAATAAAACGATTGAAGAAGAAGAATTAGGAACATTTACTCAATATCCTTTGCGCTTAGCTTGGGCAATTACAATACACAAAAGTCAAGGTTTAACTTTTGACAAAGCAATTATTGATGCTGGAAAAGCTTTTAGTGCTGGTCAGGTTTATGTTGCCCTGAGCAGATGTACAAGCCTTGAAGGAATTGTTTTAAAAAGTAAAATTAGTACTAGCACCATTATGAATAATAATGAGGTGTTGATGTTTAGTAATAGCAAACCTTCAGAACAAGAGTTAAACAATAGTTTTAGCAGCGAAAAAAATAAATACATTCAATTTGTTTTAACTTCCATTTTTGATTTAAGCTTATTAAAAAAAGATATTGTTGACTTAAAAACTAACTTTTTATCCTTTCCAAAGCACTTTAGTTCTGAAATGCAAAATTGGGCTAGCGAAATAGAAAAAGAAATTATTAAGCTCAATGATGTTTCACAAAAATTTAAGTCACAAATAAATTTACTATGTAGTAATACAAATGATGCTGAAAATGATGTTCAGTTGCAAGAAAGACTAAATAAAGCTGCTAGCTATTTTATTCCTGAATTAAATTCGCTTATTCAAAAATATAAAACTAATACAGTTTCTACCGAAAGTAAAGAGGCAGCAAATGCTGTATCAGAACTGCTTAACGAAACTTATATTTCCTTATTGACTACACAGCATTTAATGGCTTGTTGCCAAAACAATTTTAATTTACAATCTTTTGTAAAACAAAAATTAAGTTTAAAACTACCCAGTACTTACTTTAAAGTTTATGGTTCAAACACTTCAAGCAATAATCAAGGCATTCCACATCCCGAACTTTATAGTAAACTAGCTGCACTTAGAGACGAAATTGTAGAAACCGAAAACAAACCCATTTACTTGGTTGCCAATAGAAACACTTTACTCGAAATCTGTGAATTTCTACCTTTAGATAACAAAAGTCTAACACAAATCTCGGGCTTTGGCGAAACTAAAGTTAAGCAATATGGTTCGGCTTTTTTAAAAATTATAAAAGAATATGTTTCCGAAAATGATTTAGAAGGGAATATTAATTCTAAAATTAAAGTTAAACCCAAAAAAGAAAAAAAGGAGTCTGTATCAAAAATTAAAAAACCCGATACCAAAGAAGCAAGTTTCATATTGTTTAAATCAGGAAAGAGCATTGATGAAATTGCTCAATTGCGCAGCATGGTAAAAAGCACGATTAATGCACATTTAAACCATTATCTAAAACTTGGAGAAATTGATATTGATAAACTTGTTAGCAAAGAAAAGCAACAAATTGTTTTAGATTTAAAAACTGAAAAAGACTTTGTTGCTTCTTCAAGTTATATAAAATCTAAGGTGGGTGATAAACTTGATTGGGATGAAATCAGATTTGTTTTAACAAGTATGGGATTATTTAAAGCAGAAATTTAGTGAAAGTTATTTCTCGTCAAGCAACACATCCTTAGCTGTTTTCATCGCCACGGCGTTATACTTTTTCTCCATGTAAAGTAACACTTTTTCAAGTACTGCTTTACTTTCCTCATCCAAGTTACTAATCTCCTTTGCAAAAACGCTATTTACAGCAGTTTCACGAATAGCCTTAACTTGTTTAGGAATTTCTCCAAAAGCCAATTCAACTTGTCTTTCTTTTAAAAGACCAACAAACTCCTCCGTTTTACGCTTAATTATTTGCTTACACTTTTCTATTTCGCCAGCACGCAAAGCCAAATTAGCTTCTGCTTGCTTTTTTAATGATTCAATATCAATATAATCAACATTAAAAGATTTAACAACATTCGAGTCTACGTCAGCAGGAATAGCTAAATCAATAATCACTTTTCTTGATTTATCTCCATTTAGCAAATGCTCATAAATCTCCTTGGTAATAATTGGTTCATTAGATGCGGTGCAGGTTACAATAACATCAAATGAATTTTTATACACTGCCAAATCGCTTAAAGAATAAGCATTACCATTTAGAGAATCGGCAAGTTTTGTTGCTTTAGAAACGGTTCTATTAAAAATAGAGAAATTAGCGTATTGGTGTTTTTTTAAATAGTTACACATCGAACTTGTTGTTTCTCCAGCACCAATAATTAAAAATTTAGCATCATTCTTAATTCCTATATCGCGCAATTTACGATAAGCTAAAGAAACCACGCTAACAGGATTCTTTGCTATATCTGTATAAGTATAAACATCCTTTGCTGTTTCAATTGTCTGCTTAATTACCTGACGGATTAAATCACCCGTTACGCCGTGCATATTACAAGTTTCATATGCTTTACGAACTTGAGTGATAATTTCTCTTTCCCCAACAACTAATGAATCTAAAGATGAAGCAACATTTAATAAATGCTCCAAAGCTTCTAAACCTTCTGTTATTTGCGACGCCTTAGTTAAGGCTTCTAATTCTGATGTAGTAAGATTTGAATTAAAAAGTAAAAACAAATCATGTAAAAAAGATTCGGTAATCTCTACTTCTGTTTTTAAAATAAACTCTATACGATTACAGGTGCTTAAATACATCAATTCCTCAAAGCCAAAGTTAATCTTAGCAGCACTTAAAACACTTCCCTGATTTTGCTCATTAATATGAAGCAGTCCTATTGTACCTAATTCGGCTCTTTGGTGTGTTATGGCAATTACTTTGAGGGTTTGCATATGTGCTGCAAATTTCGATATTTATGCCCATTCAATTGTCATAGAATTGTCATAGACCCTTATTCCTGATATTTATCAGGAATTATGAATTAGTTTCAGAAAAAAGTATTTAACCGCTTTAAATAGAAATATATAAAGTTAAAAACAGGATTTAAATAAAACCTAGGTATAATTGTCAGTCAATCACTTTGAAACTTCTTTGTTTAACGAATCAAAAATGGATTGAATATGTTCAAATTCTTTTTTAACATCCTGAGCTTTTTATGGTTTTCTTCCATTTTTTTAAAATCCTCTTCAGTATTTTTACGTATACCCAAATCTTTTTTTATTTTATTTACACAAGTCATAAGGTTTAGTGCTATAAGAAGTATAAATACAAACAAAAGCACTGAAGAGATTTTAATTTCTTTTTTCTGCTGTTTTGCTAAGGCTACAATTAGCCATATTATCGCTATTAATACAAATAAACAAATTACCCAAAAGCTTATCCATAAAAACTCAGAACTATACAACATTAATTTTATTTGTTTTTACTGAATACTAAAAACTTTCTAAATACCATTTCCCGTCTATTTTCAGCATTTTAAATGTTTCCTTTTTAGTACCATCTTTTCCAAATAAAACATTTACCTCTGCTTTATCACCAGTAATAGTTGGTGCTCCATCCATTTTTAAAGTAGAAAAGTACTCAGTAAATGATGCTCTGTCTTTCTCATCAGTAGCTAGGTCACAAAGCTGTTTAGCATCGCGATCGCTTTTTACAGCATCATTGCATAAATTACCTAAAGCCGAAAACTCTTGATTTTTCACAGCGTTTTGAATGGTTTCAATTACTTTTTCAGGAGTGGAGTTGTAATCTGTTGAGGAAACCTTTGTAGTTACCACTTCGGGTTTTACCGAGTCAAGTGCATTAGTTAATGTTTCTAGAGCAGCCTTTTTATCTGCATCTGATGAGCCGCAAGATGTAGCAAGCAATGCTACAATTGATAGTGAAAGAATTGTTTTTTCATGTTTTTTCATCAAATTTATTTTTAATTTAAAGGCTGTGCAATCACCCAAAAGGGGGAAGTAAAATATTTTGTTATATTTGAAATTCGAAGTAGGGCAAAATGAATAAAGATTTTATATCATACCTTAAAGATGCTAAAAAATTACTGGGCGATAAAATGGCGCCTGCGTATAAAAACTTTCCCGAGCATATAGAGCACATTAGCCCACTTTTAAGTAGTCTGGAACAATCACTTTTTGTGATGGATTTAGCGACTTCTCAAATACCTTACGTTAGTGAAAATAATGAATCCATAACAGGATATTCGAAACACGAAACAGAGAGCATGGGTCCTGAAAAAATTATGGAATTGTGGCACGAAAAAGATTTTGAGTTTATAACAAAGTATGTTTTTACTGAAGGGCTTGCAGCTATCAAAGAAATTAAGGATTACGATATGACAAAGATTAGAATTTCTTTTACATACAGGTTATTGCAAAAACAAGGGGGCTATAGAACACTACTGAATCAATTTTCTCATATGTTGGAGGACGAGGAAAGGAATCCTTTAGTTGTTATGGGCACAACTAGTAATATAAGTGATATTTATAACAAGCCGGAGTTGTTTTGTAAAATAACATATCAAACTCCGAAAGGGAAGTGGGACAAAGTGTATGAAAGATATTTTTCATTGGAGGACTTACCGAATGAGGATTTTGGATTAACACCAAAAGAAATAGAGGTAATTAATTTCGTAAACAAGGGAATGTCGTCAAAAGAAATTGCAAACTTTACGAACAGGAGTGAGGAAACTATAAAATCACAACGTAAAAGTATATTAGCAAAAACAAATTGTCAAAGCATGACGGAAGTAATTGCTTTAGCGAACAAAAATAAATGGGTTTAAAATGGAAGAAGAACTATTAAAAGCTCGCGAACTCTATAATAAATCCCCCTTTGAAGAAACATCGTGTAAACAACAGATCGAGTTTACGGCAAGTTCAAATAACGCGATAATTAAAGGGTATCATTCCACTGCAATTATTGTAGGCTGTAAATACATTAGTAATCCTTTTAAACGGATAATACCTTTTAAAGAAGGGAAAGAAATGTTGGAAGAATTAATAAGTGAAAATTTTGATGAGGTTGAATTAAGATTCATGCGCTATACAGTCCAGCGGCAAGCTCCAAAAATGTTAGGGTATTACAAAAATCTTGAAACAGATAAAAAAGTTTTGGTTGAATATATTAAGGCAAATCCAACTAGCGATTTAACTGAGCACATGATGATCTATCTAAAGGATACTAAAGACCAAATTTTAAGTTTGATATAAAGGTTTTATCTAAGATCAATAGCCTTTTTGTTTAGTATCATTAATTCATATTTTAATAGATGCATCGAGATTTGATGATATCTTGATAACTCAGATCCTTCTTTACATAAAGCGTCAACACAAATTTGTAATACAGTAGGGGTAAATTCAAATTCATTTAATAAGTCAAAAACCAAATCGGAGTTTAAATCCGATTTGGTGCATTCTTCCATTAATAAATTAATTTCATTTATTGAAGGGAGTTTTTTCATTGAATATTTTAACAACTTAAACGGGAATTATTTATCTAACCAATATTTACCATCTTTGTAAACCATTATATCTATTGCAACCATTATTCTAAAAACTTCAGTCGATGCTTTTTTGTGAGTGAAAGTGCAAACGGCTTCACAAGAGAAAGCATTCCCCTCCTTTTTTATTTCCCAAGCACTAGATTTGAATTTGAGTTTGTATTTTTCGCTAAGAGAATTGGCTAAATTTTCCGCTTTTGTTTGTGTACAGTATTTCTTAAAAATAGCAAGAAATGAATCATAATCTTTTTTCTCGCAAGCATTTAGCTCTTTTACCATTTCGTCAAATGGGCTTAAATAGAATAGTATAGAGTTTGGTGATGGCTTTGTTTCTTCAAATTTATTGCGAATATTTTCGACCTTAGTTTTTGAAAGTGGTGTATAATAAACATCTATTGGTTTGCGACCATATTCATCTCCATCAAGAAAAGTAGTTGTGTTTTTATCACTAACTAATTCGATGTTGGATAAAACTATTTTACCTTTTTGTTTGTCAAAGTAGCAGTTAATCAAGCTATATGATTTGGTAACTTTATACATTGATGCATAAAGAGCCCCTGTTTCATACCAACCTCTATAAATTTCAACTTCAAAACTTATTCGATGTTTGTTGTTTTCCATTTTGTTTATTACCTGATTGTAGTTTGTGTATTCAAACTTATCGTACTCACAAGTTTTAAAATTATCGATTCTACATATTTCTCTCCAACGATTGCCTGGTGAGTTTTTTGTTTCGGACTCTTCTTTATGAATGTTGTTATCTAAATCAAAGCCGTTTTTAATTGTATCTAAAATTAATTTTTCGGCCATAGCAGCGGTTAAAAAGCCATTTTTGGTTGTTATACTAAATGGATCCGCTTGAGAAAATTCATACTTCCAATTCGATTGGATATTACAGGTTGTTTGAGTAATCTCTACCCTTGTGTACCAAACGTGTCCAGTGCTTGTGTACACATCACCATTTTTATTCTGTTTAGTACTTATATCATAATCAAAAACATAGTTCGATCCTTCTAGCCTTTTACTGTCCTTGTATATTTGGTAGCAAATCTCATCTGAACTTAAGAAAATGGCTTCTTTCTTTTTGAGTTTTATATTGATATCAGTTATACTTAATCCATTTGACTTCAATTCACTTAAAAGTGCATCAGAGGTTTTTAGTTTTGATAAAGCATCTGCATCAGATGGTGCAGGAATTGAAAATTGAGCATTTGCATTTAATGCTAGTAAAAAAAGGAAAGAAAAAATAGTTTTATTCATAAGATTAATTTTATGAAACAAAATTACTTTGAGCAAACATGGTTTACAATCACCCAAAAGGGTGAAGCAGGAATTCAAATTTTGCCCTTGCTTTTTTATTTGCTAAATCAACTGCAAATTTCGATATTTATACTCATTCATTTGTTATAGAGGCCAATTGAATGATAAAAAACAGGGATTAAATTTAACATTATGATTAAAACATTAGAAGAATATAAAGCAGTTTATAAGAAGTCAACTGAACAACCTGAAAATTTTTGGAACGATATTGCTGAAACCTTTGTTTGGAGCAAAAAGTGGGATAAAGTATTAGATTGGAATTTTACCGAACCAAAAATAAATTGGTTTGTAAATGGTAAATTAAATATAACCGAAAACTGCCTTGATAGACATTTACCAGCTAAGGCAAATGATATAGCTTTTATTTGGGAAGCAAATAATCCTGAAGAAAAAAACAGAGAAATTACTTATCAAGAATTGCACGCCGAAGTTTGTAAACTAGCCAATGCATTAAGAACAAATGGTATTAAAAAAGGCGATAGAATATGTATTTACTTACCTATGGTTCCGGAAGCGGTAATTGCAATGCTTGCGTGTGCGAGAGTTGGGGCAATTCATTCGATTGTATTTGGAGGTTTTTCGGCAACTGCATTACAAGATAGAATAAATGATAGCCTTTGCAAACTAGTAATTACAAGTGATGGCGCTTATCGCGGAAATAAAGATATACCCATGAAAGCAACCGTGGACGAAGCGTTGAAAACTTGCACAAGTGTTGAAAAAGTGATTGTTTTGAAAAGAACCAATACTGCCATTAACATGACTACCCCAAGAGATATATGGTGGAACGAAGCAATTGCCAACGAAAGCTCTGAATGTGTAGCGGAGCAAATGGACTCAGAAGATCCTTTGTTTATACTTTATACATCAGGGAGCACTGGCAAACCAAAAGGTGTAGTACATACTTGCGGAGGATATATGGTGTATACGAAATATACTTTTGAAAATGTATTTCAATACCAACAAGGCGATTTGTTTTGGTGCACAGCGGATGTAGGCTGGATAACTGGACACTCATATATAGTTTATGGTCCTTTATTAGCTGGAGCTAAATCCCTAATTTTTGAAGGGGTACCAACATATCCTGACGCAGGTAGATTTTGGAAAATAGTAGATAAATACAACGTTAACATATTGTACACAGCACCTACAGCCATTCGTGCACTTGAAGCTGCTGGTTTAGAATTTGTTTCTCCCTATAAACTTAGTTCGTTAAAAGTGCTAGGTAGTGTTGGAGAGCCTATTAATGAGGAAGCTTGGCAATGGTATCATAAAAATATTGGTAAAGAAAAATGTCCTATAGTTGATACATGGTGGCAAACTGAAACAGGTGGAATTTTGATTTCTCCTTTAGCAGGAATTACTAAAACTAAACCAAGCTTTGCCACATTACCATTACCTGGAGTTCAACCAATTTTAGTAGATGACAAAGGAAATGAAATTATTGGTAATGGTGTAGAGGGAAATCTTTGTATAAAATTTCCTTGGCCTTCGATGATAAGAACAACTTATGGTGATCATGAACGCTGCCGCACTACTTATTTTTCTACTTATCATAACTTATATTTTACAGGCGATGGCTGTAAACGAGATGAAGACGGTTATTACCGAATTACTGGTCGTGTTGATGATGTAATCAATGTTTCGGGTCACCGAATTGGAACCGCCGAAGTTGAAAGCGCAATTAACGCACATGATGATGTGGTTGAAAGTGCAGTTGTGGGTTACCCTCATGATATTAAAGGGCAAGGGATTTATGCCTATTGCATCGTTCCGCATACAACAAAAACACACGATGAATTACGTAAAGAGATTTTACAAGAAGTAACAAAAATAATTGGTGCTATTGCAAAGCCTGATAAAATTCAGATTGTAAGCGGTTTGCCTAAAACTAGAAGTGGAAAAATTATGCGTCGTATTTTACGTAAAGTTGCCGAGGGAGATGTAAGTAATTTGGGAGATACATCAACATTACTCGATCCGAATGTTGTAGATGAAATTATTAAAGGGAAATTATAATATTTGTTATTTTAAATTCATGAAAGCAATTACCTTAATTGTTTCAATCTTCATAAGCTTTAATACAATAGCAATCAATCAAATTGATAGCCTAAAACTAACTGCCAACAAACAAAAGGACTCCGTCTTAGTTGATACATATTATAATATTGTAAAATACTATTTACTAAACGACCATCAACCAGATTCGATGGTAAAATATTCTCAATTAGCTGTTAATGTTTCAACAAAAAACAACCTCACTTCACGTATCATTAAAACTAAGAAAGCCTTAGGTTTATCTTACACAGAAGCGAATAAAATTGATTTGGCAAAAGCAACTTTAACACAAGCATTAGAATTAGCAACTAAAGAAAAAAACACAACAGAAATTATAGCCATTAATGAAAAACTAGGTTATTTATATGGAAAAACAAACCAAGTAGATAAATCCGTTTACTATTTTTTAAATATAGCAAAAGAATACGAAAAGCAAAAAAACTACGAGCAGCTCGGTATCACATACTCTAATATTGTCGTTCTTTTTAGAGGTCAATACCAACCCGACAAAGTACTCTTTTATAGCCGCAAATCTTTAGAAACAATTCCCAAAATGAATAGAAACACCAGTGCTACTTTTATAACGGAAATTTATTCGAAAGTAGCATTGAACTATTTTAACATTGGAGAAAAAGAAAAAAATTCTTCTTTAATAGACACCGCTTTAATTTATGCTGATTCTTGTCTTAATGTTAGTAAAGCTTTTAATATTAAAGACCGAGAAGCTGATGTATATTATATTTTTAGCCATAATTATCGATTAAAAAAAGATTATCAAAAAACCATTTCATTTGCGCAAAAGGCTCTTAGTTTCAAAAACTTCCTTCCCGAAGAACGAATATTTAATATCTATATTTCTCTTGCACAAACTTATTTTGAAACGGGTCAAAACGATCTATCCCAGCACTACATCGATTCGTGCTATACTCTAGAAACTAGCAAGCAATCTGAACCCAGTTTATTACTTTTTGAACTAGAATACAATTTGTATAAAAAAAAGGGTTCATTTGAAAAAGCGCTAACATCTTTAGAAAAATATAACTCTCTTAAAAAAACCATTCAAGATGAAGAGCGAAATAAAAACATGAATGATCTGGAAACTAAGTATCAAACTGAATTGAAAGAATCTAGAATAAGCGAATTAAATAAGCAAAAAGAAATTGATAACCTTAGAATTAAAACATTAATTGCTTCAATTGGAATTACTGTACTAATTATTTTAGTAATTATATTTTTCTACCGTCAGTCTGTTGTAAAAAACAAACTAAACTCAATACAAACTGAACAAAGATTGAATAGAGCCAGAATGAATCCCCACTTTTTCTTTAATGTGTTAGCAACCTTACAAACATTAATTTTAGAAGAAGTTGAAGCAACAAAAATTGCCTTAATGACCTCTAAGTTTTCCAAAATTATGCGTCAGTCTTTAGAAAGTACTTACTCGGAAATGGTTTACGTAGAGCAAGAAATAGAATTTATTAGCAACTATATCGATATTCAACGTATGCGATTTGAAGATAAATTCTCCTATGAAATAATTGTAGATGAAAAGATACAAGCAGACTCTATTAAAGTTCCAAGTATGCTTATTCAACCATTCATAGAAAACTCAATAGAACATGGCTTTAAAGACCTGAATTATAATGGGGAACTTAAAATTTATTTTACACAAGAAGAAAATAATATCAAAATAATCTGTGCTGATAATGGGAAAGGATTTAGCAGTAGTATCAAACATAAAGGATACCCATCAAGAGCCACACAAATAGTTAAAGAAAGACTAACGTTACTTAACAAACAACTGAAATGTAACGCCCATTCGGAAATAACAAGTTCTGATAAAGGCACAACCATTATAATCTACCTTCCAATTATACTATAAACAAAGGCTTTTGGCTTGTTTGCTTTTTTTATTTGTTTACTTCAATTTATTTATCATAACTTTGTTATGAACTTTGTTCGCTTTAAACACTTCAAAATAGCTAAATAATTTTACATATGAAAGCGCTTATAATTGATAATGAAGAAAAAATTAGAAGAGGATTAATTATTCAATTAGAAAAGTTTTGCCCTGAAATAGACAGTATAAATTCCGCTACAGGTGTTGAATCGGGATTAATTAAGATTAACGAAGTAAACCCTGATATAGTTTTCTTAGATGTTGAAATGGACGATGGTACTGGTTTTGATTTAGT
>CAZRUA010000014.1:0-45558 GCA_964603125.1 uncultured Flavobacteriaceae bacterium | reverse complement strand
TATCGCCACTTGCAACTGGCTCATTGCTTAGCTATAAATACAAATATCAAGGAAGCATCTTTGTAGACAATAAAGAAATTGATATTGTTGAAATTATTCCGAGAAGAAAAGGTGACCCTCTTTTTAACGGAAAAATTTACATCGCTTCTCAAGAAAACTATCAAATATATGGATGCGATTTATTTGTAACTAAAGACGCGCAAATTGATTTTGCCGATACCGTGAACATTAAACAAGAGATGGTTAAAGTAAACGATAGTATATGGATGCCACTTCAATTGCAGTTTTCGAGCAAAATAAAAGTATTTGGCATTAAGGCTACAGATATAAGTACAGCATCCATTTCTAATTATGAAGTAAACAAAACCTTTCCAAAAAAATTCTTTAGCAATGAAGTTTTCAAAATTGACGAAGCCGCAACCAAAAAAGATACAAGCTTTTGGAGCACAACAAGAACAAGTATATTAAGTGAAGAAGAAAAAAAATATTACCACAAAGGCGATAGTATTTTAGTTCGTCAAGAAAGTAAAGAGTACAAAGATTCAGTTAACAAAGCACAAAACAAATTTAACTTTGGCGAAACTTTGATTCAAGGTTACGACTACCAAAATAATTTTAAAGGAACACGATTTGTAACCAGTCCTTTAATAAACACATTAAGCTACAACACCGTAGAAGGCTTATCAATAAAAGCAGACTGGACCTTTAGAAAATTTGATAAAGAAACATGGAAACGTTGGGCAATAGAAAATAGTTTCAGATATGGTGTAGATAACAAAAAATTTAGTGGAGGATTCCGTTATTCCTATCGCTTTAACCCTAAGCATGGCCAATCCTTTAGTGTAAATATCGGCAGGTACATAAAACAATATAATCAGCATGAGCCAATAGGAACATTTTTAAACAATTGGTATACATTGTTAGACAAGCACAATTACATGAAACTATACCAAACGGATATTACTCAAATAAGCTACAATCATGAATTGGTAAATGGTTTATTTGCCAATGCGAGTATAAATTATCAAAATCGAGCTGCACTGCAAAACAAAAGCTTTTACTACTGGATAGAACAAGACAGACATTTTACTTCCAATAACCCTTTAAATGCCGGCGTTTATGATGATTCTCCTGCTTTTAACAAGCATAGTTTACTACAATTTCAATTCTCCTTCCGTTTTATACCATATGCCAAATATGAAACATATCCTCAGTTTAAACGACTATTAGACACAAAATGGCCCGAATTTTCATTCACTTATAAAAAGGGTTTATCAACAAAAAATGCCAACTTCAATTACGACTATTTAGAACTAGGTGTAGGAAAAGACCTTGAGTTACGTGCACTTGGAGAAATGACGTTTGATGTGAGTGCAGGTATTTTCTTTAATAATTCGAACATGAATTTTATTGATTACAAACATTTTAATGGCAATCAAACATTATTTTTATTAAACAAACCAAATTCAGACGCGCCATTTTCACAAACACGAACACAACTATCCGAATTTCATGGATTAAGTTATTATGGTTATAGCACCAACGATAAATTTATTGAAACACATATATCACATAACTTCCGTGGCTTTTTCATTAGTAAAATACCTTTGTTGCGTAAGACAAAGTTTTATGAAATTGTTGGTCTAAATTCTGTTATAACACCAACATCTCAGTACAATGAAGTTTATATTGGTATTGATAAAATATTTAAAGTGTTTAGGTTTGATGTGGCGAGCGCCGTTCAAAGCAATCAAAAAATAAAATTATATTACCGATTTGGATTTAGGATAGGGTTCTAATTTTAAACAATCAATTTATTTTTCTTTATCCCAGTATAAATAAAAATGCCACCAATTATTGCTAAGAATCCACTTATAAAAAACGAAATACCAGGGAAATAAATTGTAGCATTTGGTTTTGAGAATGAATAAAACAAACTCGACATTACAATTGGGTTTATGATTGATACTAAGCTTAACATAGCAGTATTTAAACCTTGGAACTCACCTTGTTCGTTTTCGGGAATTTTACTTGATGCCAAGCCTTGAATTGCAGGCCCACTTAAACCTCCTAGACAATAAGGAATTAAAAACACATACATCATCCAATCTGCTGAAGCAAAAGAAAAACAGAACAAGCCAATAATGTAAAAAAACATCCCAATAACTATTGATTTAAAGTTTCCATAACGTTTAATAAACCATCGTATTAATAATCCTTGAACTAAAGAAACAAGAATTCCAACAACTGTTAATGAAATTCCTATTTGCTTTTCGCTCCATCCAAATTTTAAAATATTATAATAACCCCAAATAATTTCAATTGTCTTCCCTGCCATATAAAGAAAAAACTGGCCCACTAATAATGCTATTAAATGTGGATATCGCTTTAAATTTAAAAAAGCACCTAATGGATTGGCGCGTTTAAATTCAAATGGTCTACGATTCTCTTTCTTCAAAGATTCTTGAATCAAAAATAACCCTAAGAAAAAATTAATTAATGATAGTGCACTAGCTGCCATAAAAGGAGCTCTAACACTTATAGCGCTAAATAAAGCTCCTAACAATGGGCCTAAAATAAAGCCGACACCAAAAGCCGCTCCTATTAAACCAAAATTCTTTGCTCTATTTTCTGGCTCAGATACATCCGCAATATAAGCTGAAGCAACACTAAAACTGGCACCGCAAAAGCCCGCAATTAATCTTCCTACAAACAACCAAGCTAGTGAAGGAGCAAAACTTAACATCAAGTAATCTAAACCTAAACCAAATAAAGCAATTAACAAAACAGGCTTTCTTCCATACTTATCGCTAATACCACCTAAAATAGGCGCGAAAATAAATTGCATAATTGAGTAAGCAAACATTAACCATCCACCAATTGTACTGGCTTCTGCCGCTCCCTTGCCGCTTAGCTGTTCAATTAATTTTGGTGTAACAGGAATTATTATTCCAAATCCAATACAATCAATCAGTATTGTAAGGAATATAAGTGTGAGTGAGTATTTTTTGCCAGACATCTAACTAAATTTTAATGCAAACATAAATAAAGTAAATGATAAATATTATGCTCTTTATAAAGCACTGTTACCAATTTGTTTTCTACTATAAAACTCTTTATAAATGCAATTAAGAAATCATAGTATAAAACAGCATATGCGCATCAACATGCCACCTTAGTTATCTGCCAAAGGTAAAGGCTAACTAAACTACAATAGCTTATCAATTCACTTATTATCCACAAAACACATAAAAATGTTAATGGCATTGTATTGCCTAAAATTTAAATCATTAATAACATGAAAAAAATAATTCGTCTTAGTTGCGCTTTAATCATCTTGTTGAATACAAGAGTAATCGCACAAAAAAATTTCGCTAAAGAAGCCGACAAATCATTTTATGCCAAAGAATTTTACGGCGCAATAGATCTTTACAAAAAAGCATATGAAAAAGTAAGAAACACAGATAGAAAATCATATTACTTGTTTCAAATTGCCGAATGTTATCGCCATATATCTGATTACAACAGTTCAGAAACCTACTACAACAAAGCAATTGCCGCAAAATATAACGACCCTATTAGTTATTATCATTTAGCCACAATAAAAAAAACGCACAAAAAATACAACGAAGCTATTGACTTATATATGAAATATCAGGCATTAGTTCCATCAAGCACTGAGACTAAACAACAAATAACCTCTTGCCAAAATGCACAACAATGGTTAAACAATCCTACACGTCATGTAGTTGAAAACATGGTTTCTCTTAATTCAAAGGATGAGGATTTTGCTCCATCTTTTGCCGATTATAAAAAATACAACAAAATATACTTCACTACCACACGCACAGGTGCTTTAGGCGATGCAGACAAAACTAATGGACAAGCACATTCCGATATATTTAGTGCAACACTATCGAAAGATGGAAAATGGAGTACACCAAGCAACGATTTTTCAGAGGAAATTAATTCGAATTTAAATGAAGGGGCGGCTATTGTTAGTCGTAAAGCCGATTTTATGATTTTTACTCGTTGTGAAGAAGATAAAAAAATTGGTAAAAACAGATGTCATCTTTACATGAGTAAAAAAATTGGGCCGAGTTGGGGTAAACCCGAAAGCTTACCCATGAACATTGATACCATTGATTTTCGCCATCCAAGCCTCTCAAAAGACGGAAACATTTTAGTGTTTTCATCTAATATGTCAGGTAGTTACGGGCACCATGATTTATGGAAATGTGAGTACGATAAAAAAACCAAAAGCTGGGGAATTCCTGTAAACCTTGGTCCCGAAATAAACACAAGTGGTAACGAAGGTTATCCATTTTTGCATGATGATGGAAAAACACTTTATTACTCAACCGATGGACTTTTTGGATTGGGGGGCTTAGATATCTACAAAGTTGAAATATCAAAAGAAAATAAGGTAATGGGCAAACCAGTAAACTTAATGTATCCCATGAACTCTCCTTATGATGATTTTGGAATTATTTTCCAAGCAAATAATGATAAAGGTTATCTTTCATCTAACAGAGAAGGCGGTAAGGGCAACGATGATATTTGGAGTTTTGTATTACCTAAAATAATCAGCATAATTGACGTTGTGGTTAAAAACGAAAAAGACTCAAGCGCTATAGGAAATTGTGAAATTGTAGTTATTGGAAACAATGGCAAAACCGAAAAAATTTACACAGATGCAAATGGAAAGTTTAAAATGGAATTACAACAAGACGCTTTATATAAAATGTATACAGTTGCTGGTGGTAATTTAAAATCAATAAAAGCTCCGCAAGGATACTTCAACTCTAATGATACAGCATTGGTTTCTACCATCGACTTAAAAAAATCCACTAATTTTATAAAAGAGTTTTATCTTGAACCCGTTCCTTTGGGAGAAATTCATTTTCCTGAAGTATTATATGAAGTAAACAAGTGGGATTTACTACCTTCCTCTAAAGATTCGTTAAACTACTTGTATAATTTATTAATACAAAACCCTACATTAAAAATAGAATTATCTTCTCATACCGATTCGCGAGGAAGCGTGAAAGACAATGATACTCTTTCTATTAGAAGGGCTCGATCTTGTGTTGATTATTTAGTTTCGAAAGGAATAGCAAAAGAACGAATGGTTCCTATTGGTTGGGGCAAGCACAAACTTTTAATTAAAGATGTTGTAATTGCTAAAGAGAAAACAAAACAAGGAAAAGATGCATTACATCAGAAAAATCGTAGAACCATGTTTCGAATTTTATCGTGGGAATATAAAGACCCTAACAAACCGAATATTGAAATCCCTCTTTATAAGCCAAAAGTTAGTGGAGAAGGTGTGGATGAAAGCACCACAGAAACAGAATAATGGAATTAAAATTAATTCAACAAAAAAGCCTCGAAAAATTCGAGGCTTTTTTTGTGATCCCGCTGGGATTCGAACCCAGGACCCTTACATTAAAAGTGTAATGCTCTACCAGCTGAGCTACGGAATCATGATTTTGAAATTTCGTTTTACAGATTTTTCCAAATCGGGGTGCAAATATAAAAGCATTTTTCAATATTACAAAATTTTCGACAAAATAATTAATAGTGATTTTAGGTGTTTTTTTTGCTTTTACCCAATTTTTATGCATTTTTAGGGTATAATTCACTATTCATGAGCCAAAATATAATACTCGAAGTAAAACCAATGGAAGGTTTAGGCCCTCTTAAATTTGGCTCTTTACTTAATGAGGCTAAATTAATTTTTGGTGAACCCGACGAAACCGAAAATTTACTCGACGATATTCTTAACAACAATTCATTTATTATGCACTATTGGGAAAAAGGTTATTCTCTTTTTTTTGATGCAAACAGTAATTACGCATTTACAAGTGTTGAAATAGAAAATGAAGAAACTATTTTATTTAATACGCTTGTATTTGATTTAAAAGAAAATGAAATCATTGAACTTTTTAAAGCAAACGGCTATAAAGTAAGTGATACCGAAACCCACAATTGGGGCGAAAAAAGGATAAGCTTTGACGATATACTTGTTGATTTATATTTTGAAAAAGGAAGACTAATAAGTATAAACTTCGGTATAATTAATGATGATAATAGTTTTCACTATTTTCCAAACTAATGAGCAATTTATTTTTTTTAATCGGAATGCCCGGATCGGGGAAAAGCACTATTGGCAAGCGTTTAGCCAATCGATTAAAAATGAACTTTCTTGACTTAGATATTGAAATAGAACGCTCAAATAACAAATCTGTTGAACAAATTTTTGAGTTAGAAGGTGAAGATTACTTTAGAAAATTAGAACGTAAAACACTTGAAGAAATAATAAAAAACAACAGAAACACAATCGTTTCGCTGGGTGGAGGAACAGTTTGCTTTTTTGACACCATGAAACTTGTTTTAAAAAAAGGTACGGTAATATACTTGCAAGCCAATTCGGAAGCCTTATTCAAACGCTTACACAAATCAAACAATCCAAGACCATTGTTTAAGAACTTGAATGAAGAAGAAATGAAAGCTAAAATTGAATCTTTGTTAAATAAACGAAAACCTTTTTACGAAAAGGCTCATGTAGTTTTTCCTGCAATAAATATTAAACTTGATGATTTAGCAACAGAGGTAGAAAAAATTATTTCTTTAAAACAATCCTAAAAGTTGTTCCTTTGTTTGTTTCGGTTTGCTTAACAAAAATTTGACCTTCGTGATACGATTCAATAATTCGTTTACATAACGACAAGCCTAAGCCCCAGCCTCTTTGTTTGGTGGTAAAACCAGGTTCAAAAACAGTTTTTGATTTACCTTTTGGTATTCCCTTTCCTGTATCACTAATATCAATATATACAAACTGCATAGCATCTGATATCACTGTTTTAATAGTTCCTTTACCATCCATTGCATCAATTGCATTTTTAGTAATGTTTTCAATCACCCATTCAAACAAAGGCACACTAATTCTAGCTAAAGTTTTATCAGAGGCTTGATTCTCAAAAATAAATTCAACATTTCTTGAAGAACGCGTTTTAATGTAATCCAAAGCATGCTGCATTACCTCGGCTATATTCTCGCTTTGTAGAGAAGGCTTTGAACCAATTTTTGAAAAACGCTCTGTTATAGTATTTAATCTATCTACGTCTCGATTAATTTCTTTAATTGTTTCTTCATCAATTCCTTTATCCTTTAAATATTCTACCCAAGCCATTAATGATGAAAGTGGGGTTCCGAGTTGATGCGCTGTTTCCTTGCTCATACCCACCCAAACCTGATTTTGTTCGTTTCTTCTTGCAGTACTAAATAATGCATAAGCAATAAGCATAAAAACACCTATCACTCCAAATTGAACATATGGATAATACTTTAATTGAGTAAGTAAAAAACTTTCTTCATAAAAAATAAAATTCTTTGAACCTCCACCAAAATCAATTTCAATTGGAGTGTTTTGCTTTGCCATTTCGCCTATCTTTGCAAGCACTTCAGCTGGATTATTTAAAACCGTTGAATCAACATTACCCGAAGCAATAATGTTTTTACGAGTACTATCTGTATAAATTACCGGTACACTAGCCGAATTAACAGCAACTTCGGATATAAAAGATTTAACTAAACTATCAAAAACTAATTTAATATCTCCAAAAACCTTGCTATCCTTGTAATACAGCAGGTTCGTTTTCCCTTTATAATAAACGATTTCTATTGGCTTATTCACTTTTTTCATCTCAGCCAATTCTTTGCTTATATAAGCAGTGTCCTTCTCATGCAAAGTATCAATATTACGAACACCACGTATCTTTCCACGTTCATCTAAAAAGTTTCCTTTTTCATCTGTAACAATTACAGGCACAGTAGTATTGCTTTGAAGCACCTTTATAATGAACGAAATATCGACGTTATCTGCAACTATTTGTCTTGATGCCTCAGCATATAACTCAGCCTTTTTAAACTCTTCTGCCTTTATTTTTGTGAAAAGTTCATTTGTAAACTTAACTAGTTTTGCTTTATTTTTAACGGCATCGGCCCATAACTTTACTTTGGAGCGCTCTTCGTCCGCAATTTTTTTTACTAAACTATTGGTGTACCAAAGCGAGGCTATTATTATCAGAACAGCAGTTATTAGCAATCCGATTTTCCAATATTGTTTTTGGGTGTAGATACTCACGAAACTTATACAAACTGTTTATTAACCTTTCAAAATATTACAGGCTAAGGTAGGCTTTTAACTTGTGAAATCAAACAATTATTTCAATTTTAAACGTCGAAATAATTCATTTTTACTAAGAAATTTTGTTACATTTAAACCTTCTTAATAGTGAAAAGAAAAATAAATTATGTCGGCAGAAATTAAAAAAGTTGGTATTGCTTTGCAAGGTGGAGGAGCTCATGGCGCTTTTACTTGGGGTGTTTTAGACAGATTACTTGAGGTTGACGAAATTGTTGCGGATGCAATGTGCGGAACAAGTGCCGGAGCTGTAAATGCGGTAACATGCGCTTATGGTTTGCATACCGGAGGGCCGCAAAGAGCCAAAGAACTATTGGAACAATTATGGAGAAAAATTTCGGTTTCGGGAGGATTCCTTTTTAAACCAAGTGCTTGGGATAAATACATGGGTAATGGAGATATCTATAATTCTCCAGGATACATGATGTTTAATGCCATGAGCCAATTTCTTTCTCCTTATAATTTTAACCCTTTAAATTATAATCCTTTAAGAGATATTTTAAATGATTTGATTGACTTTAAAGAGTTGCAACTTTATAACAATAAAAAACTATTTATTTGTGCAACAAATGTTAAAACAAATCGCGCAAAAATATTTAGTAATAAAGAAATAACTGTTGATACTGTTTTGGCATCCGCTTGTTTACCATTTATTTTTCAAGCTGTTGAAATAGACGGAGAGTATTACTGGGATGGCGGATATATGGGTAACCCACCAATGTTTCCGCTAATTACAAATACTGGCTTAAAAGATCTAGTGCTAATTAAAATCAACTCAATTAACATAAAATCAGTTCCAACTACAGCACGTGACATTTCAGATAGAGTAAATGAAATTTCGTTTAATAGCTCTTTAATAAACGAGATGAAACTTATTCACTATCGTAACGAATTACTTCGTAATGGAATACTTAAAACTGACAACCATATAAACAGAGAAATTTTTATTCATACAATTTCGGGTTATGATGTTTTAGGACAATTAAATTACTCGAGTAAAATGAATACCTCATGGGATTTCCTAACTGATTTAAAAGAAAAAGGCCGTCAAACAGCCAGTAATTGGCTTGAAAATGAATTCAAACTTGTTGGTTCAAAATCAACTTTTGATGTGGAAACACATTTCTTTGATAAATTTTAAACAGTGTTGCTACAAAAAACATGAAATTTCTATTCCATAAAATAGTTGTACTTGTTTTTTTGTTGTTGCCGTTTAACACCATTTTAGCACAGTCAAAATACCCATTATATATTATTGATAACGACACCATTCAATATGAAAAAGATTCTTTAGCTTGGAAAAAGAAAGACATCGAACAAAAAAAACAATTCCAAACTTACAGTCAATCCTACGAGCAGATTTTTCTAAATTCCAAAAGCACTATTCAACAAGCAAATGATAGCACTTTAAAAGATAGGCACAACTATTATAATAACAGCTTACTTGGAAACCATGGCCTACCAAGCTATTCGTTACAAAATCCGGTATTGCTATCACATTTAGGTTTTCAATATTATAACCTACCCTATAGTAAAGATATGTTTGATGAAACACAAGGAGTGTTTTATAATTCACCCTTACCATTTACCTCATTATTTGCGGTTGCAGGGCAAAGGCAAGAACAAATGTTGAAATTTTTACATACACAAAACGTAAAAAATAAAGTTAATATTACGCTCCAACTAAATCGTTATAAATGCGATGGATTCTATCAAAAACAGCTGGGCTTTGTAAACAATGTTTTATTCTCATCTAATTTTAAAACAAAAAAAGAAAACTGGGGATATTATTTTTACATCTTACATAATAAATTAAAACATCAAGAAAATGGTGGAATTACAAGCGATAGCACAATAAAATCCGATCCATTTGGCGGGAAAGACTTAATTCCAGTTTACCTATCATCCGCAAAACGAAACAATAAAACCTTTGATATAAGTTTAACACAATGGTTGAGATTCTTTAATAACACTACCTCAAATCATAAAATATTTTATACTGCAAAGTACAAAAGCAATTATTATCAGCTAATTGATTCAGGAGCGGATTCACTTTACTATTCGCCAAATTCATTTACCAGCAATAATCTAAACGACAGCACCTCATTTAAACAACTTATAAATGATACAAGATATGTTTATGAGTTGAAAAAAGAGAAAGGAAAATTTAATCTTGACTTAGGATATTTAAACGAAATAAATTGGTTGAAGCAACCCAAACAAGATACTTTACTTACTAATGATATTGCTATAGCTAACGCAAACTATGTCATTGGAAACCATCTATTTTCTGCAAAAAGCACTTATTGTTTTAATGGCTATAATAACAATAATTATAACTTTTATTTAGCTTATGGTTTCGCTAATACAATGCACACTTTAGTACTGAGTGCAAAAACCGATAAAACAAATCCCGTTTATCAAATAAGTCACGTTAAAACAAATACTAACAATTGGGACCTAAGCATCAATGCACAAAAAACAAATGCGTTAGATTTGTTTTATGCACTTCATAAACAAAAACTGAGTTTTATAGCTAACTTAAGTAATTACAACAACTATATTTATATAGATAGCATTTCTAAAAATTTCAACTCATCAATAAATTATATTAAACTTATTTTATCTAAAGATTTTAAGTTAAGCAAGTTTAATTTTTCAGCGAAAGTAATTTATCAAAAAAGCACTGAAGAGAGTGTTTTAAGCGTTCCTGAATTCACTGCAAACGCTCAGTTATATTATGAAAACGATTTGTTTAAGAAAAACCTTAGATTACAAATAGGGGCGCAAGCTTATTACTTGAGCTCATATTATGGAAGAAATTACAATGTATCACTAAATCAATTCACCGTTCAAAATCAAATTAAACAAGGCAATTACACTTTTATTGATTTCTTTATTAATTTCAGAATCAAACCAGTTTGCTTTTTTGTAAAAGTTGAGCACTTAAATCAAGGATTAATGGGCAGTAACTATAATTTAGTTCCCAACTATTATCAAAATTCAAGGGCATTAAAATTCGGTTTAAATTGGGTATTTTGGGACTAAGAAGTTCCTGTATAAAACTCCTTTAAGTAGTTAGGTTCGAAATAAGCAACATTTGCAAATTGTTTTTCATTAAAACGTTTTTGTGCCAATTTCCAAAAACCATTTGCATTTGGATATATATTCTCAATGAAATTAGCATTCGGTAATTTTGACAAAATAATTTCTTTACACTTCGGCATTCCGTCACCGAAAAAATAAATTGGTGCGCTATTATTCCAAAACAATGCTATTTCCGAATCAATTATCATGGCTTGTGTTTTAACAATTTCATTTAGATTTTCATCATAACAAGCCAAATAAACTTCCATCCTTCTTGCATCCAACATAGCGCAATATATTCCGGGGCTATTACTTGTTTTTTCAGCAACTAAAGAAGTCATTATTTCTAATGTAGAAATGGCTATTAATTGTATTCCCAAAACATAAGCTAATCCTTTTGCGGCACTTACACCAATGCGTAAACCTGTGTAACTACCAGGTCCTTCGCCTACTGCAATAGCAACTAATTCAGATAATTCAATTTTATTTTCTCTCAACAATTCGGAAATAAACACATGTAAATTTTCAGCGTGTGTAAAACCATTATTTAATTCTTGCAAACAAATAATTCCGTTTTCATCACATACACTAACCGAACACAAAGTAGTTGCAGTTTCAATACAAAGTATTTTGTTTACTGCCTGCATATTATTTCACCTCAACAGAGAATAAATCGTCTTTAGATTTCTTCTCAACCTTTGCCTTATCTTTTAATCTTTTAGCAACAGCTGTGTAAGGTCCCGAAACGATTTCGTCCTTTAACGTAATGCCTGATTTAATCTCAATAAACTCATTATTTTGAGAACCTGTTTTAACTGGAACCATTTTCACTTTTCCTTCACTATAAACAAAAACAACTTCTTGAGGTTCTAACTCTGGTTGTTTTGTTTTGTTTTTCATATCATCATTAACCACTAAACTACCTTGAGTCTCCTCTTCATCTTCTTTTTTAATTTTAGTAGAATCGATTCGTGTTGATACCGCCATTAATGGAACCGAGATAACATTTGTTACAGTTTTAGTTTGTATATCAACTGTTGCACTCATCCCTGGTCGAAATGGCGCTGGATTAATATCAGTAACTAAATCCTTGTAAGATTCTTGTAAAATGCGAATTTTAACAGTAAAGTTGGTTATTTGATCTGCGCTTAAACCATTAATATTAGCACTATTTGCAACCTCAGTAACTATACCTTTAAACTTTCTATTACTATATGCGTCAACTTCTACCGTGCTGGTATCCCCTTTATGAACACGTACAATGTCATTTTCATTTACATCTACACTCACTTCCATCTCGTTTAAATTTGCCAACTTCAAAATCTCAGTTCCTTCCATGGTTGCTGTACCAACCACACGCTCCCCTTTTTCTTTACTTAATTTAGAAACAGTACCATCAACAGGTGCAAAAATGAGTGTTTTATTTAAATTCGTTTTCGATTCCTTCAATGATGCTTCAGCGCTGCTAATATTAAATTCAGCACCCTTAACTGTTTCAATTGCACCTTGCACTGTTGCCTTTGCACTTTCGTAAGTAGCTTTAATAGCTTCAAACTCTTGGTCAGATATTGCCTTTTGATCGTATAATTTTTTATTACGATTATAATTTGATTCAGCGTTAGCCAAATTAGCCTTTGCTTGTTCCAATTGCGCTTTTGCATTTTGAAAACTAGCTTTTGAGCTGTTCACAGAAGCATTCATTTTATCTAATGCCGATTCGTAAATGTCGGGATTAATCTTACAAAGCATTTGTCCTTTTGTTACACGCTCTCCTTCTTTAACGTACATTTCAACTATTTCGCCAGATACATCAGAGGTAATCTTTAATTCAACTTCTGGTTGAATCTTACCATTTGCAGAAACAGTTTCAACAATATCTCTTTTTGCTGGCATCTCGGTTGTTACTTCAATGGGATCTGCGCCTTTACACTTTTTAAAATAAATAGCAGTTGAAATAAGCAAAACTCCTATTATAATGATGATATATAACTTTTTCATAATTTAATCTTAATTAAAACGTTAATGGTTTTCCTTGATAATAATCCAATACTTTTATACGAAACACAAAATCAAATTTTGCATTTAATAAATCTGCTTGCGCCTTTAATAATCTTCCTTTTGCTGTGGTAAACTCTAAATTACTAATTGCCCCAGCATTAAATTTTTGCTCTGTTGAGCCAAACGCTAATTCAGATGCTTCTAAAGATTTTTGAGCAGCTACATATTTATCTAAAGCGACCTGTGCATTTGTATGAGCTGTTGCAATGGTTTTAAATAGTTGTTGCTTATTTAAATCATAAGCGTATTTTTGATTAAGAACACTTAGTTTCGCATTTTTGATTTGTGTACTTGTTTGTAAACCATTAAATATTGGAATGTTTAGTTGAAAGCCGACTGACTTGTTGACATTATTATTAAACTGATCAATCCATGAAGTAGACTTTGTTGTAATCTCAGTTCTTGGAGAAAAAACATATTGTCCACCAGAAGTTATGCCTGTAGTATCATAACCAACAAAGGAAACGCCAGTGATATCCTTTGCTAAACCAGAGTAACCAGTACCTATACTTGCGCTAAACGACAAAGTTGGACTAATTCTTCCTTTTGCTGCTGCTAATGTTTTCTCAGCACTTAATAAAGAGTATTCGGTGCTTTTTATCGAATGTTGATTTTTAAGAGCTTCTAAATAAATATCCGTTGGGTTAGGAAGAATGCTTCCTGTTGGGCTTTCAAAAATTGGTCGTTCAATATTAAAATTACTTATCGAATCCAAATTACACAATTGCTGAAGATTAAGTAAAGCTAATTTAACTTGATTATTTGCATTAGTTAAATTATATTCATCAGTAGCAAGCTGTGCTTGCATGTCATACAAATTGCTTTGAGCGAGTGAACCTGCCTCAACTAACTTTTTTGTTCTATCTAACTGTACATTGCTCATTTTAATTTGCTGCTCAGATACAAGTTTCATTTCTTGATTATAAATTACTTGCAAAAATGCTGTTGCAACATTTAAAGCTAAATCATTCTTTTGTTGTGCTAAATTCTCTTGTTGTGATTTTAAATTATACTCACTCTGTTTAATACTATTATATTGAGATAAACCACTCCAAAGCGTAACATTAGTTGATGCATAAAAGTTTTGTGATAAAACATTACTATTGGCAAATGTATTAGTATATCGGTCAATTGTTCGTCCAATATTATATTGATGAGAAGCCCCTGCGTTTAAAGTTGGTAAAATACCCGCCTTAGTTTGCTGCAAATTATTCTTAGTTGTCATTTGCGATAACTCCGCTTGTTTAATCGATAGGTTGTTTTTTTGCGCTAGTTCAATACACTGCTGCAAAGTGTAATTTTGTGCTTTCGCCAAACTAGCTAAAGATAAAACGCTAAATAAAAATAATTTTCTCATATTGTAAAATTCCACACGAAATTACAAGAAAAATTGGCATAACACTTGGTCTTTGTTTGTGCGGAATAAATTAGTGTTAAGTGGTTATTGTCTCAAATAAACCTATTAATGTTTACAACTATATGTTACTTTTTAACTAATATGCGTTTGATACTATAATTTTGCATTTTGAAAACAGAATAATTGTTGCCACATGAATAAATTTATTAAACAATATTTTACCATTTTAATCTTGCTGGTTTGCATTAATAATGGAAATGCACAACAAAAAATGGAATATTACGATGAGCAACAAACTCAACCAAAAAGTGAAGAAAATTACTTAAAAGGCATGCTGCATGGCAAAACAGCAAGTTGGTATAAAAACGGAAAACCCGCTAAGCTAGGCTGGTATAAATATGGTAAAGAAGATAGCACTTGGACATTTTATTACGAAGACGGTAAAATTAAAGCCATAGAAAAATTTTCGAAAGGATTTAAACACGGAAAAAACTATTACTACTATAAAAGCGGAAAATTAGCGCAACAAACTATTTTTAGCATAAATCACCCTGACAGTGTTTGGACTGCTTACTTTGAAGATGGAAGGGTTAAAAACCGAGAGTCGTTTAAAAATGGGGTTAAGCATGGCTTATGGCAATATTATTTTGATAATGGCACTTTAGAGGCTGAAGGTTCTTTTGAAAACGACCTTCATGAAGGCTTACAAACCAATTATTACCAAAATGGCAAAATCGAATCACAAGGTAATTATTGCAAAGACAAACAGTGCGGAACTTGGAAAGAGTATTTTAGTGACGGCAAACCTAAAGCTGAAAAAGAATACAAAGACAGTACAGTTTATTTAATTAATTTTTGGGACCATCAAGGAGTTCAAGTGATAAAAAATGGTGAAGGTGCAATGAAAATTTTTTATCCAACCACTGAATTAAAGGCCTTTGGCAAATACACAGGCGGATTGATGAATGGGGTTTGGAAAAATTTTCACATTAATGGAAAGCTAGATTACCAATGCACATACGTTAACGGTAAATTAAACGGGAATTATAAAAGCTTTTATGAAGATGGTGTTATTAAAAGCGAAGGCGAATACTTAAATGGAAAAAAAGAAGGTGTTTGGACGTTTTATTTTAGTAATGGCAAACCCGAAATGAAAGGGACCTTTAAAAGCAATTTACGTGAAGAAACTTGGACATATTATCATAATAATGGGAATAAAGAAAGCGAAGGAAACTTTACAAACGACAAACAACAGGGAACTTGGCAATACTGGTACGAAACAGGAGAATTATGGAGACAAGGGAATTTTGATAAAGATATAAAAGTAGGCAAATGGACTACTTGGTTTGAAAATGGAAAAAAATTACAAGAAGGTGATTTTGTAAATGGCAAAGAACAAGGCGAGTGGAGTGCTTGGTATAACAATGGCCAACTAAAAGATAAAGGCAGTTTTGATAAAGGAGAAATGACAGGTCTTTGGGAAGGTTGGTTTATAAAAGGTGGGAAAAACTACCTTGGCAAAATGGAAAAAGGTAAACGCCAAGGCGAATGGCTTTTTTGGTACGAAAAAGGTGAAAAGCAACGCGAAATTTCTAACTACATTTTTGGGATAAAGCACGGAAAGTGGATAAGTTATTATGAAACTGGAACCATTGATACAGAAGGGAAATATAGAAGAGGAAAACAACATGGCACTTGGAAATATTACTACGAAACCGGTGGGATTTTGCAAACTCAAAAATTTGATAAAGGAAGATTATCTGGAACCAGTAAATCCTATTATCAAACCGCTATTTTAAAAAGTGTAAGTTCATACAAAATATTAGGTGAACGCAGAAAAGGAAAATTACAAAGCGTACCACATGGAACCTGGATTTACTATGATAAAACGGGTAAGGAAATGAGCCGAATTAACTATAAAAACGGTGTAAAAGTGAAATAATAAGCTAATTTCAAACATTAACATAAAAAACAAGCACTTCTGTCAAATCAATAGGCCATTTTATCAAATTTTGTTTGGATTTTTCATAGTTATTCTATATTTTTACATGACAAAGCTCATATCTTACCGATTTAATAAATAGGTTGTGTAAGAAACTAAGTGTTTGTAACTACATCAAATAATATTAGTCATATGAAAAATAAAATTAAACATTTACTATTTCTAACTACATTGTTTTTAGGAATAAATACTATTAAAGCAGCTACTATTACATCAACTCTTGCAGGAGGTTTTTGGAACGCTGGTGGCTCTTGGATAGGCGGCGTAGCGCCATCAACAACAGATGATGTTGTTATTCAAGCGGGAGCAACAATTACTATTAGAGCCAATCAAACTTGCACAGGTATAAATATTTCTGGGACTTTACAAATTGGTAATAGTGTAACAAACAGAACGTTAACTTGTAATGGCAACCTAACAATTCAAGCAAGCGGAACTTTTACCGCTAACCCAAGTTTTGCTGCTACACATATTTTAAATATTACTGGAAACATTTCAAATAGAGGAACTTTTACATGTGCTCCAACCGCCACCTCTCTTTGTAATGTAAATTTTAATAGCACCACTGCTGGGCAAACAATTTCTGGAACTGGTGCTGTACTCAAATTTAGCCGAATTACAATTGCTACTGGCTCTACAACTCGAGAAGTTAACTTTACAGCCTCAAACATGAGTGTTAACACAACCAACTTTTTAACTATTACTTCTGGAGCTGTCAAATTTTCAAACGCAACTGCATTTACTGCCACACCTTTTACTGGCGCTTCTACCATAGGTAACACTTTGTCTAGTTCTCTTGAACTAAATAGTGCCAATGTGAATTTTACTTGTGGAAACAACCTTACTCTAGGTAATTTTGGTTCACTTAAAATTACTAATGGAACCCTAACAATTGGTGATGCGGCCAATGAGCGTTTAATTTTAAATGGTAATTCAGCAACATCTGGTTTGGTAACTGTAAACGGTGGAACATTAAATGTCGCTTCTCGAATCGTTTCAACAACCGGCAGAGGTAATGTTGTTGTTGGAGGTGGAAATATTGTTTTAAACACTGTAAGTTCTGCTTCAGCACCATTACAACTTACAATTGCAAATAGCTCTCTGACTATGACCGCTGGTACCATTACCTTGCAACAACCTGGAACTGGTAACACAGGTATTTTGTTAACTGGTGTTGCTGCAAACAACGTAACTGGTGGTACCATTACAATAGGTAACGGATCCACTCCTGCGGCTTCTACATTTAATATAAGTATGGGTTCTTCTCATTTATATGACTTTAGAATAAACAGTGCTAATGCAACAGCCAGCATAATTACAAGTAGCATTGATGTAGATAATGATGTTTTAATAGCAGCAGGTACTTTAAGAGCTAATGCACTAAATATAAATGTTGGTAATAATTGGACGAACACCGGTGGAACCTTTACTCCTGGCACAGGCACAGTAATAATGGATGGAGCTTCTACAACTCATACTTTAGGTAAATCGGGTGGTACTGAAACATTTAATAATTTACAATTTTCAACAGCTTCATCTACTAAAACTCTTACAAGCGCAATCTCATGCACTAGAGATTTAACCATTGATGCATCAGTAACATTTGATGTAAGCCCTTCTAACTTTGGCTTAACACTATCGAGGAATTTCGTTAATAATGGGACTTTCACCCCTCAATCAGGAGCAGTTACTTTCACTGGTGGAACAGCTCAAGGTATAAGTGGGTCAGCAACAACAACTTTTTATGATGTTGTTATGACTAAAACAGCAGGTATAAGTGTTACTCAAAGTTCGGCTGTTAATTTAAGAAACTTAATGACTATGACTTCTGGAACTTGGAATACAGGAGGGATGGCTTTCACTTTAGTTTCTACTTCAGCTACAAATTGCGGTGCAATTGGCAAGATGGTTTCAGGGACTTCTAATTTTACAGGAAATGTAACTATTCAACGTTCTTTAGCAACAGAAGCTGATGGATGGAGAATTATAGGAGCTCCAATTTCTAGTCCAACACAATCAATATCAAACTGGTCGGATAATTTTATTACCTCTGGTTTCCCTAATTCTGATTATCCGAATTTTTCATTTGTTTCAATGTACTACTATGATGAGTCGAATGCAGGACCTACATTGGATGATGGCTTTATGCCTGCAACTGATATTAGTAACACTACAAATAATAATAAAGGATGGTGGGCGTATTTAGGACCAACACCTATTACAATTGATGTTACTGGGGCGATAAATACATTTAGTTATCCCGTTACTTTAACCTATACTCCTACAGGAGATGCAAGTGTTGATGGTTGGAACTTAATTTACAATCCTTACCCATCACCAATTGACTTTATGAATACCACAGGTTATACATTAAGTAACACAGCTCAAGAAATTCAGGTATGGAATGATGCTAGTCAATCTTTCGAAACTTGGGACATTGGTGCTGGAAGTAATGGAAGAAATGTTGTCCCTAGTACTCAAGCGTTTTACATACATGCAACTGGAGCTTCTCCAAGCATTACTTTCAATGAAAATATTAAGAGCACTAACACAACCGCTTCCTTTATTCGTCAAGCAGCAAATTCAAACGAAACTGACATTTTAGAGCGTGCTGCAAAAAACCAAAACTTTCATTTAAAAGTTTCTGGCAATGACTATAGCGATTACGTTAATATTATTTTTAATCCAACAGCTTCAACAAATTTTGAAAGTGGTTATGACGCTCATAAATTAATGGGACCAAACAAAAAATCAGCTTGTATTTCCGCAATTCTTAATAATGAAAACTTATCCATTTTATATACTCCTGTTGTGTCAAGCTTCTCAACACCAATAAAAGTAAGAGCTCGTTATACTGGCTCTTACTCAATTTCAGCAGAAAGCTTCAATAATTTTCCAGAAGATGCATGCATAATGCTAGAAGACAAATTATTGGGTGTAAAACACGATTTACGCTCTGGAGCTTATACTTGCGAAATTTCAGAAACTGAATTGGATGCTCGTTTTGTATTACATGTTTCAAATCCAATTGCTGCATCTACTGCATCTACTGCATCGTGCAACACAGAAGCAACAGGAACAGCAACAGTAAAAGTTATTAGTGGAGGAAAAGCTCCTTATAACTATAACTGGAATAATGGTTTAGTTGAAAACACAATTACTAATGTTGAACCAGGCGATTATACAGTAAAAGTAACAGACGCAAGTGGTTGTGCAAAAACAACTAATGTAACTGTGGCTTCAACAAAATGTGATCAAGCTTCTAAAACAACTATTGTTGCAAGTGCTGCAGTTAGTCAGTTACAATTTATCAATTCATCTAATGTAGTTTCAATTATTGCTAATTATGATTCTTCAAAAGAGTTGTATTTAACTATTTATAATGCATTAGGAGAAATAGTGCAAAACTCAACTAAATATGTTGTTTCAAATAATCAAATAAACATTAGTTCTTCTAATTTAGAAAATGGTATTTACTTCATAAACGTTATTGTTGATGGTAAATTGGAAACTTTTAAATTTGTAAAGAGTTAATATTTAATTTTATCTTTAAAGCCACGTAAATTACGTGGCTTTTTTTTTGAATGTATATAATTTGTGAGAGTAGCGGTAATTGATTTAGGAACAAACACTTTTAATTTGCTGATTGTAGAAATTAGTAAATCCAACCAATTTACAAAAATCTACTCCGATAGAATTCCTGTAAAACTTGGAGAAGGCGGTATTAACAAAGGTTATATTGCTGAACCTGCTTATAAAAGAGGTATTGAGGCACTTATTTCGTACAGAGGTATTTTAAATACTTACGAAATCACAAACATCACTGCGTTTGCAACTTCAGCTATAAGAAGTGCTAACAATGGCAAAGAATTTATAAAAGAAGCCTTTGAAAAAACTCAAATTGAGATTACAAGTATTAGCGGTGATAAAGAAGCCGAATTAATTTACTATGCTAACCGCTTGGCCGTTAGATTGGATGAAAACCCTGTTTTGATAATGGATATTGGTGGTGGTAGCACCGAATTCATTATAGCCAATAATGAGAAGATATTTTGGAAACAGAGTTTTTTGTTAGGCGTTTCACGTTTAAAAGAAAAGTTTAATCCCGAAAATCCAATTGAATTAAAAACAATAACCAATTTCTACAATTACGTTTTACAAGAGTTACAACCTTTAGTAATCGAAATGAAAAAGTATAGAATCACTAGATTAATAGGCTCATCTGGGGCATTTGATAGTTTTGTAGATATGATTGCTGAGCGATATGGAACCGAAAAACACCATACTGGAAAAACAGAATATGAAATTGATTTAAACCATTATTTTGAAATTGGACAAGAAACTATTCATAGCACAACTGAACAACGCTTAAAACTAAAAGGATTAATTGAAATGCGCGTTGACATGATTGTTTTGTCGTATCTTTTTGTTGATTTAGTTCTCCAAGAATTTAATATCCGCCAAATGACAGCTTCTATATACTCCTTAAAAGAAGGCGTAATTGTAGAGATGTTGATGGGGAAAAATAACTAAATTTATATCCACAAATTAAATTTAAAGTATGTCGAAGATTTTAATAATTGATGATGAAAAAAGTATCCGCAAATCTTTACGCGAAATATTAGAGTTTGAAAAATATAAGATAGAAGAAGCTGAAGACGGAGTATCTGGACTTGCTATGGCAAGTAAAGAAAATTATGATTTGATTTTATGCGATATAAAAATGCCAAAAATGGATGGCTTAGAATTGCTCAATAAATTAAAAGAACAACGCATTGATACACCTATAGTAATGATGAGTGGGCATGGGAATATTGAAACTGCAGTAGAAGCAGTTAAAAAAGGTGCTTACGACTTCTTAGCCAAACCAATTGATTTGAACAGATTACTAGTTACGGTTCGCAATGGAATGGACAAAATTAGTTTAGTAACCGAAACTAAAGCTCTTAAAAAGAAAGTTAGTAAAGCTTTTGATATGATTGGAGAATCGAAAGCAATTGGTGCTATAAAAGATATGATTGAAAAAGTTGCTCCTACAGATGCAAGAGTTTTGGTTACTGGAAGCAATGGAAGTGGAAAAGAATTGGTTGCAAGATGGCTACACGAAAAAAGTAATAGAAACAATGGCCCTTTGATAGAAGTTAACTGCGCTGCAATTCCAAGCGAATTAATCGAGAGTGAATTATTTGGTCATGAAAAAGGAGCTTTTACCTCTGCGGTAGCTCAACGCAAAGGTAAATTTGAACTTGCCGAAGGTGGTACTTTGTTTATGGATGAAATCGGCGACATGAGTTTATCGGCTCAAGCAAAAGTTTTACGTGCGTTGCAAGAAAGCAAAATTACTCGTGTTGGTGGCGACAAAGAAATTAAAGTAAATGTAAGGGTAGTTGCGGCCACAAATAAAGACTTGAAAAAAGAAATCGCAAATGGTAACTTCCGAGAAGATTTGTATCATCGATTAAGCGTAATACTAATTCACGTTCCATCTCTAAATGATAGATTAGATGATATTCCTTTATTAGCCGATCATTTTGTGAATCAAATTTGCAATGAATATGGAATGCCTGTAAAAAGCTTTACCAAGGAGGCTATTAAAGCATTACAAAATATTGATTGGACAGGGAACATAAGAGAGTTTAGAAACGTGGTAGAACGTTTAATTATTTTATGCGATAAAACAATTACTGATAAAGATATTAAACAATACGCTAGCAAAGGATAATGAGCACAAAACCCTTCCCAATTGATTCAGAAATAATTTTAGTTGGCGCTGGAATTATGAGTGCTACACTAGGTGTGTTACTCAAAGAATTAAAACCTGAATGCACTATCACAATAATTGAACGTTTAGATCACGTTGCTGGAGAGAGCTCCGATGCATGGAATAACGCTGGTACAGGACACTCTGCCTTTTGCGAGTTAAACTACACTCCCGAAAAAGACGGCGGTAAAATTGATGTTTCAAAAGCACTTAAAATTGCTAGCTCATTTGAATTATCCAAAGAATTTTGGTCGTACTTAGTAAAAGAAAAAAATATTTGTCAGCCCGAAGTTTTCATTAACTCAATACCTCACATGAGTTTTGTTTGGGGAGCTGAAAACGTTGATTATTTGCATAAAAGATTTACTGCATTGAGCAAGTATGAATTATTTAATGAAATGGTTTATACGGACAAATGGCCCCAAATGGAAAAATGGATGCCATTAGTCATGGAAGGACGCGACCCAGGAATTGAAGTGGCGGCCACACGCATGGAAAGAGGAACTGACGTTAACTTTGGTGATTTAACTCGAGCAATGATTAAATATTTGCAGACATTGCCTGGTGTAAATTTATTTTTAAATCACGAAGTTAGAGACATCGAAAAACAAGAAAATGGTAACTGGCGACTTGAAATAAAAAATTTAATTGAAGTTCAAAAATACGAAACACAAACCCAATTTGTATTTATAGGTGCTGGAGGTGGTTCTCTTCCTTTGCTTGAAAAATCAGACATTGAAGAAGCTGAGGGTTACGGCGGATTTCCTGTTAGTGGGCAATGGCTAAGATGTAAAAACCCTGATGTAATAGAAAAACATCACGCCAAAGTTTATGGTAAAGCATCTGTTGGAGCACCACCGATGTCTGTACCACATTTAGACACAAGAATAATTGATGGCAAAAAGGCATTACTCTTTGGTCCTTATGCAGGGTTCTCAACTAAATTTTTAAAAAATGGATCTTACTGGGATTTAGCAGGCTCAATAGAATTTGCAAACATATTCCCTATGCTATCGGCTGGATGGCATAATTTACCATTAACAAAATATCTTGTTCAACAAGCCAGCCAATCACCAGAAGAAAGATTAGAAGCTTTGCGTGAATATTTACCCGATGCTATTTTGGAAGATTGGGAATTAGAAATTGCAGGGCAACGCGTGCAGGTTATTAAAAAAGATGAAGAAGAAGGTGGGGTTTTAGAATTCGGTACTGAGATTGTAAATGCCGCTGATGGCTCTATTGCAGCTCTTTTAGGCGCATCTCCAGGCGCTTCAACATCATTGAGTGCTATGCTTGATGTTTTGAAGAGATGCTTTAAGAACGATATGGAATCTGAAGCTTGGCAACATAAAATAAAACTAATGATTCCTTCGTATGGTAAATCCTTTGTAGATGAGCCACAAATATTGAAAAAATCACGCGCATTTACTAGTGAAGTTTTAAAAGTATAATAGAATTAAAACGGACTTTGTTTGCGAATTATTTTCCCAAATATCTTTGGAAAATATCGCTTTAAACCAACTGCTTTTAATTCCTTACCTCCTATTAAAATTTCTTCTTTACCATTTTTAATAGCAGATAGAATAATAGCAGCGCATTGTTCGGCACTCATAGCGTTTTGATGGCTAGGATCCATTTGGTTATGAGTTTTACCATCCGCTAAAACAGCACTATTAGAAATGTTTGTTTTTATTTTTCCTGGACAAACTATTAAAGTTTTAATTCCTTGTTTTTCTGTTTCTAAACGGAAACTTTCGAAATACCCGTGTAAAGCATGCTTTGCGGCACTATAACTACTGCGCAAATAAAAACCAAATTTACCTGCTATGCTGCTTATAACAACCACCTGACCACTCTTTTGTTTTAACATAAAAGGCAAAACTGCTTTTGTTAAGTTGGTAGCCGAAAAATAATTTATCTCCATTATCTTTCTCTCTAAGTCAATAGGAGTTTCGCTAGATAAGGCTCTTTGGCTCATTCCACCATTGTTAATCAAAACATCAATTCTGCCAAATTTTTGGATGATTAAATCAATATACTCACTGGCATTACTTGTATTTTCTAAGTCAAATGAAATTATCAAACTATTTGTATCATCCAACTTAGCTGCTGTTTGCACTCTATGCAACTCATCTGCTCTTCGTGCACTTAAAACAACAATTGCACCTTCATTGGCAAACGAATGAACCAAAGCCTCGCCAATACCAGACGAAGCACCAGTAATCCAAACTACTTTATTATTAAAACTTTGAGCCAAGTTTGTTTAAGATTAATTAATTGACATTGCTATAAACCAAATCTCAGCAGATTTAAAAGAAAACACGCAAATTAAAATACTTCTTTAGCAACTCTTCGAGTAACTTCTGAAGTTCCCATGGTGTAAAAATGCAAACAAGGAACATTAGCTTTTACCAATTGCTTACTTTGCTCAATACACCATTTAATCCCAACTTCTTTAACTTCCTTATCATCTTTACATTTTTCTAATTCCTCATAAAACGCTTGAGGAATATCCATGTGGAATATTTTTGGTAAACCTGTGATTTGTTTTTTAGATGTTAAAATTTTCAATCCAGGAATAATAGGAACATTAATACCATTATCACGACATAGCTTAACAAAATCAAAATATTTTTCATTATCAAAAAACATTTGAGTTACTATGTACTGTGCACCTGCATCAATCTTGGCTTTCAACCATTTTATATCACTGAACATATTCGGTGCTTCAAAATGCTTTTCTGGGTAACCAGCTACACCAATACAAAAATTAGTTGGTGCCGCATCTTGCATTTCCTCATCCATATACATTCCATTATTCATGTTTGTAATTTGCTTTACTAAATCTAAAGCATAATTATGTCCATTGGGCTCTGGAATAAAATTAGGTTCTGTTTTAATGCTATCACCTCGCAATGCTAAAACATTATCAATACCTAAAAATTGCAAATCAATCAAAGCATTTTCAGTTTCTTCCTTCGAGAAACCGCCACAAATAATGTGTGGAACCGCATCCACTTTATAACGGTTCATAATTGCAGCACAAATACCAACAGTTCCAGGACGCTTGCGTATAGATACTTTTTCAAGATATCCTCCTGAACGCTTTTTGTAAACATACTCTTCACGATGATACGTTACATCAACAAAAGCTGGATTAAACTCCATTAATGGATCAATACCATCAAAAATTGATTGAATACTTTTGCCTTTCAAAGGAGGCAAAATTTCAATTGAAAATAAGGTTGATTTGCTTTGACTTAATTTTTCAGTTAATTTCATAATCCTTTTATGTTGGATACACCAACCATTTATTGTTTATTTTTTTAAAAAGTCTCCTACAATCTTCTCTGCTTCTGCAAAAGCCAATTCAAGTTCTTCGTTAATGATAAACTTATCGAATAAACTCGCTGTTTTAATTTCTATCTCTGCTTTTGCAATCCTTCTAGCAATACTTTCAGGGCTATCTGTATTTCTCAATCTTAAGCGCTCTTCTAATTTTTTAATATTTGGAGGCATTACAAAAATGGCCAAAGCCTGATCTTTGTATTGGTTCTTCATATTAAGTCCTCCTTCTACATCAACATCAAAAATCACATCCTTTCCGCTGTCCCATATACGCTGAACTTCACTTTTTAGTGTACCATAATGTGTATTAGCATAAACTTCTTCCCACTCAATAAACTCATTATTGTCAATTTTTTGCTTAAACTCTTCTACAGTAAAATAATGGTAATCCTTACCATTTTCTTCAACCCCTCTTTTAGGGCGACTAGTTGCAGAAATAGAAAACTCTATTTTATCCTTAAATACCTTTAAAAGATGACGGACAATTGTTGTTTTTCCTGAACCAGATGGGGCAGAAAATATTATAAGCTTACCTTTTTTAGCCATGCGCAAAGGTAATAAAAATCATTATCTTTGAGCTTATTTCAAAAGTTTTTTAAAGTGAAGGCAAGTGATTTAATTCCTAAAGTAGAAGATGTAGCCATAGCTATTGTTCCTGAAATTGTGGAGGATGAACAAGGATGGATGGTTTATATTGTTAATTTAAAAAACAAGATTCTTAAAAATGTATTAATTACCTCTCAAGGCTATGGTCAAATAAATGATCAACCATTAAAAACATCTACTTTACGTCATTTTATTGAGGAAGTTCCTGCCCATGGATACCATAAGGTTGAACCAATAATGGAAGATGTTTTTGGGCTTAATAACGAGTTTTGGGTGAGCTTTTATTTAGATTCGACTATACTAGATAAAAAGTTCATTTTTTTATCTGAGACAATTACCGAAAATAATTTTGTAACCATACCTTTAATTAATAAAAAGGGTGTAATGATTAAATAAATGCTAAACGATATTGAAATTGGAAACGTATTGTTTCTGGATATTGAAACAGTTCCGCAGACTTATTCTTACAAAGATTTAAAAGAGGAAACCAAAGAACTTTGGGACAAAAAATGGCTTTATAACAAAGATGCTAGTAGCGAAGAGCTTTACTCAAAAGCTGGAATTTTTGCTGAGTTTGCCAAAATAATATGCATTTCGGTTGGATATTTTAACGGTTCACAATTTAGAATTAAATCGTATTACGGGGATGATGAAGCTATTCTTTTAAAAGAGTTTAAGTATATGCTCGAAAAGCATTTCGATCACCCTGAAAAAGTTTTATGTGGCCATAATGCAAAAGAGTTTGACTTTCCTTTTATTTGCCGACGCCTGCTAGTAAATGGCATTGGCTTACCAAATATTTTAAACATTGCCGGCAAAAAACCTTGGGAAATTAAACACCTTGACACCATGGAGCTATGGAAGTTTGGCGATTACAAAAGCTTTACCTCATTGAACCTATTAGCGCATATTTTTAATATACCCACACCAAAAGATGAGATTGATGGAAGCCAAGTAGCTCGTGTTTATTACGAAGAAAAAGACTTAGAAAAAATTGTTAGGTATTGTGGCAAAGATGTTGTTACAGTAGCTAGAGTATTTCAAAAATACCAAGGCAAGCCAATGATTAAAGATGAAATGATTGAATACCTATAATTTTTAAACCCACCTAAATGACCAAACTATCTTTTTTATGCATTGCAATTTTAACAGCGTTTAATAGCAAAGCCCAAGACACAACCTACGCTCGAAAAATTGTAAATACACTTGCTGGAAAGGATTACTATGGCAGAGGATACGTTAATAAAGGCATTGACAAAGCTTGCAGTTTCTTAGAAAAAGAGTTTAAAAAAAACAAGTTAACACCACTAAACAAAAAGTCTTATTTACAACGTTTTTCAATTCCTGTAAATACTTTCCCTGGAAAAATGGAGGTTATTGCAGATGGGAAAAAACTTATTCCTGGCGTACATTATATTGTAAGTGCTGATAGTAAAGGCGTTTCCACTGGAGTACAACTATTTAAAAAAGATAGTGTAACTTATTTAAGCACCGATTTAAGAACTGAAGTACCCATTGTTTTTTCATTAAAAAAGAAACTTACCTGGAGCGTTGCACCCAAAGCCGAAAACTTTACAGTAATTGAGCTTCTTGCTGATTCATTTAAAAACGAAATTAAAAATGTAGATATTCAAATTGAAAATAAAGAAATTGCAGCCTACAAAAATGCCAATGTTTGCGGCTATGTAAAAGGAAGTTTATATCCTGACTCGTTTATTGTTTTTACGGCGCATTACGACCATTTAGGAATGATGGGAAAAGAAGCTATGTTTACAGGAGCAAACGATAATGCAAGTGGAACGGCTATGTTATTAAGTTTGATGCGTTATTATGCAAAACCAGAAAACAAACCAAAATACAGTATAGCCTTTATTTCATTTGCAGGTGAAGAAGCAGGCTTAGTAGGTTCTAAATTTTTTGTTGACAATACTTTGATTCCATTTAACAAAATTAAATTCCTTACTAACCTTGATTTAATGGGCACAGGGCAAGAAGGAATAACAGTTGTAAATGCTACTGAGTTTAAAAGTGAATTTGAATCGTTAAAATTATTAAACGCAAAAAAACAATTGTTGTTTCAAGTTAAACCACGAGGCAAAGCTCAAAACAGCGATCATTATTGGTTTACACAAAAAGGGGTTCGTTGCTTTTTTATTTACACTATGGGCGGAATAAAAGCTTATCATGATGTTTTTGACAAACCAGAAACATTACCCTTAAATGAGTTTAGTGATGTTTTTACTTTGCTTGTTGACTTTACAAATGAGTTGCAGGGGTAAGTAGTTATTTCATAAAATGAACTTGCCCAGAAAAAAATCTAACTTAAAAGTAGCATTAATAATTTCTATTATTTATGTTCTGCTCTCGACAATCTAAGCGTATAGCTACGTATTCAATAATTTAGAATTTGGTTTGTTATATTATATCTTTTTTCCAGCAGCTTTATTACCTGAATTAATATATCAAACAGAGAAAAACGCGATAATCTTTATTCTAATAATACAAACAATAACTACTTTACTTATTTGGCCAATATTTTGGGGTATTATTAGTTTGTTTAGAAAAGCGAACTAAACCTTCTCAAACTCAAACTGGCTATAATCTAAAAGAACAGCTTTAATAAATTGTGCGTCGGGCATATTAGAAGTAATACCCATTTTTTGTTTTACGGTTTTAGCAAGCTTACTCAAAGCACCGTAATTTCTAGTTCGTACACATTGTTCATATACTTCCTTTATTGTTCCTATATCTGAGTCGGATAATTGATCAATTTCTGAATATACTAATTGGTAATTAGGATTAATACGATACAAAATAGTATCATGTAAAAACACTTGCTTGTTAATTTTTACTACTGTTGTTCCCGAGGCAATATCTCCTAAGCGCTGACTATACTTTGAAAGCAAAATAGAGTATGTTCCAATTGCAAATGCAGAACCAACTCCATCAATAATTCTAAAAGTCCATCGTACAAGCAAAGTTCCAAAAGTGGCCTGTCTGCCATCTAAACGAACAACCTTTATCTTCATAATTTTCTTCCCTACACTTTGTCCATTCATTACTGTTTCACAAATTAAATCGTAAAACATAAAAGGCAAAAAAGTTAAAGTCATAATTGCTTGCATCGAACTAAACGCATCTTCTCCACCATCCATTATACTTGAGGAAGCCATAGCAAAGTTTACAATCATACTTACAATTAAATAAGCAACCGAAACAAAAATAATGTCTAGTAAAGCAGCAACCATACGCTCGCCGATACCTGCAATTTCGTAATCAATTAAAACATTTTGTGTGGTATTTATTCGTAAGCTATCGCCCATAAATATTTTTACAATTATTACATAAATATCAAAAAAATTTTGGATATTTAACCTAAATAACGGTTTTTTTGTGAAAGAAATTACTTTTTTAAAACAAAACAATAATAAATGGAAAGAGTTTGAACAAATTCTTTTAACCCCTGAGAAGGCTAATCCTCGCCGTATGGCAGATTTATTTATTGAAATAACCGATGATTTATCTTACAGTAGAACATATTATCCTGACTCGAAAACAACAGATTATCTGAATGGTTTAGCCTCGCGCATCCATCAAGAAATTTATAAAAACAAACGCGAAAATAGAACCCGCTTCTTTCGCTTTTGGGCTCATGAACTTCCTTTACATTTTAAAAAGTATCATTTTCATTTAGGTGTTTCTCTTATCGTATTTTTATTAGCCTGCACAATAGGCGCATTCTCAACTTATCATGATGAGTCGATACCTCGAATAATACTTGGTGATTATTATGTTGACCAAACTATTGAAAGAATTAAAGCTGGAAACCCTTTAGGTATTTATGGTGAAGACTCCGCTTGGACAATGTTTATACAAATTACTATTAATAATATTCGCGTTTCATTTATAACATTTGTGTTTGGTATTTTCTTTAGTGTTGGAACCGGTGTGTTACTTTTTCAAAACGGGATGATGTTAGGCTCTTTTTTAATGTTCTTTAAAAAATATGCCGTATCCGCTGTTGCAATGAAAGTTGTTTGGATTCATGGTGCCTTTGAAATAAGCGCTATTGTGATTGCTGGGGCCGCTGGTTTTGCATTAGGAAATAGCATTCTGTTTCCTGGAACTTTACCAAGAGGTAAATCAATGCTAGGTGGTGCTTTAGATGGAATGAAAATAATTATTGGATTAATTCCTGTTTTTATTGCTGCTGGCTTTTTAGAAAGCTTTGTTACCCGTCATGTGAACATGGCCTACTGGAAAGCCAACACCATTATTTTTGGTTCATTCGGAATTATTATTTACTACTTTGTTATTTACCCATATCTCATTTCACTGCCACTATCTAAACGAATATTATACTCTGTAGGAAGCATTGTATTGCTATTTTCTGTTTTCGTATTTATAATTCAATTTTTTTACTAGTGGCGAAAACAATTGAAATAGCTATTGAACGCACAGTTGGTGATGTTATAAACACTACTATTAGCTTTATGAAAATAAATGCTAAAACGGTATTTGCAGCGGTATTTATATGGGCTATTCCTTTTTTTGCAATCGGATCAATTTTTTCATCGTTACACACCTATTATTTTAATCAGGATTTTATTTATGATACCACATGGTACACGCCTTATAAATATTGGAAATTCATAGTTGGTTTCCTATGCACAAATGCAGGTGTTGGACAAACCATTGCTTGTATTGCTGTTGTTTTTCGATTATACAATCAAAACAAAAAAGCGCCTTCATTAAAAGATTTTCATCAATATTTTACTAAAAATTTACGAAACATTTTTGGCAATGTAGTTTTGTATTTAGTTGTTGTAACGTTTTGCTATGCTATTCTTGTAGGTTTAGCATTTCTAATCAATGAATCGCATATTGGTGGCCTATATGTATTTTATATGTTTGTATTATACATTTGCTTAGGTTTCTTTTATTTTGTTCTTAAATATCAGTTTATTTCATCTTGCTTTTACGCCATTCGCGATAATACTGGCTATTTCGATGGACATTATAAAACACGTAGATACCTTAAAGAAAATTTCTGGAAAACATGGTTTTTAATTGCCCTAACTTATGGGTTAACTTCAATCTTATCACAACCATTTGAAATACCAAAATACATCTTAGAATACGTTTTACAATCCCTTCGATTAATGCGCTCAATTGACGTTACAGAGGGAAATTTAGATTTTGAAATGCTTTATACCATTGGTGCTGATTTAATAAAACAATGTGGAATGGCTTTAGTCTTTGTTCTATTCTACGTAGGCGCTGCCTTCCATTCTTACAGTTTAGAAGAACGTTTTGAAGCCAATACTTTAATGGAGAAAATTAACAGCATACTCCCAAAGCAAAATTAGTGTGAGAAAAAAATGTGCACATATCGTAATTATACTGTTGCTTTTATTAAGCTACCAGAAAAATTATGCCCTGCATGTTTACATTCCGCAAACCACTACAAACAAAATAGACACTAACAACTACATCATTAATAAACCTAATAGTGAAAAGGAGCAAAAAATATTTTCTGAAAAAGCACTTAACTACCAAGAAGAAATAAAAAAAGATGAAGCACAAGGCGAATCATGGTGGACCCGCTTTTGGAGATGGTTATTTAATAGAAAAAGTGTATCACAAAACATAACAGAAAAAACCACATCAGCTGGCAGAGGCTTTATGGATGCACTATGGATTATACTAATAATTGCAGCTTTAGTAGGTTTAATTTATTTAATGTTTAGAAAAGATTTCGGAGGTATTTTTAGAGGAAAACCAAAAGACATTAAAGCAAACTTTAGTGATATTACTGAAAAAATAGAAGACCTAAAACCAGAGGATTTAATTGAAAAGGCAATAAGGGAAGGTAATTATAAATTGGCTACACGTTGGTGGTTTTTAAAATTGCTACAAAAACTTGCTTTACAAGAAAAAATTGTTTGGGAACCATCTAAAACTAATTTGGATTACTACTTCGAATTAAAAGGTGGTCAGCTTAAGGAAGCATTTGCAAACACAAGCTTGGTTTATGAATACGTTTGGTATGGTGATTTTCCAATAGATAAACAGGTATTTGAAAATTCGGTAAAACACTTTAAAAAATTTGAGGAGCTAGTTAAATAAATTGAAAACATACGTTAAAATAATAATTGTTGCTGTTGTAGTTTTGCTGTTTTTATTAATAGCTCAACTATCTGGTCGTGAACAATTAAATTGGACTAAAACGTATCGTCACAATGAAAAAGCACCTTTTGGAACTTATGTTAATTATGAATTACTCGACACGAAATACAATTCGAAAGAGCTTACTTTAACAAATAAATCAATTGTCTCTCAGCTGTTAACTTACGAATCTTCTCATAATGTAAGTTTCTTTTTTATACAGAACGATTTAGATTTTAATAACGCTGATTCAAAAGCCTTACTGAAACTAGCTGAGAACGGAAGTAAAGTATTTATTTGTGCAAACACCATTTTAGGCTTAATTGCCGATACATTTAAAATTAAAAACAAGGCTTTTGATTATGACATATACAATTTTAGTCAGGATAGTTTAATAAAAACAAAAACCACTAAAATAAAATTCCTTAACCCTTCTCTTTCCCAGGAGGCTAGTACTTACAGTTATGATGGGCATTTTGAAGGCTCAGGATTTAAAGCCTACGACAGCACTTCGCTAAAAGTAGTAAGTACAATAAATGACGATAGACCAAATATATTAAGCGTAAACTATGGCGAAGGTTCAATTATTTTTTGCTCAACACCAGATATGTTTGCAAACTATTATTTGGTTAATAATAGAAACAAAAATGCTTGTTATAAAGCGTTAAGTATGATAGCTAACCGAGAAATTGTTTATAGCGATAATTATAAATTTTATGGCAACGGCGATGATGATGAAAACAATCCAGAGGATGAAACTCCATTTAAATTTATACTAAAACATGATGCTCTTTATTACGCATGGGTGTTACTTTTATTCTCAACCTTGCTGTTTATGGTATTTAGCATTAAACGAAAACAACGTAAAATTCCTATTATAGAACCGCCGACCAACACCAGTATTGAGTTTGTTGAAATTGTTGGGAACGTTTATTTCAAATCGGGCAATCACAAAACCATAGCCGAAGAGAAAATTATTATTTTCTTAGAATTTATACGAAGCAAGTTCCAAATTAGTACACACTTATTTGATGAAGCCTTTTACGAACGTATTAGTAATATTTCAAGCATTGATAAAAATTGGATTATAACCTTCTTTAACTTTATACAACAAATTCAAAATCAAAAAGAAATAACACAAAACGATTTAATACAACTAAATACTTTAATTGAAGAATTTCATACAAAAAACAAACGCTAAAATTATAAATCATGGAAATGGAAAATCAGTTTACAAACAGAATTAATTTAAGTGAGTTGCAAAACGCAGCAACACAAATTAAATCCGAAATTGCCAAACACATTGTTGGGCAAGAAGAAATGGTTGAGCTAATGCTTATAAGTGTTTTAGCAGATGGACATATTTTACTAGAAGGTGTGCCTGGTGTTGCCAAAACTTTAGCGGCTAAATTATTAGCCCGAACCATTAGTGCTGATTTCAGTCGTATTCAATTCACACCCGATTTAATGCCAAGTGATATTATTGGTACTGCGGTTTACAATCAAAAAATAAATGATTTTGAATTTAGAAAAGGTCCATTATTTGCTAATATCGTTTTAGCCGATGAAATAAATCGTTCACCAGCTAAAACGCAAGCAGCATTGTTTGAAGCAATGGAAGAACGCCAAATCACAACTGATGGAACAACCTACCAACTTTCATCTCCGTTTATAGTTATAGCAACACAAAATCCTATCGAACAAGAAGGAACTTATCGTTTACCAGAAGCTCAATTAGACCGCTTTTTATTTAAAATTGAAGTGAATTATCCAACAATAACTGAAGAAACACAAATTATCCAAAACTTTCATCAACGCAAAAACCAAGTAAATATTGGTGAGGTTAAACAAATCATTAATTCGCATACTATTAACGAACTTCGTGAAAAGGTTTTTAGCATTCATGTTGACGACCGAATTATAAATTACATCGCACAATTTATTAACGGAACACGTAACAATCCCTCTTTATTTTTAGGAGCTTCTCCACGTGCAAGTATTGCAATATTGAATGCTTCAAAAGCTTCTGCAGCATTAAGAGGTAGAGATTTTGTTACTCCTGATGACATTAAATTTGTTGCTCCACATATTTTAAAACATCGTGTAATGCTCACTCCTGAAAAGGAAATGGAAGGTGTTAGCACAAAAGATGTTATTCGTCAATTATTAGAAAAATTTGAAATTCCAAGATAAACAATTCAATGCGATCGTTTTTTAAAGCAATAGGAGGATTTTTATTAGGCTTGTATTTCACAGGCTTACTCTACATTATTGTAGGAGCACTAACCACTGGGTTTGTGTTAGGATTCTTCTATCCTATTGTTTTTCAAATAACATTGTTTGCTTTCAAAGTGCTGCTTATCCTTGTTTTTGTTGATATACTTATTTTGTTTGCAAACAAACGTGGTATTATTGCGCAGCGCAACACGCCTGCAAAACTGAGTAATGGAGATGAAAATCCAATTACAATTTTAGTAGAGAACTTATACATTTTCCCAGTAAGAGTAAATATAATTGATGAATTACCTTATCAATTTCAGGTTCGTGATTTTTCAGTTTCATGCTGGTTGCAAAGCGGCGAGATAAAAGCGCATCAATACAATCTGCGTCCGACAGAGCGTGGCGAATATCACTTTGGTGTAATTAATGTTCATACCAAAAGTATTTTAGGTTTAGTAAGTAGGCGATTTAAACTTGCCGAAAAACAAATGCTACCCGTGTACCCAAGTTTTATTCAAATGCGCAAGTACGAATTACTAGCCATTAGCAATACACTTGTAAATGCTGGTATTAAAAAAATACGTCGCGTTGGTAATACTTCCGAATTTGATCAAATAAAAGATTACACAGCTGGCGATGATATAAGAACATTGAACTGGAAAGCTACAGCACGCCGAAATAAATTAATGGTAAACAAATATCAAGAAGAAAAATCACAATCGGTTTATGCTTTAATAGATATGGGACGCTCCATGCAAATGCCTTTTGAGCAAATGACTTTACTTGATTACGCTATTAACTCGGCTTTAGTAATCACCAACATAGCACATATAAAACATGATAAGCCGGGCTTAATTACTTTTTCCAAAAATATACACAACTTTGTTCCAGCCGAAAGACGCGGATCACAAATGTGGCGTATACAAGAAACACTTTATAATCAACAAACCGATTTTAGCGAAAGTGGCTATGAGCAATTATACGGTCATTTAAAGTCGAAGGTTAATCAACGCAGCCTGTTACTATTATTCACAAACTTTGAAACTATCGGAGGTCTTAAACGTCAAATAAAACATTTAAGACAGATAGCTAAAAACCATTTGCTGGTAGTAATCTTTTTTGAAAATACCGAGCTGAAAAAGTATTTAGAAACTCCAGCTAAAAACACAATGGATATCTATTATAAAACCATTGCCCAAAAATTCACCTATGAAAAACGTATGATTACCAAAGAACTCCAAGCATACGGTATTCAGAGTGTTTATACAACCCCAGAAAATCTATCTGTAAATACCATTAACAAGTACTTAGAATTAAAATCAAGAGGCTTAGTTTAAAAGCTAAAGATTTTATTTGGACGGTTAACAAACAAAGTTATTTTTACCTATTTTTGCACCTAAGCAACATTTGTTTCCTTACTAACACCAGCTTTATTACCCATGAAACTATGGAAAACCATACTTCTTTACGTTGTAAGTGTTACTTTGTTGTGTGCTTGTATCTTTATTTTCATTCATTCTGGTAAAAGTCTCGAAGTAGGTAAAGTTATTCCAACACCGGTAAACACAAGCATTCAAACGGTTACTCATAATTTTTGGGATGATTTTAAAGAAAACCTAAGCCACCCGCTTTCTATACTTCTTTTACAAGTAATCACTATTATTTTTGTTGCGCGAACTTTTGGTTATTTGTTTAATAAGATTGGACAACCCACTGTTATTGGTGAAATAGTAGCAGGTATTTTTCTTGGACCTTCTTTATTGGGAATGTTTTTCCCACAATATTCAAACTTTTTATTTCCTGTAGCATCCTTAAACAACCTTAAGTTTCTTAGTCAAATTGGACTGATACTTTTTATGTTTGTAATAGGTATGGAGCTAGATTTAAAAATTGTCAAAGCTCGTGCGCAAAAGGCCATCCTAATAAGCCATATCAGTGTTGCTTTTTCATATGCCTGTGGTGTTATTCTTGCGTATACATTATATCAAGAATTCGCTCCAAAAAATGTAAGCTTCCTTCCTTTTGCTTTGTTTATGGGTATTGCCATGAGTATTACAGCATTTCCTGTTTTAGCTCGAATTATTCAAGAACGGGGTTTAACAAAAACTAAGCTTGGTATGTTTGTTATTACCTGCGCTGCTATAGAAGATATAACTGCTTGGTGTCTTTTAGCTACTGTAATTGCAATTGTAAAAGCAGGAGATGTTACCAGTTCATTATTTGTAATAGGGTTAACTGCTGGTTATGTTCTTATTATGATTTTTATAGTTCATCCTTTTCTTAAAAAAATTGGTGAAGTATATTCAAATAAAGAATCGGTGAGTTTAAGTATTGTTTCTTTAACATTAGGCGTACTTTTTATTTCGGCTTATACAACAGAAGTTATTGGCATACATGCTTTAATTGGGGCATTTATGGCCGGTTTAGTAATGCCTCAAAACACTAATTTCCGTAAAATTTTAATTGATAAAGTTGAGCATGTTTCTGTTGGCTTATTATTACCTCTATTTTTTGTTTTAACAGGATTAAGAACGCAGATAGGTTTACTTAACGAGGGGCACCTGTGGGCAACTTGCTCTTTAATTATAGCTGTGGCTGTTTTTGGTAAACTTGGCGGAACATTGATTGTTGCAAAAATCTTAGGAAAATCATGGCGAGAAAGTTTAATCATGGGTGCGTTTATGAACACGCGTGGTTTGATGGAATTGGTTGTGTTAAATATAGGTTATGACTTAGGTTTATTAAGTCCCGAAATATTTGCCATGATGGTATTGATGGCTCTTGGAACTACTTTTATGACGGGGCCTTTATTGGATTTAATTGAAAAAATATTTCCTGAAAAAATTATTCAGCCCGAAGCAATTAAAAAAACAATTACCGAAACTTACTTCCGAATACTTATTTCATTTGCCAACCCACAAAGTGGTAAGCGCATGATACGCTTAGCAAAATCATTAATGGAAGAAGATAATGACAACAGTGAAGTAACTGCATTGCACGTTAGCCCAAGTGCCGACATTAACTTATACGAAGCTGCTGAATTTGAAAAGGAGAGTTTTAAACCCATTAAAGGAGAAGCACAACGTTTAGATATTAATTTAAAAACACAGTTTAAAGCGTCTAACGATGTTTCGCGCGAAGTATTGGAAACCGCCAATAGCGGAAATTTTGATTTATTAATTGTTGGTGTTGGTCAATCTATTTTTCAAGGTAGTATTTTAGGACGAATAGTTGGCTTAACTGCAAAAGCTTTAAACCCTGAAAAATTAATCAGCACATTACGTGGTAATGATAAAATTTTAGAATCAAAAAGCGTAATTGACAACACTTCTCAGGAGTTTATTGACCAAAGTGAAATACCCGTTGCTATATTTTTAGAAAAAGATTTTTCGCAAATTGAACAAGTGATTTTACCAATTGTAACCATTGGGGATTTGTTTTTGCTTTTGTATGCAAAACGTATCATAAAAAATAATGCTGCACAAATAAAAATTGTTGATTTAACAGGCACTTCGCGCAATAGCACCGCTTTAAAAGAAGAAATACAAAAACTAAAACAACAGTTTCCTAAAAACGTTTCAGAACTTAGTCAAACTAATTTTAACGACAAGGAATTAGAAAGTAATGACTTGATGTTAATTAGCTACGATAGCTGGAAAAAAGTAGTGCAAAACAAACTTCCTTGGGTTGAATTTATACCAAGCACAGTTATTGTGAGACCTTAGTGTTTTGGAACTCTCCCCCTAAACTTAGTTATTGCAAGGTAATTTTTGTAAATTTGATATTGTGCAAAACATAAATTGGATATTAAAACTAACATTACTTTTTATTTTAGTAAAAAGTAATGTTAGTTTTTCTCAAAACTTAGTGCCAAACCCTAGTTTTGAGAATTATCATTTGAATACATCATGGCCTTATGATGCAATTTGTGATGATTGGTTTAATCCGAACATTGGTAGCCCAGATTACAGAACATTAATTCAAAGTTCTACCTGCCAGGGCTATCCACCTCATAATGGGAATGCTTACTTTGGTTTATTTGTATTCCAAGCGAATGTGGGTGTAACTAATCCAAGAGAATATGTTTATGCACAATTAGATAGTCCAATGGTTAATGATGAAGTGTATATTGTTAGTTTTTATGTTAGACCATATGCATCTTTTAATGATTATTTTATAAAAAAAGTTGGTGCATATTTATCCGTTAATGATATTTCGCAATTTTCAACTACAAATACATTATTAAATTACACTCCGCAGGTAGAAAGTAACCAAATATTAGATGATAGTACACAATGGTTATTGGTTAGCGATACAATTGTAGTTGCTGGTGGAGAAAAATACATTACCATTGGTAATTTTAGAGATGATGCGAATACGGATACCATTTACAATTACACGAATAGCGTACACGGTATTTATTACAATTCCTATTACTTATTTGATGATGTAAGTGTTATACCTATGAGCACAATTGGTTTAAATAATTCTACAACTAAAGAAAACCCACTTAGCATTTACCCTAGCCCAAACAATGGGGTGTTTACCATAAAGTACTTTGGCACAAAACGAAGCAGCATAAAAATATATGATGCCTTAGGTAGCTTAATTATTAGTGATAGCATGGTGGCTGGTAAAAAAGATTTTGACTTAAGTAACTTAAACAAGGGAGTATATATTGTTGTGATGGATGATGGCGAAGGGAAAACAGCTACACAGAAGTTTGTTGTGCAAAACTAGCATCAAACAACCCTTACTCCATTTTTAACGTAACCTCTACCCTACGATTTTTGTGTGAAGAATCAGTATCGTCCGAATCAAGCAATGGCTTTGAGTTGCCGTAACCCTTATGTGTAATGCGGTTTTCATCAATTCCCTTTTTTACAAGGTATTTTTTCACTGCTAATGCTCTGTTTGTGCTTAAATCTAAATTAAACTTATCCGTATCCTTATTTTTACTGGTATGTCCACCAATCTCAACTTTGTACATACTATTCTTTTTCAAAAAATCAGCTAGCTTGTCCAGCTCATCAAAAGACTCGGGTAGCAAATCAAATTTATTAGGTGTAAAGTGTACGTCATTTAAAACAAAAGTTTCATTATTAGCAACAGGGGTTAAATGCACGATAGCTTTGTGAGCATGGCCTCTTTCGCCATTTTTAATATTTAATATATAAACGTAATTAATGTATTTATTTGCTGTTACTTCAATAATATAATTGCCTCCACTAGTTAAAACAAAAGCATATTTAGCACTATCGCCATTTGTTTTAAACGAAGTAATTTTCTTTCGCGTAATAGCATCTTTCACTACCATTTCAGCTTGTACCGGAACTGAGTTGTGCTTATTTATTACTTTACCATACACATGAATAACCTTAGAGCTATCTGTTAATACAGATGCTCCAAGATTAAAACTGATAAATATGAAAAATAATAATTTATACATTTTAAAACATACCTGGTAACATGCCACCAGCAGCATTTTTCATTTCATTTTCATTTAGTTCGTCTGCCTTTGCAATAGCTCTGTTTAAAGCTACACACAATTGCTCTTCTAACTCTTCTTTGTCGCCATGCTGCAAGCTTGGTGATATCACTATGGATTTTATTTTTCGATTACCGTTAATGCAAATTTTAATGTCGCCACCAGCTGCATCAATATTTGCCTCTGTGTATTCAAGCTTTTCCTTCACCTCATCCATCTTTTTTTTCATTTCACCAAGACGACTCATCATATCTCCCATTTTACCAAACATAAGCTTTATCCTTTTTATTTAAACATATTACTTAAGCCTCCCAAAATATTTCCTCCGCCACCAAGCGAACCTAAAATACCTTGTAAATCAAAGCTACTGTCTTTAGGGTCGTTGGTTTTGTTTACCAATTTACCTAACACAGTTGGAATTAAAGAAGAAACAATACCACTTGCAGCTCCTTTATCTAAACCGAACTTAGCCATTAAATCACTAACAGCATTATTACTAACAGCATTAACTGTTGGATGAGCTGCATCAACATTACCACCTTTAAACATACTCATAACATCATCCAGCTTTCCATTAGCCATTTGTGCTTTTAGGGTGTCCATTATCGAATTAGTTGTTTGACTAATTGCTTCATCATTTTTTTCATTTGGTATAGCAGGATTCTTCACAATTGCATCACCTGCGTTCTCTTTAACAAGAGCTAATAAATTATCAAACATGTTTTTTCTTTTTATTGTTTATTGAATAAAATTAGAAAGAAAATGAATACAAACCAAATAGATTTGGTTAATGAATACAATTATCGATGAAGTGTTTAATAAAGAAAATTGTTGTATGGATAACGCTTAATATGAAGCTCCTTTACCTTATCGTATATGGTTTGCTTAAACTCCTCCACATTAACTTTATTCAAAGCCGAAATGAATAAACAATCCATACCATCTTTATTCATCCATGTTTTACGTAATGTATCTAAAGAGATATTTTCGCGCGTTACAGGCGTTAAATCGTCTTCGTCTTTTTGTGTAAACTTATAAGCGTCTATTTTATTAAATACCAAAATTACTGGCTTATCCGCAGCGCCAATATCCGCTAATGTTTGAGTTACCACATTTAATTGATCCTCAAAAGCTCTATGCGAAATATCAGCAACATGTAAAAGTAAATCTGCTTCCCTCACCTCATCTAAAGTGCTTTTAAAAGATTCTACCAAATGGTGAGGTAACTTACGAATGAAACCTACGGTATCACTTAATAAAAATGGTAAATTATCTACTACTACTTTTCTTACTGTAGTATCAAGGGTTGCAAACAATTTATTTTCAGCAAACACATCACTTTTGCTAAGCATATTCATAATAGTTGATTTACCAACATTGGTATAACCAACTAAAGCCACACGAATCATTTCGCCACGGCTTTTGCGCTGGGTAGCCATTTGCTTATCAATTGTTTTAAGCTTTTCTTTTAATTCAGCTATTCTATCGCGCGTTATTCGTCTATCTGTTTCAATTTCCTTTTCACCCGAACCACCACGAGTTCCTGTACCACCACGCTGACGCTCTAAGTGAGTCCACATACCTGTTAAACGAGGTAACATGTATTGAAAATATGCCAACTCCACTTGTGTTTTAGCATGTGATGTGCGAGCGCGCTGCCCAAAAATATCAAGTATAAGCAGGTTTCTATCCATTACTTTTACTTTCAATTCTTTCTCCAAATTTCTTTGCTGCGAAGGGCTTAATTCGTCATCAAAAACAACCCATTGTATACTATTAGATTGCACATAAGCCTTTACTTCTTCTAGTTTACCACTTCCTATAAACGTTCCTGAATCGGGTTTAAAAAGTTTTTGTGTAAATGTTTTTTGTGCTTTTGCACCTGCGGTTTCTACTAAAAAAGCCAACTCATCCAAATACTCTTGCAAGTATTCTTCATCCTGCATTTTAATCACTACACCTACTAAAACTGCGTTTATTTCGGGTACTGCTAAATCAACACTTTCTTTCATTTATTTTTATTTCCCTTTCAAATTCTTCTCAACATAATCAGCAATCGCTGCAGCCTGGTCAGGTGTTAAGCCTTCAATTTTAGCCATAGTACCTTTTCCATTCAAAACTGTATTTTTAATAGAATCGGTGCTAGCTTTAGTCATACTTAAATCTGCAGCACCCATTATTCCTGCTTTACCATTATCCCCATGACATAAAGCACAATTTGAAGAATATAAATCAGCTCCATTTGCTAATCCAGCTGCATTTTCAGTTGAAACCACTGCTTTGTTTTTACCTGCCATTTCAGCTAAACCATAGCTTGCGGTTATCATAACCAATGCTAATGCACCTAAAATTTTATTGCGCTTTTTAAATCCAATTATTGCAATTGGAATAGACATAAACACCAATCCAATTTTTACAATCAATAATGGTTTAATTTGAGGTATTTCAATCAATAAGTAAATACCAGTTGCCAAGAAAACGAAACTAACTATCATTTCTGGAATCCTAGTTGACTTAGTAATTTTAGTTAATGCATCTTCTTTACCGCTAATCAATAAAATTGTTTTAATGAAGTATAACAACAAGAATGCTATAACCGAGATAACGTGTATATTTTTAATCGCTGCGAACATATTATTTTTTTGACGTAAAAGTAAGAAATTCAAGCATATATTTAGCCGAAATGAATATATTTGTTATTCGATTTTTAAACTATGATTAAAATATTTAGCCTTGCAGCTGTTGCGTTTTTATTTATTCAAACCAAAGCGCAAACCACATTTTATCCCAACGCAGTTGCTAACCCAAATCATACGGTGTATGCATTTACTAACTGTACATTACACGTTGATTATGAAATAACATTAAACAAAGCAGTACTTATTATCAAAGATAATCAGGTAGTTGAAGCTGGTGAAAATGTCAGCATTCCAAGCAATGCCGTTGTAACAGATTTAAAAGGCAAGCACATTTACCCTTCATTTATTGAAATGTACAGTGATTATGGTATGCCTGCTGTAAAACAAGAATTTCATCTTGGCCCTCAAATGGAGACAAACACTCAAGGTGCTTATGCGTGGAATCAAGCGATAAAAAGTGAAATTGAAGCGCACAAAATATTTACTAATGACACTAAAACTGCAGAGGAATTAAGAAAACTTGGTTTTGGAATGGTGTTAACGTCCAATAAAGACGGTATTGTTAGAGGTAGTGGAACCGTAGTTGCATTGTCGTCTAAAAAAGAAAACGAAGTGATTATAAAAGATAAAGCGGCTTCATTTTTCTCTTTCAACAAAGGAACCTCAACACAGGATTATCCTGAATCGTTAATGGGTGCAATTGCGCTAATTCGCCAAACTTTTTATGATGCACAATGGTATAAAGAGAATAAAAATAAAATTGAATTTAATAATTCACTAGAAGCCTTTAATGCAAATTTAGCCCTACCTCAGATTTTTGAAGCTAATGATAAATTTAATGCGTTACGTGCCGACAAAATTGGTGATGAGTTTAAAGTTAATTTCATCATAAAGGCTGGAGGAAACGAATATCAAACTATACAGGACGCTTTTAATGCGAATTGTAAATATATTTTACCACTTAACTTTCCAGATGCTTATGATGTTGAAGATCCTTTTGAGGCAGAATTAGTTTCATTAAATGATTTAAAACATTGGGAAATGGCTCCATCTAACCCAGCAGCATTTGCTAAACTTAACATTCCATTTGCTTTAACAACAAGTGATTTAAAAGATAAAAAACTTTTCTTGAAAAATTTACGTAAAGCAATTGCGTATTCATTAAGTGAAAAAAATGCTTTAAAAGCTTTAACTTTTACTCCAGCGCAAATGCTTGGTATGACAGATAAAATTGGAGCTTTAAAAAAAGGAATGCTTGCAAATTTTATTATAACAAGCAAAAATATTTTTGAAGAAGGAGCTACAATTCATGAAAACTGGGTGAATGGTGAGCAGTTTAAGTACAGCGATATAAACTCAATTGACGTTCGTGCGAAATACAATTTAAAAATTACAAACTCTAATAAAGCAAGTAAAGAATACAAATTTGATATCGCTGGTGATATTGAAAAGCTTGCAGTAACTATTAATTTAAAAGATACCTTAAAAACAAATGTTAGCTTTTCAATTAAAAACAACTTAGTTACTTTTAGCTATTTACAAGATAGTGCAAACATTATTCGCTTATCAGGTAATTACAACGACCTGACTAAAAAAATGGAAGGCAAAGGCCAGGAAATGGATGGCGTATGGTTTACATGGGAAGCTTCTAAAATTGAAGATGCAAAAGTAAGTGAGAAAAAATCCAGCAAAAAAGATGAAATGTATATGGGTGAAATGATTTATCCATTTGCAGCTTATGGCAAACCTCTTACAGAAGAAAGTTTAAAAGATAAATTTTACAAGCGCTGGGATGCTGTATTAGTTAAAAACGCTACAGTATGGACAAACGACTCAGTAGAAGGTGTTTTGAAGAACAAAGATGTGCTAATTACTGATGGAAAAATTGTACGTATTGGTGAAAATTTAGCTGTTCCTAAAAGTGTTCGTGCAATTGAAATTGATGGTACAAACAAACACTTAACACCAGGGATTATTGATGAGCACTCGCATATTGCAATAAGTAATGGAGTTAATGAAGGAAGTCAAGCCTCAAGTTCGGAAGTAAGAATTGGTGATGTAATTGACCCGGAAGATATTAATATCTATCGCCAATTATCAGGTGGTGTAACCAGTGCTCAGCTTTTGCATGGCTCTGCTAATCCAGTTGGTGGTCAAGCTCAATTAATTAAATTACGTTGGGGTAAAAATGCTGAAGATATGAAGTTTGAAAAATCTGACGGGTTTATAAAATTTGCCTTAGGTGAAAACGTTAAACAATCTAACTGGGGTGATTTAAATACAGTGCGCTTTCCACAAACACGTATGGGTGTAGAACAAGTTTATTTTGATTTGTTTACTAGAGCTAAACAATATGAAGCTCAATGGAAATCGTTTAATGAAAGTAAAGATAAATCAAAAATTGCGCCTAGAAAAGATCTAGAGCTAGAGGCTTTAGTAGAAATTTTAAATAAAAAACGTTTTATCACTTGCCATAGTTATGTTCAAAGCGAAATAAACATGTTAATGCATGTTGCAGATAGCATGGGCTTTAAAGTAAATACATTTACACATATTTTAGAAGGATATAAAGTTGCTGATAAAATGGCAAAGCATGGTGTTGCAGGATCTACATT
>CAZRUA010000013.1:0-45824 GCA_964603125.1 uncultured Flavobacteriaceae bacterium | reverse complement strand
AAGCTCTTGTTTTTTCTGATAATTCTATTTTACTGCAAAAACAATTTTTAATGTCTTCCACGTTGCAAGGAATACTTGTGCCGCAACGCTGGCATTTTTTTGAAACTAATTTATTCATGTTTTTACAATAGGTATCTAATTCGCTGAGCGAAACAATACTAAGTTTATATTAAAATGTAGTCTTACTTTTTTCTAAAAAGTAACTGGATTGGAACTCCTGTAAAATCAAACTCTTCACGGATTCGATTTTCTAAAAAGCGCTTATAGTTTTCGGTAACGTACTGTGGTAAATTACAAAAGAAAACAAATGCTGTAGTTCTAATCTTTAATTGAGAAACATATTTTACTTTCACAAACTTGCCTTTTACAGCAGGTGGTGCATAATTTTCAATTAAAGGCAATAAGAAATCATTTAATTTGCGTGTAGGAATTTTCTTTGTTTTATTCTCATACACTTGCATTGCAACTTCAACTGCCTTTAAAATCCTTTGTTTCTCAGTTGCTGATATAAATAAAATAGGAACATCGCGGAAAGGCGCTAAACGTTCACGTATTCTTTCTTCATATTTTTTAATGGTATTTGCTTCCTTATCTTCAATTAAATCCCACTTATTCACCAACACCACAATACCTTTATTGTTTTTTTGTGCTAAAGAAAATATACTTAAATCTTGTGCTTCGATACCCTGTGTTGCATCCAACATTAAAATAACAACATCACAACTTTCAATAGCATTAATAGAACGCATTACAGAATAAAACTCCAAATCTTCCGACACTTTTGCCTTCTTTCTAATACCAGCTGTATCAATCAACCAAAACTCATGTCCAAAGGCATTATACTTTGTATGTATTGTATCACGCGTTGTACCAGCTATATCTGTAACAATATTTCTTTCTTGACCCAATAAAGCATTTGTTAAAGAAGATTTTCCAACATTTGGTCTTCCAACAATTGCAATACGTGGCAATTCATCATCAATTGGATCTCCTTCTTCTGATAAAGTTTTTACTAAATCATCTAATAACTCTCCCGTTCCAGCGCCGTTAATCGCTGAGATATTATACATATCTCCCAAACCTAATTGATAAAAATCTGCACTCATTGCTTGGCGCATACTGTTATCAACTTTATTACAAACTAAAAACACTTTCTTTTTTGAGCGACGAATTAAGTTGGCTACATCCTTATCATAATCAGTAACTCCATCCACAACATCAACAACAAAAATAATTACTGAACATTCTTCCATAGCAATTTTAACTTGCTTTCGGATTTCAGATTCAAAAATATCTTCGCTTCCGTGGATATAACCACCTGTATCAATTACACCAAACTCACGTCCGTTCCACTCAACTCTTCCATAATGTCTGTCGCGCGTAACACCAGCTGTTTCATCAACTATAGCTTTACGCGATTCTGTTAAACGATTAAATAAGGTAGATTTACCTACGTTTGGTCGGCCAACTATTGCAACTAAATTAGACATAAAATTATTTTGTTTACTTTAAAAAAGGTTCTTAATCACTTCAACATTTTAATTGAAATATGATTAAGAACCCTTAAAATTAATTATTTATTCCCGTAAAATTTACGTGGTCTATCTCCTCCACTCTTTTCTCCACCTTTATATCCACCACCGCTTCCGCCTTTGTAGCCTCCACTGCTTCTTTCTCCGCCTTTGTAACCACCGCGAGATTCGCCACCTTTGTAACCACCTCTTGATGAAGAGCGATCACCGTAGCTTTTCTTTTCTCCACCACCGTAGCTTCTTCTTCCGCCACCATCTCCACCGCGGAATCCTCCACGATCTCCACCGCCGCCACCGCGTGCTGCAGAAACTTCAATGCTTATTTTACGACCATTAAACTCATAACCTTCGTTATTAATATTAATGATACTATCTTTTAATGTTGTTTCACTTTCAAAGAATGAGAAACTTCCTTTTAAATCAATATTGAAAATCATTCGAGGATTAACTTTAGCTGCTTCAGCTAAGTAGTCTTTCAACATTAAACGATTTAATCCATCCATTTCACCTAAGTTAATGAAGAAACGAGTAGATTTAGGATTGGTTCCTGCACCGCTTGTTCCGCCAACATTTAAGTCTGGAGCATTTTCGTAATAGTTATAAAAACGGTTAAATTCTTCACCTACTAAACGCTTAATTAATTCTTCTTTTGATAAATCTTTTAATTCTTCGAATATAGCTGGTAAGTATTTTTCAATTTCCTCATCCTTTACTTCAACATCATGCAGTTTATGTACCAAGTGGAACAATTGTTTTTCGCAAACATCTTTTCCGTTTGGAACTTGGTGTTGCTCAAATTTCTTTTGAATAACACGTTCAATTTCACGTACACGGCCTAATTCGCGAGGAGTAACAATTGCTATACTCATACCCTTTTTACCCGCACGTGCAGTACGACCCGAACGGTGAGTGTAATTTTCAACATCTTCCGGTAAATTATAGTTGATTACATGTGTAATATCATTAACATCAATACCACGCGCAGCAACGTCAGTAGCAACTAACATTTGCAAAGTGTGATTACGGAAACGTTTCATAACAAAATCACGTTGCGCTTGAGATAAATCTCCATGCAAAGCATCAGCACTATAACCATCTTTAATTAAAGCATCAGCAACTTCTTGTGTTTCTGCTTTTGTACGGCAGAAAATCATACCAAAAATTTCTGGATAATAATCGGCAACGCGTTTTAAAGCTAAATAACGATCACGTTGGTTAACAACAAAATAAGCATGCTCAATATTTTCAGCACCTTGATTTTTCTTACCTACAGAAATCTCTTTAGGATTGTTCATGTATTTTTTAGAAATACGTGAAACCTCATTTGGCATAGTAGCCGAGAATAACCAAGTGTTTTTTGTTTGTGGTGTTTTACCTAAAATTAAATCTAAGTCTTCTTTAAAACCCATGTTTAACATTTCATCTGCCTCATCTAACACTGCAATACGCACATTAGATAAATCAACTGCACGACGATCAATCATATCCACCAAACGACCTGGAGTTGCAACAACAATTTGCACACCACGTTTAATAGCACGAATTTGTGTATCAATACTAGCACCACCATAAATAGCAACTACATTGATACCTTTTAAGTATTTTGAATAGTTTTCTAAATCTTTAGTAATTTGTAAGCAAAGCTCACGAGTTGGGCACATAATAAGTGCTTGAGTGTTTTTATCATCTTCATTGATGATACTTAATAATGGTAAACCAAAAGCTGCGGTTTTACCTGTTCCTGTTTGTGCTAAAGCAACAATATCAGTAGTTTCGCTTGATAATAAAGCAAGCGTTTGTTCTTGAACTGGAGTTGGACTAACAAAACCTAGTTCGGTTACGGCCTTCAGCAAATTGCTGTTCAAGCCTAATTCTTCAAAAGTCATTTTTTGTTTTTTTAAATTTATTAAACTGCCAAGAGATGCTACAGTCAACTTTTTAGAGGTATTCAATGCCAACGGGCCGACGAGTACTTAAATGTGAAATTGACTATTTCACCAATGCGGGTGCAAAGATACACTTTTTTTGTTAATAAAGTGTTAATTAGTTTAAATTTCGACGACTTCAGATTTAAAACCTATCAAAATCAACAAGTTAGCGGCAAGGGTTTTATCCAAATTAATTTATTGTGTGCGATTTTAATTACCATTCAGATATGACTCAATCAAAGCCTTCTTGTCAACCTTATAATTTTGATTCAAAGGCATTTCTTCAACACATACAATATCAGACGGAATCATATATGAAGGCACATACTGTTGAAGGTAATCCTTAAGCGTGGCATTTAACTCTGATAAATCGCTTTTAAGGGTAATAAAACTAATAATCTTTTTAGTGATATTGCCAGACTTTAGCGGAACTGTAACTGCATTTTCAATCTTTGGATGGTTTAACAAAACACTTGTTATTTCATCCAATTCAATTCTATACCCGTTTAATTTTACTTGACTATCGTTTCGCCCAGCATAAAAAACTATCCCATCATTTATAAAACCCAAATCTCCAGTTTTATAAACTCTTTCTCCGTTAAATTGTTGAAATGAAGTGTTGGTTTTTTCAACATCATTAAAATACCCGATTGATAAATGTGGGCCAATTATTCCAAGTTCGCCAAAGCCTGTTTCTTGATCAACATCCATAACAACTATTTTACCTCCATCGCGAGGATATCCTATAGGTAATGATTTATGGTTATTTTTCAAAACTTCATCCGTAATCTCAATATAGGTTGTAACAACTGTCGCTTCTGTTGGACCATATGCATTAACCACTTTAATGTTTGGGAAAGCAACCTTTATTTTTTTTACTGTTAATGCGGGCAATTCTTCACCCATAAAAACAAACTGCCTTAGTAAGGGAAAGTTTTTCTGATTAAACTCAGGTATTGATAAATACATTTGCATAAAAGCCGGTGTACAAACAATTGTGTTTGCTTCGTTTTTATGTAAACGCTCTATAAATTCATTAGGACTTTTTAATATAGAATAATTATTTAAAATCATTTTAGCTCCTAAGGCAAAAGTTCCGATGAAATCACATAAAGAAACATCAAAACTAAAAGGCGCCTGATTCATAAAAACTGCTTCATTATTAATCATAGGCCATTTGGTGTACCAATCTACAAAACTGTTTAAGGCTGATTTTGTTATTTGCACTCCCTTTGGTTGACCTGTGCTACCAGAAGTAAAAAGAATATATCTTACAGGGTCAATTTGATTGTGTATTAAATGAAACTCGGTATTTAAGCTTTCTTTTTGCAATTCAAACTTCGAATCAATCACAAAATCAAATTCAACTTCGCATTTAATAGTTGAACAATTAATTAAAATCAAACTTTTAGTTTCATCTTTAATTTTTTGTATTCTACCAAAAGGCATAATTGCATCAATGGGTACATAAGGTATATCCATTGATATAAGGGTAATCATGGCAATAGGAAAAAACGCTTCCTTTTCGCCATAAATACAAACAGGGTGTCCCTTTGGTATTGAAATTTTTTGAAGTGTAGATTTTAATTTTAAATGAGCTGCATAAACTTCTTTTTGATTTAATACTTTGTCTGAGCCAACAATAAAGTCCTTATCGGAAGCAGATTCGGTAAGAATAAATTGGTTGATATTAAAATCGAAGATCATATGAATTATTTATATCGACCGCTAAACACATACAAAGCTATGCAAGCGAAATTAAACATTAAAAAAATAGACACGTACTTTATGACCGATGGATTAAGCTTTCCAAACAAAATATCCTTATCTCTTTTTCGGCACTCAATTGAATAAGTGTTATGTACAACACTATAAACTCCATAAATAATTCCGCTCCAGATGAAGTTAGGTTCAAAACCATTCCAAATACCCATAGTGAAAAGGGTTAAAAAAATTGCTATGTTTTGTTTGGTAACAGGATAAGCCTTTAATTTTTTAAACTGATTAAGATATTTATACAGGGGCTTAAAAAAATAATCGCTTAACCAACTGGTTAATGATGCATGCCAGCGTTGCCAAAAATCGGGTGGGTTTAAAGCAACAAATGGTGATTTAAAATTATAAGGTAAATCAATTCCGACCATATTTGCCATGCCCACAGCCATTGATGAATAACCCGCAAAATCAAAAAATAAAAAGAAAGTATAAGCGTATATATCGCTGATCTTACTTAACGTTGTTAGCTGATCTGCTTCATGATTTAACCAGTAACGACTTATAAACTCGGCAATAATAAACTTATACAATATACCTTTTATTAATTCTTGAAGTCCTTTAAGAAAAAAATCGCTTGTATTTATTTTGGCTATGTTATTAAAATTATCGTTAAAGCGTTTATACCTGTCGAGAGGGCCGATATAAAGAGAGGGAATAAAAAACAAAAAATTAAAATACTCAACTAAGTTTAGATTTTTATCATTGGTATGGTCTATACAAACTTGGATTGACCTAAAAACAACAAATGAAAGTCCGGCAAAATAAAACAAAGAGGCATTTAAATGCGTTTTCACCAAAATCATTGGTATTGCTAATATTATACTTGAAACTAATCTGTGATTAATTTTGCTAGCAATAAACCTTATGTATAAATAACTTAAAAGGCCGAACAAAATTATCTCAAGCGAATACTTGTAGAAAAAAATTAAATAGACTAAAGTCAAAACAAATGTTACCTGTTTATAAAAAGCGTCCGTTTTTAAAATTCTAAATAGATTAACAACAGCTATATAAAAGGCTGCAAAAATAAAAAAATCTATATCCGAAAATGGTAACATTAAAACTGAGCGTAGACGAAAGAAAAATCTGTATGTGGAATATTATTACTATTATGATTATTGTAATTATACAAGCAATATGAACCAATAGCAATTGCTATATAAATAAATGTGTTTTTCAAAAAAACCTTAAATGTCTCCATGTTCTTTCTAATCATGTTGATTGTTTAAAATAAATTCATCTATTTGATACCAACCTAAATCATAAGGATGCATAATATCCTCTAAAACACCTCTTTGATAATGTTGTAAATTAGGGCTAAACATGTCTAAGGTTTTATAGTTGTTCTTCACTAATTCCTGTTTTATTAATGAAATTGTAGGTTGCAAAATATCCAAATTTTTGTGAGCCAGAGTGTTTAAAGGCATGATAACAAACTGAGCATTACAATTATTAATTTTTAAAAACCTTAACAACATCAGTAAGTCTTTAAACTCCTGATTGTTATTTTCATCAACAACGTCAAGCGTTTTCTTTCCTTTTTTCTTGACCCAATTCTCATAATATTCATTTTCAACAGCAATATCGTTATTTGAACTTATTTTCGCGAACTCAATGTTTGCCAAAGTTTTTAAAGAGTCCCAATTAACTTTTCTGTTATAAAAAACATAGGGTGCCGTATTTACACCTTTTAAATAGTCAACAATTTTACATTGGCTTATTAAATATTCGTCATTTTTCGCCTGAAAATTAACCTCCAAATCATCGAAAAATCTAAAAGGCGCGTTAACTGATTCATTAAATGGTGTAACATCTTTTTTACTCAAAAAACGTATAGTTGCATCAGGTTTACTTATTTTATCGTAATTTCTATATAAGTAATTCTTAATATGATTTTTTGTTTCATTATCAATTCCCGAATCTTGCTTTATTTTGTATAAATAGTTTGGGGTACAATATTCAAAAAAAGAGTTGAGAGATGTACCACTTGCATATTGTTTTTCAAACCAACCTGGAGATAGAATTATAGTAATTTTTGCGTCCTTAATCAATTCTCGGTTAGCTGCAAGTACTGTTAGTATAGAGAGAGATTGAAAGCCTGCGTGTCCAACTGATAAAAACTTATCCTTTACACTATCCTGATTAAAATAATTGTGCGCTAAGCCCTTTAAATGATTTGATGTTAATTCAGAAGATCCAAACAAAACTGGTACTTTGTTTTTTAAAGCAAGACTAAGAGCTAATTGATTAGTTAAATCATATGGGAAAAATCTATATGAATGCTTAACAGATTTAGCTTTTTGAATTTCGTTTGCTACAGAATAAGTGTAAGTTGGTTGTTTACTTAGCCCTTTAACAAAAAAGTTTAATGCTACTAAAGCTAATAAAATTGGCACTATATGCAATAGAATAAGCTTCTTAAGCATATTACATTTTTGAAGCTAAATATTGATTTATAGTTTGAGCCGTACTAAAATTTTCAACGGTTATTTCATTGAAAGGAATGTTAATGCCAAACTCTTCCTCTAGTGCGCCTGCTAAATCAACAACAAGAATAGAAGTTAAAATGCCCGATTTAATAAGTTCATCAGAATCACCTACCTTTTTAAATCCTATCTCTTTAATTTTAGATTTAATAATTTCTAACTTTTCACTCATAAATCTTAATTATTTTATGCAAATGTAATGAAAACCCTTTTAATTTAAGCCTTTATGCCAATAACCAACACATCATCAATTTGAGGGTTATTCTTAGTCCAATTTAAATAGAACTTTCTTAAAGCTGCTTCTTGTTCACGAATAGGCAATTTCGACATTTCTGCTAATAGCTCTCTGAATTTGCGTGAAGTTAATTTTTTACCCTTTTCGCCACCAAACTGATCTGAAAAACCATCAGTATATATATATATCGTTTCACCCGCCTTCAATTCTAATTCATGTTCAGTGAAAGAATAATTAATATCGGTAAAGCCCCCTATCGAAACTTTATCTGCCTTAACTTCATTAATTGAACCATCGTTACCAATTATAATTAAGGGGCGATTGGCACCTGCATACTTTACAATAAAGTCTTCGTTATAGCTTGGCGAAACATTAATTAATGCAATATCTAAACCATCGCGCGAAGTTGAATCACTTGCGTTCTGTTTGAGTGTATTTATTATTTCTCTGTTTAAATTCTCCAGAATTCTTCCCGGAGTAACGGCATCTTTAATAGCCTGTTCAAGTTTTTGCGATGAAATTAAACTCATAAACGCTCCCGGAACTCCATGTCCTGTGCAATCTGCCGCTGCAACAAAAACCGATTCGTCATAATCTTGTTTTGCAAAATAAAAATCACCACTCACAACATCTTTAGGTATATACAACACAAAAGAATTAGGCAAAATCCTATCAAACAAAGATTGCTCGGGCAAGATAGCTTGCTGAATATGACGCGCATAATTTATACTATCCTTAATTTCGTTTGATTGCTCCTCGATTTGATGTTTTTGTTTTTCGAGAAGGACGTTTGCTAACCTTTGTTTACGGGAGTTTCGGTAAATGAAGAATGCTACAACCACTAACAACAAAAAGCCTATTAGTAAAATAATGAAATACAGCTTACTTCGCTCCTCCTCTGCTTTACGCTGACTTTCTTCAATTTTACGGGTCGCTTCTTCTTTCATTTTAATTTGATCCATCTCCAACTGAACTTGCTTACGTAAAATTTTACGTGTATTATCTTCGTTTTTGATGGAGTCTAAGGTTTGAGTATAAATGATGTGCATATCGAGTGATTTTTTATAATCACCTTTATCCTTATAGGTTAAGTACAAAAGGTTACTTGCTTCAGATGTATAATCAAAAAAGCGATTCTTTTTAGCTACTTCAATTGCCTTTTCCCCATATTTTATAGCTAAATCATAATCTTTGGAAGTATAGTAAATCTCCGTTAATTCAACATAAACACCTGCTTCTGAGGTTTCGTCTTGTGTTTCGTTTGTTATTTCTAATGCTTGATTTATATAATCTAAAGCCTTCTCATGATTACCTCTTAGCTTAGAAATTTGTGCCAGGCGAATATAGTTTTGGGTTTCAAGGAGTTTATCGTTTATTTCCATGGCAGCTTTGTTCGAACGATTTAAATATTCAGCTGCAACATCGTATTTATTTTGCACCATATTGATGCCTCCAAATTTATTTAATGCATAGGCATAATTTTGCTTGTAATTTATTTTGCCCGAAATTTCAATAGCCTGTTTATAATGCTTTTCGGCTTGCTCATAATACTTTTGATTTTCGTAAACATCTCCAATAGCTAAATAGCAATCTGCTAACATCATATTATTGTTGGCTTCAGTAGCTACTTTTAATGCTTCATCAAGATTTGCAAGAGCCTTACTGTAATCATTCTTACTAGAATAGATTTCACCTAAGGCCACATAATTTTTGGCGAGTAAGTTTTTATTATTAGTTTTTTCGGAATACTGAATTGAAAACTGTAGGTTGTAAATTGCATCCGCTTGCTTCCCCGAAAACCGATAAACTTCGCCTATACCATTATACAGATAAGCCAATCGATTATTGTCGTTTAGCTTTTTTGCAATAACTAAACACTGTTGATAATACTTCGATGCATTTTGATTATCTTGTTGAACGCGGTAAACTTCACCAATATAAAACAAACAAAAAGCTTCCCTATCAAAATCTTTCGAGTTTTTTGCAAGTATCAAAGCTGTTTGATAATTATCAATTGCTTTGTCATAATCTGCTTGAACCCTGTTTAACGATCCAATCCAAGATATAGCCTGAGCCATTAATCGCTTATCATTTATTGCCTCAGCTATTTTTAAACTTTTATTGTAGTAAATTAAAGCTTTGTCATATTTATCTCGGTAATACTCGTATACTCCCAATTTATGATTAGCATCACTTATACCCGCATCATAATTAGCATTCTGTGCCAAAATTAAAGCTTCGTCAGCATATTTTTTGGTTTGCTCAGCGTCTGTATTTACAATTGCTTCCGCTAGCTTGTTTAAATAATCTATCTTGGCATTTCCTTTAGATCTAGCTACCAATATTTTCAATGAATCCACGGAAATATTATCCGCAAAACAAATGCTAAGCGAGAAAAAGGCAATTAATGTATATAGTAGCTTACGCAACATAATGTACTACAAGATAAGAATTTTTTAGGAATGCGTAAAACATATGCTTACAAATCTTTTACTACCAACTGAACTGTGTATCGGCTTTTTAACTCCAATAATGTTTGCTTGTTTACACTAACTCTATCTATAGTTGCTTGATTATAGTATCTTATTGTAACCAACTCCAAATTTTGATTGTATAATATCTTGTAATTTTGCTGCAACTCTTGGATTAAAGCTGGGATTTTACGCTCATCGTAATCCATACAAACAGTGAAGCTAATTGCTGATTGTTGCATAACATTCACTTTAACGTGATGACGATAAAAGGTTTCGAAAATATCACTTAAGCTTTCTTCCGCAATAAAAGAAAAATCTTTAGGAGAAATAGAAATTAAAATTTGGTTTACTTTAAAAATAAACGAAGGAATAGGCAATTGCTTATTTGTATTGGTAACAATAGTTCCTTCTGCATTGGGATTTACAAATGATTTAACATACAAAGGTATGCCCTTATTTTGAAGTGGTTTAATTGTTTTAGGGTGAATAACGGAAGCACCATAATAAGCCAACTCAATGGCATCGTGATAGGTTAATTCATCGATTTTTTGAGTATCGCTAAAATATTTAGGGTCGGCATTTAGCACGCCAGGTACATCCTTCCAAATAGTAACACTCTCAGCATTTAATGAATAAGCTAATATAGCTGCGGTATAATCGCTGCCTTCTCTACCTAAAGTAGTTGTAAAGTTTTCGGAAGTTCCTCCTAAAAAACCTTGTGTTACAATTAAATCAACACTACTCAACTGTTTTGTTAACTCGGTTTTTGCTAAGTTTTCAGTTAAATCAAAATCTACTTTTCCTTCGCGATAAGTATTATCCGTTTGAATAATTCCTCTTACATCAAGCCAAGTATTCCTAAAACCAATCTCATTTAAATAGGCTGAAACTATTTTAGTTGAAATTATCTCACCCATACTAACAATTTGGTCGTATTCTCGGTTATAATCTTCCGTTGGCTCATCTTCCGTTGCCCACGCCAATTCTACAAAAGTGTTTTCAATTTCATTGAAAATTTTATGTTTATGGTCAGCAAACAAATCATTCATGATGTTTAAATGATACTGTTTTATTTGTTCAATAATTTCGCTGGATTTACCTGCCTTACTAAAAAAAGCATCTGTTAAAGTTTCAAGTGCATTTGTAGTTTTACCCATTGCACTAACTACAATAACAATTTTTTGACCTTTAAATAGCTTTAATACTTCAGCTACATTTTTAACAGCCGATGCGTCTTTCACCGATGCTCCACCGAATTTAAAAATTTTTGTTTGCATAAATTATTTATTCAAATTTTGAATTTGCTCAAATGTTAGTTTCCCGTTTATCCATTCAGGATCTAGGTTTGCATTGTACTTATTGTAAAACTTAATTGCTGGTTCATTCCACTCTAAAACTTGCCATTCCATTCTGCGCACCTTGTCTTGCTTTGCCACTTTCACCACTTCATCAAACAACATTTTTCCAATACCGTATCTGCGCATACTTTCTGTTACAATAATATCTTCCAAAAACAAACACTTACCTTTCCAGGTGCTATACTTATAGTAATACAAAGCTATTCCAACTATTGCAGCATCTTTTCGTGCAACAAAAAAGTCAAATATCTTGTCAGAACCAAAGCCCCAGTTTTCCATTTCAGCAACTGTTACTTCAACCTCGTTAGGTGCCTTTTCATAAATAGCCAACTCCCTTATCAAATCTAACACTTGAGGCAAATCTGATTTCACACCTCGTTCAATTTTTATTTCCATTTGAATATTCTATTCTCGTTACAACCTTTTGTAATTCGCGCATTACAATTAATTTCGCCATTACTCGCGAACTATTTTCATTACTCGCATTCAACTCTTGCTTCAATCTTTTCTCACTCACATCTATTCGATAAAGTAAATTCATTAAGCTTCCAAAATCCTTTTCTATTAATTCCTGCAAACGCTCGTCTACTTTTAAAACCAATTTTGCAAAAACATCTTGATTGCTTGTTACTCCAATGTCAAAATTATTCTCCCAGTTAAAATCCTTACAAATTTGATGAATTGTAGCTTCTAATACTTCTTGCTTATTTAATTTTAAAACTAAATCCATTATTTTTTTAAACGCAACCTTTCCACCACAACATTGTTTTTAATGTGCGATTGAACAATTTCATTTACATCGTTACTCGTTACACCAACATAAAAAACACCTTCGGGATATACTGCTACTGTTGGTCCAAAATCACAAATCCCTAAACATCCAGCCTTTTGAGCTCGAACATTAATATTTAATTTTTCATCATTTATTTGTTTCTTAAATGAAGCTACTAAATCCAAACCATGTTTCTCACCGCAACTTAATCTTTCAGCTCCAGTGCGTTCATTAGTGCAAATAAAAATGTGCTTATCAAATACCATATTAATTGTTTATTTAAGCCAAATGTAAAGGTATTTTAGTAATTTTATAGAGAATACAATACTAATTATTATGGCAAAAGTGTTAATAACAGGTGGAAGCGGGCTTATAGGTAAAATGCTTACGAAAAGCCTTATTAGTAAAGGATACGAGGTAGTACATTTAGGAAGAAAAGCTTACAAAGGAGATGGATATGAATGCTTTAAATGGGATATTTTAAGCGGACAAATTGACGAAAAAGCTTTTGAAAGCCTTGATTATGTGGTGCACTTAGCTGGAGCACCGATAGCGGATACTAAATGGAATGCGAAAGGGAAAAAGGAAATTATTGATAGCCGTGTTAAGGGTAGTGAGTTAATACAAAATGTAATTTTAAAGAAAAACATATCATTAAAAGCTTTTATAGGTGCTTCGGCAATTGGCTATTATGGCGCTGTAACCAACGAAACTATTTACGTTGAAGAAGATTCTTTTACAAATGATTTTTTAGGTAGCACTTGTAAAGCATGGGAAGATACGTATAGCAATGTTTTGAATTTTAGTGCACGTAAAGTGATTGTGAGAGTTAGCGTAGTTTTAAGCAAAGATGGTGGTGCCTACAAAAAACTAATATCATCGGCTAAATTTGGTTTTGCAGCCTGCCTCGGAACAGGAAAACAATACATGCCTTGGATACATATTGATGATATGGTTTCGGTGTTTATGAAAGCAATTGAAGATGAAAAATTTAGTGGAATCTACAATGCTACTTCATCGGAACACACCACCAATAAAGAGTTTACGAAGAAACTTTGTAAAAGCATAAAACGACCATTTTTAGGGTTAAAAGCTCCGGCATTTTTTCTTAAATTGATTTTAGGCGAAATGGCGGTTATGGTATTAGAAGGTTCACGTGTTAGCAACCAAAAGCTTTTAAATACTGGCTTTGATTTTAAGTTTAAAGAATTAGATAAAGCCTTAGAAGATTTATCAAAAAAATAGTAAATTAGCATTTTAAAACCCTTTATTATGTCAAAATTTTTCAGAGCCTTCATATTTCTTTTACTTATTTCAATAGGTTTTAATGCTACTGCAGCCAATCCTCGCCGCACAAAAGCTACCATCAAGACTACTGCAGAGTGCATGTTTTGCAAAAGAGCTATTGAAACAGCTATAGGGAAAATGGATGGAGTTAGAAAAGTAAGTGTTGATTATGTAAAGCACGAAGTTTTTGTAATGTTTAATAGCAAAAAAACGAGCCTAGATGCAATACGCAAAGCCATGGCAGAAATAGGTTTTGATGCTGATGATGTAAAAGCCAATCAAGTGAAATACACTGAGATTAAGCACGGTGGTAATAAATAAGCTTAATTTACTTAGGGTAACAAACGAAATACTTCGTTACCTTTTTACTTAAAACTTCAATATTTAATTGGTCGCTAGCTTGAGCGATGTCCATTACCTTTCCTGTATTAAACAACACATTAATTTTTACATCATTGCTTGAATAAGCTGAGTTTTGAATTTCACCATTGGAAACAAAATAGCTTATTTCACTATCACTTATTTTCAATTGCTTTTTTACTTTAGCTTGCAAAGCCTTTAAATAAGATGCTTCGAATGGTTTGGCTTGAATTTCAATTTTAAACAAATTACGTTCTACTAAGTTTTTACAAAGTGTACTTAAAATTTTATCGCTATGGTTAGCCCAAACTTTTATTGCTGAAAAAACGTCGTAATCATCTAAACGAGCAAATGTTTCAAGCAAATTAGGTTTCTTTAAAAAATCCTGTTTGGTAAACTTATTGGTTAAAAACAGTTTAAAATCTGGAGTAGCAAATAAATCTTCTCCTTGGAGCGCCAATTCCTTAGCACGCTTCAAACAATTCACCAAAATGTTTTCAGCTCCAACAACTGTTTTGTGCAAGTACACTTGCCAATACATTAATCGGCGAGCAACAATAAATTTTTCAATCGAATAAATTCCTTTGGCCTCAACAACTAATTCATCGTTTTTAACACTTAACATTTTTATTATCCTGTCGCTACTTACAACACCTTCCGAAACACCTGTGAAAAAACTATCTCGCTTTAAATAATCCAATCTATCCATATCAAGCTGTGAGCTAACCAACATGTGTAAAAACTTGCGCTTGTATTTGTTATTGAATATTTTAATTGCCAAATCTAACTTTCCACCAAACTCCTTGTTTAGCTTACTCATCAGCATTTCCGAAATATCCTCATGATGAACTCCTTCAACAATACTGTGCTCTAACGAGTGTGAAAATGGACCATGCCCCACATCGTGCAACAAAATAGCTACTGTAACCGCTTGTGCTTCTTCATCCGAAATTTTAACTCCCTTACTTCTTAAAACTGCAATAGCCTCTGTCATGAGATGCATAGCGCCAATTGCATGATGAAATCTAGTGTGCAAAGCTCCTGGGTAAACCAAATTGGTTAATCCTAATTGCTTAATCCTACGTAGACGCTGAAAAAATGGATGATTAATTAAATCATAAATAAAATCATCAGGTAAACTTACAAAACCATAAATCGGGTCATTAATAATCTTACGCTTGTTTATTGTTTTGCTCATAAAGCTTAATAAAATGAAAGTCCTATACTAATACCGCCCCATAAAAATTTAGTATGAAATGGCACTTTTTCCTTAGAGATAAGTGAGCCATCTAAATATGTTTTGTTACGTCCTAAAAAACTAAATAAAGGTGTATACCCTACTCTTAAAACAAATCCACCATCCGGATCTTGATAACGATAACCTATTCGTGGCACTAAACTTGGCCCTGATGAATTGAATTTGTAAGTATGATAACCTACTAAAACGGTATCCACATTATAAATAGGCTCTTCTACCTTATAGGTTTGAAAACAATACTGCAAACCCGCTCCAAACTCAATATGATGAACTCCTCCATAACCAAAGGCTACATACTCTAAATTACCTGTAAATACTTTTGGCTTATTTGCATCTAAAAAATTAATAAAAAATGATGGGCCACCTCGCAAACCTTGCTTTAAGCCATAATCGTGAAATAAATACTCGTAGTTTATTGAATAAAAACCGCCTGTTCCCATTCCTTCAAGATAAACAGCCTTGCGATTAAAAACATGATTGCTAAAAAAATATCGCTGCGCTTGCGTTTGAGAAGCAAAAGCAAACATAAAACAGCAGATGATGAATAATTTACTTGTTTTAAACATAGTGGTAAATTTAAACAAAATTAACCTTTTACATCATAAAACTTAATTATTTTCGTTGTACAATAAAAAACGATTTATGGAAAAAATACAATTGCTTTGGGCTGATGATGAAATAGAACTATTAAAACCACATATTTTATTTTTGAGCGAAAAGGGTTATGATGTAACCACAGCAAAAAGTGGAGATGAAGCCTTAGATATTTTAAAAGAGAAGAGCATAGATGTGATTTTATTGGATGAAAATATGCCCGGCTTATCAGGTTTGCAAACACTAACCATGATAAAAGCGAAATGGGCCGACACACCAGTAATAATGATTACTAAGAGTGAGGAGGAACATATTATGGAAGATGCAATTGGAAGCAAGATTGCTGACTATTTGATAAAACCTGTAAATCCAAATCAAATACTACTTTCATTAAAAAAGAATTTAGATAACAAACGCTTAATTAGTAATAAAACTAATACGGAGTATCGCAAGGAATTTCAGCAAATTGGGATGCAAATTAGCGACAGGCTTAATCACCAAGAATGGGGCGAGTTGTACAAAAAATTAATTTATTGGGAACTGGAAATTGAGCAAAACAATGATAAGAGTATGCTTGAGGTTTTAAAAACTCAAAAAACAGAAGCAAGCTCGCGATTTTTTAAATTTGTAGAACAAAATTACATATCGTGGCTAAACGGTAAGGATGATAAGCCACCTGTAATGTCGCATACTTTATTTAAAAATAAATTATTACCCGAGATAGATAAACATAACAACACATTTGTATTAGTAATTGATAATTTACGTTTTGATCAATGGAAAATGATTCAACCGATTATCAATGATTACTATAAAGTTGATACCGAAGAAATTTTTTATAGCATTTTACCTTCCGCTACACAATACGCTAGAAATGCTTTGTTTGCAGGATTAATGCCAAGTGAAATCGAAAAACGTTATCCTAATTTATGGCTTAACGATGAGGATGAAGGCGGAAAAAACATGCATGAAGAGGAATTAATGCGTGAACAATTAAAACGTAACGGCAAAGACATTAAGATGTCCTACCACAAGATTACTAACTTAAATGCAGGTAAAAAATTAGCTGATAGTATAAGTAACTTAATGCAAAACAAACTAAATATTATTGTTTATAATTTTGTAGATATGTTATCTCATGCTCGTACCGACATGGAAGTAATACGAGAGTTAGCTGATGACGAACCTGCGTACAGAAGTCTTACAGTGAGCTGGTTTGAGCATTCGCCACTTTTGGATATTATAAAACAAATTGCTGAGAAAAAATGTAAATTAATTATTACAACCGACCACGGTACAGTGCATGTTAAAGAAGCTACAAAAGTTATCGGTGATAAAAACGTTAACACTAACCTACGTTACAAACAAGGAAAAACATTGGATTATGTAAAAAAAGACGTTTTTGAAGTTAAAAACCCAAGTGATGCCTTTTTACCTAAACAGCATGTTAGTTCGGTTTTTGTGTTTGCCAAGGAAGATAAATTTTTTGCCTATCCAAATAACTACAATCATTATGTAAGTTATTATAGAAACACTTTTCAGCACGGTGGTGTAAGTATGGAGGAAATGTTAATTCCTTATATTAGTTTAAGTCCAAGGTAAATCAGTTAGAGTGCGGGCTTTAAACAAACCCATTCCAAAAACCGAAAGCTTTTTGCGAAACTTTTTGTGTTGTCTAATTTTTCCATGCTTTCTATTTTATAGATAGAAGCTAAGGGTGATTTATTGTTTGAAAAAATGCGACCCTTAGTTTTTGCTCTCATCAAAAAATAAACATACTCACTATTCTTGTATTCGGGGAACACTTTCACTAAATAAAAAGTTTCATCGTTTCTTAGATATATCTTTTTTTCGATATAGGCAATTCGGGCTTTCTCAATAAATGTATTTTTTGATGAAAGAGGGACTATGCTAAAATACTCTTCATAAAACTGATTAATGTAAAACTCATTGTAACTATCACCTCTTATCTTAACATGAAAAAAATTATAAAATTTACGGTGATCATCTTCCTCCTTTGAATAAAAATAAAAAGGGAACTCAAACCTAATTGGATTCCATCTACCAGAAATAAGTTTAAATCTTGATAGACGAACAATTAATACAATCAAAATAAACAAATTGATTAACGCAGTAACCATTATATATTTCATGGTGTCAATAAAACTATAATTTGCTACCACTATCATTGATAAAATAAAATAAAAAATGAAATAGTAAGTCATCATCCAAGTCATCAAACGTCCTGAATTAATAACCTTTTTAGGGTTAAAATGCGCCGAATTATTTAAGCAATTATTTAAAATAGTAGCAAATAATGACATTGTAATGAAGTAATAAAATACTGTGATAACAATACCCCCTTTAAATAATTGAGCATCCAGCCAATAGTCGTAAAAAGCATGTGAAAAAACAGCTACATACATAAAAATAAAAACAGAGATGTATTTGTTTGGCTTAGGATTAAATTTATTTAAAACAAAACCATAAACAAATAAAGTTGCATCAAACATATGAGTAGGAACGGATAATACTCCTCGAGAAGATAAAACAGAAACGCCATGTTCCATGCAATACATAACATTTTCGCTTAAAGAAAATCCTAGTGCCGAAAAGCAAGCTAGCAGAACATAATCAAGTGGTTCGCGAAATACACCTTTAAAAAAAATCATAGCTAAAAAAAGTGGTGCAAACTTTAAACCCTCCTCTTTCATTCCTACTCCAATAAAATAATACACCATATCACTTATGTATTCATTGCGCTTAAAAACACCTACATAGGTCAAGGCTTCATCAATAAATGGAATTAAAAATGGAGTACAAGTGGAAATAGCAAACACAAAAAGAGCTAACCAAACACTTTTATTTCTAAACAAATCTATCCTGCGCAAATAATCAACCCAAATGAGGGCTAAAAAAGTTGGAAGTAAAATATTAAATAAATTTAAAATCAAATCTATAACATTTGTTCAGATTCGATTATACGGTAACCTTTTGGATTAGGTTTCGGAAATTGCAACATAAATTCTGCAACTCGCTCAGCCTTAATGGCTTTATAACGTTTTAATTTGCCAATGAATAAAAAGAAAAGTCCCTGCATCACAATCTTGCCAAACAATTCCCCTAACCTAAACTCTTTGCGAGGTCCTAATAACATCGAAGGGCGAAACGTTGCAAAGGAATCGAAATTTAAAGACTTAATTTTATCTTCACATTGACCCTTTACCTGTAAATAAAAATTTTTGGAATTTGAATCTGCTCCTAATGATGATTGCATGTAAAAACCCTTACAACCGTTTTGCTTAGCTAACTCGGCACATTTCACAGGAATTTCTAAATCTATTTGTTTAAAAGCCTCTTGCGAACCAGCTTTTTTAATAGTAGTTCCTAAGCAACAAAAAACAAAATCTACTTCAAAATTATTTTTTAATTCATCAATGTTCGAATAATCACTAATAATTTGAGTAAGTTTAGGATGATTGATTTCCAATTTCCTTCTAACTACTATTGTTAGATGAGAATAATAATCGTCGTTTAAAATTTTATTCATTAAAAACGAACCCGTTAAACCCGATGCACCTAATAATAAAGCTTTAGACATAATTTGAATTGTTATTGTCAAATTTAGCATTCTTTTACTCAAATAACTTACATAGGCATTAAATTTTAACATTTAAAGTTTTTATTTGGCATTGAAATGACTTAAATTTGTTATATAAATTTATTCGAATGAAATCAATTCTTACAATTCTAGTTTTTCTCATTGCTTTTGCGGCAAAGGCACAAGACACTCTTTACTTAAAAAACGGGAACTTTATCTCTGCTAAAGTGATTGAAATTGGCACTCAGGAAATTAAATACAAAAAAACTCAAAATATAGACGGACCTGTTTATGTTATTAATAAAACGGATGTCGCCATGATTGAATACGCTAGTGGCTACAAAGATATTTTTGGGCAAGAACAAAGCGATGTTGCAACAACTAATAAAACTAAACCAAGTGTAAACGAAAAATCAAACCGCTCAGTAACAATTATTGTTCCTCCGGTAATTCGTTTAGGTCGTATTTTCAGACCATGGTGTCGCCCTTGGTGGGCATGGTAGTTGAAGCTTTGCATTTTTTCAGTTTAGATTTAAAATCTAAATGTCTATCTTTACCACATGCAAATTCTTCTTACAACTCTTAATGCAAAATACATTCACATCAATTTAGCCATACGCTTACTTTATGAGCTAAATCAAGATGTTGAAGGTTTAGCCATGAAAGAGTTTACAATTAAAGAAAACAAAGATGATATTGCAAAACATTGCGCCGAATTTGATGTAGTTGCTTTCAGTTGTTATATTTGGAATATAACACCTACTCTTGAGGTAATAAAGAAAATTAAATTACTTAATCCAAACACAAAAATATTATTAGGCGGTCCAGAAGTTAGTCATGACTGGGACGACATTATTGCCCACTCTGAAGTTGATTATATTATTACCGGAGAAGGTGAGATTCCATTTAGAGAATTCATTGATAACTATCCCAATGTTAATGGAATCCCTAATATAGTTAGCAAGGAAAATGGCAAGGTTGTTTACTTTGAGAAAGCAACTATGTTTGATTTAACCAAGTATAGCAAAATAATGCCATACCGAACAGATAGTCCTGAAGAGCTGTACAACAAGGTATGCTACATCGAAACTTCACGTGGTTGTCCTTACAAATGTGAGTTTTGTTTAGCAAGTTTAGATAACAAAGTAAGATACATTCCTAACGAAGATATAAAAGCCATGTTATTGCATTTAATGAAACATGGAAGGGTTATTAAATTTTTAGATAGAACCTTTAATATTAAGAAGGATTTTACCATTGATATTTTTAAGTTTATTTTAGAACATCATCGTCCAGATAATGTTTTTCAATTTGAAATAACTGCTGATATTTTACACCCTGATATTATAAAATTTATTGATGAAAATGTTCCGAAAGGCTTATTTAGATTTGAAATTGGCATCCAAACAGTAAACCAAAAAGCAAATTTAGAAGTAAGCAGAAAACAAAATTTTGAGAAAACAAAAAACATTATAAAAAGTCTAGATCATAAGGTTGAAATGCATTTAGATTTAATCGTTGGCTTGGCTTTAGATTATATTGAGGATATAAAATATAGTTTTGAAGAAGTATTTAAACTCTTTGCACCTGAATTGCAATTGGGCTTTTTAAAATTCTTAAAAGGAACTCCCGTTCGTTATAAGGCTGAACAGCATGGATTTAAATACGACCCACTACCACCCTATCAAATTATAGAAAGCAACTATTTATCCAAACAACAATTAGAAGATATTGTTAAGCTTGAACATGCTTTGGAAATTTATTGGAACAAAAAACGAGCAATAAACACCTTAAAATACGTTACTGCAAATTATAGCATTTACGATTTTTTAATGGGTCTTGGTATTTACTTTGGCACACAGCGAGAATATCATAAATATGGGTTAAAAGATGTATACGATATTGCCCTTGCTTTCGCCGAGAAAAATTATCCTAACGATAAGATTATTCCGCAATTACTTGGAATAGACTATCATTTGCAATACAAAGTAAAGCCTCAAAACCTATACGTAGAAGAAATTTCACATGCGGAAAAAATAAAAGTAATTGAACATAAAAAATTAAACCATCATAAATACAGATTTATTATTTTACCTCTAAGCTTTAATTACAACTTGTTTCAAACACATAATCAAATTGAAAATTCGGCCGATAACTTAATCATAAAATATGATGGAGTTGGCTTAGCAGAAGTTATTTAAATAAAAAGGGTTTTTAAGATTAACTCAAACACCCTTTTAAAATCTAAAAAATCAAACTATTTCTTCTCTTCATCCTTTTTAACTTCTTCTTTCTTTTCGCTACTTTCTTTTCGTTTAGTAACCTCTTCTAATAATTTTAAACCTAGCAATCCGCTTATAGGTCCGTTAGAACCTCCACCTTCATTACCAGAAATTAAAATATCAGGTATGATTTTAATCTTATCCTTACCTATTGCCTCAGTTACTTTTAATTGAGTAAAGTTATCTCCACCCATAGCACTAACCGCCAATTTATAGGATTCAGCGCTTGACTTACCGATTGCTAAAATCTTCTCAGCCTCAGCATTACCTGTTACTTGAATTTTTTCAGCTTCTGCGTTTGCAAGCATTTTTACTTTCTCTGCTTCTGCGTTAGCTGATAGTTTTGTTTTCTCAGCATCAGCTGCTGCAATCACTTTTAATCTATCTGCTTCTGCATTAGAAGATATTTTAACGCTTTGCGCCTCACCGGTTGCTTTCTTAACAGCCGCATCTGCAATACGCTCAGAAATCAAAACACCTTGATCAGCCTTTACAATTTCTTTTTGCATATCAGCTACAGCAGTTTCTTTTTCTAATGCCTGACGAGTTACCTCAGCTTTCTTTTGGGTTTCGAAAGTTACATTTTGTTCCTCAGCAATTTTTCTATCTGTTAAAGTTTTCATTAAGCTTTCTGGTGGTACAATGTCTCCAATTAAAGTATCCACACCATTTACATTATATAAATCTAAAACTTCACTAATTCGTTTCTTAGCAGCATCCTGCCTTTCTTTACGTGTGCTTAAGAAAGCAATCACATCACTATCCTGAGCCGAGTTACGGAAATAGTTACCAATGGTAGGTTCTAACACCTGGCCAACTAAATTAATCATGTTTCCAAAACGTGCAATTACTTTAGGCGCTTCATTTGTCGGAATGTGAATAATTTGCGACACATCTAAATTAAAAGGGAAACCATCTTTAGAACGAACTGTGATTGTAGATAAATGTTTATCCAGTTGATGCGCTTCACTTCTTGCATTTGCCCAATTTAATACAAGGTTAGTTGTAGGAACTAATTCTACACGCATAATGTATGAATTAATTGGGTACTTACCCGGACCAAGAGGCTCAGCCCAAACGCCTTTCTCACCTTTACTTACAATATTACCATGTTTAAATTCTGCTCCACTCAAATCCTTACCCTCGGTACCAACGTATGAAATAACAACCCCAACATAACCAATAGGAATCTCAGTCATTTTAATTTGTTCTACTTGAACAAACCAAGGATTTAAATAATACGATCCTGCTAAAATTACTTGCGGTTGCAAACCTTTGTTACCACCACTTTTCAAGAACATATCAGTATCTTGGAAATTATTGTGTCCTTCAACATGTTTACCAGCAATTGCTCCTTCTTCAATTGGAGCGCCATCCATAGTTGTTACAATACCCACCATATTTTCACTAATACTAATCATATCCGTTAACATAATTTCAAACAAAAATGTATTAATACGATAAGTACCTGCAGTAATATAAGCGCTTTGACGTCCCTTTTGTCCTCCATTTTTTATGAAAGCTTCAGCATTTTGAAAAGAATCACAATCTACTTTTCTAGCTAAAATTTTACCCGTTTCTAATTCGTTACCATCTTTAGCAACTAGTAATCCTATTTTTCCCTGAGGAATAACAGTTAAAACTTGTTGTGTTATTTCATATTGCCAAATCCATTTCCAAAAATAAATTCCTGGAGCCAAAGCTCTGGCCTGAAAGCCTGCCTCTCCATTTACAGCAATAATACGCCCATCGGGCAACTCTTTGTGTTCGCCAAATAACACAAACTTTTTTGTTACTAATCCTATTTTATCTTCAGGTATTATAACTATCCCTAATAAACGAAAGATTAGTTTGTAAAACACTAGCATTAGCACAGGTATAAGAACCCACCAATACGCAATTAATTTTTCCATATGTATATTTTTAAATTTTAATATAAAATTAGTGGAAGTTTGAATCTCTTTATAAAACCATGCAGAGTTTATTTATGAACTGAAAATGCGGTTATGAACACCGTTTGTGGAACCAAGATACCAGTTCACCCATTTTTTAAAAAGAAATATCTCCTAGCCTTATTTTTGTAAAAACGCTATTAATTTCTAACTTAGCATTTCGTTTAAATCTGTATTTAATTGAAAAAGCAAGCGTTTATATTCCTACTATCTTTTGTTTCATATAATTTAATTTATGCTCAAAAAAGCTTAAAGGTTTTGTTTTTAGGAAACAGTTATACTTATGTAAATAATCTTCCTCAGTTAATACATGATATTGCATTAGCAAATTCTGACACGTTGGTATTTGACAGTAATTGTCCTGGTGGACACACTTTACAAAATCATTATAACAACACAACCAGTATTGCCAAAATAAATTCAAACGCTTGGGATTATGTTGTGCTGCAGGCGCAAAGTCAAGAGCCTTCATTTCCGCCAAATCAAGTAAACAGTCAAACATTACCCTATGCTATCAAACTAGATAGCTTAATAAAGATGAATAACCTTTGCTCTAAAACAGTATTTTACGAAACATGGGGCAGAAAATTTGGCGATGCATCAAACTGTTCAGCTTATCCTCCCGTATGCACATATATAGGTATGCAAGACAGATTAAAAGAATCTTATAAATTATTTGCCGATACAACACACGGTGTTATGGCATGTGTTGGAGAAGCATTTAGAAAATCAATCTCATTAAACCCTACATTAGAGCTTTATCAATCAGACCAAAGCCATCCTTCTTTAGATGGATCTTATTTAGCGGCATGTGTTTTTTATGAAACTCTATTTCATAAAAGTGTCTTAAATAATTCATTTACTGCATCATTAAGCAACGCCAGTTTTTTACAACAAGTTGCCCACGATGTTGTGCGAGATAGTTTAAATAGCTGGAACTTAGGTATAAATGATGTTTGGGCGCCCTTTGACTTTGCGAACCTTATAAACAACAGTTTTCAATTTTCATCTCCCTCAACAATAGGTAATCACTTTTGGGATTTTGGAGACGGAGGAAGTGATACCCAAACTAATCCAACTCACACATATGCTAATTCAGGTGTATACTCAGTTACTCATACCATTAATGATAATTGCATAACGGAAACTTATTCTATTACACTAAACACTCAACTTATTGGTATAGCGGCCGAACCAAACAATCCAACTGTTTCTATATTTCCAAATCCCGCAACAAATTCTTTAAACATCAACTCTAAATCCCCTTTTCGTTTTAATATTTATAATATAACTGGTGAAATAATTTTATCGGGCACAGCTAGCAGTAAAATTGATATTAGCGAACTAAAATCAGGTCAATACTTTATCTCAATCAATCATCTTATTTTTAAATTTATTAAGCTTCCCTAATTTCGGGTATTAGTGCTTATTAATCGAATTGACATAAATAGTTTTCCAACATTTTTTGTAATTTAACAGCATGTTTAAATACCTTGTTTTCTTTATTCTTCTACTTGCGTTTTCTTGCAAAAAGAAAGGGAAAAATAATCCTGAAGCATGCAATGGCGACACAAGAAGAGAAGTGAAAATTTGTACTGATCAATCCTCAGCTCTTATTGATACAAACGCTATAGTTAGTAGCCTTAAATTTTTAGGAGATTTAATTGTTCCTGAAGAAGTAAAATCAGAAACTCCACGTCAGACTTTAGAATTAAAAACATATACTGTAACAGCTAAAATTGATAAGTTAAAAAAAGAGTGGGATGGCGATTATCATTTGCGTTTAGTTGATAACGATGAAAATTATCTGATATCTGAATCTGCTAACCCCGATTGCGAATACGCATCTACATCACGTTTTTTATCTCAAATAAAATTAGTGAGAGAGTTTATAAAAACTAACGAAAAAAATTTAGAAGGGAAAACCGTTACAATTACTGGAGTTGCCTTTGTAGATATTGACCATCACTACAAAAGAAAACAAGCAAAAAACAATTTAGAATTACATCCAATATTAAAAATATCGTTTTAAAATATGGCACGCACCGAAGACTTTTTAAAAAACATAACTGAGGGTTATACTACCAAAGGAGATTATTTATTAATGGGAAGCGCTTTGCTTGATGGTGTTCCTCAGCAAGGAGCTCAAGTTAAAATTCCATTAAAAACACTTAATCGCCATGGTTTAATAGCTGGAGCAACAGGAACCGGTAAAACAGTTACGCTTCAAATTATTGCTGAAAACATGGCTGTTAAAGGAATTCCCGTTGTAATGATGGATTTAAAAGGAGATTTATCTGGTATTGCAAGAGCTGGTGCTACAAATCCTAAAATTGAAGAACGCGCTACTGTTAATGGAATACCATACACACCACAAGGCTGCACGGCTGAATTAATGAGTCTTTCTAAACAACCAGGCGTTAAGTTAAGAGCGACTGTTTCTGAATTTGGCCCAGTTTTATTTTCAAAAATATTAGATTTAAATGAAACACAAAGTGGAGTTGTTGCGCTAATTTTTAAATATGCCGACGATAAGCATTTGCCTTTACTTGACTTAAAAGATTTTAAAAAACTGATGCAGTTAGCTACAGAAGAAGGTAAAGAAGAAATACAAAAGCTATACGGAAATTTAAGTTCTGCAACGGTTTCTACTATACTTCGTAAAATAATTGAACTTGAAAGTCAAGGAGCTGAACAATTTTTTGGTGAAAAATCATTTGAAGTGAGCGACCTTGTAAGATGCGATGCTCAAGGAAAAGGAATTGTATCTATTATTCGTTTAACAGACATTCAGGATAAACCAAAATTATTTTCAACCTTCATGTTGCAGATGCTCGCCGAAATTTATCACTCATTTCCTGAGGCTGGTGATTTAGACAAGCCTAAATTATGTGTTTTTATTGACGAAGCGCATCTCATATTTAGCGAAGCATCCAAAGCACTTCTTGATCAAATCGAAGCTATTGTAAAACTAATTCGTAGTAAAGGTGTTGGCATTTTCTTTTGTACACAAAATCCATATGATATTCCAGATGATGTTTTAGCACAATTAGGAATGAAAGTGCAACATGCTTTACGCGCTTTTACAGAAAAGGATAGAAAAGCAATTAAAAAAACTGCTGAAAATTATCCCATTAGTGATTTTTACAAAACTGATGAATTACTTACCAGCTTAGGTATTGGCCAAGCTCTTATAACTGTTTTAAGCGAAAAAGGTAATCCAACACCATTAGCAGCAACTCATTTAAGAGCTCCAATGAGCAGAATGGGAATTTTAACTGATGAAGAAATTACACAAGTAGTTTCAGCATCACAAATAGTTTCGAAATACAATGAGGCAATCGACAGAGAAAGTGCTTATGAAATACTTACTGCTAAGTTAGAAGAGGCTGCAGCTGAAGAAGAGAATACTGAAGAAATTAAAGTTAAAAAGGAAGCCAAAAAAGAAAAAGAAGAACCTAGTTTAATTGAAAAAGCAAGTAAAAATACTATGGTTCGCCAAGTTGGAAGAACCGTGTTTAAGGAAATTGCGAGAGGATTGTTGGGTGTATTAGGTTTAGGAGGCTCTTCGAAAAAGAAAAAAGGTTGGTTTTAATTTTAATAACACTTTGATAATTAATGAAAACACCTTCTGATAATTTACATCAATTAATTAAGTCGCTTACAGTGGCGGAAAGAAGGTATTTCAAAAATTATCTTCAAAAGAACTCTACTGGCAACGCAACTATTTCCGACAAATTAATTGATGCTATTCATAAACAATCAACTTACAACGAAGAACAAATTTTAGAAAAATTTAAAGGTGAAGCTTTAGTAAATAATTTTGCTGTAACAAAATCAAGACTTTACGACAGCATTTTAAAAAGCCTTGATTTACTTTATTCTGAATCATCTATTGAAGCTACATTAAAAAGAGATTTGCATTATGTTGAAATACTTTTTAAAAAAGCTTTATACGAACAAGCTGCAAAAATTTTAAACGCAATTAAAAAAACTGCCGTTAAATATGAAAAAATAAGCACCTTGATTGAAATAAGTAATTGGGAAAAACGATTGCTTGAAAACACAGGGTATTCAAAGGATGCAGAAGAAGATATTGTTAAAATTCAAAATCTTGATTCACGAAATTTAGAAAATCTTCAAACTTTTAACCGCTTTTGGAATGTAAAAAGTAAATTATTTTCGGAGTTGAACAAAGGAGGTAAGGCCCGAAATGAAGAGGAATTAAATAAATTCAAGTCTTTTATGGATAAAGATTTTGAGCATGATGAGAATAGTTTAAATATTGAAAACAAATATATTTATCACCATACTTATAGCGCCTTTTATTTTAGTGTAGGCGATTACGAAAATTCCTATATTCATTTAGCTTCAAATGCCAAATTAATCGAAGAGAACACACATTTGTTTGCCGAAGAACCTAATGTTTATTTCTCTGGTTTAACCAATATTATCTTTATCTGCTCACAACTTAAAAAGCATGATGAAGCCTTTTTGTATTTAAGAAAACTACATGATGTAAATAAACTTTTCCAAATAGATGGTAATTTTGACTTAGAAACAAAACTTTTTTCGAGCGCCAATAGTATTGAAATAACGCTTTATAAAACTTTAGGAAAGTATGAAGAAGCCTTACAAACAGCACTAAAAATAGAGGCCGATTTGCCAAAATTTGAAGCTAAGTTAACCCCAACAAGAAAAGCATTTTTTTATTTCAATATCGCGGCAAGTTACTTTGCCAACAATAAGTTAAAAGAAGCACTTAAATGGAGTAATGAATTAATAAATGATAAAAGTATTGATGAAAACGAAAATATAAAATGCTTTACATATATACTTCAACTCATGATTCATATCGAATTAAAAAATATGGATTATTTACCAAATGTATTTAAAACTGTTCAACGTTATTTAGACAATAAAAACCGTGTATTTAAATTCGAAAAAATATTTCTCGATTTTATTAATGATTTAACACAATCTGAAAAATCTCCACAAATTAAGCTAGTGTACGAAAAACTAATTGAAGATTTAAACAAGATAAAAGAAGACAATTTTGAGCGCGAACCTTTTGAGTACTTTGATTATATAACTTGGGCTAAAAGTCGTGCCTCTGGAATCCCATTTTTGATGTTAATCGAAAGCTAATTTCCCTAAAATTTCAAGGTATTCTCAGCTAAAACCCGTAATTTTGCCAAAAATTTTTTTATGGCACGTTTTCATACCTTAAAGGTAAAAGATATTCGCAGAGAAACCGCAGAAGCTGTTTCAGTAGCATTTGATGTTCCTGCTCAATTACAACCTGAGTATTTGTTTAAACAAGGGCAATACATTACCCTAAAACTTACAATTAATGGCGAAGAGCTTCGCCGTTCTTATAGTTTATGCACAGCTCCTAACGAAAAAGAGTTGCGTGTGGCCATTAAAGAAGTTGAAGGTGGTCGTGCCTCTACTTTTATTAATCGCTCATTAAAAGTTGGCGATTCAATGGAAGTAATGACTCCAATGGGAAATTTCCACTCTGTTTTATCTGGTGCTAATAAAAAATCATATGTGCTTTTTGCTGGTGGTAGCGGAATTACACCTATGATGAGTATTTTAAAAAGTGTGCTTTACATTGAAAAACAAAGCACAATAACTTTAATCTACGCCAACAAAGATGAAAACTCAAGCATTTTTAAAAATGAATTAGAAAAAATTGCTGCCGAAAATGCTGGCAAAATAAAAATCCTAAGCGTATACGAGCATCCTTCATCTGCTGTTAGTGATTTACAAAAAGGTTTACTTACTATAGATAGAGTAAAAGCTATATTAGAAAATTATGGTGGAGTTAATGCAGATGAATATTTCATTTGTGGTCCAGCTCCAATGATGGAAAACATCAAACAAGCTTTAGAAGCAGTTAAAATTGCAAAAGAAAAAATTCACATCGAATACTTTACAGCGGTTGCTGAAGCGGTTGCAAAAGCAGAAGGTGGAGCTGCCTTAGGAGCAAATGTTAAGGCAAAAGTTAAAGTAATTCAATATGGTATTGAAACTGAAATGGAACTTAGCACAAATGATAGAACAATTTTAGATGCTTCTATTGATGCTGGTTTAGATGCTCCATTTAGCTGCAAAGGAGGCGTATGCTGCACTTGCCGTGCTAAAGTGCTTGAAGGAAAAGTGAAAATGGATACCAACTTCGCCCTTACTGATGCTGAAGTTGAAGAAGGATTTATTTTAACCTGTCAGGCTCATCCAATAACAGAAACAGTTGTTGTAGATTTTGACGCAATTTAATTAAATATGAACTGGCGTTTTGATATTAAAGAAATTGGAACCGTAATTATGGTTTTGTTTGCTGTTATTGATGTTATTGGCTCAATACCAGTTATCATTTCTTTAAAACAAAAAGTTGGCGAAATTCAAGCAGCAAAAGCATCATTGGTTTCACTAGGAATAATGGTGGTTTTTTTATTTGCTGGTGAATTCATCTTAAATCTTATCGGCCTTTCAACGAAAGACTTTGCTATTGCTGGTTCATTTGTATTGTTTTTTATTGCATTAGAAATGATTTTAGGAATTCGTTTATACAAGGATGAAGTTCCCGCATCTGCATCAGTTGTTCCATTAGCATTCCCATTAATTGCGGGTACTGGTACATTAACAACTTTACTTTCTATGCGCGCCGACTACAGTTTAAGCGCCATTCTAATTGGAATTTTTGTAAATGTTATTATTGTATTTGTTGTACTCAAAAAAATGGGACTTATAGAAAAATGGCTTGGAGTAGGCGGAATTTCTATTTTACGTAAAGTATTTGGAATTGTTTTACTTGCCTTAGCCGTTAAAATGTTCCGATCAAATATTACTCAAGAAAAAAAAGAAGATAAAACAAAAACTATCGCCGAAGTTTTCTATTCAACATCTTTAACAAACATTTAACTATGTCTAACATAACAATTTATACCGACGGTGGGGCAAGTGGAAATCCTGGTCCTGGCGGTTACGGAGTTGTTATGCTAAGCGGGCATCATCGTAAAGAAATGTTTGAAGGTTTCCGTTTAACAACCAACAACCGAATGGAACTTTTAGCAGTAATTGTTGCTTTAGAAAAAATAAAAACAATTCCATCTAACGTAACTGTTTATAGCGACAGTAAATATGTGGTAGATGCTATTGAAAAAGGTTGGCTAAGAGGTTGGATTAACAAAGGTTTTGATAAAATCAAAAATCCTGACTTATGGATTAGGTTTACAAAAATTTACAATCAACATCATGTAAAATTTGTTTGGGTTAAAGGTCACGCAGATAATATTGAAAATAATCGTTGCGATGAGTTAGCCGTGGCTGCTTACAAACTACCAAATTTACATGTGGATGCTTGGTATGAACAAAATAAGGATAAATAATTTTGCGATATGATAAAAACTAACCCCCACAAATCAATCATTATCTGGTTACTTACTGGTTGCTTTTTAGTTTATATTATGGTTGTAGTAGGTTGCTTAACGCGCTTAACGCACAGCGGCTTATCTATAACTGATTGGAAATTTATGGGCAGTCTCCCTCCGCTGACTGATCAAGCTTGGAACGAACGATTTGCTAAATATCAAGAAAGCCCAGAATTTAAATTGGTAAATAGTACCATGACATTACAAGAATTTAAGCCATTATTTTGGTGGGAATATATTCACAGAAGTATTGGAAATATTATTGGATTTATTTTCTTGGGTGGCTTTATTTATTTTTTAGCTCGTAAAAAATTTACAAAAGAAATTTTACCAAAAATGATATTACTGTTTTGCCTTGGTGCCTTGCAAGGTGTTATAGGATGGTGGATGGTAAAAAGTGGATTAAACAAACAGCCTGCGGTTAGTCATTATAGATTAGCAACACATTTGATGAGTGCATTTTCGGTTTTTGCATTTACATTTTGGTTTGCGCTTCAATTAATTTATCCTAAATCAGAAGTGCGAAAAAACGAAGGCTTTAAATTACGAAACACAATAATCATTTATGTTTCATTATTAATACTTCAAATTGTTTATGGAGCCTTTACCGCTGGCTACGTTGAAGGAAATAATGCGAAAATACGTCCTGGCAATGTGTTTAACACATGGCCCAAAATGGGCGATGAATGGATGCCTGAACAAGTTACGATGAAAGAAACTATTTTTGCTAACGCCTTCGAAAATCCAAGCGGAATTCAATTTGTTCACCGTACACTAGCCATAATAGTAGTTGCCTTTGTAACTTTCATTTATTGGAAATCACGTAAACTAAATTTAATACCCCAACAAAAACTGGGTGCTAATTTAATTTTGATAGGTGTATTTATACAATTTACTTTAGGTGTTTTAACACTTATCTATCATGTTCCAATTGTGCTTGGCGCCTTGCACCAAACCGGAGCTTTCTTTTTGTTTGCAGCAAGTATATACTTGTTATTCCAAACAAGAAAAGTATAGACTTATCCTACTTTAATTTTAACGGTAGTTTTGTATGTTGTATTTGCTACCGACTTTGTAATTTTCATTTTTAAAAAATTACTTTCAATTGCATTTTTCAATTCAATGTTATTTGTTTTTGCACTAACTCTATTCACGTAACCACACTCGTCAGTTGAAAATAATACTTCAACCTCCTCGGCCTCGCTAATAGGCGTTTTTAGGTAAAATTGTTTTTGAATTTGTTTTCCTATGCTTAAACCATTTTTGTTGTTTGAAGCCATTGCTGAAGTAAACATTACTAAAGCGATGAGAGTTAATTTAATTGTTTTCATGTTGTTTATTTTTGCGGGTTTTGTCGTATGACGTTTAATTGTTTTGATTTGTTACTTACTTTTTGATTTATTTTTTACGGGAAATTTTTCTTCCGTGCCAAACAAAACGATAAGCATACCAAAACAATACTGTTTTGATTATCAGGCAATTCAAAAATGTAGTGGAAAAGATAGTGTGCGAAATCGAACACTTAATGTGCGCAGTAGATACAACAAACAAAAAACCCCAGTTTAACAACTGGGGTTTCAATTATATTTTAGATAACAATTTCATCTTCCATTTCGTTAAAAAACTTGTATTCCATAAAACCATAGCTGGCCATTGGTTTAACAGTGATTTTACCACCATATGTTTTTTTCCATTTATGCAATAAGCTCTTCCAGAAAAACCCTTTGGTTATAAAAGCTTCTATATAAGGATGAACATGTAAAGTAACTGTTTTTAAATTTTGTTCTTTGATAATATAACGTAATGTATTTTCAATTTGATCTACAAATAAAACACTTGGTTCTACTTTTCCAGTGCCTTGGCAGCTTGGACAAGTTTCTAAAACCTCAACATTCATCTCCGGACGAACACGTTGACGCGTAATTTGAACCAAGCCAAATTTACTTGGAGGTAATATGTTGTGCTTCGCTCTATCCAACTTCATTTCTTCTTTTAATTTATCAAAAAGAAGTTTTCGGTTTTCCTGATCGTGCATGTCGATAAAATCAACTACAATGATTCCACCCATATCGCGTAAACGCAATTGACGCGCTACCTCAACAGCCGCTTCTAAATTTACTTCAAATGCATTTGTTTCTTGGTTTCTATCTCCTTTTGCACGGTTTCCGCTATTTACATCAATAACATGTAAAGCTTCGGTGTGCTCAACAATTAAGTAAGCGCCACTCTTCATATTCACTGTTTTTCCAAACAAACCCTTAATTTGTTTTTCAATTCCAAAGTGATCGAAGATTGGAGTTTTACTATCGTAATGTTTTACAATACTTAATTTATCTGGAGCAATATTTTTTAGGTAAGTTTTCACTTCCTCAAACATTCCCGAATCATTAACATGGATATTACTAAAATTTGCGTTTAGCAAATCGCGCAACATAGCGTTAGTTCTATCCATTTCACCTAAAACCTGATATGGAGATTGAGCAGTTTTTAAAGTGTTGAAACACTCTTCCCAACGAGCAACCAAAGTATTTAAATCATTTTCTAAATCGGCAACACTTTTACCTTCAGCAACAGTACGCACAATAACACCAAAATTCTTAGGTTTAATGTTTTGCATTAATTCCTTTAAGCGATTTTTTTCTTCAAAGCTTTTGATTTTTTGAGAAACTGAAATTTTTTCGGCAAACGGAATTAAAACAATGTAACGTCCGGCTAACGATAACTCAGATGTTATTCTCGGTCCTTTTGATGAAATAGGTTCTTTGGCAACTTGAATTAAAATTTCTTGTCCTGATTTTACGATGTCGCCAATTTTTCCATCTTTCGGAATATCCTTTTCGTTTTTAAAATACATTAAGTTACTAACGTTTTGCTTTCCGTTTTTAACTTGTTCAGTGTATTTAATTAAACTGTAAGCCTGTGGCCCAAGATCTAAATAATGTAAAAAAGCGTCCTTTTCGTACCCTACATCAACAAAGGCAGCATTTAAACCTGCCATTACCTTTTTAACTCTTCCTAAATAAATATCACCAACCGAAAATTTGGTATTGTGTTTTTCGCGATGAAGCTCTACCAAGCGTTTATCACTAAGTAATGCAATAACATCTTCGTTTGGCGTTGAATTGATTATTAATTCGTAATTCACGCTAAATATGTTTTATGAGTTTTAAAACTCGATTAATACAGTAAAAAAACTAAAGTTATAGATAGGTAAAATTTGAGCTAAATTAACTCAAACACTTGTAAATTAAGAACTCTTAAAAAACATATAAATAACAATAGGAGAGAAAAATTACTTTCCTCTCCATTTGCAAAAATCCCTAATCTAATCCTTTAGATTAAATTATTTTTTCTTATGACGATTTTTTCTTAAACGCTTTTTACGTTTATGAGTTGCCATTTTATGTCTTTTTCTTTTCTTTCCGCTTGGCATGGTTTCTAAATTTTAATTATTAATATATTTATTTTTTAAGTTCTAGTATGCTTTCTTTAATTACTTTTTTTGTTTCTTCATCTTTGCAATTTTTTATTAAATTATCTAAATCAGCAATTGCAGCTGTTGTATCACCTTGCAGTTTATGCACATCGGCCATATATAAATAAGCTTCCAAATAATCGGGTTTTAATTTTGTAATTTTATTAAAACGATTTAAAGCTTTATCAAATTGTTGAGATTTTAAAGAGAACATAGCAAACGCAATCTGTAAATTTATGTTTGTGCTATCTTGCTTCTCTAATTCTCTGAGCAATGCAATTCCTTTCATTGGGTCATTACCGTTAAACTCCGATCCATCCACAATACTTGCTGCCTTTCGTACTTTTGCTTCAAAGTTTTTTGGGTCAATTGCCAAGCCTTTATCAATACAAATTATTGCTTGATTGTAAAATGGTCCGCGAATTTCATTCTCCTCAACAAAATTAACTGAGCGATAGTATCTCTCTCCAGCCAAAAACCAGTGCTCAGCTTGGTTCGTTATTTTTGCTTTTTCTTCAACAAAATAACTAGCTACAGCTGGTAGGTCTAAATTATCCCAAAATTTGGTGATTGTATCCAGACATTGTGGCTTTAAAAAAGGTTTTGCTGCATTAAGCTCTGCTTCTAAAGTAGCAAACTTAGCTTTATCCTTTTTATCCAAAACACTAATTGCTTTCACAACATAATCTCGAATTACGTTTTGAACCTGCATTTTAGCGTTTTCGGGCTTTTTAGAAGCTACCGATGGTGTTTTTTTTGCAATAAATAAAAGAACTGTCAGAACTATTCCGCCAACTAATAATGCGAGTTGCAATTTTGTAGTCGACTTCATGTTTTAATTTTTTATTGGCCCTCTTGAACCTTTACGTTTCTCTTCACTTTTTCAGCAAAAGTTTTAGCTGGTTTAAACGCCGGTATGTAGTGAGCTGGAATAATTACCGTAGTATTTTTTGAAATATTACGACCTGTTTTTTCAGCACGCTTTTTTACTACAAAGGTTCCAAACCCGCGTAAATAAATGTTTTTACCTTCTGCCATGTTGTTTCTTACAATTTTCATGAAAGACTCAACCGAAGCTTGAACAGCTAATTTTTCAATTCCTGTTTTTTCCGATATCTCGTTTATTATGTCTGCTTTTGTCATTTTATTCTAATCTATTTAAAATCAATATTTTGATACTAATTTTTAAATTGGGTGGCAAAGATAAGATTAATATCTTAACCACAAAACATTTTATTAATATTGTATGCAATTAAAAACTATAAATAAAGGTGTCAATCCAACTAAAAATCAATCAAATACGTTCTTTTCAAAGCAAATTGCTTGGCTGGTATGAGCTAAACAAGAGGGAATTACCCTGGCGAGAAACCAAAAACCCTTACTATATATGGCTTTCGGAAGTAATTTTACAACAAACCCGAATAGCACAAGGAACCAGTTATTATTTAAGCTTTGTGAAAAATTTCCCTAAGGTAGATGATTTAGCTAAGGCGCCAGAAGATAAGGTTATGAAGTTATGGCAAGGGTTGGGCTATTATTCAAGAGCCAGAAACCTTCATAAAACTGCAAAATTTGTAGTAGATAATTACAAAAGCAAATTTCCTGATAGTTATAATGAGTTACTAAAGCTTCCTGGCGTTGGTCCTTACACTGCCGCAGCCATTGCTTCAATTGCTTTTAATGAACAGGTTGCTGCAGTAGATGGAAATGTATACAGGGTTTTATCCAGAATTTTTGGGATTGAGGATGCTATTGACAGTACAATAGGAAAAAAGAAGTTTCAAGAGTTAGCACAAATATTAGTTAGTGCTGATAAGCCAAGCGATTTTAATCAAGCTCTTATGGAGTTTGGAGCAACTCATTGCACTCCAAAGCAGCCTAATTGTAAAGAATGTGCTTTTACTCAAACCTGCTTTGCATATAAAAACGATTTACAAAATAGCTTACCTAACAAAGAGAAAAAAACAAAAGTTAGAAATAGGTACTTCAACTTTATAGTTATTAATAAGGATGAATACACCTATATCGAAAAGAGAACGGTAAAAGATATTTGGCAAAACCTGTATCAGTTTCCTTTAATTGAAAGCGAAAAAGATCTAAGTATTGATGAGTTTTTAGAATTAAAGGCTTTAAAAAACATATTAACTGACAACAAGTATGTTGTAACCGATAGCACAAAACTGTCTAAACATATTTTATCTCATCAAAACCTATTTTCACAATTTATCACTCTAAAAATTGAAAAAAACCTCGAAAAAACCTCAAATTTGATTAAAATAAGGCAAAAAGAGCTGAAAAATTACGCTTTTCCAAGATTAATAGACAAATATTTACAAAATTTGAAAACTAAAAAATAATCTTACATTTGTAAGTACAAATATTTTCGGAACAGTATTTGCTTAACACATAAAACTTAATATCCAATTCATAAAAATAAAATCATGAAAAAATTATTATTATCATTCACAGCCATTTTAGCTTTTGCTTCTATTTCTAAGGCACAAATTTATCTAGGAAAAGAAGGTTTTGTAAAATTCTTCTCTGAAACGGTTGTTAAAGATGTAGAAGCAATTAACAAAGCTGCTAAACCAATTATGGATACAAAAGCTGGCACTATTGCATTTAAACTTAGTAACCGTTCGTTTAAATTTGATAATGCAACAATGGAAGAGCATTTCAACGACCAATATATGGAAAGCGAAAAATATCCAATGACCACATTTTCTGGTAAAATTCAAGAAACAATTGATTATACTAAAGATGGTGTAAATAAGGTAAATGTAAAAGGAACAATGGATATGCATGGTGTGAAAAAAGAAATTACAATCCCTGGAACAATAACTATTAAAGGCGGTCAAATAATCATTGATGCAAAGTTCAAAGTAAGCTGTACAGATTATAAAATTAAAGTTCCTGCAAACATTGCAGAAACTTTAGATGTTACAGTGCAATGTACATTAGAAGCGTTCAAAAAATAAAAATAATTTTATCATAATTTTAAAGGCTGTGAAATTCACAGCCTTTTTTATTTGTTTTTAGTCAAGAAGAGTTTATAATTTAATTATTTGGCGTACTTTAGTGGCTTATAAATATTTACGCTTTATGAGAAAATTATTTTTAGTTCTTGGTTTATCATCCTTTTATTTTGCAAATGCTCAAGATGATTTATTAAATATGCTTGATGTAACTGAAGATACCAATGTTCCCGTTTCTTCTACATTTAGCACTACAAAATTAGTTAACGCTCAAACCACAGAAACACTAAAAAAAGGAGCTCTTGATTTTAGAATGAGTCACCGATTTGGTAATTTAGCTACTACTGGCGCAGCAAGCACATTATGGGGGTTAGATCAAGCGCAGGATATACGTTTTACATTTGATTACGGTTTAACAAAAGATATAACTATTGGTTTTTCGCGCAACAAACAAAGCGAACTTTTAGAAGGTTATGGTAAATGGACTTTTTTAAGACAAAAGGTAAATAACAAAATACCATTATCAATTGCTGCCTACACTTGTGCCGGTTTCAATCCTGGCTTAAAGTCTGGGATTTATCAAGGTTCAATAGTTGCGAAAGAAAAGACTGCACATCGCTTTTCTTACTTCTCACAACTTATTATTGCTCGAAAATTTAACAAGCTATTTTCGTTAGAATTACTTCCATCAATGAGTTGGAGAAATTTTATCATCAACAACATTAATCCAAACAATCAAGCGTACGATAACAATATGTTATTTTCTTGCGGAGTGGGTGGAAAATTAAATTTCACTCGTCGCCTTGCCATAACAATTGACTATTTTTATACCGCATCCAAATTTCGTACAACAAGTAATGGTTTTTATGCTCCTTTGGCTATTGGTTTAGAAGTTAATACTGGTGGGCATGTGTTCAATATCAATTTAACAAACTGTAGCCAAATTACTGAAACCCTTTTTGTACCAAGTACACAACAAAACTGGTTAAAGGGACAATTTAAATTAGGCTTTACCATCTCACGTGTATTCAATTTGAAGAAACACAAGTAGAATATGTTTTTATAAAACAGCATGTTTAAGACTTTTGTTTTCTTAGGTACCTACCAACATATCTTCACCGATCATTTGCTTCAACCCAAAAGTGATGTGGCATTGCCATTAAAACACGCTCAAGAGCTTTGGCCCTTTTTTGTTTTGTTTGGTGTTTTCATCCTATTTATTTACCTCTACATTAATAATTACAAACAAGGTTTAAATCTTTTTCAATCCTTTTTTAGCATAAATGCAACTCACGATTTGCAACGAGATGAATATCGCTTAAACAAAGGTATTTCAATCGTTCTTTTAGTAGTTTTTTTACTAACTATATCACTATTTCTTTTTGCTCTTAACTCCTACTATCAAATTGTAAAATACACTTTTCACCCTGTTTTATTTTATTTAATAATTTGTGGATTTACTTTAATTGGATATACTCTAAAAATTATATTTAATTGGATTTTAGGACGAATAATTAATAGTCAAAACATTATTTACGATCATATTTTTAATGTTTTAATAACTAACAAAGCCATAGGAGTATTTTTATTTCCTGTTTTAGTTTTTTTCTTTTTCACTGATATATCCCAAAACACAATTATTGTTTCGGGGCTAATTGTTTTAGCATTATTCTATCTATTTAGAGTTTTTAGAGGGGTGCTTTTATGCTTTAATGAAGGTGGGGTTTCATTATTTCATTTAATTTTATATCTTTGCGCCTTGGAAATATTGCCTTTAGCTATTGTTTCAAAATTTATTTTAAATTTTAGCAAGTAATATTTGATTTAAAAAAACCGAGATTTAAAATGGCTTTAAAAAAAAATAAAACCATAAAAAGTAAATTAAAGAAAACTGCACCAGTTAGTGTAGCTAAAAAAAATAGTAAACCTGCTAAAAAAGTTAGCAAGCCTGCTGCTAAGAAAAAAATCTCAAAAACTACTTTAAAAGCAATTGTTAAAGCAAAAACAGCTGCTAAAAAAGTTGTAAAAACTGTAAAAAAAGTAATTGGTCGTGCTGAAACAAAGCCAACTAAAAAAGTAGTAGTTAAAAAAGTTGAAAAAGCGACTCAACCAAAAATTGTAGTTGAAAAACCTACAAAAATTAAAGTTGAAAAAGAGGTGATTAAAGCCCCTACTTTAGCTCCTATTAAAACTTCTGATGTAATTAAAGGCAGAATTAAAACCGTTTTAATTTCTCAGCCAAAACCCGATAACGATAAAAACCCTTATCTTGATTTAGCTCGACGCCATAATGTTAAAATTGATTTTCGTCAATTTATTAAAGTGGAAGGTGTTCCAGCTAGAGATTTTAGACAAGAAAGAATTAATATACTTGATCATAATGCAGTTATTTTAACCTCTCGTCACGCAGTTGACCATTACTTTCGCATGTGTAATGAAATGAGAGTTACTGTACCTGAAAGCATGAAGTATTTCTGTATTTCAGAATCAACCGCTTATTACTTACAAAAGTATGTTCAATACCGTAAACGTAAAATATTTTTCGGAGCACAAACAATTCACGATTTAGTTGATGTGATAAAAAAACATCGCGAAGAAAAATTCTTATTACCAGTTAGTGATGTTCATAAAGAACAAATTGTTGATTTACTAGATAATTTAAAGATTACTTATAGTAAAGCAGTTTTTTATCGCACTGTAAGTGCTAATTTATCGGATTTAGGAAAAACTTTAGATTATGATGTAGTAATCTTTTTTACTCCAGCAGGTATAAAATCTTTATTCCAAAACTTCCCTAATTTTAAACAAGGTAATATTCGTATTGGCGCATTTGGTTATACAACAGCTCGTGCTGTATTAGATAATAAGTTGCGTTTGGATATTCACTCTCCAACACCTCAGGCACCAAGTATGACAATGGCTTTAGACAATTACTTGAAAGAAGCTCACAAAAAGTAATCATCCATAAAGATGAATACTTTTAAAAAAAACGAAAGACTCTGTTCCATTAAAGATGTTGAGTTGCTTTACGCCAAAGGCAAACAAAAAACTATTTTTCCGTTTAAAATTATCTTTAAAGAAAACACTGTTGAAATTCCATTTCCTGTAAGATTCTTGGCAGTTGTGCCTAAACGTCTTCACAAAAGAGCAAACAAACGTAACACCATAAGACGACGAATAAAAGAAATCTACCGTTTACATAAGGAAGATATTTACAAAAAACTTAAAGAGAATAACAAGCAATATGACATTATGCTTATTTATTTAAGTTCAGAGGAATTGAGTTACGCCGACTTAGAACCCAAAGTTTTAAAAGCATTACAAGTGATAGAATAAAAAAAGAGCCTTAACGGCTCTTTTTTTGTGCGGATGAAGGGACTCGAACCCCCACGTCGTGAAACACCAGATCCTAAGTCTGGCGCGGCTACCAATTACGCCACATCCGCTCAGTAAATTAGGATTGCAAATATACACTATATTTTGCATGTAGCCAAAGAAAAATTAAGGTCGATAAATTCGATAAATTCCGACAAAAGCAAGTATATTTACAGCACAAACACATGAATTAGTAATTTATGAGTCTGTTTTAAGTTTATTCAAGAAAAACTCTAAAGATGAAAAAATCCATTTTTATACTACTAGCTTTAGTTTTTACCCAACTTATTCAAGCGCAATGCAAGCAATTTGCTAAAAACAAATGTTTACCTCAATTGGCTCCCTATGCAAGCAGCGGGCAAATAAATACTGCAAGTTTTTCGGAAGGTGAAGAAGCAGAAATGCCACTTACTTTTTACGAAGGAAATTCTTATCGTGTTTTAGTGTGTGCTCAAGAAATTTTAGGTACAGTTACCTTTCAATTAATTGACGCAAACAAAAATGTAGTTTTTGATAATATCAAAGATGGTGGAGGAAAATCTTTTTGGGATTTTGCTTCAACCGGAACACAACAATACACTTTAAAAATTATAGTACCAAAAAGTGAAGATAAAGGCCATGGCCTAGTGCACACTGGCTGTTTAACCATTTTAGTAGGTTCAAAAAAATCATAAATTTATATGTACGGATCATTTCAACAACACCTTTCAAAAGAACTTAGTTCTATTGAAGAGGCTGGTTTATTTAAAAAAGAAAGAATAATAACAACCCCACAAGGCGCTTCGGTTAAAGTTAGTAATGGCGATGAAGTTATTATTTTTTGCGCTAACAATTATTTAGGTTTATCATCTCATCCAAAAGTAATAGAAGGTGCTCAAAAAGCCTTACACTCTCATGGTTACGGTATGTCCTCAGTACGTTTTATATGCGGAACACAAGACATTCATAAAACATTAGAAAAAAAGATTTCTGATTTTTTACATACAGAAGATACGATTTTATATGCCGCAGCTTTTGACGCGAATGGTGGAGTATTTGAGCCTTTATTTGGCGAAGAAGATGCAATTATTTCGGATGAATTAAATCACGCTTCAATTATTGATGGAGTAAGATTATGTAAAGCACAACGTTATCGCTATAAAAACTGCGATATGGCCGACCTAGAGGAGCAATTAAAAAAAGCTCAAGCTCAACGATACAGAATAATTGTAACAGATGGTGTATTCAGTATGGACGGATTTGTAGCACCTTTAGATAAAATTTGTGACTTAGCAGATAAATACAACGCTTTAGTTATGGTGGACGAAAGCCACGCTAGCGGTTTTATTGGCAAAACAGGTCGTGGAACCGTTGAGTTAAAAAATGTGATGAATCGTGTGGATATTGTAACAGGCACTTTAGGAAAGGCTTTGGGTGGCGCTATGGGAGGATTTACATCGGGTAAAAAAGAAATAATAGAAATGCTTCGTCAGCGATCGCGTCCTTATTTATTCTCAAACTCATTAGCTCCTCATATTGTAGGTGCTTCTATTGCCGTTTTTGATATGTTAAGTGAAACCACTGAATTAAGGGATAAATTAGAGTGGAACGTAAACTACTTTAAAAAAGGAATTAAAGAAGTTGGTTTAGAAATTAAAGATGGAGATTCGGCAATTGTGCCTGTAATGCTTTACGACGCCAAGCTAGCGCAAACTTTTGCTGAAAAATTATTAGCTGAAGGTATTTATGTTATCGGTTTCTTTTTTCCAGTTGTTCCAAAAGGTCAGGCGCGCATTAGAGTGCAATTATCAGCAGCGCACACACAAGCTCATTTAGATAAAGCTATTGCAGCATTTGCTAAAATTGGAAAAGAACTTAACGTAATTAAGTAATGCGTGTTGTAGCAACTATACCTCATCAAAGTATTACGATTTCGATTTTTCAAATGAACGAAAAATTTTTGGTGAAATTTGAAGCGGGACCAATGGAACAAACATTTAAATTTACCAAGGAAGAAGCAGATTCTATCGAAAAAATTAAATCAATTGTAAACCAAGAATTTGTTGAACGTGTTAGATTACGCTTTAATGATATGTTTTTACAATTAACAGGAAAGTAAATTTATTGCGGCGCCCCAGCATTAACCCACTTTTGAAGCTTATACAATGTGCAAGGGTCTAAACTAGTTGGACCTGTTGAATAAGATGCTGGCATACTTTTCTCAACTAAAACTCTCGTATTAAAGGTGCCATTATCTACTTTTGCCTTTATTCCTGCATAGGATGTATAATCATTTGTTGAACCAGCATTATGACAACCACTAAAAGTGCAGTTATTAGCCAAAATACCACTAACAAAATTAGTGTAAGTAACACTCGACAAAGTATCGCAATTAGTTAACACATTCACTGGAATAACCCCTTTATCTTTTGCGCAAGATGTAAAATTTATAACACTTATAATAAATATAAAAGCAAAAGTAACTTTAATCAACTTGTTCATACAATATTTGTTTTGTAAAATTAACCTATTAAAACTAGACAAATTTAATATTATTTTGATTTTATGCAATAGATTATCGTGTAACATTGCGAATTTACATTAACCTTATTCAAGCAGCCAACTTACTTACCAAGTATCTCTTAACTAAAGGCAGGTAAGTTTCATTAAAAGGTAATGACTTTTTACTTTCAAAATAAAACACAGCAGGGTTAGGTAGATGATGGTACTTTTCTAATAAATACTGTTTTGTGCTTTCAGGATTCCAATTTAAATTCGTTTTAAATGAGTCAATATATCTTGTATATAACAAACGACTATTTCCCTCAACAGCCTCATAAAACGACAAACTATAATTAAAAACGTGTAATAAATTTAATTCTTTGTTTTGAAGTATTAAATAGCCCTCATCAGTATTCAATGGTCTAATTCCGATTGATTGCATAGTTAAACTAGATTCCAATTCTAAAAACAACTCCTTTCCGTTACAAATTGTTTGATAAAACAGTGGAATAGAGAAATCAATTATCTTATTTACTTCATCAAATATTTCGCTTAAAATCAAATTGCTTTCGTAAACAATTTTTTTATTTGCCAAATCTATAGTCCCAATCGTTTTGTGTCCTCCAAATTCAATTTTTTGAGCATTGGTTTTGATTTCAATTAATGAGCGATAATGTTGCAAGAGTTCACTTAAATGAGGGTATAATTTGTTTTCCGAAAAACTATCGCTGATTTGTTTAATATAAGCAAGAGCAATGTATTTTTTATACTCAAAATCTATTTGGCCTTCTGTTATCCAATTATTACTTAAACTAACCATAACAAACTTATTAGTAGTAAATTATACGTTTGATATATCGAAAAGTTTCAAAATCCAGCCGTTTTATTTCATTATTTTAAACTACATTTACACTTTATTTTTAAACCTTATTAAAATGACTAAAATTTTAAAAACCACAGTGGCTTTAATGGTATTAAGCCTTGTTATTTTTACATCTTGTGTTCCTGCTCGTAAACTAGAAGAGGCTCAAGCGAAACAAAAATCTTGTGAAGATGAACTTGCAAAAGTAAAAGGAGAGTTTCAGGGCAACGAAGCTAAAATAAAAGAATTAAACGAGCAGTTGGCTCGCCAGAATAAAGAGCTTTCTGGGTTATTACGTGATACTACAATTATGGGCACAGGTTTTAGAAGTTTAACCCGTAACTATGATAAAATCAATTACGAATATGATATTTTAGAGAAAAAATTTGAAAAGCTATTGGCATTAAATGAAAAGGAAAATGCAAAATTAAGTGGTGATTTAAATTTAACACGAGAACAATTATTAAAAAAAGAAGAAGAACTGAAAATGCTTGAAATGCAATTAAACAAGCAAAAAGCTGAATTAGAATTACTTTCGTTAGAATTAAAAAAACGCGAAGCTCGTGTGAATGAATTAGAAGACATCCTAAAAAAGAAAGACCAAGCTGTGATGGATTTGAAAAAGAAATTGAGCGACGCATTAGTTGGTTTTGAAAACAAAGGGCTTACTATTACCAACAAAAATGGTAAAGTGTATGTAAGTATGGATGAAAGCTTGCTTTTTGCTAGCGGTAAAACTGCTGTTGAAGCTAAAGGTGTTGAAGCTTTGAAAAACTTAGCTAAAGTTCTTGAGCAAAACACAGATATTAATGTTATGGTTGAAGGTCATACGGATGACGTGCCAATGAAAGGTACAGGCGACATTAAAGATAACTGGGATTTATCTGTAATGCGCGCAACATCGGTTACTAAAATAATATTAGGAGGAACAACTATTGACCCAAAAAGAATTACATCTGCAGGCCGTGGCGAATTTTTCCCATTAGACCCCGCTAAAACACCTGAGGCAAGAAAAAAGAATCGCAGAACAGAAATTATTTTAACTCCAAAGTTAGACGAGTTGTTCAAAGTTCTCGATAATAATTAATGGTTTAATAATTAACTAATCTATTTTTGCCAAAAATTAAAAATTAACTAAAAATTAAAAATTATGGGATTAATTAAAGAATTTAAAGCTTTTGCGATACAAGGAAATGTGGTTGATTTAGCAATAGGTGTTGTTATTGGTGCTGCATTTGGTAAAATTATTGGGTCATTAGTAGATGACATTATCACTCCAATTATTTTAAATCCAGCACTTAAAGCAGCAAAAATTAATAATATAT
>CAZRUA010000012.1:26035-47350 GCA_964603125.1 uncultured Flavobacteriaceae bacterium | reverse complement strand
GTACCCTCAACAGCGTTCTCATTTTTCATTAGCTCAATCGCATGATTTTTTGCGTTTTCCGAAACTGTTATCATATCTAACTAAATTTAATTGCTTTACTTTAAAGTATAACTCGAATTCATTCAACTCCTAAAAAACAAATAAGACTATTTTGCCTTATCTTTATTTAGATTAATTCTAAAATTCATACAAATATACCGCATTTATGGTAGATAGCAAGATTTTTCTGTCGATAATTTATGTTAATTTAATGCGAAAAATTAGCGTTTTGGGTCGATTTTTTGATTTTGACTCCTTATAAAGGGTAAAAATCGATGATTTAGCTGAATTACTCTAAAACTCATTTGTTCATGTAAATTAAAAAGAGTTTTTTTACTCAAAATTAAAAAACCAATGGCAATCATAAATTCAATAGCGGCTTGGCTTATGAAAAAGCGTATGCACCAAATTGAATTATTTATGAAATATCCTCATGATGTTCAGGAAGAATGGATGTTGAAATTATTGAAAACAGCATCTAACACTGAGTTTGGCAAAAAAAACTCCTTCGACGACATTAAAAATTACGACGATTTTAAACAAAATATTAGCCTTCAAAATTACGAAACACTTAAAGGAGATATTGAAAGAATAAGACGTGGAGAACAAAATATACTTTGGCCGAGTGATATAAAATGGTTTGCAAAATCAAGCGGCACTACCAATGATAAAAGTAAATTTTTACCAGTAAGCCCCGAAAGCCTTGACGGATGCCATTATGCTGGTGGTAGAGATATGGTAACACTTCATTGTGTAAATAATCCTGAAACAAAACTTTTTACCGGAAAAAATTTAGCACTTGGAGGATCACATCAAACCGACACATTTGGCGATTATGAGTCGTACAATGGAGATGTGAGTGCTATTGTAATTCAAAATTTACCCATGTGGGCTGAGTATTTTAGGGCTCCAAAAGTTGATATTGCATTAATGAATGATTGGGAAGAAAAACTAGACTTGCTTACTGAAAGCACCATGAATTCGAATGTTACGAGTTTAGCTGGTGTACCTTCGTGGATGCTAGTTTTATTAAATAGAGTATTAGAAAAGAAAAATGCAAAACATATTTCGGAGGTTTGGCCCAATTTAGAAGTTTACTTTCATGGTGGTGTTAGTTTTACACCGTATAAAGAGAAATTTAAACAACTATTCCATTCGGATAAGGTTTCCTTTCTTCAACTATACAATGCTTCTGAAGGATTTTTTGGTATGCAAGATCAAAAAAATTCGGAAGAGATGTTGCTTATGCTTGACTATGGTATTTTTTATGAATTTATTCCGATTGAAGAATTAGAAAATGAAAATCCAAAGGTTATAAATTTACAAGAAGTTGAGTTAAACAAAGTATACTCACTTGTAATATCAACAACGGCTGGGCTTTGGCGTTATCAATTAGGAGATACAATTAAATTTACCAATCTATCTCCTTATCGTTTTGTGATTGCAGGTAGAACAAAACAATTTTTAAATGTTTTTGGCGAAGAACTAATGGTTCATAATACTGATGAAGCACTCCGCGTTGCCTGCCAAAAAACCGAAGCACAAATTATTGATTACACCGTGGCTCCAATATTTATGAATGAAAAATCAGGTAGCCATCAATGGTTGATTGAATTTAGCAAAGAACCTAATAATATTGATTTTTTTAACGAAGTGTTGGATAACGCATTAAAAGCATTAAACAGCGATTATGAAGCAAAACGTCATAAAGATTATATTTTAAAAGCACCTCAAATAAACGTTTTAAAACAAAATACATTTTACAGTTGGTTAAAATCAAAAAGTAAATTGGGTGGACAATTTAAAGTACCACGATTATCAAACGAAAGAAAGTATGTCGAAGAAATTTTGGCTCAAGCGTAATTTTGTTTAACTTTAAAAACTAATTTAATAAGCATAAATGAAAATTTTAATTACTGGAGGAGCTGGATTTATTGGATCTCATGTAGTGAGATTATTTGTAAACAAATATCCTAACTATCAAATTTATAATTTAGATAAACTAACTTACGCAGGTAACTTAGCCAATTTAAAAGATATCGAAACAAAATCGAATTACCATTTTATTAAAGGCGACATTGTAGATGCCAACTTTATCAATGAACTTTTTGCAAAAGAAAAATTCAATGCTGTAATTCATTTAGCGGCAGAGAGTCATGTAGATAGAAGTATTACCAACCCATTAGAATTTGTTTATACTAATGTGATTGGTACAGTAAACTTACTAAACGCTGCAAAAGAATTACATAAAAACACAGATAACAATTTTTCAAAGTTTTATCATGTAAGTACCGATGAAGTTTATGGATCATTAGGTGACGAAGGGATGTTTTTAGAAACAACCGCTTACGACCCTCATAGTCCATATAGCGCTTCAAAAGCAAGCTCTGATCACTTTGTGAGAGCCTACCACGATACTTACAAATTACCTTGTGTAATATCAAATTGTTCAAACAATTATGGTCCTTACCATTTCCCCGAAAAACTGATTCCACTTTGTATTAATAATATTAAAAACAACAAACCATTACCAATTTATGGTAAAGGCGAAAACGTGCGTGATTGGTTATTTGTAGAAGATCATGCAAGAGCAATTGATGTTATTTTTCATAATGCAAAATTAGGAAGCACATTTAATATTGGTGGACACAACGAGTGGAAAAACATTGATGTGATACGTTTATTATGTAAAATAATGGACAAAAAATTAAATCGTGCTGAAGGAACAAATGAAAAACTAATTACGTTTGTTACAGACCGTGCAGGACACGACTTGAGATACGCAATTGATTCAACGAAATTACAGAATGAACTAGGCTGGAAACCATCTTTACAATTTGAGGAAGGCTTAGAGAAAACCGTGGATTGGTACTTAGAAAACTCAGAATGGTTGAATCAAGTTACCAGTGGAGATTATCAAAATTATTACAACAACCAATACGCAAAAGCATAGTGTATAACACAATTTATCATACAAAAGATTTAAGACAATACTCTTTCTTAGTTACAGGTGGCGCTGGTTTTATTGGCTCCAATATAGTAGAATACCTTTTACAACATAATGCAAAAAAAGTTGTTGTGCTTGATAATTTAGCAACGGGCTTTAAAAGTAATATTGAACCATTTTTAAATCATCAAAACTTCACTTTTATTGAAGGCGATATATGCAATTTAGACGATTGTAAAAAAGCTTGTGAAGGAATTGATTACATAACTCATCAAGGGGCTTTGGGTTCTGTACCAAGAAGTATTGAAAATCCAATTGCTACACACAACGTAAATGCTACTGGTTTTATTAACGTACTAATTGCCGCAAGAGATGCAAAAGTGAAACGTGTTGTTTATGCAAGCTCTTCATCAGTTTACGGAGATTTAAACGAAAGCCCGAAAGTAGAGCATAGAATAGGAAAACCACTTTCGCCTTATGCAGTAAGCAAACTTGTTAATGAACAATACGCGGCCATTTTTTCTACTACTTACAACATGGAAATTATAGGTTTACGCTATTTTAATATTTTTGGTCCTCGCCAAAACCCTTACGGTGCATATGCTGCTGCAATACCGCAATTTATTGCAAAACTTAAAAAAAACGAAACTGTTTTTATTAATGGTGATGGTGAGCAAAGCAGAGACTTTACTTTTGTAGAAAACGCAGTTCAAGCCAATGTTAAAGCTATGCTATGTGATAACAAAGAAGCAATTAATCGTGTTTTTAATATTGCTTGCGGAGAAAGTGTAAGTGTAAATCAAATGTTTGAGCAAATTAAAAATGTCGTTGCTCCTTTGGCCAAAGCTACACATCGTGAAGAAAGATTTGGTGATGTTAAAAATTCATTAGCCGATATAACTGCGGCTAAAAACATTTTAGGTTACCAACCTCAGGTTTTATTTAATGAAGGCTTAAGCAAAACGCTTACTTGGTTTGAAACTACCTCTTAAAAATTAATGTTAAAGCCTGTGCGATAAACAATTGGTAAAACACCATTATTGTAAGGAGAAAACTGAGTAGGAGCTATATCATACATGATTGTAAAATAATAACAAGCTTTTTCGCCAAACTGATTTTTCAATCCAATACCTACCATCTTTTCATCGCTATAAACTCTTTCGGTAACCTTGTTACCAACATATGTCTTTGGTACTGATAATATATCATACTCTGCCTGTAAAAATATATTTGGCAATACTAAAGCTCGAGCAAAAATACCACCACCAATAATATTAAAATTATACTTTGTGTTACCCGACTTAAAAATATAATTCGTGTAAATTACTTGAGGTCCAACTGAAAACATATCGTTGATTTTGTATCCTAAGTTCGGCGATAAATCAAAAACACCTGAATTAGTTCCAAATGAGAGACTCACATTAGCACCATAATATAATTTTTCCTTTAAATTAAATTTAGGTTTAGCAGCATTAGCATCCTTAGGTTTTGGCTGAGCGAAACAAGTTGTTGCAAAAAATAAAACTACTACAAGACTTAAAATTAATTTCTTCATTTTGAATTCTTTTGGATAAATTTACAAAAAATACTTTATGCAAAAACACATTATTGTAACTGGAGCTTCTTCCGGTATCGGATTTGAGTTAGTTAAGCGATTTGCACAATTAAACAACTGCAATGTTTATGCCATAGCTAGAAACAAAAAAGCCCTAGGAGCCTTAATTGATTTTGAAGATTTAGGCGACGAAAGTAGCGTTACGGTGTTACCTTACGATTTAACCAGTGAAATACCTACAATCATTAGCAGTATTAAAAAACTAACAAAACAAATTGACATATTGGTTAATAATGCTGGCAGCATAGTAAACAAACCTTTTGAAAAAATTAAAAAAGCAGAACTTGAACAGGTATACGCCGTTAACGTTTTTGCTCCTTTTCAGCTTTGCCAAGCCTTATTACCTTTAATGGGAAAGAAAACAAAAGCACATATTGTAAATATTAGTAGTATGGGAGGTTTCCAAGGTAGCGCAAAATTTGCTGGCTTAAGCGCATATAGTAGCAGTAAAGCCGCCATAGCAGGATTAACCGAATGTTTAGCTGAAGAATTTAAAGACAAAAATATATCGGTAAATTGTTTGGCAATTGGTGCAGTGCAAACTCCAATGTTAAACAGAGCTTTCCCGGGTTACGAAGCGCCACTTAAACCAAGTCAAATGGCTGATTTTATGGCAAGCTTTGCTTTAGAAGGGAATAAATACATGAATGGAAAAATACTTCCTGTATCATTAAGTACTCCTTAACAAAACCAACGATTACTAAAAATTTAGCTTATCTATTTTCTTTAACTTATTTGTAATTTCCAATACTGCTGGACAAACTAGAGTGTTACGGTAAGTTAAATCCAATAATTGATATATCTTTTTCCTATCGGTATGGGGATATTCGCGACATGCTGTTGGTCTGTCTTCGTATACCAAGCAATAATTTTCAGCATCTAAAAAAGGGCAAGGAGCCGTTTTCAAAACATAATCCTTATCCTCATCAATTCTTAAATACTTATCAATAAAATCAGAAGGTCTGATTCTAAAACGTTTTGCTAGCTTATCAATATCTTTAGGTTGAAAAATAGGGCTTGTTGTTTTGCAGCAATTACCGCAAGTAAGACAATCTACTTTCTCAAAAACCTCTTCATGGGCTTCTTGAAACAAATCATCAAGGTCTTTACTCCGTCTGCGTATTAACTTATTATAGAAGGCGCGATTCTCAGTTTTTTGCTGTTCTGCTTCTTGATTGAATTTATCTAAATCCATTTTATTTGATAAACAAGCGCTTTTTATTGGCAGGAATATCAATACCTAAACACGCTAATATTGTTTTATTATCTCCTATCAATTGAAACTCGTAGACAATTTCATGTGTGGTTTGGTCAACATAAATGCATGGCTTATTCATTTCAAACTTGCTTAAGTCCAAATCCTTTAAATCATTAGCCCAAGATTTTTTAACCAAGGAATCATTTATTGTAAAAGTTCCTTTTTTATTCGTAAGATTTATTTTACAACCAAAATCTACTTTACCAGTCTTGTCGGGATAATAAAAAATATAACTGCATTTAAAATCACTGCTATACATAACCAAATTGGTATCAGCTTCAGAAGCAACAACTGCCATGAATTTTTGAGTTCTTGGCAAGGAATCAATTTTAGGTATGCTGTCGTGTTCAACCTCACTAGTCTCGGGTTTAGCTCCACCACAAGAAAACAAAAGCACTGACACTACAACAACAAAAATTACTCGCATTAATCTTGATCTTTAACAATAATAAATAATTCCTCGTTATCCTTTTTCATCATGTACTTTTCACGAGCAAACTTTTCTAAGCTCTCCATATCTGTTTTCAGCAGCTGAATTTCCTTTCTATTATTATCAATTTCATTTACATAATAATCTCTTTCAGCAATGAGCTTATCTAATTTATTCTGCAATTCCATTTGAGTAAATAAATCATTACGGTCAAAAAACACCATCCATACTATTGCACCAACTGTTGTTAGTAAGTACTTATTTTTGAGTATTGAAAAAACCTTCTTCATGCTTAACTTTAATAATCAAATTTAGGCAAACATATAGTGTAAACCAATTTAAATCGTAATGATTATTAAGAATATATTGTTAAAATGTTTAGGTTTTTATGTGCTGCCCATTTTGCTCATTTTAAGCGCTTTTCAAGTTAATTCGGGAGGGTTTAAAAAACAACAACAAGGCAATTCAAGAGTAAAAAAAGCATATGAAGAAAAATGGGATGGCTTAAAAAAAATGCTCGACGAAAAAAAAGTAAATCCAAGCAACATGGAAATGCTTATAAGAGCATTTAAGGAAGAGAAAAAATTAGAGGTGTGGCTAAAAAATAAAGCAGATAAAAAATATTTACTTTTTAAAGAATATGATATTTGTGCTACAAGTGGCTCACTAGGCCCTAAAAGAAAAGAAGGTGATGGGCAAGTTCCCGAAGGTTTTTACAAAATAAGTGCTTTTAATCCAGCAAGTAATTACCACCTATCGCTTAAAGTTAATTATCCCAATGAAAGTGATGTGATAAAAGGAAAAAAACCACTTGGTGGAGATATAATGATTCATGGAAATTGTGTTACTATAGGCTGCATGCCCCTGACTGATGATAAAATCAAAGAAGTTTACATTTTAGCCGTAGAAACAAAAAACGGGAACAACGAAATAAAAGTTGATAGTTACCCTTGTAAATTGAGTATTGACAAGCTTGCCAAGTTAAAAGTAGAGTATGGCGAAGCTCTTTTCAATTTCTGGAATAGCCTAAAACCACAGTATGATTACTTTGAAACAAATCATGCTTTAAAGGTTGTAAAAATAGATTCGAAAGGAAATTATATTTTTTAACTATTTGAGTTTTGGTGCGCATAATACTCATAAACAGCTGAGTAATTATCTTCAAAACTAATTTTGGCTAAATCTTCCAAAGACAAATGATTCACTTCGGTTTGAGCCATTTGCATTAAAAACAACTTAAATGTTTCATCCTTTTCAAATGATTCTAAATTGCTTAAATCAAACTCTACACCTTTAAAATCTTCTGAAACCAACAAAATTTCTTCCTTCTCGTATTTTTGTTTAACCATTTCCATTGCAGATTGCAACGTTTCAGCTTTAACCTCCTCCATCCTAGTAAGAGTTTCAGTAATTTGAATTTTGAATTTTTTCATGATTAATTTGCTTTACACAAATCAACATGATATGCGAAAGCGCAATGTACAATAATTAATTTGTTAAATTTGTACTATACTAGATGTTTACTACCATAACAATTAACACAAAATTAAATGCTAAAAAGAACTGCGTTTTTGCTTATTTCCTTAGTTTGTTTATGTACTAAAAACAAAAACACAGAAGAAGAGGTTATACCTCCTGCTGAACCAGACATTACTAATACTTTAGGTTTTGGTGTTTTAAATAAAATAAAAGGTATTTGGAATGGTCCGGTTACTTCAACAACACCTTTGGGTGGATATCCAGAGTGGATTGTAGATTTTAGACCGATTTCCGAAAATCAAGTTTCAGCTAAAAATGAGCTAGATACTTTAAATGATATATTTATGTCGTTTTTTGTTGCTAAGTATAACAACCAATACAAACTAGCTTTCAGCAATGGAGGCTCGTTTAATGGTAGGAAAAGGGTTTCGTATTTTTTAGCTGATAGTGTAGTAGAAACAGCTAATCAATCTTTCTATAGATTTACGGAAATTATTAAAGGAAAACAAAGAGCTTATACAGATGTAATTTTTAGTAATGATAGTTTATATATTAAATCATATACAAATAAGTATAATACTCAAACTAGCTCTGTGCCTCACATGACATGGAGTGCAAAGTTACAAGACTCAACTTCGACGCAAGCTGCGGTTAATCATTTTACTTTCCCTAAAAAAACTATGACAAAAGATTTTTCATCAACTTTTACTGGGCAAGCCGAAGCTGTTTACTTTGCCACATCTGGTATCCCAGCTAATGATCCATATCCAGAGAATGCTCAACCCTATTTAGGAATAACAAATGCAAGTTATACTTATGCACCAACATTCACTCCAATATCAAGCAAAAAAGTTTTCCTAGTTATTACTACACAACCTTTGTTTTCGGGATTTTCGTTTAATTCAGCTAACCTAAAATATCGTTCAAGATATGTAATATTGTCTGCAAGTAGCTCGAACTTTTCATTTAATTACATGCACCCTGGCACATATTACTACTATGCGTTTTACGACAATGATGGAAACAAAACAATAAATAGTGGAGACTGGATAAGCACCGCTAATACAAGTTTTACATTAAACGCATTAGGAAGTACTTCTACAAGTACTCAAATTAATTTTATAATCCCTTAAACGGTTTTTACTTTTTGTAATTAATTAAATCCTTACCGATATCTTTTCGGTAATATTTGCCTTTGTAATTAATTTTCTCAGCATTAGAAAAACTTTTGTCAATGGCTTCTTGAATTGAGTTACCAAAGGAAGTAATAGCAACTAAGCGTCCTCCGTTACTAACAATTTTATCTGATAACATTTTTGTTCCAGCATGAAATGCAATGCTTCCTGAAACCTTCTCAAAACCTGTCATTTCATCACCCTTATTGTAATCACCAGGATAACCGCCAGCCACAAGCATTACAGTTGTTGCGATATTCTCGTCAACTTCAAAAGTCTCTTCGCCTAACTTTTGATTACCAACGGCAATTAATAAATCCAGAAAATCAGATTTAATTCGTGGAATTACAACTTCCGTTTCCGGATCACCCATACGGCAGTTGTATTCAATCACTTTTGGTTCGCCATCATCATTCATTAAGCCAATAAAAATAAATCCTCTGTAATCTATACCCTCTTTGTTTAAGCCTACAATAGTAGGTTTAACCACCTTTTCTTCTACCTTTTTAATAAATGCTTCATCAGCAAATGGCACAGGGCTTACTGCGCCCATACCGCCTGTATTTAAACCTGTATCTCCTTCACCAATTCTTTTATAATCTTTAGCTGCTGGCAATATCTTATAAGAGATTCCATCCGTTAACACAAAAACAGATAATTCAATTCCTTTCAAAAACTCCTCAATCACAACAGTTGCACTAGCTGCACCAAATTTTGCATCTAACAACATGTTCTTTAGTTCTGATTTAGCTTCTTCCAAATCATTCAATATTAACACACCTTTACCTGCCGCTAAACCATCGGCTTTTAAAACAAATGGCGGGCTTAAAGTTTCTAAAAATTTACATCCAGCATCAACACTATCTTTGGTAAAACTCTCATATCTGGCTGTTGGCACTCCATGCTTAATCATAAATTGCTTGGAATAATCCTTGCTACCCTCTAATATGGCGCCGTCTTTTTTTGGACCAATTACATTAACCGTTTTTAACACATCATCGCTTAAAAAATAATCATGTATTCCTTTTACCAGAGGATCTTCAGGGCCAACTAATACCAAATCAATATCTTTTTCCCAAACTAAATTTTTAACCGCTTCAAAATCATTTGCTGCAATATCTACGTTAGTTCCGCACAAAGCAGTACCAGCATTACCTGGAGCAATAAACAAGTTATTTAATTTTTTACTTTGTGCTATTTTCCAAGCAAATGCATGTTCTCTCCCACCCGACCCAAGTATTAATACGTTCATACGTGTAAAATTTAGTTTGGCAAAAATAAAAAACCCCTGCAATATGCAAGGGTTCAGTTATTAATATTTTCAAACTTATCGTTTCTTTTTGGCAAACACAGCATTACCTCGGGTTCGCTTATTACTTCTTGATCGATTTTGTTTTTTCTGAGTAGCTCTATGTCCGTTTTTCTTGGCTGTACTATTCTTTCTAAATAATCTTGATTGTTCACGCTCTTGAACTTTTCCAGGTTTTGATTTTCGTAATGAAGCATTTTTACTTTTATTACCACCGAAAATCCCTGCTAAGAATCCTCTTTTTCCGCGTATGCTATTAGAAGCAAATGCATCAGCATTACCTTTACTACTTTTACGTTTAAATATACTTCCTTTACTAGAGCGTGAAGCACGTTGATTTTTCTTTTCCTTTTTCTTATGACCAAAAGGATTTTGATTTTCACCACCGCTTTTTTGTGCTGCTAAATTTAATGAAGCAAACAATCCAAAAAGAAACAATATGTAAACTAGTTTTTTCAATCTAAATAATTATATGCAATAATATAAATAATGATTTGTAATTGCTATAGCTAAATTAATAAATTTATTCTAATTTTTAACAAAAAGTGGTTGAAAAGATTAGAATTTAACGCATATCAACAAAATCCATTCCACAAATTCTCAGAAAAATCAATACATTTACAGCATGTACACTTCTGAGGCATTAAAAATAAACGACTTTTTAAAACAAAGCACCGAAACCGTTGTTGTGGATGTAAGATCGCCAATAGAGTTTGAAAAAGGTCATATTCCAGGAGCCTTTAATGTACCACTATTCGAAAACCAAGAAAGAGCCGAAGTTGGAACTATATATAAACTGCAAGGCAAAGAGGACGCAATAAAACGCGGATTAGAAATTGTTTCTCCCAAGCTAACCCATTATGTTAACGAAGTAAAAGCTTTAAGCAAAAACAAAAAAGCACTGGTTTATTGTTTTAGAGGCGGGATGCGAAGTAATAGCTTTGCACATTTACTCAATAGCCATGATATTGATTCGAAAATTCTAGAAGGCGGTTATAAAAATTTCAGAAACAACTGTATCAAAACATTTAATAACCCTTACTCTATTTTAATTTTAGGTGGAAGTACCGGAACAGGTAAAACTGAAATTTTACATGAATTAAAAAAACTTAATCAACAAATTTTAGATTTAGAAGGTATAGCTAACCATAAAGGTTCAGCATTTGGTGCAATTGGTCAAAACGCACAACCCACACAACAAACATTTGAAAACAATTTGTTTAAAGATTTAAGTTTGCTCAATAAAAACGACATCATTTGGATTGAAGACGAATCGTTCAGTATTGGTAGCCTTAGACTACCTTATAATTTTTGGTTGCAAATGAAAGATGCAAAAATGATTCGTTTAAATATGCCCATGGAATTAAGGGTTAAGAGATTAGTAGTTGATTATGGAAACTCAACTATTGAACAATTAAGAAAACCTTTATTAGCAATTCAAAAAAGATTAGGTGGTAATTATACACAAATAGCCATACAACATTTAGAAAATGGAGAATTAGACAAAGTTGCTGAAATAACTTTGCATTACTATGATAAGGCATACGAATTTGGTATGGCTAAACGAAATATTAAAAATGTAAGCGCCATAGAAACCAAAACACTTGATGCCAAAGAAAACGCACAACTTATTTTAGATTATTTAAAAACACATGATTAGATTAACTCAATATAGCAAAGCGGCTGGATGTGGATGCAAAATTGCTCCAAGTGATTTACAAAAAATATTAAAAACTGAAATCAACTTTAATGATTCTAATTTACTTGTGGGTAATTCTAATAATGATGATGCGGCAGTATATGAAATAGAAAATGGGAATTGCATTATTAGTACCACTGACTTTTTTATGCCAATTGTTGATGATGCATTTGACTTTGGAAGAATTGCAGCTTGCAATGCAATAAGTGATGTTTACGCCATGGGCGGAAAACCATTAATGGCAATTGCAATATTGGCATGGCCAACTGAAAAATTAGGACATGAATTGGCGCAAAAAGTTTTAGATGGTGCTAGAACAGTTTGCAACGAAGCGAGAATTGCTTTAGCCGGCGGCCATAGTGTTGAAAGTCAGGAACCCATTTTTGGATTGGCAGTAACTGGAATCGCGAAGAAAAATAACATTAAAAAAAATAATAGTGCCCAAAAAAACGATTTACTCTATTTAACAAAACCAATTGGAACTGGTGTTTTAAGCACCGCCATGAAAAGAGATTTGTTAGTAGAAGAAGATTATTTTGAACTAGTAAAAGTTATGACATCTATTAATTTCATTGGTGAAAAGTTAGGTACATTAAGCTATGTAAATGCGATGACGGATGTTACAGGCTTTGGTTTAATAGGACATTTAACAGAAATGTTGGAGACCACTAATTACTCCGCAATAATAAAAAACACTAAAATTCCTTTAATTAAAAACTTAGAAAATTACACCAGTAAATTTATTTTTCCGGATAATACAACCAGAAATTATAATGCTTATAAAGAAAAAGTTAAGTGGCTGGGTGGTACAGAATTTTTAAACTTATGCGACCCTCAAACCTCAGGCGGATTGCTGATTTCAGTGAATGAAAATAATAAAATTGAGTTTGAAAAAATATTAGAAGAAAATAGAATCGAAATTAATTGTATTGGAACAATAACAGATAGAACCGAATTTATGGTTGAAATTATTTAACGAGATTTTTTTTGTTTAAATAATTTGCCAAGTGATTACCCATACTAAAACAAGCTTGTAATAAGTAACCTCCCGTTGGCGCATCCCAATCTAGCATTTCACCTATGCAATAGTGATTTGGTAACTTTTTAAGTTCAAAGTTGTCGGACACCTCAGCTAAATCAATTCCTCCTACAGTAGAAATAGCTTCATCAATATCAGCCATAGCAACAATTTTAACAGGAATTGATTTTATCTTTTTTGCGAGCAGTTCATTATTTTTAAATTCATCCTTACTGCAAGAAATATAAAGCAAATCAAGAGCAACACCATTTATATTCATTATTTTCTTTAATGATTCAGAGCGAGATTTATTTTTATTGATGGAATTTAATTTCATAATTATTTCCTCAATAGAATAACTCGGTTTTAAATCAATTGTAATATTGGCTTCGTGATATTTATTTAAACCTTCACGAATAAATGGGCTATGCGCATACACCGCATTACCTTCCATTCCAAATTTTGTTATGACAGCTTCACCCAATTTTATATCTTCTCCAGCATTTATTGAAATATTCTTTAATGCCTTTCCATGATTCTTTTCAATAAAATCAATTGGCCAATTTATCTTTACAGCACAATTAGATGCCTCAAATGAATTAACTTTAATTCCTCTATTTTTAAAATAATCTAACCATTTACTATTTGCACCAGTTACCTTCCAACTTGCTCCTCCCAAGGCAAATACTATAATTTGATGCTTTAATTCTATAACACCATTTTTATTCTGAATAATCGCATGACCGTCTTTACTAAATCCAATGAACTCATGCTCATAATTTATTACAACATCTTTTTGCTTGATAAACGAAACAATCGCTTCCAAAACATCATTAGGCTTATGCTTCTTTTCGGGAAATATTCTACCGCTGGTTCCAACAAAAGTTTCAATTCCTAAAGACAGCAACCACTCTCTTAAACGCACTGATGTAAAATTACTTAAGGCATTTTTTAAAAACGCATTTGGAGTATAACGCGAAATAAATTTCTCCAAATCTTCACTATGCGATAAATTCAATCCGCCATCACCTGCAACTAAAAACTTACGAGCAAGCTTTTTGTTTTTCTCGTAAATGCAAACATCAAATTTATCCATATCCAAATGAGCTGCTAAGCTCAAAGCTGCAGCACCACCTCCAATTATTGCAATTTGCTTTTTTTGCATAAGCATAAAAAAACCCTCTTTCGAGGGTTATTCATTTAAACCATTTTTAAAAAGTTAATTTCCTTTTCGGTTAACAATCTGTATCTACCACGAGGTAAATCTTTTTTTGTTAAACCTGCAAAACCAACTCGATCTAATTTCACAACTTCGTAACCTAAGTGTTCAAAAATACGACGCACAACACGGTATTTACCAGAGTGTAATTCTACACCTAATTCCTTTTTAGAGTCACCAACATATTCCACTGCATCCACTTTTATCTCACCATCATCCAACATCACACCTTCCATCATTTGTTGTAAATCTTCACGCTTTGCGTTTTTATCTAAAATAACATGATATACTTTTCTAACTCCATTACTTGGGTGCGTTAAGCGCGTTGTTAGTTCTCCATCATTAGTAAACAACAACAACCCAGTTGAGTTTCTATCTAAACGTCCAACAGGGTAAATTCTTTCGCGACAAGCGCTTTTTACTAATTCCATAACTGTTTTGCGATTTTGAGGATCATCAACTGTTGTTATGAAATCCTTAGGCTTATTCAGCAACACATAAACATTACGTTCCTTTTTAATTGGAGTTCCACCGTAGCTCACTAAATCATCTGGACGAACTTTATAACCTAATTCAGAAACAATTTTCCCGTTAACAGTTACTGCTCCACTTTCAATTAACTTATCGGCCTCACGACGAGAACAAATACCTGCATTTGACATGTACTTATTCAAACGAATTAAACCATCTGCATTTGCTTTACTAGAAGCGAAACTCTTTTTAGTGCGAGGGCGCTCTTCAAAGTTTTTCACTTTCGAACGGAAAGTTTTTTCTTCGTATAATTTATCGTAATCTTCAGTTGTTCCAAACTCATTATCATGGCTAGTTCTACTACCATAGCCTTTTTTATCAGCTCCTAATTTGTAACGCGAATCGTAGGATTTCTTTTCTCCATCGTCACTATCCTTCTTACGAGCAAAAGGTTTATCGCTACCGTAAGTTTTTCTTTTCTCCCCACCAAATGACTTTTTCTCGTCTGAACCAAATTCTCTTTTACTTCCAAAAGGTTTATCATCACCATATTTCTTTCTGCGATCATCGCCAAAAGATTTCTTCTCTTCTCCTCCAAAATCCCTCTTACGACCAAATGGTTTGTCATCGCCAAAAGATTTTTTCTTATCACCAAAAGACTTTTTATCGTCAGAAGCATAACTCTTTCTTGGTCCAAAAGCCTTATCTTCACCGTATTTTCTGCGTTTTGTTTCACCATCACCTGCATCCTTTTTTGCAAAAGGTCGGTCTTCACTATAAGGCTTTTTACTTTCTCTGTCGTATTTTTTTTCGTCCTCAGAGTAAGGTTTTGATTTAAAACCATTTACTTCTCTGCTTCTAAAACTTCTTCTATCGCCAGATGTTTCTCCTATTTTCTTAAAACCACCTTTCCCTTTTGGTTTATCTTCACCACCAAAATCGCCTTCATCAGACTTTTTATAACTGCGTTTTTCTTTGTAGTCAGAATATGAGCCACTGCGTTTAGTAAATTCTCCTTTATCCGAATCACCTGCTTTTTTGAAACCACCTGCCTTTTTAAACTCAGGTTTATCACCACCTATTTCTTTTGAACCATAAGTTCTTCTTTCACGCTTTTCACCATCAAAAGAAGCTCCTTCAGCTTTATCCGACCCACGTTTTTTCGCTCCTCTTTTTTCGTCTTCCTTAAAACTGTCAAAAATGTTTCTTGGTTTACTTGTGCGTTTACCCTTCATGCTTTGTTATTTTACTTTTTTAATAAGCCGCAAAGATACTAAATTAAACTGTGGTAGCCCTAAAATAAGAACAAGATGAATAATTGAACGATGAAACACAGCGAACAGCTATTGAAATGGTGAAAATTGCCTGGTTTTCTTCGGTTCTGAGTTAAATTTTGGCTATTTTAGGATAAAATGCTCCTTTTATGTGATTTATTATTGGTTTTGACTTAACAAGTAATACCGAAACAATATCAAATCTAATCTCTAAATCTATGTCTTTTTGACTTACATATTCATTGATGGCTCTAATTAGCTTTTTTTGCTTTGAGGAGTCAACAAATACCTCTGGATCCCCAGCATAATCAGAAGTTCGAGTTTTCACTTCAATAACCAATAAAACATTTTCATCCTTCGCAATCAGGTCGATTTCGAGGTTTTTGTGACGCCAGTTTTGCTCCAAAACTGAATATCCAATGCTTTTAATATGGTTTAAAGCTAAACTTTCTCCTACCTTACCTATATCGTTATGTTGAGCCATTTACAACTATTTTGATTATTTATATAAGTTTGCTAATTTAGCCAAACATTTGGCACAATAATGGTTTATTGAGTTCAAATTAAAAATACTAAAATACAACAAAATGAAAAAAATTAAATTATTAGTTGCAGCATTGGCTTTAACAGTAGGCGCTTTTGCTCAAGGTTTTGAAGGTAAAATTACTTTTAAACGCGAAATGAAAAGCGATACTAGCACCAACTATTATTTTGTTAAGGGTGATAATATTAAACTTGATAACGTTAGCAAAAAAAGTGGAAAAGTAGAAGGAAGCTTCTTATTTGACTTAAAAGCGAAAACTATAAAATTTACCAACCCAGCTCGTAAAGTATGGGGAGAATCAAAATCAGAAACTCCTGCTCAAATAAAAGGTAAATGTGAAGTAACAAAAACAAAAAACACTAAAACCATAGCTGGTAAAAAATGTACTGAGTATGTAGTTAAAAACACAGACGAGAACACAACTATTAGCTTTTGGATTTCTACCGATAAATTTGACTTCTTTGTTCCTATGGTAAAACTTTGGAATAGAAAAGATAAATCGGCTGTTTATTTTAATCAAATAACTGATTTACCAAAAGGAGCAATGCCAATGTTAAGTATTCAAAGCAACATTAGCGATGGCAAAGTAATTGACAAATTAGAGGTTACTGTTATTGAAAAGAAAACAATAAACTTAGCTGATTTACAAGTACCTGCTGATTACAAAAAATTTGAACAATAATTAAAAAATTAATGTTTTAAAAGTCGTTAGCTTACCTAACGGCTTTTTTTATGCACTAATATTAACATGATACTAATCATTAAGATAATACAAACTTTTCCACACTGTATTAATTCAATTTTTAATGTTTTATCTTTGGTAAAATTAAAATCATGGAAACAGAATTTTCAATCAATCAAATAACACAACGATATAATTTACCCAATAGTAAAGATTTATTATACTCTTATGAAGAGTTGAAAAGAATGGATGTTGACCAAGAGTTTATCTATGCCCTATTGGAAACATTTGCTGACGAAAGCACCTTTTCAGAAAAAGAATATCAAAAATTTTCACTAGATATAATCATTGATTATATACACCGTACGCATACCTATTACCTTGGTAAGAAGCTTCCCGAAATTGAACAGAGCATACTCATACTTTTAAAAGATTATTCTGACAATCATCCATTGTTACAAATTTTAAACTCGTTTTTTGCTGAATATGCAAAGGATTTAAATCATCACATTAAATCGGAAGAAAAAGATTTACTTCCCTACATTAAAGCAATGATTAAATTAAAAAATGGTGAATTAAGTAGTGAAAAGTTTAATGAACTAACTAAAAATTACACTTTAAAATCGTTTATCGACTCTCATCTTGATACTGAAAAAGAATTGTTAAAAGTTAGAAATGCTATATTAGAATATCAACCACCAAGCACTAACCAAACTCCTTATCGAATACTTTTAACTCAATTAGCAGTGTTTGAAAAAGATTTAGCTGTTCATGCTTTAATTGAAGATGAAGTACTAATTCCAAGGGCTTTGGAGTTGGAGAATAGCCTTAGAAATAGTAATTAAAATTATTTCGTTTTCAGTTTGACTCGATTTAGTTTATACAAGAAAATCCTATTGTTATTTTGGAGTTTAACCTTGATTATTTCATGCAAAAGAGATGTAGCTTTGTATGAAATTCACAACTTAAATAATAATCAAATTTCAATATTTGGTCATGCAGGTATGGGATTTGAGTTTGAATATCCTATTGATACATATCAATCAATTGAGCCAGTTTTAAGAATAGGCGCTGATGGAAGTGAAATGGATATACAAATGACAAGCGATAGCATTCTAGTTTTGTATCATAATATTAATTGAGAAGAAATGACCGTTTGCACGAATGGCATTATTAACGACAAGACATGGAGTGAAATCTCTAACTGCTTAATCGCTTCACCAATTTCTAACAATGTTGAACTTATTAATTTTGACGAATTAATCAATAAATTAATTTCCACTGGTAAAAACATTCACAATTACACTTTTACATTTGATTGTAAGCTGCATTCCAACATGAGCAATAGAGCACAGTTTTTAAATCAATATGCAAATGCAATTTTAAAAGCTATAGACGATTATAGTTTACAAAACAATATACTAATTGAAAGTCAGGATACCAGTTTTTTAAGAATACTTCAAGGCAAAAGAAACGGGCTTAGACTTTTTATATACCCAAGTAGTTTTGAAAATGGAATTCAAATCGCAAAAAACATGGGGTTATACGGTATTACAATTGATAATGAAATCATAACAAAAGAACAAATAGAAATAGCTCATAATAGCGGTTTGTTTGTAACACTTTGGGGATTGGATACTGAAAAATCGAACACAGATGCTATATACAAAAATCCAGACTTCGTTCAAACCGACAAACCCATTCATTTTTTAAAAATTTTTGATCGCTATAAAAAATAAAAATTGGTACATAACTTTGATTTTACTAGTCTTACTTACATTTTCATCATGTATTTATAGAAATTATGTAGATCAAACTACCGAGGAATGTTCATTACATAAAACTAAACTAAAAATAGGATTTACTTCATTACAATATGGGTATCCGTTTATTCGTACTTCATTCCCATACGAGAAAACAAGCCGGTCACTAGGCTGTGAGAAACCGAAAGAATTTAAACCAATAAAAATTGCTCGAGTTCAATATTGCAGAAAATGTAACAAACATATCCGCTAAAATTTGGAAAGCTACTCAAACAGCTTAAACGCAACTGCCGATAAGTATCCTATTAGTACTGATAAACCAACTACTTTTGTTCCGCCGATATGAACCGCTTCAGGTATCATGGTTTGAGCAATCATAGTTAACATGGCACCAGCTGCTAAACCTTCAATACCAATTTCAATTTCATGAGGTATGCTTGACCCAACGTAATATCCAACAACGGCTCCAATAGCAATGATTAAAACCAAACTCATCCAAAGCATTAAAATTTTACTTACTGATAAACCACTTTTACGCATACCTAAACTAGCGCTGAGAGCCTCAGGGAAATTAGACAGAAATAAACCTGCTATTAAAGTATAAGGTAAAACACTTGTAAAAGTAACTACAGCCCCGCTAGCAATTTTAGCAGATAATAATGCTAGGAATCCAGCACCGATTACAAAACTTTCAGGAATACCATCAATTAACAAACCTAACCAAATTGCCATTGGCGCTCCACCATGTTCTTCATGAGCCGCTTTTACTTCGTTCATGTCATGCACATCCACATGTTCAGTATTTACATTTGGTTTTTTCGATTTAATAAAACTTACAATTGTCCCTACTTTTCTTAAAAATCCACCTTTACTATTAATTAACTCATCCAGAAAAAAGAAAAGAAAACCACCTCCAACACAACCAATTAGTAAGGCCATCATATTCACAACAGCATGGCTTTTTTCATGAGCCGCATGCTCAGCCGAACCCGATTGGCCAACAATATCCATTACAGTTGGTGCAATTAATTCAACACTTAAAGCCGCCATCAAAGCTCCAGCACCAAAGGCAGTAAACATTGCAGTAATTTTCGGACCTGGTTTAAAAACTAAACCTGCAATTGCACCCATTGGCAACGAAATAGTTACTAAAGCACCTATTAAAAAAGCCCAAATGGCATAATGAGCATCTGCTGGGATAATTGGAGTTGCATCACCTTGTGAATTCCAATATAAAAATCCACCAACAAAAAATGCTACAATTAAACTTGAAATAATAAGTACCTTTTTCATAAGCCTAGGTTTAAAGTTCAATTCTTTGGACTACATTTCATATCGCCCAACAATCAAACGGGTTTCTCCAATAAAAGTAAAATTAATTTCGACAAGTACAAAGAAAATCCCCACTAATTTGGAATTAATTGAAAATAAAGTACTTAATTATCCACATGAATTTTGTATCTTTGCGCCCTTAAAAAAATATACATGTCTAGTATTCGTAACATTGCCATTATTGCCCACGTTGACCACGGTAAAACTACCTTGGTTGACAAAATCCTTCACACATGTAAGCTTTTTCGTGAGAACCAAGCTACTGGTGAATTAATTCTTGATAATAACGATTTGGAGCGTGAGCGTGGTATTACCATCTTAGCTAAAAACGTATCTGTTGTTTATAAAGGTCAAAAAATCAATATCATTGACACCCCAGGCCACGCGGACTTTGGAGGTGAAGTTGAGCGTGTTTTAAACATGGCTGATGGTGTTTTGTTATTAGTAGATGCCTTTGAAGGACCTATGCCGCAAACACGCTTTGTTACTCAAAAAGCAGTATCACAAGGTAAAAAAGCTATTGTTGTTGTAAATAAAGTTGACAAACCCAACTGTAAGCCAGAAGAGGTTCAGGAACAAGTTTTTGAATTGTTCTTTAACTTAGGAGCAACTGAGGAACAATTAGACTTCAGAACAGTTTATGGTTCATCTAAACAAGGTTGGATGGGTGCAGATTGGAAAACACCTACTGAAGATATTACATATTTGTTAGATACAATTCTTGAAAGTATTCCTGAGGCTCCAAAGCACCAAGGTACTTTACAAGCGCAAATCACATCATTAGATTACTCTTCTTTTATTGGCCGTATTGCTGTAGGACGCGTTCACCGTGGTACTATTAAAGAAAATATGCCAGTTTCTGTAGTAAAACGCGATGGTTCAATTATGAAATCTCGTGTAAAAGAGCTTTTTGTATTTGATGGTTTAGGTAAAGTAAAAGTAACTGAAGTTCCAGCTGGAGATATTTGTGCCTTTACTGGTATTGAAGGTTTTGAAATTGGAGATACAGTTGCTGATTTTGAAAATCCCCATCAGTTGAAATCTATTTTAGATGGATATGT
>CAZRUA010000012.1:0-26025 GCA_964603125.1 uncultured Flavobacteriaceae bacterium | reverse complement strand
AGTTGCTGATTTTGAAAATCCAGAAGGTTTGCCAGTAATCAACATTGATGAGCCAACAATGAATATGTTGTTTACTATCAATAACTCGCCATTTTTTGGTAAAGAAGGTAAGTTTGTAACATCGCGTCACTTGCGTGATCGCTTATATAAAGAGTTAGAGAAAAATTTAGCTTTAAAAGTTGAAGAAACTGGTTCGCCAGATTCATATTTGGTTTATGGACGTGGTATATTACACTTATCTGTGTTAATTGAAACAATGCGTCGTGAAGGATATGAATTACAAATTGGTCAGCCACAAGTAATCATTAAGGAAATTGATGGAGTAAAACACGAACCAGTTGAGGTATTAACAATTGATACTCCAGAAGAAACATCTAGCCGCGTAATTGATTTAGTAAGTCAACGCAAAGGTGATATGTTAATTATGCAACCAAAGGGCGACTTAATTCACATGGAATTTGAAATTCCTTCACGTGGTTTAATTGGCTTACGTAACAATATTTTAACAGCTACAGCTGGTGAAGCAATTATGGCTCACCGTTTTAAATCATACGAACCATGGAAAGGTCCAATTCCAGGACGTATTGCAGGTGTTTTAATTAGTAAGGAAAAAGGAACATCAGTTGCTTATAGTATTGATAAATTACAAGATAGAGGTAAGTACTTTATCGATCCAGGCGAGGAAATTTACCCTGGTATGATTGTAGGTGAGCACATTCGCCCTGATGATTTAGTAATTAACTTGTGTGGTGAGAAAAAGTTAACCAATATGCGCGCAAGTGGTACTGATGACAAAATGCGTATTGCACCTAAAATTAAATTTAGCTTAGAAGAAACAATGGAATATATTCAACGCGATGAATATGTTGAAATCACTCCAACTAACTTACGTATGCGCAAAATTATTTTAGATGAAAACGAGCGTAAGCGCGTATCTAAAATGGCTGAAGCACAATAGTTTTAAACCAGTAAGATAATAAAAAGTCTCAGTATTTCTACTGAGACTTTTTATTTATGGCAATATTAGAAATAGTTGTTTTAATTCTGCTATCGATTGTTTAATACAATTCTCTAAAGCAATGTAACAGTTCCTGTTCTAGTATAAGTTCTACCCTTCAAGTCCTTGAAAGTAAATTTGTAAATGTAAACGTCTTGGAATGTTTTTCCTCCACTATTGTTTTTTGTTCCATTCCAACCCGAATAATAATCAGTTGTTTCGTATAATTTTTCACCCCATCTGTCATAAATTAACATCGTATATCCTTGCGTATAATTTATTCCAACACATTCGGCGTGAAAAGTAGAATTCAATCCGTAGTTTTTATTTGGAGTAAACGAATTTGGAACATAAAACGTGAAATCAATTGTATATTCAATTTCTTGAGTTATAGTATCAGTACAATTAAACTGATTTGTTGCAATTAAAGTTATTGGATAAATGCCAGAATTATCAAAAGTGTAATTTGCATTAGTTGTTGTAAATGTGTCCAAATCTGCAATATTCCAAACATAACTAATTGCTCCTGAACTTGTATTTATAAAATTAACCTCTGGCTCTATATCCGATGGAGAATAATTAGATGCATAAAAATTTGCAACAGGCATTGGATGAACAGTTATAAATGAATTATGTGCAACAGAACCCTGACAGCCATTAGGATCCGTATAGTTTAAACTAACATTATAAGTGCCAGCTTGGGAAAATAAATGAACTGGATTTTGAAGCGTAGAATTTGCAGTTCCATTAAAACTCCAATTGTATGTTCCGCCCGCAACAGTTGGATTAGTTAGTACAGATTGAAAAGAAAAAACATTTCCTCCAACCAAACAGCCTTCAGTAGTGTCAACTGTAAAATCAATAATAGGTAATGGGTTAACAGTAAACTGTTGGGTTGTGCTATCTGGGCAAGTTGGACCACCAATAACGTATTTAATATCATGCGTTCCTACAGTTAATAAGGTTGGGTCTACAGTTCCATTAAAAATTACATTATCCAAATACCAAACGCCTCCTGTGTTTAAAGGGTTTGCAGTAACCGAAGTACTATTAGCACAAAATGAAGGTATAGCATTAAAGCTTGATCCTACAAAAGGATTTATCACAATAGTAACTGTATCCTTATCGCCACAACCACCAGCACCTCCTGCAGTAAAAATTAATGTTGAATTGCCTAAAGGAGCTAAACTAGTATTAATGGAAGCTTGTCCACCACCTAAATCCGTTAATCCAGTTAAAACACTCCAAGTTCCTGGTGTTGCAGGTGTGGTTACAGCGTTAATGTTTACAACCCCTTCATTACTACAAAAAACTGTATCTTGATTTGGAATGCTTAAAACAAACGTAGGAACCACATTAATGGTTATCTGTTCGCTTACCGCTGGGCTGCTTGGACAATTGTCATCAACTGTAACTGTGTATGTAGTAGTTGAATTAGGAGTTGCAACAACATTTGTGCCTGCACCTAAGCCACCTGTCCAAGTGTATGTATAAGGAGTGCCCGAGCCTCCTGAAGCTGTTGCAAATAAACTTGCACTTACCCCCGGACAAATCGTGGTATCGTTACTTGCTGTAACAACAATCGGGGGAGTGTCTTCTATATAAAAATTATAAGTTACACTAGTAACTAAACCACATACCGTAATATTACTAATGGTTATAGAAACATTTTCCATAGCCTCAACGTTAGCATCAGCTAAAGGGTTTAAAATATAGGATACAGTATCTTCTCCAACTGGGAAATTAATTGTACTGGATAGTGTAGTATAATCAATTCCGTTAACAGCAGAGCCACCAATAGTTACCGTGTAAGAAGTAGCATTTGCTGTATCCGTAAGCGAACGAATGAAATCAAGTTTAATTTGATCACAACCTTCAGCCGCAATGGTGTCATTATAATTACCATTAACCGATGTTGCTATTGATAAAGGAACAGAAGATGAAAAAGAACCTGCCTCCAAAAAAACACCCGAATCAAAAGCTTCATCACCCGCATCTGAAATCATAATTTTAATATGATAAGTTTCTCCGCAAATTACTGGATGAACTGCGGTTAATACTACTGTCATACCATCATATGTTACATCAATTGTTCCGTTAAAATTATCTCTAAAATAAGCACAATTAGTGCAAGGCCCGGTTGAAGCTGCAAATGAATTACCATTATTCACAGTATTTATCGATACTGGAATAGCTGATCCTGGAATAAGCGCCAAGTTAACCGGAGCAAGAGGAGTACTAACACCAGAAAGCACAAAAGCAAAGGCATCATTTACTGTGCTCCCTACATAATCATTGTATTCTTCAGAACCAAAAGTATATCTAAATTTAACTGTATCCGATTGAGGAACAAAATCAAATTCTAAAATAGCTGCATCAAAAGTCGTATTTCCTGAAATTGCGTCTAAATAAGGGTCGCCAGCTGCTCCGTTTGAAATACTTTGAAAATTAGAAGAGGGACCCAACGGACCGTCTTGACCACCACCAAAACCCAAAGGATCGTTTTGCAAATAAGAGCCCGAAGTAAGGTAAACACCACTAGAGATGCCCAAATTTGTTGAGGCAGAAGCCGTGAAAGAGCTAATTGCGTTTGCATAGCCTGTATAAGTAATATTAGAAGCGGTAACACCAGTCCCTAACAAAACATTTTGCACCAAATTAGTTGGTGTTGACGCTGCGGTTACAACCTGAGCATTGATTTTGCAAAAACCAAAACAAACTATAAGCGCATAAATTATATTTTTCATCTTTAATTTATGTTCATTCATACCAAAAATACAACAATTGGCTGAAAAAATAAAAGAATTCTGTTTGGAAACTTGCAAACCATTAAAAGTTTCCATAGTTTTGTGCCCGAAAAATGGACCCGAAAGATTTAGAAACCAAAAACAGAATTATTAAAGGCGCTGAAGAGCTCTTTTTTAAGCATGGCATTAGAAGTATCACAATGGATGATATAGCTAAGCACCTATCCATGAGTAAGAAAACCATTTACAATTTTTTTAAGGAAAAAGAAGAGGTGGTATATACTTTAATGGAAATGAAAATTAAAGAAGATCAAGAAAATTTCGCTTCAATACATGAATCAAACATAAACATTGTAGAAGAAGTATTTTACATGTTGAAACAAATGAGCGAAATGTTTAGTTCAATTAATCCTAATGTATTTTACGATTTACAAAAATTTTACCCAAAATCATGGCATTTATTTACAGAGTTTAAAGAAAAATGCATTGTGAAAATGGTTGAAAAATCAATAAACAAAGGAAAGGAAGATGGATTAGTTCGTGATGACGTGAATGCAAAAATTTTAGCACGCTTAAGAATGGAAGAAATTGAGATGTGTTTTAACTCAAAGGTCTTTGCTCCTGATAAATTTAGCATACTTGATACACAATTGGCACTTGCCGAACATTTTCTATACGGCATTTGCACACTTAAAGGACACAAATTAATTAATAAACATAAACAAATTACAGAAGACGAATAAAATGCAAAAACTAAAATGGATTACCGGTTTGGTTTTACTTTTTAATTTACAACAATTAAAAAGTCAAACAGCTACCACTGCAAGTAACGAATTTACTTTGCAAGGTGCAATAGACTATGCTATCAAAAACAGTCCTAGCATGGCAAATGCAGACATTGACGCGAAGTTAAATGATCTGAAGAGAAAAGAAATTTTAGGTGTGGGCTTACCGCAACTAAATGGAAGTGTAGATTTAAAAGATTTTGTTAAAATACCTACTAGTGTTTTACCAAACTTTATTGCACCAGCAACATTAGCAACATTGATGGGGAAAGGATTGATTCCTTTTAATCCTGCCGAACTTAATGCAGATTTATACCCACCTGTTGCGGCTCAATTTGGAACAAAATACAATGCAAGCGCTGGCGTATCATTGTCACAACTAATATTTAGTAGTGACTACATGGTTGGATTACAAGCTGCAAAAGAGTTAGTTTTATTAGGTGAAAAAAATAAGTTAAGAACAAAAACTGAGACCGTTCAAAATGTTTCAAAAGCATACTATATGGTTTTGGTTAACAAGGAACGCGTTAAATTACTTGATGCAAACTTAGTTAAACTGAAAAAAATTCTTGACGACACAAGAGCCTATAACAAAGAAGGATTTGTAGAAAAAATTGATGTGGATAGATTGGAAGTAACTTATAACAATTTAAATACCGAGAAAGAAAAAACAAATCGTTTAATTGGCTTAAGCGAAACATTATTAAAGTTTCAAATGAGCTATAAGTTATCTGATCCTATTACATTAACAGATACGCTTGGCGAAAAACCAGAGAATATAACAGTTTCAGCAACTCCAAATTTCTCCTCTCGTCCTGAAATAATGTTGTTAGAGTCACAGAAAAAATTAAATCAACTAGAATTAAAACGTTACAAATTAAGTTATTTACCAACAGTAGTTGGCTATGGTAGTTTAAGTGCTTCAGGATTGAGAAGCGAGTTTGATTTCTTCGATAATGTGTCTCAAAAATGGTATCCAACTGCAGTTATTGGAGCTACTATTAACGTTCCTATTTTTGACGGATTACAAAAACACTACCGTATTCAGCAAGCAAAACTTAATGCAGTTAAAACTGATAATACTATGAAAAGTTTAAATCTTGCTTTTGAAATGGAAAGTATTGGCGCAGCAACAAACTACACAAATGCATTAGCAAGTATCGAAAACCAAAAGCGTAATCTAGATTTAGCAAAAAACATTTTAGATGTAGCAGAAAAAAAATATACCGCTGGTGTTGGTTCTAACTTAGAAATAATTAATGCACAAACTTCATACGTAGAAGCACAAACAAATTATTACAATAGCTTGTATGATTTGTTATCATCAAAAATAGATTATCAAAAATCAATAGGAACTTTAGTAAAATAAAAATGACAAAGAATATTTTAAATCCCAAAAACATGAACAAATTAATTTTAACATTTGCAGTTGCTTTGCTTGTAGCTTCTTGCGGATCATCAGATACAAAAGCAAAAATTGAGAAACTAAAAGCCAGTGAAACTAAACTAAAAACTGAGCTTGCCGAAATTCAAAAAGAAATCAAAAAATTAACAGGAGACACTATTAAAGTAGATAGTTTTCTTGTAGATGTTATGCCATTAAAAGCGGGAATATTTAAGAACTTTATCAACGTGCAAGGTAAAGTTGATGCTGATGAAAACGTTTCAATAGCTGCCGAAATGCCAGGAACAATCACTAAAATAAATGTAAAAGCAGGCGATGAGGTAAGTAAAGGACAAGTTTTAGCTGAAACAGATGCTAGAGCAATTCAGCAAAGTTTATCGGATTTACAAACTAATTTAGATTTAGTAAATCAATTATACGAAAAACAAAAAAATCTTTGGGAACAAAAAATTGGAACTGAAGTACAATTCTTACAAGCAAAAACGCAAAAAGAAAGTTTAGAGAAAAAAATGAGCGCTTTGCAAGAACAACTAAGAATGACAAAAATAATTTCACCAATAAACGGAACAGTTGATGCGGTAGATATTAAACTAGGACAATTAACTGCTCCTGGAATCCCAGCAATACGCGTTGTAAATTTAAACAATTTAAAAATCAAAGCTGAACTGGCTGAGAGTTATGCATCCAGAGTGAACAAAGGTAATGAAGTACTAGTAGCTTTTACAGATGGCACTGATACTTTAAACACAAAAGTTAGTTTTGCTGCTAAAACAATCAATCCTTTAAACAGAACATTTACGGTTGAAATACTTTTGGATAATAAAAAAGAATATCATCCAAACATGCTAGCAAACATTTGCATTAATGATTATATCAGTAAAGCACCAGTTATTAGCGTTCCTGTTAAATACATTCAAAAAGATTTTAAAAACAACAGTTTTGTTTACGTTGCTTTAAATAATAAAACAACCAAAAAACTTGTTACAACAGGAAAAGATTACAACGGAACTGTTGAAATATTAAACGGATTAAGTGAAGGGGACTTATTAATTACAAGTGGCTTTGACGTATTAAACGAAAATGACGCATTAAGAATTATAAAATAACAGAGTTGATTTAATTTAAAGAGACCTAATACATTATAAAATGAATTTCAAAGAATTTAAACCCAGCTCATGGGCCATTAATAACAAAACAGCAATTTACATACTTACTGTAATTATTGCCCTGTTTGGAATAAGCTCCTACAACGGGCTTCCAAAAGAAAGCTTCCCTGATATTGTTGTGCCCAAATTTTTCATCAGCACAGTATATGCAGGTAACTCACCTAGTAACATTGAAAATACAGTTACTAAACCATTAGAGAAAAAACTAAAGTCGATTGCGGGTGTAAAAAAACTTACCAGTCAATCGATGCAAGACGTTTCAGTTATTACAGTTGAGTTTAACACCAACGTTTCGGTAGATAAAGCAAGACAAGCTGTTAAAGATAAAGTAGATGAAGCAAAAAACGATTTACCTACCAACCTAACACGTCAACCATTTGTAAAGGAATTAGCTTTTTCTGAATTACCCATTATGTTTGTGAACATGGCTGGTGATATGGATTTAACTAAACTAAAAGTTTATGCTGAAGACTTAAAAGATAAAATTGAAAGCAGAAAAGAGATTACTGAAGTTCGTTTAGTGGGTGCGCCTGATAGAGAAATTCAAGTGAATTTGGATATGTACAAAATGCAAGCTGCGCAATTAGGTATTGGTGATGTTGAGCGTGCAATTGGAATGGAAAACTTAAATATCTCTGGTGGTAATTTACCATTAGATGGCATGGATAGAACCATTAACATCAAACAAGAGTTTAAAACAGTTGAAGAAATTAAAAACTTATTGATAAGCTCACAATCTGGAGCTAAACTATATTTAAAGGAGTTTGCAACAGTTATTGATACAGCTAAAGCAACTGAAAGTTATGCTCGTTTAGGTGGAAAGAAAAATGTAATCACTTTACAGATTATTAAACGTGCTGGTGAAAACTTAATTGAAGCAAGTGATGCTATCAAAGACATCATAGCCGACATGAAGAAAAACGACTTTCCTCCTACTATTGATATTTCTATAACAGCCGATCAATCAGACAAAACAAAAACTACTTTACACGATTTAATTAATACAATTATCATCGGTTTCATATTAGTAACAATCATCTTAATGTTCTTTATGGGAACAACAAACGCAATTTTCGTTGCATTATCTGTTCCTTTATCGATGTTTATTGCTTTTATGATTATGCCAAGTATAGGTTTCACAATGAATATGATTGTATTGTTTGCCTTCTTGCTCGCCCTCGGTATAGTGGTGGATGATGCGATTGTGGTTATTGAAAACACCCACCGATTATTTGCGAATGGAAAACGAGACATAAAAACAGCCGCGAAAATGGCTGCAGGAGAAGTATTCTTACCCGTATTTTCTGGAACAATTACAACACTAGCTCCATTTGTACCTTTAGCATTTTGGAATGGTGTAATTGGTAAATTTATGTTTTTCTTACCTATTACTTTAATTATTTCCTTACTCGCATCATTAGTCGTTGCATACATTATCAACCCTGTATTCGCTGTTGATTTCATGAAGAGTCATGATGAAGAGAAGAAATCACATGGGAAGTTTAGTAAAGGAACTGCTGTTATTTCTGTAGTATTCGTTGTATTATCGCTTATTTTATATGCAACAGGACATAATGGAATTGCTAATCTAGCTATATTCTTATACTTATGCTTTATGCTAAATAAGTTTGTGTTATACAAAGCTATTGAAAGCTGGCAAACTAAAATATGGCCTAAATTCCAAAACTTTTATGTTCGCTTATTAGAAAAAGTTTTACGCCGTCCATACATGGCCTTATTTGCAACATTAGGATTATTTGTATTCTCAATTGTATTAATGCAAGTAAGAAAACCACATGTAGTTTTCTTCCCGCAAGGAGACCCAAACAACATATTTATATATGTAAAATTACCTGTTGGAACATCACCTAGCTACACCAATGAAATCATGAAAAAGGTGGAGCAAAAAGCAATTGGAATTATTGGCGAGAAAAATGAATTAGTATCATCTATTATTACTAATGTAACAATTGGTGTAACTGACCCACAAGATGAAGATCAAAATTCATATCCAAATAGAGGTAAAATTTCAATCAACTTTGTTGAATTTTCACAACGAAATGGGAAAAGCACTATGCCATTTTTAGAGCAATTCCAAAAAATGAAATGGAATATTCCAGGGGCTGAAATATCTGCAAACAAAGAACAATCGGGACCACCAGTAGCTAAACCAATTAGTGTTGAAATTAGAGGTGATAACTTTGATTTGATTACTAAAAATGCAACTATGGTTAAACGTTTCTTTGATTCGCTAAAGGCTTCGGGAGATTTACCAGGTGTTGCTGATTTAAAATCAGATTTCCAAGACAATAAACCTGAGATTGTTTTTGATATTGATAGAGAAAGAGCAATGCGCGAAGGCTTGTCAACAGCTCAATTAGCAATGGAAGTGCGTAAAGCTGTTTTTGGAGCTGAAGCAAGTAAATTTAGAGATGTTGCTGACGAATATCCAATTCAACTTCGCTACCAATACAACCAAAGAACAAGTATTGAAGAATTGAAAAACTTAAAAATTACATTCCGTGATATGAACATGGGAGGTATGTTGCGCTCCGTTCCATTATCAGCATTTTGTAAAATCAAATTTGTGAATTCATATGGTGGAATTAAACGTAAAGGAGCTAAACGTGTAATTACGATTGGCGGAGATGTATTGGAAGGTGCCGATCCAAATGCTACAGCTTTAAATGCTCAGAAAATGGTTGATTTATTTAAACCAGCAGGAAATGTTGAAGTTAAATTTGTGGGGCAATTAGAAGAGCAGGCTGAACAAGGTGGATTCTTAGGACGCAGTTTAGGAATTTCGATTTTAATGATTTTACTAATATTAGTTCTTCAATTTAACTCTATTGGTAAACCAATTATTATTCTATCAGAAATTTTCTTAAGTGTAATTGGTGTATTCTTAGGCACAGCAATTTTTAAAATGGACATGAGTATTATTATGACGGGTATTGGTGTTGTTGCCTTATCAGGTATAGTTGTACGAAATGGTATTTTACTTATTGAGTTTGCCGAAAAAGCACGTGAAGAAGGTATGGGACTTTATGCCGCAACTATTGAAGCAGGAAGAACTCGTATGACGCCTGTATTATTAACTGCGATTGCTGCTATACTAGGTTTAATACCATTAGCTGTAGGGTTAAACATTGACTTTGAAGCACTATTTACGCATGGTAACCCGCATATTTATTTTGGTGGAGATAACGTTGTGTTCTGGGGTCCGCTTTCTTGGACAATGATTTTTGGTTTAGGTTTCGCTACATTGTTAACTCTATTACTTGTTCCAGCAATGTATTTAATTAACGAAAGATTAAAACGTAAATCAGAGATTAATTTTGCGAAATTAAACTGGCCAAAATGGATGATGTATCTGCCATTTGCTTACCAAGCTTCAAAATTCTTTTTAAAAGAAAAACCAGATTATAGTAATATTGACAATTAACCTTAAGAGCCTTGCAAATGCAAGGCTCTTTTTATTTAAGCCATGAATATAGAATTAAAACCCATCGCATTTGTTACAAACCTAAGAACCGAAATTGAAGATGACAATTGGAGTTTAACAATATCAGAAATTGAATTAGCTGATGATATTCCTACTGAGACCTTTGACAATATTGAAGATTTCTCTCATTTAGAAATTATCTACTACTTCAATAAAGTAGACTTCTCAAAAATAATTTATTCAGGACACCCTCGCGAAAACAAATCCTATCCAAGAGTTGGGATTTTTGCGCAAAGAAAAAAAGAAAGACCTAACAAGTTAGGGTTGTGTAATGTTGAGTTATTGGAACACAATGGCCGAAAAATAAAAGTGAAATATTTAGATGCTATCGATGGGACTCCAGTACTGGATATAAAACCAATCATGAAAGAGTTTCAAATTAAATCCGAAATAAAACAACCTAATTGGAGTAAAGATTTAATGAAAAACTATTGGTAAAATCTATAAGTCAAATTCCTTTTTAGCTACAACTTGGCTTTCGCAAAAAACCTGAATAAAATATTTTCCTTTAGGATAGTTAATTACACTTAACTCAAAGTCATAATCGTATGTTCCTCTTTTGTATATTCCGCGACGTGAAATTTTATTCATTTGCCTGCCCTTGATATCGGTAATGATAATAACAACACCGCCTTCGTTTTTTGTTGAGAATTCGAACTTTCCAGAAACAACATTTGGCTTGTCACTAAAAACATTGCCATTTGTGGCTTTCAAATAGGTTGTGGTATACCATGGAACTACAATGCCCTTTAATTTACAAACATAATTTTTGAGTTCAGTTTCTGAATTATCTATAGTAGATGGCAAATGATTATTACTTAGACACCAAACTGCATGTTGAATTCCTGAAATAGCGTATTTCTTTTTATTTACATATTTAGCTAATTGAACTAAAAGTGAATCCGCCATTTGACCCACTTTATAAAGCGAATCCTTTTGAGGGCAACGATTGGTTGCTTGACAACAAAAACCAAATACAGCAAACTCTCGCTTTTGTTTAGCACTAAAAACAAACAATTCTTCCGAGCAAACTAATATATCTTGTTGGGTATCATCATTTGAATCAAGTCTCCTACCCGCTTCTAATTTAACAAACAAGGAATCGTTTGATAAGCTTTCCATTTTTAAAGAAATACATCTTCCATTATAACCTTTACCATTTGCCTTAAACACTGCCTTTAAGGCTCCTGAATTCATAGCTTCTTCAATTGAAACAGGTTTTACACGACTCGATTTTATTTTACTAGAAAAAGAGTAATTCGAAAATAAAACAGACAAAACTAAAAACAGATAATTACGCATAACAAATAATTTAATTGGACCTTAACTATATAATACAACTACTAATAAAAGTAACACTTAAATAAAACATTAATGTATTAATTATTATTACACAATCTAAAATATTGATTTACTTTCCTTCTTGCATTCTCTCTAATATTCATATAGAACAAATTATAATCGAGAATATGATATCTATTGGAATTAATTGTGGGATAATCTTTAGATGAAACCTTAGGACGATGAACCCATAACAATCCAGTGTTCGAAATTTTAGCATCAACTAAACCCACATCCACCCGATTGAATGTCTGTGGTAATCCTCCCCTATTTTTATTATAATTACATGCTATTGTATCCCTTGTCCAACTTAAAGGATTGGTGCATTCAAGACTATCAAATTTAATGTCATACAAAGTAGTTTCACCGTAAGGAACCGCATTCCAAGTAATATAACATCCCGTTTGATTTGCCGAATCACATGGAAGTATACCTTTAATTTCTCCTTTTTTAAAAGGCATACCAATAATATACGCAGCCACCAACTGTTTCTTCAAAACACTGTCTTTCTCAAAAAAATCTCTCAACAATCTCACCGAATGATGGGTTCCTTGGCTATGCGATGCAATAATTATTGGCCTCCCATTATTATAATGTTTTAAGTAATATGCAAATGCTGCCTTAACATCGCTATACGCTAAATCCAATGCTTTAGGTCCACTACCAGATTTTGTAGATTTAGCACTATATGAAGATAAAATTGCTTGACGATACCTTGGTGCGTAAACTTTTCCAACTCCATTAAAAGCGCTTGCCTGATTTCGCACTGCATGCACATCCGTTAACTTATTTACTCTTCCCTTTGTAATGCTCGAATTCCATCTACTACCATATAAATAAGTTGTAGGGTGCACATAAAACACATCTACTTTAGCACTATCCTGACACTCAATAATTCCTGCTGCCTTGATGCACAAATCGGCGCTATCCCTTTTATTTGGAAGTGTAGACCAACTTTGCGTTTTAGAGTAATCCGGAGCTTTTGGTGGCTTCATTTTATCGAATGCGCGTTTAGGGCTAAAACATGAACTCAAAAGAAAAACTAATAAAATAATCCAAAAACCTTTATCAACTATTAATCTCCAAAAATTAAAAAACCACACCATTTCTGAATCATTATGAACATGCAAATATAATAATAAGAAATTAGCGTAAAGCTAGAATATTTCGAATTGATTCCATTCATTGATTCACTTCCTCCCAAAAGCATTAAAGATATTATGCTCTAACTTTATTAAAACATTATATCTGCTGTATCCAAAAGCAGTATTTACTATCTCATATTTAGCGCCAATATCAATGCGCGTTGTTGAAGAGAAAATAAATTGTAATGAAGGAGCTATTTCAAGAATATTTCCGTTTAAAATTGAGCCATTAGAAGACCCTGAAATATTCTTACCTAATACCTCAACATAAGCATTAATATTCATGTTTTTGTAACTTGTATATTTCTTGGGGTAAATTAAATAACCCGCCGACAAGCTATATTGAATTAGTTGTTTAGGCAAAAAATTGTTCTCTATGGCCAATCCTGTGTACATTAAATTACCAGAAACAGCTAACTTATTTATAAGTTGTGTACCAACCCAACCTATCATAGCACCCGATTGATCGCCCATAATGCTAGCATCACGATTATAATTTATCTGAGGATTATAAGCTATACGAGAATATAAAGCCATTCGGAAATGTTTATGCTCCTCATCATTCGAAAAAAATCGCCACTTACTATAAATATTTATGCCTTGAAATTTATATTGTGGTTTATGATGATTAGCAACAATTGCTTGCGCATGAATCATCCAATTTTTATTAATCCCATACATTAATTCAGGGCTAAACCAATTCTCTAGTATTTCTGTCTTATCAACATGAACCATATGTATTAACCTAACCCCCAAGGCATCTGTTGCCATATTACTTGCAGGCTCGGTTTGCACAAATAGTTCTTGTGCGTTTGCCTTACTAAAAACAAACGCACAAATAACTAAGATTTTTTTCATTACGATAAAACAACGTGATAAATGCGTTTACCAGCTCCACCTTCACAACACGAACTTGTATATCCAGTTTTAACACATTCCATTTTAGTTTTCTTAGCAAAAGTTTTGTATTCCTTTTTAGATACATAACCTTTATCAACCACCTTAATTTGCTTTGCACCACTTAAGGTTTGTGATTGCCCGTCTAAAAAATGATATAATGAATTTCCAACTGTAACATGAGTATCCTTCTCAACCTTCACATCACTAAAATTCATATTCAAAACTAAAGCCCCAACAGAAAAACCAGCTGCTTCAACTTTGTTTTTGAGGTCATCAATATTAATCACAGCATTTTCTTTGAAAGTAATTTCAAAAGAAGTTGTTTCTAAATTTGCCTTTACATCAGCGATGTAATCAATAGTTCGTAATGACTTCTCTACCGAATTGCTGCACATACTGCAGGTTAAACCATTTGCTTTTAAGTTAACTGAAGTAATTTGAGCTTGAGTACTTGCACTTGTTATAGCAATAACAAACAGCACAATAAATATTTTAATTGTTTTCATTTTTTATTTTTTTAAATTATAGAATAATATACTAGGTGATTAGCTCACCATTTAAAGCATAGCCGAGGCAACACAAATACAAATGTATAAGTGCTTCTATTCTATATTAAAAAAACATTGATTTCCTTATAAACCTTGTTATGGTTTATATCTGGAGGTTTGGGAGGAATAAAACAAAAACTTGTTACAGACTCATTTTTTATTACTAATGAGAAATAATTGAAAAACAAAATAGGTAAAGCAAGTTTTGAGAAACTAATCTCTTCATTTATCTGCGATTGATGTAATTCCTTCAATTTAACTAAAGACACATCTTCATGACAACATCCTGCATCTTCGCTCTCCGCATCACACTCACAACCACTTTTACCAATAGCATTAACTTTAACACCAGCTAATTCATCGGCACAATAATGAAAATTAATTACTACACCAAAACTAGCCAGCACATAAACTAAAAGCAAAAAATATGTAAAGGTCTTTTTCATTTATACACAAATGTAGTTGAAATTAGCGAACCAAATTGATAAAAAATGTGAAAAATAACTATCCTTTGTATTTTACAAATATGTTTACCCAAATTAATCGAGAAAGACGATATACCAATGGCATTAATACTAATACCAAAACTGAAAAGGTAGTTAAAAACACAATTACGCTTAGTTTAAACAGCAACACCATAACTAAAAAAGAAACGACACCTAGGCCGACTGTCAATCCATAACTTACATACATCGCTCCGTAAAAAAAACCAACTTCCTTTTCGTACTTCAATTTACAATGCGGGCAAGTTTCGTGCATCTTATCGAAAGCACTTAGTTTGTAAGCTTTTTTCTCAACAAAAAAATCACCCTTTAAACATTGTGGGCATTTATTTCCAAAAATACTTTTTAATTTATTTAGCATTTTCCTTTTTTGAAGAACAAACGAAATCAGTAGTAGCTACTCCTGCTTTTTTAATTGCAGCAAATCCGCCAGCTACATCTACTAGCTTATGAAATCCTCGTGCTTTTAAAATAGAAGCTGCGATAACGCTTCTGTAACCTCCTGCACAATGTATATAATATTCTTTTTGCTTATCAATTGTATTTGTCCAATCATTGATATAATCTAAAGCTTTGTGCTCAACTTTCTCCAAATGCTCAGCCGAATACTCACCAGGCTTTCTAACATCTAAAACTTGTATGTTTTTGGTTTCGTATTCTGTTTTAAAAGTTTCTGCAGTAATTGATTTAAGAGAGTCAATCTCCTTCCCACTTTTTTTCCATGCTTCAATTCCGCCCTTTAAATAACCTAAGGTATTATCGTAACCAACCCTAGCTAATCTTAAAACTGCTTCTTGCTCTCTTCCTTCTGGCGCAACAATAACAATTGCTTGTTTTAAATCGGTAATTAAGGCTCCAACCCACGGAGCAAATTGTCCATCCATTCCAATAAATACTGAATTAGGAATATGAGCATTTATAAAATCGTTTTGATTACGTGTATCTAACACTAAGGCATCTCTTTCATTAACAATAGCCTCCAGTTCATCAGGACTAAAAGCTGTATCGCCATTTTTAAGAACACTATCAATTGAATCGTAGCCGGTTTTATTAAGCATAGCATTTTTAGCAAAATACTGCGGTGGAGGCAAAATTCCAGTAGTTAATTCCTTAATAAATTCTTCCTTGCTTAAATTTTGTAATGCGTAATTTACTTTCTTTTGATTCCCCAAAGTATCTGTTGTTTCTTTACTCATGTTTTTACCACATGCAGAACCAGCGCCATGTCCAGGATACACAATAACATCATCTGGAAGAACCTTAATTTTTGATGTTAAAGAATCAAATAACATTCCAGCTAAATCCTCTTGTGTTAATTCAGATTTAACAGCTAAATCTGGTCGCCCTACATCTCCAATAAACAAAGTATCACCACTAAATAACGAATGCTCTTTTCCATTTTCATCTATCAACAAAAAGCAAGTAGACTCAAGCGTATGACCAGGAGTGTGCAAAACTTTTATTTTCACATTTCCAAGCTCAAATATTTGTCCATCTTTTGCCGACACATAATCATAATTACAAACCGCATTCGGACCAAAAACAATTGGAGCACCTGTTTTCTTTGATAAATCAACATGACCAGAAACAAAATCGGCATGAAAATGCGTTTCAAAAATGTATTTTATGGTAGCATTATCTTTTTTAGCTCGAGCGATATAAGGCTCAGTTTCGCGCAAAGGATCAATGATGGCTACTTCACCGTTTGATATGATATAGTAAGCTCCTTGAGCTAAACAACCCGTATAAATTTGTTCTACTTGCATATTCCTATTTATTAAAAAAAACTTCCTTACAAATTATAAATAAACCAACAGCTAATGTTAAATAACCGAATGCTGGTTTTAATTTCTTTCCATTAATATAATTTCCTAAAAAAGTACCTACAAAGATACCTAAAATACAAAAGCTAGTCAAGGTAATTAAGCGGGGCCAATCAATTTCAAATTGTCCTAAAGTGCTAAAAAAACCAACCAAAGCGTTGATAGCTATGATAGTTAATGAAGTACCAATTGCCAATTTCATATTCACACGAACAAAAAACATTAGAGCTGGAATAATTAAAAAACCACCACCTGCGCCAACAAAACCCGAAATTGCACCAACAATTATTCCTATTAAAACTATAAATGGCAAACGAATAGGGGTTCTTGAAAACTCATCCCACATTGCCTCAACCCGTTTATTGGTTTTTGTTTTACGCAACATACTATATGCCGATAAAAGCATTAAAACCGAAAACACAACTAGTATTAGAATATTTTTTGTTACAACGTATGAACCTATTGTAAATACTTCATTCGGAATGGAAGGCATTATGTATTTCCTAGTAAAAAATATTGAGATAACTGAAGGAATACCAAATTGTAATAAAGCCTCAAAACTAAAGTTACCTTTAGACACATTAGAGTAAGTAGCTGTTAGAGAAGTAGCACCAACAATAAACAATGAAAAGCTAGTTGCTTCGTTTGCAGGCAAATCTAGCACATACACCAAAACAGGAACCGCCAAAACTGAACCACCACCGCCAATTAACCCTAAGGTTATACCTATTAAAACAAATAAAATATATACTATAATTAGTGTCAAATGCGTTTAAATTGAGGCTACAAAATTACATATAATACATTGGTTTAGCGTAACAATTGTTACTTAATATAAATCTAAATACTTACCTGCTGCATTTGCCCATGTAAACTGACTTGCCTGCTTAATGATTGCACTAGATTTATTTGAATTTGAATTGAAATCCGCCATTCCCCTTTCAAATACTTCTTGCATTGCATCAGGCTCAAATGAATTAAAATAATAAGCCTCAGCACCTCCTACCTCAGGTAAAGATGTTAGATTACTAATAAAACAAGGTTTTCCAAGGCTCATCGCCTCAACTACGGGCAATCCAAAACCCTCGAGCAGAGAAGGAAATAAAAAAGCTGTACAATTTTGATAATACCATAGTTTTTGCTCATCATTTATCATTCCAGGCAAAATCAATCGATTTTCGACTTTCATTTTTTTTGCAGAAGCTATAATACTTTGCGCATACGCACTTTCGTTATTGCCTGCAATTACCAGGCACAAATCCTTATTTTGAACTAATAGTGGGATTAAAGTGTGAAAATTTTTCTTTGGTCCGATTATACCAATTGCAAATAGAAATGGCATTGTAATTTGCTTATCAGGCTCTGGCTTAAAATTTAAGTTTAAGCAATTACCATTGTGTATAACATGAATTGGCACATTAATCTTTAAATTTTCTTCCACTATTTTTTTAGTGAAATGAGAAATTACAGTTATTTCACTCGCCCTGTTAACTCGTTTTTGAAGGGCTCTAAGAAAAAAACCTCTTTTGTAACTATCTTTATACTTCTCTAAAAAATTTAAATCATGAATAGTGTAAATAAGTTTTGTTTTGCGAGATAAAGGAAGGTACTTACTTCCTTGGTGAAAGCAATGCCAAGTATCAAATGATTTACTATTAGGAGAAAGGAGCTTGTGATAAAACTTTTTTTGAAACAATGTATCTTCTGAATCAAAGTAATTGCTGCTTTCCTTATCAATAAAATAAGTGAAATCAAATGACTTATTCTGCTTTTTCAGCTCATGAATAAGGTGCATACTAAATTGCCCAAGTCCACTATTGGGGTTAGAAATTTTTTCACACTCTATAAAAACTGACTTACTCACTTATTGAAATTTCTCCACGTAAGTTTTTACTCAACATTTTCTTTGTTTCAGCCAAAGACTTTTTCAAACCTAGTACATGCATTAATTTAGTCACCGCTGCCTCAGTTGTAATATCAGCACCACCAATAACACCTATTTTATTCAAGAGTGCACTTGTTTCATACTTACCTTGCACTACAGATCCCGCATTGCATTGGGTAACATTGTAAATAATTAAACCTTGTTTTATTCTGCTATTAAGAAGTTGAATAAAATTTTCATCGGTACTACAATTACCACTACCATAAGTTTCTAAAACAACTGCTTTAATTCCTTTGGTGTTCAAAACTGCTTCAACGGTGTTTAAAGTAATGCCAGGAAACAATTTTAAAACAGCTATGTTATTATCTAAACGATTATGTAAAACCAACTTTTTATTACTTGCCTTTGCAAGCGAATTATAATTGTAATTGATATTTACACCAGCCTCAGCCAATCGAGGGTAATTAGGAGATTTGAAAGCGTCAAAATGTTCGGAGTTAAATTTGTGCGATCTGTTTCCGCGATATAAACAATACTCGAAATAAATAGCTACTTCACTTACGATAGGTTTATCCTTTCTATGTGCTGCTGCAATTTCAATGGCAGTAATTAAATTCTCTTTTCCATCTGTTCTTATAATTCCAATAGGAAGTTGAGAACCCGTTAAAATAATTGGTTTGCTTAAATTTTCGAACATAAAACTTAAGGCAGAAGCGGTAAAAGCCATGGTATCGCTACCGTGCAAAACCACAAAACCATCAAACTTATTGTAATTAGTTTTAATAAGTTCAGCCAAGTCAATCCAAATTTCAGGATTCATGTTAGAAGAATCAATTGGTTTGTCAAACGAAATGGCCGAAATCTTTATGTCGAATTTTTTAAGCTCTGGAATTTGTTCACTTAGTGCAGAAAATACAAATGGTTTTAACTGACCACTAATAGGATCTTGCATCATACCAATAGTACCACCCGTGTAAATAAGCAAAACCGATTTTTTATTTTTACTCATGAAATATAATTTATACAAATAAAAAAGGCAGCTCGTCGCTGCCTTTCAATTTAAAATACTTGATTAAAATGGCAAGTCATCATTATCAGATGAAGAGCTAGAAAAATCAGGTGCTACATTGCTACTAGCAGTATTATTAGAAGGTGCTGCACTTTGAGAACCAGCCCCAACTCTTTCAATACGCCAAGCATCAATTGTATTAAAATATTTAGTTTCGCCTTGTGGGTTCTTCCATTCACGACCACGTAAGTTAAAATGTACTTTTACCTCATCACCTACATTATATTGATCTACTATAGAAACTTTATCTTGTGTTAATTGAAAAGCAACTTGCTGAGGATACTGAGAAGTATGATCTAAAGTTACTACAAATTCACGCTTTTTAAATTTATCGCTCACAACAACTGTGTCGAATTTTACTTTAATGATTCCTGTTACGTCCATTTTTTTATGTCTAATTGTTATTTATTAATACTCAACAAAGCCATCCATGCGTCATGCACCTTGTTTTCGTCAAGTAATTTTTTAGCTAAGATATGAATTTCTTCATTTGTGATAGCCGAAATAGTTTTTTTATATTCAACAACTTGCTCACTAGTAGGCATAGCCTCAACGTTTGCCAATTGCCCTAAGTTGTTCGCTGTTAAATGCTTACTTTCCTTTATGAAACTTGGCAAATTATCAAAACCGAGTCCTAGTGTAGTTAGTGGCTTTTCAATTTCAAATAAAGCATCGCCGTTAGCGCGGCAATACCAATTACCCCCCATACGTGAAACTAAATCTATCTTTTGCGGAGAAATTGCACCTTTTTCATCCAAAATAGCTTCGTTGATATGCAACTTAGTTACCTCACATATAATCAAATTACCTGCTCCACCACTTGTTCCTAGCTCAATAACCTGATTTACTTTACACTCCAATTGAACCGGTGATTCAGCTACGCGAAAAGGTTTCACAGTTTCTGATTTCAATTTTGTAAATCCTGCTTTAACAAATTCATCTACTCCCTTAGGGTATTCGCTGCTAGCTAATGACATTTGCTGAACCATATCATAATTAACAATATTAATTACGCACTCAGGAACTGCCTTAACATTATCATAAGTATGTTTGGTTGTATTTGTTCGTCCGCTGCGTGCAGGAGAAAAAATAAGGATTGGAGGAGCCGCACTAAATACGTTGAAAAAACTAAATGGAGCTAGATTAGCATTTCCATCTTCATCAATTGTACTAGCAAAAGCTATTGGCCTTGGACCAACCGCCCCTAATAAATATGCATGAAGTTGTGGTATTTTTAAATCAGAAGGGGATAAACTTAACATAACTAAGGTGTAGTAATTTTTTTACGAATATCAGCAACTTTAGTTTTTATTTCTGTTAAAAGTGCTTCATCTAAATTGTTTGTGCTTTTTCCTCCTAGAGTTGTAATACCTTTTGTTGTATCTGTTTTTACAGTTGCATTACCTGGTGTTAAAGTTACCTTATCGTAAATAGCTTTTAAGGCTACTAATTCATCTAATACAAACTTAGATTTATCGTCCAATTTTACTGTGTTTAAAAGAGCAATTAAATCTTCTAATGACAGTTTCTGTTCGGCAATACGTGTAAGTACCTTAGGGTTTTTGGTTTCAGAACCCACACTGCAAGCTAAATACAAACCTTCAATCCAGCCACCTGTTACTAAAAGTGATGAAGTATGAGGACGATCATTTTCCTTTAAGAAAGCATCTGCCTCCCAAAAAGAACTAGAAATAATAGATAATAATGAATCTCTATTATCCTTATTTTGCTCGATACGAGTAGATACATGTTCATCAAAAACCTTAGCAATTCCCAATTTTTTAGATAACTGATTTACACACTTTAAAAAAAGCATGCTTTCAGAAGTATTGTTGTATATACTTGTGTAACTCAAATCGGCCCCATAAACACCTAAATTCATTGCACGCTTATCATCAGTTGCGTAGCTGTTGTAAACCATGGGATCATTAAGCATAGAAGCATCGTACTCACTATTTGTTTCCTTTAATAAATCTGCAGTTTCGATAGGAGAGGGAATATTATAGAATACCTTTTGCGTATTCAGCTTTTGGTTTAAATCATTTACTTGATCTAAACTATCTTTATCATCAAGACTTTCGTTTCCACCACCACCACATGAAGCTAGAAAAAACATAGCGCTTGCTATAGGCAAAATGTACTTAGTTTTCATTTCAAAATGCATTTAAAATTGATGACTAAAATACTATTTTTTTTAATGGAAAACCCAATTATTTAGAGTTTTCAGTAAACAATATGCAGCTCAAATATTTATCATTTTGATTCACAAAATAATAGTATCCATCGTTGTACAAATTGCACATATTTAGGTTGTTTGTGGATTTCATCGAAAGTGCATTTGATGATTGAAGCGAAACATCTAAAACAGTTAAATTTCCAGATTCAGATTCGACATACGAAAAATACCTTTGATTTAAAGTCGAATAATAAGAAATTTTGGGATTAATTGCTGTTTTACTTACATAATTCAACAATACTTTTCCAGCATCGTCATATACATTAAAGCCACTTTCATCTGCTATCAATAAATCAACTAATTTATCCTCGTTTATTAAATCAAATTGATAAAACTTAGGATTGATATCGGTTTCAATTTTTAAGTCGTTGGTTTTATTAGCTAAACTAAGTTTTCTTAAAACCTTATCCGTTTCCGAAAATGTGTACAAATAAGTTTTACTTAAATCCTTACCCACATCTAAATAAAAATTATGTCCTACTGCATAAACTTTATTCGAAATATTTGCACGAGTGTCTCCTCGTCGTCCAGTTAAATAAACATTTCCCGACTTATCATAAAATAACAAATAATCTTTTGTTCCTTGTTTAAAGTATTGCACGGGAATATTTACCTCGTCCTGAGTTTTACCAAACTCAAAACCATCAATCAATTTTCCGTCAACCTTATAGTTATAAAGTTTTAAGTCCTTACACGCAATTAAAATTCGGTAATCTCTATTTCCATCGTAGTCAAACACCACAGCCCCATTACTTGCTTCAGCTTTTAATTTAACAGGGTAACCTTCCACATAATTTCCATTTCTATCAATTAAATGAAGGTAATTTTTAGTATTAAACAACATCTGCAACTTACCATTTTCAAAGTAATCTACCTGCTGTATCTCGCTCATGATTTGAGATTCAAGATTTTTCTTCCATAAAATTTTACCAGTGTTTGATATTAAGTATAAATTATTATTTAAATCTTGGGTCACCAATTCATTTGAACTATTTTTATGATTTAAAACAATTTGAGTCTTATAATTTGCTACAGTATCCAACACACACTCCCAAACACTTCCTGCAGCTTGTTTAACTTCTGGCCCATGCACAGCGTAAAGCTGAGTAACCAACTTACCTTTGTAACTGCTCATTTGAAAACCAATAGAACTAAATTTATTTAACAGATTACTTAAGTTTTCGCGCTGTTCAAACTTTGAGTCCATCAAATTTTTGTAATACTCACCAGCCCCAGAACCCGAGAGATAAAACATTAAACCCACTTCTTTACTCAGATTACCATTATAAAACAAATTAAATTCCTCGTTGTTTAACAAAGTTTTCTTCTCATAGAGATAAGAATATAAATAACGCATATCAGTTGCGCTATTGGCTAGGTACAAATAGTTTTGTTTTAAATACACACACTTAAAAGCAACATTTACAAAGTGGCTAGTAACCTTATTAATTAATGTTTTTGCTTTAAGATACCTTACGGAATCAGCTCCAAACAAAATTTTTGATGAGTCACAATTAGCTTGCAAGAAACTATTCGCTTCCTCTTCACTATTCAACTTTATTACAGAGAATGACTTAATCGTGTCATTAAAGTTTGCAGCAAAATCAGCTGTTTCATTGGAACAGATACTAGTCCAATTGGCTAACATATCAGCATCATTATTAAAATCAACATCGTTAAAAACAGAATTATTAGCTAGGTAAATCATCCCTACTGTATTCGCGGGTAAAGCATCAGCTAACTCAAATTCTTGCGGAACAAGGGATTTAACAAAGTTACAAAACTCTGTAGTATCGTTAAAAACCAATCCATTACCCTGCAAAGTATTCGGATTCAACTGAAAATCAAATGAACTAAATGTTACACCAGTGTTTTTAGCATACGCTGCATTAACCAAGCCTCCAGAAAATGCTTTTAAAAATCCAGTTTCTAATTTTCCATTTTCAATAAACAAATGAATATCTGAATCTTTGTTTCTTGAAGATTCAAATTCAACAAACTGTTTATTAAGATTAATGCTTTTGTTTCCCTTTGCTCCCAAGCTTTTTAACAACAAAGCTTCCGAGCCAGTAAATAAAACTACTCCTTCTTTGACATATAAAAACAATTTTACTTTAGCGAATTCTATTTCCAAGTAAATTTCCTTTGTAACAGGGTCTTCCTTAGAATTATTTACATCACTTATCCCGGTCAAAAAAGTCTTAGCATCTTCGGTTTTTGTAGCATCTTTTAAATTAAGTGCGCATAGATAATCCCAGTTTACGCCTTCCTTAAAGGCTGCTGCATACATTGAGTTTTGATTTAAAAGCTTTTTAGCTTCCTCGTTAGACTGGAAAATAGAATCAATAGATGCAAGTGGAGTTTGCATTTTTTTGAAGAAATCAAAGTTCTCAATCTCTTCAAAAATTAAGTTATCCTGTGATATTTTCTTAATAAAATCAGGAAAATGATTGACAACCAAAACAAATTCATTATCGCTCGGAATCATCTCGGTAGCGGTTATTGTAGGCTGTTTAATTCGGTTAATATACATGTAACCATAAACCAAAAAGCCTATGAAAGCAGCAATTAGAACACCGAATAAAATTTTCTTAAGCATAAAACTTAAGGAAAATTACAAAAACCCTTGCTTAAGTATGTGATTACTTAAAACACTTATTAATAATACAATGTGGATAAGGAAATTAAGACTATAAATCAAGAGTAAGCTGACTAGGCAGCAAAGTAAAAGTCATGCGGTGCAAATCACAAGGGCCGTGCTTAGCAATAGCGTCGCGATGTGCTTTAGTTGGATAGCCCATGTTTTTATCCCACGAATAATGCGGGTATTTTTGATGATACTCGTTCATCAAATCATCTCTAAAGGTTTTGGCAATTACACTAGCCGCTGCAATGCTTAGATATTTTCCATCACCTTTAATTACACATGTGTGATTGATATCTGGATAAGGGGTGAATCTATTTCCATCAATAAGTAAAAACTCTGGACGAACTTTAAGCTTATCAACTGCCCTATGCATGGCCAAAAAGGAAGCCTTTAAAATGTTTATTTTATCAATCTCAACATTATCAACCAAAGCCCATTCCCAAGCAATAGCGTCTTTTATAATAACTTCTCTTAAAGCAAATCGTTGTTTTTCATTTAGCTTTTTTGAGTCGTCCAAGTCTTTGTTTTTATATTTTGGAGGCAAAATAACCGAAGCAGCCACAACTGGACCAGCAAGACAACCCCTACCCGCTTCATCGCAGCCCGCTTCGATTTGATTTGGTTTAAAATATGATTTTAACAACTAACTTAACTTTTTTAAAGTTGCAATAATGTTTTCATAATTAGGCTGCTCACCAGCGTTCTCAAGCACTTCAATATACTGCAAAACGCCTTCTTTATCAATCACAAAAGCCGAACGTTTTGAAACGCCTTTCATACCAAAAGCAAACGAATCATAAAGACTTTCGTAAGCTGTAGAAGCGTCCTTATTAAAGTCACTCAATAATTTAAAATTCATTCTTTCAGCTTCTTTAAACTTTCCTAAAACAAAAACCGAATCAACCGAAATACCAACTACCTCAGCATTTAAATTATCGTATTGAGTATAAGAATCGCGAATACTGCAAAGCTCGGCAGTACAAACACTTGTAAACGCTAACGGAAAAAATAAAATCACCAAATTTTTACCTTTATAATCTTCTAATTTTACTTCTTTTTTGTCCGTATCAAACAAACTAAAATTTGGGGCTTTTTGCCCAATTTGTAATGCCATAGTGTTAAAATTTATAGTATTAATATATTGTTATCTGCTATAAAGTAAAGCATTAATTGATTAATTTTGCCCCACAATTTATTAATATTAATTAAACAAAAAATATAACAATGGCATCATTAGTAGGAAAAAAAGCTCCATCATTCAAAGCTTCAGCAGTATTAAACGGAATTGAAATTGTTGAAAATTTCTCGTTAGACCAATACATT
>CAZRUA010000011.1:0-53367 GCA_964603125.1 uncultured Flavobacteriaceae bacterium | reverse complement strand
ATGCATTTAGCTAAAATAGTATATACGTATTTAGTTTTTTTGATATACGTGATATAATTAACCCTTGAAGGAAAGGGGTGAATTAGTCATGTCTATAAATCTAGCCACAAGAAAAATCATGAATCTAAGAAAGGATACATTTTATCTTCCTTAAAAACTATTGATATACCTGTAGAAGAGTTTGAAAATTTAACTATTTCCAATGATTTTCAGGAGCTAACTGGAATCAATAAAATTGAAAACTTAAGAGAATATGTTTTTCCTGTTGACTTTTTTGAATTGAAATTGATTAAACCAAATATCGATATTAACGCAGGTAATAGCAGATACTTTTTGCAGAACATGTATTTTATGCAAATAGAAAATTGGAAAGAAAAAGATTTATAGCTTATGTTAGAAAAAGGAATAGCAATATCCGTTAGAGATCTTTCAAAGATTTATACTATTAAAACTGGTGAACCATTTTTTGCATTAAATAATATTAACTTTGATTTACCAAAAGGAAGGATATTAGGCATTATTGGGAATAACGGTGCAGGAAAAAGTACATTGCTTAAAATCTTATCAGAAGTAATTGCACCGAGCTCAGGTACGATTGAATATGAAGGGAGCATTCTATCGATCTTAGAAATAGGAACTGGTTTTCATCACGATTTATCTGGTCTTGAAAACATATTCTTAAATGCCTCAATGCTTGGAATGCAAAAAAACGATACACAAAAAGTATTGGAAGAAATTATAGAATTTAGTGGGATTAGAGATTTCATTCACGAGCCAGTAAAATCCTATTCAAGTGGAATGTACTTGCGACTGGCATTTTCGATTGCATTACATGTTAATTTTGACATTATTTTATTAGATGAAGTTATAGCAGTAGGTGATGCAGAATTTAGAACAAAAGCAATTGAAAAATTAAAAGATCGTATTAAAAACGGTAAAACCTGTATTGTGATATCACATGATTTGCCATCTATTGCAAATATATGTGACGATTGTATTGTGCTTCAAAACGGAGCGATTGCCTACAGAGGCTCAGTTAAAGAAGCCATTGAAGAATATACAACATCAATTGACAATAGAATTCATGAAAAAGAAGAAGTAACAAAAGAAACCAAAGAGTTTAAATATATTTCGTCCAAAATAAGTAAACAAAATTATTATTTGAATGAAATTGTAAATTTGACCGTTGAATATGAAAAATATTGTGAGAAAGACATTGATGTTGTTTTAAAAATAAAAAACTTCAACTCCTATATTTTAAGCGATTGCGAAATTTACCGCCCTGAGTATAAGCAGAAAAATCTTCCAAAAGGGCGTTATCAAATATCATGTGCAATTCCAGCAAATATATTTAATGCAGGTAATTATAAAATTGATTTGCTTTTTGGCGATAAGGAAAGCATTTTACTTGAAATAAAATCAGCAGCTAAATTTAAAATGCAGCTTCCTGATTGGGAGCTAAATAAAAAATGGAACGAAGAAGATGAAGGCATCCCATTTAGACCTATATGCGCTTGGGAAACAATAAAAATAAATTAATGTTAATAAAGGAGTCACATAATAATTCAAGCGAATTCTTCATAACATTATTCATAAAACTGATAGGCTTTGTTTTCCTATTTGCTTTTCTTGATTCGTTTGTTCAATATAAAATCTTAATTGGTGAAAATGGATGTGCTCCAATAGCTTCATTTTTGAAAGAAGCGAAAATACAATTTGGAAATACTGCTATTTGGAAATTCCCGAGTTTATTTTGGTTTAGTTCTTCAAATAATTTCATAGTTACAATATTTATAATTGGTGTTCTGTCATCGATATCAGTAGTATTAGGAAGATTCGTTAGTATTAGCCTTTTAGTATCTCTTACGTGTTGGCTATCAATTATTAATGCGGGAAGTGATTTCTTTCTATATATCTGGGATACCTTTTTGATGGAGGCCGGATTTATTACTTTCTTGGTATCAATAATTTATAAACATGAGAAATACTTTCGTTTAACCCATTTTATATTATGGTTTATCGCTTTCCGTTTATGGTTTTCTATGGGTATAGTAACTATTTTACATAATAATTCCGTACCAATAAATGGCGCATTCATTAAATACTTTCTTCAAAACCAGCCCATGCCGAGTAAATTGGCTTTTTATACTTTTCACCTCCCTCCTTATATTCATACACTGGCCAGCATTATTTTAATTGCTGTTGAAGTTATCGCGCCATTCGCAATTATCTATAAAAAAACACGTGGAATTGCTTTCTATATATTTACTATATTTTCGGTACTAATTTTTTTGATTGGTAACTATGCCTGGTTTAATATACTGAGTATAATTATGGCAATACCTTTGCTCATTAATACAAGCCAAGGAGAACGTATCTATAACAGGCTAAAACATATTAAACTCAAAACAATTCGTTTAAACTCGATTAATACTTTAAGAATTATCGTTCCTATAATTTACTTTCAAATATGCTTGCAAACACTTTTACTCATATTCTTGTTTTTTCCCATAGGAAATAGATATTTAAATTTTTTAAATTACTATGACAATACATCTACTTTTTTGAATTGGAAAAACAAAAACTATTTTACTTCAATTCTCTCTTTACCAATTCAACTAGGAACAAATTTAAAATTAGCTAACCCTTACGGTGTATTCAAAGGAATCCCAATTAAACGCTGGGAAATAGAGTTTGAAGTTTGTAATGACACCATAAAAGGACCTTTTAAAAAAATACCATATTCTTACAAACCCGGATTTACAGATGGTTCCAGCTTTTTCGCACCACATCATCCAAGACTAGAACAACAATTATTTTACGAAGCTCAGCAAGGTAATTTTTCGAATAATTACACCCCTTATCAAAACAAACTAAGCAAGTTGAATTGGACAACAAAGTATATCGAAAACTTACTTCATTCGAGCTATTTTAACAACAACAACTACAATAAGTATATAAAAGTTAACATAATAGAACTGATCTTTAATAGCAAAACTGATTATGATATTACTGGCACTGTTTGGCAAAAAAAAATCATATTCTCATACTTTATAAATGACAAATCTGTAAATTGTCCACTCATATCAAATAATGATTTTATTAAATATAAAAAGCATAGCATAAAATGAAAGTAACACATTTTATACTAGATAAGATATACTATCCATTTGTGAAATATCGTATTCACATAAGTGCTATATTTTTGTTTCTACTCATTAATCTATATTCAGGTTTTGCGAAGCAACCCTTGGTATGGCCTGTAATCATTAGCTTTTTTATTTGGCATTTTGCGCTATATATTTTTGACCGGGCATATGATTATAAATTAGACGCAATCAATCAACCTAAAGAAGCTATACTTCCTAAAGAAAGAAACTTCTTTTTGTGGTTTTCCGTTGTACTTTGTTTACTTCCAATTCCAATTCTTTACTATTACAATCAAAATATAATCCCATATTTACCATTCATTCCAATAACTTTTCTCTACACTTTTCCAGTATTTAAAGGTATTCGTTCAAAAAACATACTGTTTTTTAAAAACTTTTACTCCGCATTATTTATCTGGACTTTACCTCTAGCTGTTGTTATGTTTTGCTACACGCAAACTAACCAAACTTTTTGGGAAATATTTAAGACTTATTTTTTTGGATTATTTATTTATGTAATGATTGGCGAAGCGTTTTGGGATATAAGAGATGTAGAAGGAGACAAACAACAAAAGGTAAACACCATACCTGTTATTTTTGGAGTAACCAATTGTAAAATTTATTTATACATTCTTATTTTAACCGACTGGCTCATCTTTAAAAATAACGTTACTTCTTCAACTTTAGTTTATATCATTCTTATTGCTATTGTAAATCCAAAATCACCACGCTGGATATTCCATATTCCCCCATTACTAGGATTATACAGATTTTTAGAGCCAATTATATTTGGTTAAATTCTTTGTAAAATATATCTTTATAAAAAATAAGTTCATGCAAAGCTCCACAACCACATATCAAATAAAAGACACAACCCAATCAGAAATTAAAGAGGGTTTGATATGCATGGAGGATATTACTAACAATAAAATAGATGGATTTATTGTTAATGATTTTTTAACCAAAAACGAAGTATCGCAATTAATAAATGGTTTTCGCAACATCGGCGATTCAAATTTAGTTCACATAGAAAAAGGGTTTGATTCCTACCCTATGAGTTTTGCCCAATTTGATCAAATGTTACAACACAATTTACTTAGCGAATCTGATTATTTCATTGAAAGTGAAGATTTTATAAACTCGTTTGTACAAAAATTTGGAGTTGATATTGTTTCAAAAATGAATACAATATTTGAGTCAATTAAAAATTCACCGCGAATAGAAATTGCTAGTAAACCAAACGAAAATAATCATTACATACCTTTTACATTTCGTGAATTATTCCCAGGAGATGGTTGTTTAAAAGCCCATTGTGAAAATTTATTTTTCCAAGAATTCCCTAGTTTTTTTGACAAAATTAACTCTTTCTCTATTCTTGAAAATCAATTAAGTTTTTTCATCGTACTTCAAAAACCAGAAATTGGAGGCGAGTTAACCTTATTTGATATTATTTGGAACGAAAACCAAAAAAGGATAAACGATAATGAAATAAAACTAGAAAACAATCTAACCTACGAATTTGATGATATAGAAAAATTAAGACGTGATTATTTTCATCCTCCAGTTGGCAGCTTAGTTGTGTTTTCAGGAGGCCAAATTTGGCATCGTGTAGAAAAAGTAGTTGAAGCTCCTTCGCGAATAACTCTTGGAGGGTTTCTTTCGTTTTCTCATGATAGAAAAAAATTATTTGCATGGAGTTAAAAAAAGACATGTTTAAAACGATAATTACCATTGTTGTTGCTACCAGTATTTTAACTGCACTATTAACCTATGTTGTCATTCGTTCTTTTGCGAGTTCAGCAAAAATCGAAAATTCATTTATACCAAAAAATTGTTGGCCTGAATTTGACAAAAAAGCTCCTTACACAATAAATGGTCCACTTTGGGTTGCGTTCGATAATCAGGAACAAAAATGGAAATATTTGAAAATAAAAACAAGCTTATCTGCTAAAGACACAGAGAGAGGTTTAGCTGACCCTGGAAATCCAGAAGAGTGGAATTCAGATTTAGGAATTACTGGCTACTTTAATGAGCCATTAGATCAATTACCAAGTGGAACCCACTTGAATAATAGATTTAATCCATCAAGTATGGCTTACAAATTTGATGTTGATGACATCATGATAAAAATTGGCAATTTTTGGATTGATAAATACGAAAGCTCTTTAGTGAAAATAGAAAATGAAAAACAATATACATACATCGACGATCCGAAATACGGAGGAATTGATTCAACTAATAAAAGCAAAACAGGAACTGCATTTGATATAGCACAAAACTATCTCGCAGTTTCACAACGTAGAAGAGCTAGTTCTGGTTTAACCTATTTTGTAGCGGAGCAAGCTGCTGTAAATAATGGAAAACATATTGTACGAAATGAGCAATGGCAAGCTGCTGCCTCTGGTACTTTAAGAACTAATGCAAACGGTATGCAGTCTGGCGGCGAAGATTGGAAAAAAGTAAATGATATAGATATTTCGAGATATGGTGTAGTAGGTTGTGTAGGAAGTTTATGGGAGTGGACATCAAGTTGGGGACAATATGGAGAACATTATGTTGGAACACCTACCAATTGGAATGATTGGCCAGGCCCAGATAGTTATTCTGAATGGGACGGAAAATTTGATACCTATGGAGATGACATTATTATTAATATGGCGGGAAGAGCCTTTACTAGACAAGATTCAGCACGCTACGCTACAGGCTTACCCGCAGCATTGGTAAGAGGCGGGAGTTGGGGCGATCACAATAGAGCTGGCATTTTTGCAATAATAGCAGATGGCGCTCCATCATATTATGGTTTTGAAGTTGGCTTTAGATGTGTAAGATAAATGAACATTAAAAATAAAATAGCTTTCAGTTCTCTTGCCTGCCTGATTATATTAGCTATACCAGGCTATTTCATCCAAGCAAAAAACAACGCAACAGTTTCTAAAAAAAATAGTATTGAATTTCCTTTTGTAGTTGTAAATGTAAAATCATATGAAGAAACGTTTCAAGATAAGCGAGACGGAAAAAAATATCGTCAAATAAAAATAGGAAATCAGATTTGGATGGCTGAAAATCTAAATTATGGGAAACTAGTTGTTAATATGGAACAAGGCGACAATAAGCTTATTGAAAAAACGTATTATAACAACGACAGCATTGTAGGAAAAAAAATGGGGGCTCTTTATACTTGGGAAGAAGCAATCAATTACAAACTACCGGATGCAAGCAAAATTGTACAAGGCATTTGTCCTGATGGTTGGCATTTACCGAGTGATAAAGAGTGGGATGAATTATGCAATACACTAGACCCTTCAACAAAATCGAATAAAAATGGCTGGCTTGGAAAAAATATAGCCGTAGTATTAATTGATTCCACAAAAAATAAATTCAATGCCAAATTTGCTGGCAATGCAGTAAGTAACTGGTATTTCTATTTAAACAACATGTCCTATTTTTGGACATCGTCTAAATACAGCTCTGCTTCGGCCTATTATAGATGTTTAACCAAAGATTCAAAACAAATTTACAAAGGTGCTGGAGATATAAAAATAGGTATGAGTGTAAGATGTATTAAAAACTGATGATGCGAGACATTTTTAAGGACAAAAATATTGAGCAGAGCTTCAGAGAAATGGGCTATGTTGTTATTCCATTTATCGATAGTTCTGAACTAGATAAATTAAAAGAGCAACTAAAACAATTCAAACCATCTGATAATTTCGAGGGAAATCAAGAAACTCTAATAGGTAAACAATCCTTTCATATTACATTCTTTGACAGCGATTATAATTATAAAAAGGAAATGCTAAACTTTACAAGAAAGTACTTTCAAGAGTTTACAACTAACATACTAAATAATTACAAATGCGTTCAAGCTAATGCGTTTATTAAACCAGCCCAACAAGGCTTTGTTTTCCCACATCAAAATTTAACTATAGTTGATGAGTCGAAATATAATTCAATGTCGCTTTGGTTACCATTGCAAGACACAAATTTTGAAAACGGCACAGTTTGCGTAATTCCCAAAACACAAAACATTCCTATAAAATACAGAAATACACATATTTATTGGCCTTATGCTGACTATTGCATGACGGAAGAAGGACAAAAACTATTTATACCCATTAATGTTAAAAAGGGCGAATTACTCATAATTGATGACCGTCTTATACATTATACACCAATTAACAAATCCCAAGAAGATAGATGGGTTTTACATTCGCTTTGGGCACCTCAAGAAGCTCAAATTAAATACTTCGATAAAACTGAGACTCACGTAAAAATTTACAATGTCGACGATAATTTTTGGCAATATACAATACCGGGAAAAGTAATAAGCGGTCAAGAACCGAACTTTATTTCAATAAATGATGAAACTATATACTCAAACGATGAATTTGTTTCTGAAATAAGAAAATTAGAGTTTTAAAAGGATTACAATTTTACTTCTTTGCTAAAAACTTGAATAAACTCCTTATTAGTACTCCAATATTGAGGTTTCACATAACCTTCGATTTTGAAATACTTAATTGAACTATAATTTTTCAAAAGTACTTCCTTAACTATTGGACTCTTGTATAGAAACTCATTTCCATTCTCGCCCACTTTAAAATGACTCGACATTTTATCAATTTTATCAAAAAAATCCTTTCTGTTTAGCAACTGTTTAAGCATAATTTTTTCTGAACCATTCTTTAAAATAGCCTTTACTACACATTTAGCTTCTCCGCATTCTGAATAACCATGAGGCATAAGTGTATTTGTCCAATTAAACTTAAGGTTTTTAGCTCCATCTTTATTGGTGATTTCAATTTTAGCGCATTCAAAAATATTCAAACGACTTGGCCTATTCTTAGACTTATGATCATTTCTCCAATAAAAATAATGAGTACCATTCCCTTTACCTGTGTATTCTTGATGGCATGACACACAACTAATTTCATTGGTGAGCTTTCCAACCTTTACTAAATCCTGCATAGTGCTTACCTGATGATGATGACATGAAAAACAATTTGCATTACTTGAAAACAACTTAGATTTTATAAGCCCGAGAGTATCTGAAGCTTCACTATTAATATTTGTAACAACCTTTCCATTTTGTGCATGGCATGTAATACAATCAACACCTGAAATCAACTGCTCTCTTCTGCTTATATCTCTTGAGATAGCTTGCTTAAAAGCATTTGGAAACGAATCCTTATTAATTGCAAAAAACGAACAATTATGAGAAACACCTTTAAAATTTGTTTCATAAATGTTTTGCCCTGTATGACAAGAAATACATACATCCTTCATTATCGATTCTATGTTTGAATTGTATTCCTTAGGAAAATTATTTGAAGTGTCAACTAGCAAATCATGCTCTTCCAATTTTATGAAAGCATTCGCATGCGGACCAATCTTCCAATTTTCAAAAGCTTCTTTATGACAGGAAGCACATTTCTCGATTTGAGCCAGCCTTTCTAAAGTAGTATCAATATAATGTTTACGTTCTTCTTTGGTAATACTGGGACTGCAATTCATAACTATAGCAGCTATTGGAAGAATTACCAAAACACAAAATAAAACCATCTTAATTTTCTTCATAAAATTTCACGATAACGATCATTTCTTATTTGTGTAATTGCAATATCATTTAGTATTAACGCCTTACTCTTTTTATATTTACTTAACAATAATTTTTCAAAGCCTTTTCTATCTCCAAATATATTTGACTTTAACCAATTAAAGTAAACCTCTCGATAAGCTATATTAAACTTTACAAACTCTTCAAAACCTAAAGCATCAGTACCCGCATTTAATGCTCTTTGCTTAATTGCTTTTAACGAATAAAATTGCTTGATATTCTCAGACAATGAAGTAACTAGCTCTGTTTGGTTAACACCGTAAGGAACAAAAGTAAAATGATTACCATCAAAATATTCTAAATCACTCTGAACATACTTCCCAACTCTCTTCATTGATTCATGAACTTTTGTACCTGGATTGTAGGTTAAAAAAGTTAATTTAGCATACATTATTCCTAGTTCTTGATAGAATTTAAATGTAGAATCGATCGTTAGTTTTGAAGCTCCTTCTAACCCAATAATAATACCGGCAGCAATTTGAATTCCATACTTTTGAGCCATTTTTATTATGCGAGAATAATTTTCAACATTATTTGTTTTTGCTTTATTAATGGAAACTAAAGAATCAAAATCTATACTTTCCAATCCACAATAAATAACACGACAACGACTTTTAGCTAAAGCTCTCAACAAATCCTCATTATCTAATGCCTCTAAGCACATCTCACCCATCCAACCGATAGTTTGTGAATTAGTAAAGGCAATAATAACATTATGCAAGTGTTGCAAATTTGAACCAATATTATAATCAATAACATTAACATACTTACCTTTTAAAAGAATCAGTTCATCCTGTAATTGACTAAGAGTTTTGAAATGAGAATGAGGTTGCATAGTATGCACCATACAAAATGTACATTTTTTATCACAGCCTCTTGATGTTTCATAAGGAAATCCCATCACCTGTGAATACAATGCCCCCGATTTTATTATGGAATAATCTGGAGTAGGTAACTGAATATAATTAGAGTTACTTTTTCCATTATATAATGGTTTTAATTTGTCATTCTTTAAGTCTTTCATTAATTCTTCTGAAATACTTTCGAATGCACCACATACTATACTGTCAGTATATTTAATAGCTTCTTGAGGTAATAAACTTGGGAATTCACCGCCCCAAATTATTTTTAATTTAGCATTAATTAATTTAAGCTGCTGATTTAAAGCAATAGCCAATTTGTAATTTTGTGTAGACACTTTAACTCCTACAAAAAAACACTTATCTTTTCTAATACAATCAATCTGTTCAAGCGTTAAGTCAGATAAATTAAGGTCCACAAATTCAATTTTATAATCATGACCAATACACCCAGAAATAACAGGAAAAGAGAGCGATATGACGCCTTTAGGAAATATAGGTAAATCTATTAAAAATACTGAAAGTCGTTTACTCATAACGCTATTTACAACTTGGTTTTGAAAATTCCAAGAAAACGACTTTTATGTTTCAAGAAAACGCTAAGTTCTTTAAACTCCACTGGTTTATTAAAGTAACTAGGATTAATATTAACCGGTTTATCGCTCGGCGCATTGATATGTGCTTCCAATCTTAATTCTTTGTAACGGAACATAAAATCATCTTCAGGCACATGTAATTCTAAACTAGCGTCCTTCGTTGGTTGAAAATAAATACATAATGGCGCTACCTCTGGAATAACTGTAAAACATGCAGCCTCACGATTTTTATTCGCTAAATTAGGTGGAGAACCATGTATTACCGAATGATAAAAAACAATTGCTTCTCCTGCCTTTAGCTTCACAGAAATAGCATTTTTTTCCAATTCATTTGTAAATTTCGAATAATCAGGAAACAAATATCCAGCACCCCTGATTTTGCGATTAATTTTGTGACTTCCTTTTAAAACCCATAGTGCTCCTGAATTCTCATCCACATCGTGCAAAGGTACCCATACATTTACAGATTGATACTTGGTTTCATCAACAACATTCCAATCTTGATGAACCTTAAATGTTGATTCTTTAACACTACGTTTTACAATAAAAACATTATTTAATCTTCGAGTGTTTTTAAAATAACGTTTACTTGGTTCGTTAAAAATATTCATTAAAGCATCTGATACTGTTTTTTTGTATTCTGCATCAGAGCACCAACTTGTCATGTGAATATTTTCAACAAAATTTGGAGGTTCGGAATTATTATGTACCGCTTTATAAAAACCATTCAAATTTTCAACTTCAGATTCACTTAAAAATGGAATAATTACAAATCCATTTTTCTCAAGCTCTGATTGTATTTTATTATCACTGAATAGCATTCACACAAATTTATCTAATTTTATTGAAAGGCGACATTTTATCTATAATATTCCTTATAATTGTATTAATAACCAATAAAATTTGTGGCAAACTTTTTAGCTATCTATTGTAAAAACAAAACTCTTGATATTAACTTATTTAAGAAAGTAATTCAAGATTTTTCAATGAATGGAGATAGAGAGCTTGTTAAAGTAGAGTTTCCTAATTTTATTCTTTTCGTGGCGAAAAAATTTCAAAGCAAAATTTACAAAACCGATAATACCGTTAGTTTTATTTCAGGGCACATTTCATTTGAAGGATTAGGGGAAAACCCTAAATCAAACACATCGGAAATATTTACAAAACACATTGAAAAAAAAGGAAGCAACGATATAGAAAAAGTAGAAGGAGTCTTTGCCGCCATTTATTATAATCAACAAACTAATTCTCTTATTCTTGCAAATGATAAATTCGGAATAATGCCTTTGTTTATATACGATCAAAAACAAATTGTATTACTTTCTAACGAGTATCAACCTATTGCTCAATTTAACAGAACCCTAAGTTACACAAGTATTGCAGAGTTTTTAACACTGGGTGTAACTATTGGAGAAAAAACATTTTTAAAACATATAAAAAATTTAGAACCAGCTAACTTTGTTAAAATTGATTCTAAACAAACCATTCAATATCAATATTGGAAAGTCAAGAAACAAGAAAATAAAACTGTAAACACTGATGAATTAGCAAAGAAAATGTACGATTTATTTACTAAAGTAAATCAAGAATACATTGAAGCGCAAGTGAGTGAAATTTGCCTTTTAACAGCCGGTGCCGATTCTAGATTGATTGTTTCAACACTAAATAAAAAGCAACTAAGCAATTTAACTTTTTATACAAGTAATCTATCCTTTTTAAGTCCGGAAGAAGATAAAGATGTGGTTGGAGCAAGCCAACTTTGTTCAAAATTTAATCTTAAGCATAAAGTTGAAAAAATATCTTTTTATGAAAACGAATTTACACCAAGTTATTTTGATACTGAAAGACAAGACCGCGATAAGCACCTTTATGGTGGCTGGCACGGAGGTGAGTTTTTAGGAGGGTACAGCCGTAATTTTGTTCCAATTAATAAGGAACTTTCTTTTAAAGAAATAGATGAGAAATTTAAATCAATATTTAATTGGCGTTTTCGATTAAAAACAAAAAAACACCCCTACCAAAGCTACATAGATGAAAAGAGTAAACTTAGTTTTAATAACAATGAAATACTTTTTCAAATTCATCAAATGACACGTAGCTTTTTCACCAATATTTATGGAGGAACAAGAGGGCATTGGGTACAACCATTTCAATTAATGAATCATGGATTTTCGCCCTTTTGGGACAGTAGATTTCTTCAATTGTTAATTCAAATCAATCCGTCTGAATTAGAAAACTACAATTTATACAATAAGGTTTTTAAATTTGTTGATGCAACCTTTAAAGAAATTCCTTCAAACTCACCATTAACAAATAGGGATGACAGTGAAATACCTAAACTAAAGTTAGGTATAGAACCCAAGCATAATATACCCAATAAACATTCCTTAGCTTACAATAAAAAAATTGCAAGCATAGATGTTTGGAAAAAACAATTTTATAACAAGAGTAAAATTTTAGAAATTTTGAAAAACGAAAACGACTCAATTTCAAAACAATGGCTCGATTTTGAAATGTGGTACTCTAGATACTTTAAAGAATAATTACTTGCCTTTTTTAAACATTTGTTTGTGCACTTGCCTATTCCACAAAAACAAAGGAGGTAATTTCACCAACAGATTCTTTTTAATATACCTATTTGTGACAAAATTGTAATGAATAGGCTTTGGGAGACCAAATAACAAGGGATATATGATATTGAAAATTGGAATATCGTAAAAGAAAAAAGCTCCAAAAAAAATTCCAAAGGGCCGCATAAAAAAATAACCTATTCTTTTAAGACAACTCAATTGCATCAATTCATTTTTAATAGCTTTGACACACTCATTTAAATAATCCTGACGAAACTCCACTGAACGCTGATTTTGACTATTATATCTAAATCCAGCAAAAGTAGCGGTAGTTGTATGAAGCTTAGCGTATCTAAAAAAGCGAGTCCATAATTCCATATCACCAGCATACTTATACTCCAAATTCATTTTACTTCCTGCCGCTTCCCATAATTCTCTTTTCCAAAAAGTTGACTCTTGTTGTACAAATTGAAAATCAAAAGTGTAATATCTATGTTTAGACCATCGCCCCCAAGGTAACGTTATGCGACTCATCATTACCCCTTGTTCATTGTATTCGCGAGGTATTCCCATTAGCCATTTTATTTTCGGAAACTCGCTAAATATCTGCGCGACTCCATAAAATGCATTTGGCACATATAAATCATCCGAATTAATCCAAGCCATTATTTCGCCTGTACTTTTTTCAAATCCTTTCTGAACAGCATGATACTGCCCTTGATCCTTTTCGCTAATCCAATAAGACAGCTTGCTTTCATATTTTTTTATAATATCGATACTTCCATCAGTGCTACCTCCGTCAATAATAATATACTCCAAATTAGGATAATTTTGGTTTAAAACCGAAAGAATAGTTTCTTCTAAAAACTTGGCACCATTAAAGTTAACGGTTACAATAGATATTTTAGGGAAATGTTTCACTACAGGCTATTTAAACAAAAATAACAATAAACTTTAACTCATAACACTAGAAAAATTAATATATTCGAAGAATACAATGCGTACAATTGCCCATATCATTAATCCTTTTAAAGCTCACAAGGAGTCGGACTTATATACAGCACAGCCTATTACTTTTCAAAGCATGATTAATGCAAAAGAAAAGGCTAAATCGATAGTGAATGTTGAATTATTATCCGCTCAATTTGAAGAAGATTTAGATTTTGTCCCTAAAGAATTTAAAACCACTAAGCATTTAACTCAATCCGTTCTTTCTAAGAATGAGTTTCAGAAAAAAATAAAACTCCCATTACTTTATGATATTCTAGAAAGATTATACAATGAAAGTAGCGCAGAATATCTTATATACTCAAATGTTGACATTGGGCTTTATCCAGATTTTTATCTAAAAGTAAACGATTTTATTGCTCAAGGTTATGATGCCTTTATAATAAATAGGAGAAGGCTATCTGAAAAATACACAGAAATACAAGATCTAACCCAAATTTACAAGGATTTTGGGAAAAGTCACCCTGGATTTGACTGCTTCGTATTTCATAGAAGTTTATTTGAAAAATTAAAATTAAATGGGATATGCATTGGAGTGCCGTTTATTGAAATATCATTTTCGCAAAATTTATTTGCACTGGCCAATAAATTTAAACTGTATGATAATGAAAAACTCACTTTTCACATTGGCATGGAAATATTTAAAAAACGAGCGCCAAAAGAATATTTTGAATACAATAAAACACAGTTTTGGAATTTAGTTCCTGAATTATATTCGAAGATGGATTTAAAAAAATTCCCGTATTCAAATTTAGTTTGGCCAATACGAATAATAAAATGGGGCTTACACCCTTGTATACCAATTAAACTTGTTTTAAAATTAGAAAGTGAAAAGCTAAAACGGAAAAAATAAATCACTTCAATTTATCTAATGTTGAGCGAATACTTTTAGTAGAATTTATAAACTGTTGCGGTGTTACATAATAATACTGGAAATCCATTTCTTCTTGCCCATCCTCTTTCACATATCCGATTCCTTCATTAAAAAATATTGCCTTGAAATTCGTTCTTGAAATTTTTGCTCGCAATTTATTTAGTTTTAATTCTTCAAAAGCATACTCCATAATTGAAATTGTTGCCAATAATGGTGCTAAAGAGTTTAAATATTCCTTTTCACCTATAAAAATACCTGCTTCTGCACTTCCCAATTCCCAATTAATATTCTTTAGATTGATTAATCCAATTTTAGCATCCACCTCCTTAATCAACAAATAAATATTACTCTGCTTATCAAGAGATTGAAACCATTGCTTTTGCGCTTCAGCATCTATATATTGCTGATAACTCATTGTTAAGCGCACATGGTCTGAATTACGCCAGTTTCGCACTAAGTCTATATCCTCGAAGGTTAAACTCTCTAAAACTATTCCATACTTACTTAATCGCATTATAGTTTAACTTTTATTGCGTAATGAGGTTTTTTTACACGCGAATTGTAAATACGATTCAAATAAATACCCATAATACTAATACTAGCCAAGATTAGAGCAATGGCTACTACAATGAGAGATAAGAAGCCGAGTCCGTAGCCAAAAGCAAAATGTTGGTATATATAATAACTAGCCAGAGCTAACGAGCCTACAGAGCTAACAATACAAACTGCTATCATCATTTTAAGAGGTATGCTAGTGTATAAGAATAATAATCGGAAAGCTATACCCAGCAACTGAAGAAAACTGTAACCCGACTTACCATCATACCTGCTATTGCGAGAAACTTCAACGAACTTAGCATCAAATGTGTACCAAGATATTACTTGATTGATAAATAAATGATCTTGAGAATGATTTCTTAAATAACCTGCAATATTTGAATTAATTAAGCGAATAGATGAACCAATATTAGAGCCGCCTTCAGTTCTATTAAAAATTCGTTTTATAAATTTTGAACCTAAATTTCTAAATGCGTTTTGAGTTTCTTCTTTATATACGCCATAAATTACATCAGCATTAGTTTCTTGAAAACAATCAATGAGCTTTCTTATTTCAGAAGGATGAACCTGTAAATCATCATCAATTGTTATTATAACATCACCACTAGCATGATCAATTCCGCATAATGTAGTTCCATTTTGACCAAAATTTTTAGTCAACTTAATTAATTTTATGGTATCTGGGTAATTCTTTTTTAATTCAAGTAACTTTTTCCAACTTTCAATAGAACCGTCATCCTCTACAAAAACAACCTCAAAAGTTGAATTTAACTCTTTCATTAATTCATAAATACCGACATAAAGTGGTTCCAAACTCGAAACACTTTTATATACTGGCACTACAAAAGAATAGATAGGTTTTTCCATTAAACTTCAATTAAATCACAACAAACAACATTATTAAACTCAACAATTGCAGAAGCCAAAGATAAACCAACTCCAAATCCTGCCAAAACATTTTTCGAATTAATAATTTCCCCTCCTTTATTTAAATTTGTGACAATAGTTAATGGTATTGTCGCTCCACTTGTATTCCCATAATGCATAAGAGAACTCGGAACCTTTGCCATATCTACATTAATTTTTTGGGCAATTGATTCCAATATCAAAGCATTGGCTTGATGCAAAATAAAATAGTCAATATCATCAACACTTTGTTCTTCCTTTACCAACAATTCTTGGATATTAGGAGCAACTTTTTTTAAACTAAAATTAAACACTTCCAAGCCCTTCATGTTGAGTTCTAACTTACCATTTGCATCCGTCTTAAACTGACTACGACTTCCTCCCTGCTCAACAATAATAGCGTCATAATCAATACCCTCACTGCTTATATTAAAACTAATTTTTGAGGAATTTGAATTATATGAAAGGGCTGTAGCAGTTCCACAATCAGAAAAAATAGGAACTAAGCTTTTATTGTTAGGAGAAATAAACTTTGTAATTGTATCGCCAACCAAAAGCAACCCCTTAGATAATTTACTTGCCGACATAAAACTTGAAATTAGTGATAAGCCATATACATAACCCGCACAACCTTGATTGATATCAAAGGATACGCATGATTTTGGCAAACCCAATCTTTCAACAATATTTAAACTGCTACCTGGCAAAATATAATCAGGGGTTTGACTTACAAAAAACAAAACCTCAATCTCTGATTTCTTCCAATTTAATTTTTCAATTAATTTATTAGCAGACTCGATACATAAATCGGATGCACATATTTTACTATCAGCCACTCTCCTTTCATGAATACCCAAAGTTGCGATTAATTTCTCCAATTCATCTTTGGTATACCCTTCCAAACCGGAATTAGAAACTGTGTTTCTGGGAACTGCAGCCGAAATACCACTAACCTCAATATTACTAACTTGAAATAAAGCCATTAAGATTTCTTTGACTTAACAATTTTATATAATTGCTCTACGGAATCAGAAGATTTAAGATCATTTACATCTAATACAACACCGAACTCTTTATCAATTTCGTTTACTATTATCATTGTTTGCAAAGAAGACCACTCTTTTAGTGTTTTAATATCCGTATTCTCATTAATAGTTGATTGCACCTGTGCGCTAAATTGACTTCTAATTAATTCAACAAAACTAAATATATCTTTGCTCATAGGTCTTTCAACTTTGTAGGATAATCCAAATATAAAAAGATTTTTCTAATTAAAAATATTAAACAACAACTTAAGCTTAGGGGTTTAACGCATCTGTAAAAACAGCGTTATTATAATTAAAAAAACAAAGCTTTATTGCAGGTTTTACGTATTTTAGAGCCGAAATACAACTCATCTACTTCAATTTCTATGCTTAAAAAGCACATAAATAAATACAACATAATAATATTTCTTTTATCATTTATCCTCTATGCTAATACCATAGGACACGATTATGCTTGGGACGACAGTATTGTCATAACCGAAAACCCTAGAGTACAAAAAGGGCTTTCCGGTATACCAGAATTATTTTTAAAGTATAATTCCGACTACAAAGCCGATAAATACGGGTATCGCCCAATAACATTAACCTCATTTGCAATTGAATACGGCATTTTTGGCAACACCCCTGCAATAGGGCACCTTATGAATGTGATTTATTTTGGAATACTTTGCATGGTGATGTTTACAGTTTTAAAAAAAATATTTCATCAGTTTACTTTATTAGCTCCGTTTATTATTACCATACTTTTTATAGCACATCCCCTTCATACAGAAGTTGTTGCAAACATCAAAAGTAGAGATGAAATTTTTGCAATGCTATTTGCCTTCCTCGCCCTTAATTCATTTATAAACTTTCATACCTCAAACAAATCTAAACACCTAATATTTGCATTTATTCTATTCATTCTAGCTTTCCTTTCCAAAGAGAGTGCTGCTGTTTTTTTAGCAATTATTCCATTAACTGGCATTTATTTATTCTCATTTAATAACCTAAAAAAATACATTACATCTATTTCGCTAATTATTATTTTATTTATCATAAGCTTTGCCATTTTTTATACTTATACAAAAAGTCAATTAGGAATTGAAACATCAAAAGGGGCTGGAATTTATTATGAAAGTGGAATTCTAGGCAATAGCTTTTTTTATATAGATGTGTTAAGCACGAAAATAGCTAACGCTTTCACTCTGCTATTTATGTACTTAAAAAACTTTATTTACCCTTTAGATTTGGTTTATTTTTATGGTTATAATCAAATACCCGTTTCTAATTGGCAACAACCTTTGGTTATTGTTTCCGCTTTATTTCATTTAGGTCTATTAGTTTTTGCCTTATTAAGATGGAAAAAAAGTAAAGAAATTAGCTTTGGTATACTTTTCTACTTTATTTCAATAAGTATTTACTTACAGATATTTAGAACAATAGCGGATACTATGGCGGACCGATTTATGTTTGTACCATCTCTTGGACTTATTATTATAATCGTTTTTGCATTAGCTAAACTATTAAAAATTGATTTAACAAAAAATGGTTTAGATGATATATTAAAATTAAACACGAGCAATCCATCCATTACTAAACTAAAATACATTTCACTTATATGCTTTTGCATACTGAGTGCAATTACTTTTTCAAGAAATTCAGTTTGGAAAAACAATGAAACTTTAATTAAGCATGATTTACCAAGTTTAGATAACTGCTCTCGAGCACATAGTTATTATGCCGATATTCTTAAAACCAAATTAAAAACTTCATTTGATTTAAACACAGAGTCGGAAATGATAAATCATTACAAAAAAAGTATTTCAATTACTAAGGAAGCTTACTATGCGTATTTAGGATTATCAACCTATTTTATTGAAACTAATAAATTAGAAGAAGCTATTAATTTATTAGACTCCATGCTAATAAAATATCCAAATCAAGCAGATCCTAATTATTATATAGGTACAGCTTATTATAAAAAGGCTGATTATGCTAAATCACTTAACTATTTACAAACGTCATTGAAATTGGCTCCAGACGTTGCAAACACTTATTTTTATTTAGCATTATGTTTTTCTAAAAACAATGAGTTTAACAAAGCTATCGAAACTATCAATCAAAGTAAAAATAAATTTGGTGAAACCGCCTCTTATTATGAGGTTTTAGGTAATATATACTTTGATAAGGGAGACATGGATCAATCTACCAAATACACTTTTGAAACTTTAAAATATGGCGCAGACCCAAATTTGGTATATAGTATTGTAATTGGAAGGTATCAATCAAAAAAAATGGATGCGCAAGCTAATTTTTATTACAAACAGGGAATTCAAAGAGGGGTATTTAAAAAATAACTCAAGATATATAGCCCAATCGGGTTGCAGCTAATATTAATCCAGCAGCATTTTTAACATTCATTTTCTTAAACAAATTAATCTTATGATTTTCAATCGTTTTAGGTGACAGGCCTAATGCATCAGCAATTTGTTGAGTAGTGTCCTCGCGTGCAATCAATTTCAAAATATCCATTTCCCTTTCTGTGAGAGAACTACTTCCACTTTCACGATACCTAGATGTTAAAAATTTATACTTTTCAGGAACATAAACTAAATCATAATTCACATCCTTAATTGCTTTCATTAAATCATCTATGGGTTGAGCTTTATTTACAAATCCTTTAACTCCAATACTCAATAAATTCTCAACAAGAACAGGGCTTCTTAAAGTAGAGTAACCTATTATTTTAATAGAGTTATACTTTTTTATTACATCTACAAACAGCTCTAGTCCATTAACATCTGGAGCCACTATATCCATTACTAAAACATCCAAAACAATAGTTTCTAGCCTCAACATTAATTCATCTCTAGTATTAGCTATTAAACTAATCTCAATTTCATCTGATTGATTAGCTAAAAAACTAGAAATACCAGTTGATATAACTGGATGATCATCGAAAACTCCTATTTTAATTTTGCTCATACGGTACAAATATATTTTTCTTTTTACAAATTAAATTAGGGGATTTCCGTATATATGCTAAAGTGGTTGAATAAAAAAACAAGACCCAACTCCCTCTTGGCTTTCGACCGAAATTTTAAAACCGTATTTATACAATAACTCCGAAACAATATATAATCCAATTCCGAAACCCTCTTCATTATTCGTACCTAAACCTGTATCAACTTCCCGATTAGATAATTTATTTTGAACTTCAAAAGACATACCAATACCAGTATCTTTAACCGAAATAGTTTGTGCACTTAAATATTTGATTTCAATGCTACTTTCGTTATAACTAAACTTAATCGCATTTGAGAGTAGGTTTCTAAGTGCGATTCGAAGAATATCAGGAGGCAAATCAATTTTAGAGTCTTCCTCAATTTCTGTTTTTACATGTAAATTCTTTTGGTCTAATTTCGTTTTAAATTCTTTTGCTGTTTCATTAAAAATCTCTAAAACATTACATTGACTTTTTTCAAATTCTACAATATTTATCTCAGTCCTAGCCCAATTAAGCAGGTTATTCAACATCTCATTTGCATTTGCAACCTCTGAAGCCACACTTTCAACATAAATATTTAAAGAAGCATCTGTGCTTTTGGTTTTAAATGACTCTAACATTAAAGTTAATGACAACATTGGCCCTCTAAAATCATGTGATATAACTGAAAATATTTTTTGATTTAATAAATGTTGGCGACTTAAATCCTTGTTTGCCATTTCAATTACGCTCTTCTGTTTCTTTGCCACTCTAAAACGATTGAAAACAAATGCAGTAAAAATAATCGTTAGAATAATTATAACATATAAAAATATTTTTTGATTCCTATCCTTAGCTATTTGCAAAGAAAGAACTTCCTTATCTTTTGATGTTTTTAAACTATCCGCAAGAAATTTTTTATCGTATTGATACTGATATTGACTTGCTAACACAGCCTTCTCGTTTGCCCTATTATTGACACTATCTCGAGATAAATAATAAATTTTACTTACTTCAAATGCCTTCTTAAAATCGCCCTTCTCTTCATAAATTCTCATTAATATAGATGAAGCATTTTTCATTAACTCCATTCTACCTTGCTTTTGAGCAAGTTTTAAAGAGTTTTCTGCATAATCTTTAGCGTTCTCCTTCCTATCAGTATCATAATACAATTGCGCTATCCTAAAATACCCATGGCACATAGCGTACTCATCATTATTAGCAATAGCCAATTCAATGCTTTGCTTATAATATTTCATTGCCTCATCATAATTTTTCAAAGAATAAAAATTGCTTCCCAAATTATTCAACACAACAATCTCGTGCCTTATGAACTTACCCTCATGAGCTAACAACAAACTCTTCTCATAATAGTATTGTGCACTATCATACATTTTATCATCCGTGAAGTTTCTACCCAAATTATTATATAAATACGATAAATGTTTTTCATTAGAAACGTATTCCTTAATTGTTAAGCATTCATAGTAATTTTGACGTGCAGCGGAATAATTTTTATTTGCAGCATAAATAGCCGCCAAATTGTTAAGAATTGAAGCCCTCCCCTCATTAGCTCCTATTTTAGATGCGAGCTTTAATGCTTTATGATAATAGTTAATTGCCTCATTAAAAAGAGCTTTTCTATAGTAATATGCTCCTATAGCATTGTACACTTCGCAAACCCCTTCCTGATTATTAATTTCAGTGTATACATTAAGCGTCTCCAAAAAACCTTCTAAAATAGTGTCATGATAATTAGACTTTTCAAGTTGATTGGAATTAATACTCAATAAAGAATTAGCATAAATATTCTTGTAAAAATAATTAACCTTTGGGCTTAAATTTTTCTTAAACTCATTTTTGCAAATTACCCTAAGTTTGTTACTAAACTCTAAGCTTTCAGTTTCGGGCAACACCTCACTAAGCTCATACATTAAGTTGCATCTTACTGTATCATTTTTTGTTTTTGAAAGCAGATTTTTTAACGAATCTATTTCATGATTTTGCCCAATAATTATGTTGGTTAAAAGAAGAAAAAATAATGCTATTGAAACTTTACAAAGTTTATTCATAAGCTCACAAAATTAATATAAATCTTGAGATGCTTAGACTAAAAGTACAAAGCTAGTCCTTAATTGTAATATATTGCAATTTCCTTTTTTTGAACTATGATAGCATATAGAGGAATTTGGCAATTACATTTTGCTTCAAGAATTACTAAACAAAAAACTGTTTAATTTTCCTGATAGGTTTTAGATACAAAGTGTAAAAATATGGTTTTAGTCCATTCATTTCCCAAGCCTTTTTATCCTCATTATTTGCGTTAATGCGATTTGCTACATTTTGATTGCTTACTCCACCAACCCGCATTTTTACAATATATTCGGGGAAATATGCTAATTTAATTTTATGCTTATGAATAAACCTCAACATTAACTCATAATCAGCTGCCGACTTTAACTCAGTAGTGAAAAGTCCGTATTTGTTGTAAATTTCTTTACGAACAAAAAAAGTGGGATGCGGTGGCATCCATCCTTTTAAGAACATTCCTTCTTTGTATAAACCAGATTTCCACTTACGCTTAATTTTATTTGTATCCTCTCTATCTACATAATACAAATCTGCATAAACGGCATCAGCCCCAGTTTTATCAAACAACCCAGCAATTTTAGAAATTACTTTCCCATCAATATAAAAATCATCGCTGTGAATCAATCCTATCACATCGCCAGTTGCATGACTTATTCCTTTGTTTATAGCATCATACAATCCCTTATCTTTTTCGGAATTTATTTGCGCGATTTTATCTTTATACTTATTAGCAATTTCTATGGTATTATCTTTAGATAATCCATCTTGTATAATGTACTCGATATTTTTATAATCCTGAGAAACTACTGATTGAATAGTTGTTTCAATAGTTTCCGCAGCGTTAAAACTTATGGTAATGATTGATATTTTTAAATTACTTTGCATTACACTGTTTCATTAATCGCTTCAATTATCTTTTCACAAGCCAATTTCAAATCAGCTTCTTCAATAATAAGAGGTGGAGCTATACGCATAGCTGTGGTGCAAAATAAAAACCAATCGGTAATAATTCCCTTTTCAATACACTTAGCAATAATTGCCATATTTATGTCGGTGTCACCAAACTCCACAGCAATAAGAGCTCCAGAACTTCTAATTTCCTTAATAGCTGAATGCTTTAGATTATCCCTAAAAAATTCCTCTATTTCAAAAGCTCGCTTGTATAGTTGCTTATCTCGAATTATATTTAGGGTTGCTAAAGAAGCAGCAGCACAAACTGCATTGCCTCCGAAAGTTGTGATATGACCTAAAACAGGATTATGGGTTAATGAATTCATTATCTCAGTGCTCGAAATAAAAGCACCTATAGGCATTCCACCTCCCATTCCTTTTGCTAACAACAAAATATCGGGTGCAACATTATATTGTTCAAAAGCAAAAAAACTTCCCGTACGACCAAAACCTGATTGAATTTCATCGAAAATCAGAAGTGTTTGAGTTTGATCACATCTTTGTCTCAGCGCTACTAAAAATTCCTGACTTGCCTTATTAATACCCGATTCGCCTTGCACTGGCTCAATAATAACCGCCGCTGTTTGATTATCTATTCGTGATAAATCTTGAATTGAATTGAATTTTAAAATACTAACACCTGGCAATAAAGGACGATATGAATTTTTGTATTCTTCATTTCCCATAACACTTAAAGCGCCATGAGTACTGCCGTGATAAGCATTTTCAAAACATATAATTTTTGTTTTTCCTGTATAACGTTTTGCTAATTTTATTGCACCTTCTGTTGCTTCTGCTCCTGAATTAACCAAATAAGTCGAATTAAGATTACTTGGCAATATATCGCTCAAAGCCTTGCACAAAATAACCTGTGGAGTATGAACATACTCGCCATAAACCATTAGGTGCATAAATTTTTCTGCTTGGTCTTGTACAGCTTTTACAACATCTGGATGACAATGCCCCAAATTACTAACCGAAATACCCGAAATTAAATCTAAATATTGCTTACCATTTTTATCGAACAAATAAGTTCCTTTAGCGCTAGTAATTTCTAATGCAAGAGGTGTTGGGCTGGTTTGAGCCACATGTTGTAAAAAAAGCGAGCGACTGCTTTGATGCATTTTATTTCAACTTTGAAATTAAATCAGCCAATTTTTTTTGAACGTTTGAATTAGGCTCAACAAGCGGCAAACGAACATAAGGTTTAGTAATCTTTAAAATAGATAAAGCATGCTTTACACCACCTGGATTACCATCGGCAAACAATTGATCTGTTATTTCAATTAATTTATAATGTTCTTTTTGAGCTTGACTCATTTTGTAAGATAAAGCAGAACGCACAGCATCGCTAAAATGTTTAGGAAAAGCATTTGCTACAACCGAAATTACTCCGTCTCCACCACAAGCAATTATAGGCAAAGTCAAATTATCATCGCCACTAATTACTAAAAAGCCTTCAGGACGATGTTTAATAATTTTCATACATTGCTCTAAATTACCCGAAGCTTCTTTAATAGCAATTATATTTTTAAAATCCTTAGCTAAACGAATTGTTGTATCCCAAGCCATGTTTGAAGAAGTACGACCAGGAACATTATATAAAATTATTGGCAATGGGCTTGCTTTAGAAATTGCCTTGTAATGCTGATAAATACCTTCTTGAGAAGGTTTGTTATAATAAGGTGATACCGACAATATTGCCGAAAAACCGGTAAAATCATCCTTTTTTAAGGCTTCACACACTTCAGCAGTATTGTTTCCACCAACACCTAAAACTAAAGGTAAACGTTTCTTATTCACCTTCACAACATGTTGAATAACTTGCTTCTTCTCGTCTTTACTTAATGTAACTGATTCTCCAGTTGTTCCTAAAACAACCAAATACTCAACCTTACCTTTTATTAAATGTTCAATCAACTTAGTTAATGCATCAAAATCAATTGCACCTTTTTTATCAAACGGAGTAACAATTGCCACCCCTGTACCTCTTAAATTAATAGTTTTCGACATTTTGCTTATTTTATTGTACAAATGTAAGTTTTTTAACTACTGAAAAACATTTTACGACTGTAATTTTGAAACCACATTTTGTTTAAAATGAGATATATCACAAGCATTTTAACATTTATTGCGATTGATTTTTGGAATAAATGTTGTATTTTTACAATAAATTAATAACCAACTAAAAAACAAACCATGAAAAAATTATTTTTAGCTTTAGCTTTAACTGGAATGGTTAGCGCTGTTTCTGCTTCTACAATTGCTTCTTTAAACAACTCTGCTATTGTTACTGTATTAGGTGATAACAAAGGTGATGATAAAGGAAAGAAAAAAGATTGTTGCAAAAAAGGTGAAGAAAAAGCTTGTTGCAAAGGAAAAGCTACTAAAGCTTGTGCAAAAGACGAAAAATCTTGCAAAAAAGGAGAGAAAAAAGCATGTTGCAAAAAAGATGCAGCTGCTGCAACTACTACTCCAGAAACAAAATAATATTTAAAGTTATTTTATAAAAAAAGCCTCTAGATAATTACTAGAGGCTTTTTTATTATACTTCATTCATCAAATTAAAGTAATCCTGTTTATTTACATGGCAGTTAATCCATCCAGTAAAATTAAACAGTAAAAAAACTTGGCTCTCTTCCTTTGTTTCTTTTAATTCGAGCAAACTATCTTTTGTTTCGAGCCAAATTTTGTTTTGCTTTATGCGTGATGGCTCATTCACAATTTTCTTTAAAGCTGTAAAAAAGTGCTTTTCAAAATTAGAAAACTGTCGGTTTTTGAGAATATAACGATATGTATTACGAATAGCATATGACAACAAATCTATCTTATCCAACTCGTAATAAATAATCAATTTATAAATTTTAATAATACATAAATGACTTACCAATTTGCTTGAAGCTTCATTACCTTCAATAAGATTTACCCACTCAAGCGCCTTTTTAAAATCCTTTTGAATAAAATAATTCACGGATAAATTATTCATTACGTTAACATAAAACACAGGCGAAAAATCCTTTTGATATTTAGTTACATTAGTTTCAATAACCTTTAAATTTCTTTTCCTGTGCTCATAATTATAATTATGGCGGCAATAGTTTGACTCGTACAAACAATATGTTCTTAATATTGACGTACGTTGATACCTGTTTTTAGCTGTTAAATTGGTGAGTTTATCAAGCACAGACCTTGAATCAACAAAGTTTTTTACCCTAGCATACGAGAATAGCAAATTATGTAAAGCAATGATATAATCTTGGTGGTTTTCTCCCTGCATTGGGTTTTCGTTTTCAAATAAGTCTACCGCTTTTTGAAAGTAATAAGTAGCTTTTTCATAATTGTTATATTGTTGGTAGTAATAGGCTGCAATGATGCAAAACTCAATCTTGGCTTTAAACGATTTTGGGTAGCTCTCACCCTTTTTAATAATAGGAAGGAAATGATCATCAAGATACTTAAACGCTTCCTTTGTTCTCATCATTGATATTTGATTATCATTGAACAGCTTTCGTTTCAACAATATTGTTCTTACCTCCTGCTCTATTCTTAATTTCTCACTTATCGGTTCAAACTCTTGCTTTTCATATTCGGTCACATAATATTCATTGTAAGCCTTTGTATTAATACCCGATTGCCCTGCATGAATTTTTTCATTAATAATTAATACATAATGAAACATTTCGCGCTTAGTTGCAATTTTTTTTGCTTTAGCTAGCACTGCTAGCCCCTGTGTAAGCAAATCGCGGGCAAACAACGAATTAGCAACCAAAATCATATTAGTTACTTCCTTTTCAATATTTAATGTTTCAGCCTCAGCAATGAAATTAAAAAGTTGTTTGTGCAAATAATTCTTTAAGCGCTCAAAATTTTTATTTTTCATCAGCCCTTTAATTTTCTCCTCGTTAGGAGAATTAAGCTTAGCATAATGATTAAACAGCAATAAATAATCAGGTATTTTAACTGAATTGTTAGGTACACAATACGTCCTAAATGAGTTTATTTCATTGGGAGATAATGTTTTTATTAGCTCAAAAAGGTCGTTTGAAACAGTTTTCATTGTAATTTATGGTAAAAATAAGAATAAATTTAAAATATTAATCAATTGTTATTCAATTAATTAAAACTAATGGATATTAAATATTAACCAAAATTTAATGTAATTTATAATTTTTTATAGTTTTTAAAAGCATGATTACGGCAGTATGTTTGTCAAAAAAAAGAACATAATGTCTAAAAAATCATTTTTTACATTTTTCATTTTAACTTTAAGCATCTTCAAAATTGCTGCACAACCCTGCAAGGAGATTGTAGGCTATTACCCTAATTGGCAATGGTACGATAGAACAAAACTTGTTAAACCAAGCGCAATAAAATATAACAGCTACTCAATTATTAACTATTGCTTTTTTAAACCTGAATTAAACGGAACTATCAGTAATACCGACACATGGGCTGACGAAAATTTATTACAAGGACAAATCAACTGGTCAACCAACCCTACAAGTTATTACCCTAATACTTCAATTATTGATTTAGCCCATCAAGCTGGAACTAAAGTTATGGTTTCAATAGGCGGCTGGACACTTTCGGACAACTTCCCTACAATTGCTGCTAGCCAGACTTTAAGAGCGAAATTTGCATCTGAGTGCAATAGATTAATTAATTTTTATCATTTTGATGGCATTGACATTGACTGGGAATACCCTGGTTTTGCCGAACACTCAGGAACCGCAAATGATAAACACAATTTCACGTTGCTGATGCAACAAATAAAAGACTCACTAAGTTATTTAGGTAGCATCAACAGCAAAAACTATTTACTATCAGCTTGTTTTAGTGCAGACCAAGTAAAAATGCAAAACATTGAATGGAGTAATGTGGTGAACATTATTGATATGATTAACGTAATGAGCTATGACTACTTTGGAGCTTGGGATTGTGTTGCAAACCATAACTCACCATTACAGGCAACTACTGTTGGAGATGCAAGCTTTAATTTAAACAGTGCCTTTACTATTTTAACAACTACACATAATGTTCCATCAACAAAAATAAACTTAGGTCTTGCATTTTATGGACGATCGCAGATGGGGGCTTCTGCGCTTTATCAACCAACAAATTGCACCGGTAATAACAGCCTATTTTTTGAAGACGATGGGACACCCTTATACTACAATGTGGTAAAAAACATTAGTCAATTTACCGAATATTGGGACAATGTTGCTAAAGTACCCTATTTATTGGGCAATACAGGAACACAGGCAGCAGGAACTTTTGTATCATTTGATAACAAAAAATCAATAGCAATGAAAGGTGAGTTTATTAAAAACAATAATGCACGTGGAGCTATTATTTGGGAAATAACTGGAGATTACATGGAGACTTCTCTTGGTTCGGGCATAGTTGCCGAAACACCATTAATTGACACCCTAAACACTGTTTTTTGTTCAACAAGTATTGGTATTGAGAACAAAGAAACTGTTATTGATTTTTCAATATACCCTAACCCATCTAATGGAGAATTTAGCCTAAACTTTCCTAATTCTTTAAAATACGAATCAGCAGAAGTTTGCATTAAAAATCAATTAGGTCAAACGGTTAAAGTATTAACAAAACAAAAAAGCGAAACACTTTTAAACCTTAATTTATTAGATAAAGGAATGTACTTTATCATTATAAATAACTCAACAATTAAGAAATTAATAATTCAATGATAATGGAAACAATTTTTGCGATAATTAAATTTATTAAAGAATTAACAAAAGGCAGCTTTAGTATTTAGTTGTTGCAAAAATTTGTTCCCAAAAAACGTTAGGCGTATTATTCTAAAATTCTTTTAGCAACCATGTTTTTTAAATTGAAAGAAAGTTAGGTAGAATAAAAAGTCAAACGTTTTTAAATTTAAAACCCCGAATTAGAGTCTAATTCGGGGTTTATTTTACTTATGAACTAACTCAAACCAGTCAAATGGTAAATTTATGAGATTGAACACATTAATATGTTTAAAGCCTAATTTCTCTAATATTTTTCTAGATGCAGTATTATCTACATGCGCATAAGCGTATATAACTTTTAGCTTCTTTTCATCCAAACCATATTTTATCCATGCTAAAGATGCTTCTGTAGCATAACCTTTACCCCAAGCCTCCTTCTTTAATCGATAACCAAAATCATAAAAATTAACATGTCCATTCATTTCGGTTTTAACTAAGTTTAACCCACACCAGCCAACAAACTTACCTGAAGCCTTTTCAACAACAGCGTATCGCCCAATTCCATCTTCTTTATATTTCTTCAAAATGGTATTTACAACGGCTTTCGTATCATCAATTGATTTAGCAGTATTATTCCCCAAATAAAGATGCACATCCGGATCTGAATCCATTTCATACATATCTTCTGTATCACTTATTTCTATCTTACGCAAAATAAGTCGTTGAGTTTCTAGAACTAGTTCCATTTTAAGATAAATAAAAAAGCCTCAACTACAATGTAATTGAGGCTTTTAGTTAATATATTTCCTAAATTACTTTACAAATTTTTCCATTAATTCACTTGTAATACCTGTATTGCTGTATCCTCCATCGTGAAATAAATTTTGCATTGTTACCATTTTGGTTAAATCACTAAACATTGACACACAATAATCAGCACATGCCTCAGCGCTTGCATTACCCAATGGCGAATTTAACTCAGCAAAATTAAAGAAATCTTCAAAGCCTTTAATTCCACTACCTGCTGTAGTTTTTGTTGGTGATTGTGAAATTGAATTCACACGTACATTACGATATTTACCATAATGTAAACCAAAACTACGAACTATACTTTCTAACAAAGCTTTAGCATCAGCCATATCTGTATAAAAAGAATAAGTTCTTTGAGCAGCAATATAAGATAAAGAAACAAAGCTTCCCCATTCATTCATTGCATCCATTTTGTATGCTACACTTAACATTTTGTGCAACGATAAAGCCGAAATATCAATTGTTTTGTTATAGAACTCATAATTTAACTCAGCATATGGAATACTCTTACGAATATTTGGACTCATCCCAATACTATGCAAAACAAAGTCAATTTTACCACCCATTATCTCTTGCGATTTGGTGAATAAATTAGTTAATTCCTCAACATTAGTTGCGTCTGCAGGCACAATTTGACTATTTGTTGCCTCAGCTAATTTATTTATTTCACCCATGCGCATTGCCAAAGGTGCGTTAGTTAAAACGATTTGCGCGCCTTGCTCATGAGCCTTTAATGCTGTTTTCCAAGCAATTGAATCTTCATTTAAAGCTCCAGTAATGATACCACGCTTTCCTTTTAATAAATTATTACTCATTTTAATTTGTTTTTGTTTGCACGAAGATAAGGTTTTTATAAATACACAAATACTTCAATAATTGTGTGATTTCAAAGTAAAATACTAGTAAAAAACTCTATAATTTAAAATAGAAGTTTAACTTTGCTGTTCATTTTTTTTAAAACATGGAAATTCCAAAAACATACAATTCGCAAGCTGCTCAAGATAAGTGGTATCAGTATTGGTTAGACAAAAAATTCTTTAAATCAACACCAGATGAGCGTGAACCTTATACTATTGTAATTCCTCCACCAAACGTTACCGGGGTGTTACATATGGGGCACATGCTAAACAATACCATTCAGGATGTATTAATTCGCAGAGCGCGTATGTTGGGGAAAAACGCTTGTTGGGTTCCTGGAACAGATCATGCCAGTATTGCAACAGAGGCTAAAGTTGTGGCTATGCTTAAAGAAAAAGGAATTAATAAAAGTGATTTATCACGTGAAGATTTCTTGAAATATGCGTGGGAATGGAAAGAAAAATATGGTGGAATTATTTTAGAACAACTTAAAAAACTAGGTGCAAGTTGCGATTGGGATAGAACTAAATTTACAATGGACCAAGATTTAAGTGAGGCAGTAATTGATGTTTTTATTGACTTGCATAAAAAGGGACAAATATACCGCGGTGTGCGTATGGTAAATTGGGACCCAGAAGGTTTAACTGCTGTAAGTGATGAAGAAGTTGAGCACAAGGAAACACAAAGCAAACTAGTTTACGTAAAATATAAAATAGAGGGTACTGAAGAATTTTTAACTGTAGCAACAACTCGTCCTGAAACCATTATGGGTGATACCGCTGTGTGTGTTAACCCAAATGATGAGCGATACAAACACTTAAAAGGTAAAAAAGCAATTGTACCAGTTGTAAACCGAGCTGTTCCAATCATTTTTGATGATTATGTTGATGCTGAATTTGGAACTGGCGCATTAAAAGTTACTCCTGCACACGATATTAATGACTTTAACTTAGGCCAAAAACATGGTCTGCCAACTATTGATGCTTTAACACCAAATGGCAAAATTAGTGAGGTTGCTGGAGCATATATTGGCATGGACAGATTTGCTTGCCGTAAACAAATTATAAAAGATTTAACGGAAGCAGGCTTAGTTGAAAAAGTTGAAGACATAAAAAATAAAGTTGGTTATAGCGAAAGAACCAAAGCTGTTATTGAACCTCGTTTGAGTATGCAATGGTTTTTAAAGATGGACAAAGTAAGCAAACCAGCTTTAGAAAATGTATTAAACAACAACGTTAAATTAATTCCTGAGAAATTTATAAATACCTACAAGCATTGGATGGAAAATGTACATGACTGGTGTATTAGCCGTCAGTTGTGGTGGGGACAACGCATACCTGCTTGGTATGACAACAAAGGGAATACAGTTGTTTGCAAAACATTGGATGAAGCTCATGCACTATTAAAAACAAAAAATACTGAATGTAAACTTGAAGACATAAAACAAGATGAAGATGTTTTAGACACATGGTTCTCATCTTGGTTGTGGCCTATCACAGTTTTTGATCCGCATGTAATTGCTAACGGTAAAGAAAAAGCAAATGCTGATTTAAAATATTATTATCCAACCAATGACTTAGTTACTGCACCAGAAATTTTATTCTTTTGGGTTGCACGTATGATTATTGCTGGCTACGAATGGTTAGACGAAAAACCTTTTACGAATGTTTACCTAACAGGTATTGTTAGAGATAAACAAGGTCGTAAGATGAGTAAAAGTTTAGGGAATAGTCCAGATCCTTTGGATTTAATTGATAAATACGGAGCTGATGGTGTGCGCGTTGGAATGTTATTATGTTCGCCAGCAGGAAACGATTTAATGTTTGATGAGAGTTATTGTGAGCAAGGTAGAAACTTTGCTAATAAGGTTTGGAATGCATTCCGACTAATTAAAGGTTTTGAGGTTGATAATTCAGATCAACCACAAGCATCTAAAGCGGCTATTACTTGGTTTGAAAACAAATTATCAGAACAGTTAGAAGTGATTAACGACCATTATTCAAAATACAGAATGAGTGATGCATTGATGGCTACTTATAAACTAGTTTGGGATGATTTCTGTGCATGGTATTTAGAATTGATTAAACCAGAATTTATTGATGGTAAAGCAAAACCAATTGATAAAACAACTTACGATGCAACAATTAATTTCTTAGAGAGCTTATTAAAAATAATGCATCCTTGGATGCCATTTATTACCGAAGAAATATGGCATTTAACAGCGGATCGTAATGAGAAAGATTGCGTTATCATTTCAGAATGGCCAAAAATTAAAGCCGATTTAGACAAAAAACAATTAGCAGAATTTGAAGTAAGTAAAGAATTGGTTGCTAACGTAAGAAATATAAGAGCTCAAAAACAATTATCTCCAAAACAACAATTGGATGTAATTGAAAAATCTGATGCAACACATTCTTACTTCGACAACGCTGTTTGCAAATTAGCGAACTTATCTTCATTTACTTATAGCAAAGATAATGTAGAAGGTGCAATTAGCTTTAGAATTGGGACTACTGAGTTCTTTGTCCCATTAACTTCTAACATCGACCCTGAAGAAGAGAAACTACGCTTGCTTAAAGATTTAGAATACAATCAAGGTTTTTTAAATTCAGTGTTAAAAAAATTATCTAACGAGAAATTTGTAAACAACGCAAAGCCCGAAGTAATTGAAGTTGAGCGCAAAAAACAATCGGATGCTGAATCAAAAATCAAGATGATTGAAGAACAATTAAAAGCGTTATAATTTATTTCAACTATACTTAAAGAGTTCGGTGTCAACACATCGAACTCTTTTATTTTATTTAATTTTCTTTTGTCCTACCCACATAATACAAAAACCTTTATTTTAAAGGGATTCCAGACTACAAGAAAACCTTTTCAAAACCAAATTATCAAAGTTTCTTCAAAATAAATTTGGAACTTAAGTTTTAATTGATTTATATTTGCAGCGTAAAAATTTATAAAATGAAAAAATTAAACAATAATAATTTCTGTTTCTTCAATAATAACAATTGAAGCTGGAAGGTTATTGTATAAAATATAATAGTTAAACCTTCCAAATTTTGGGAGGTTTTTTTTTTGACAAAAAATGAGAACAAACAATTTTAATAATTTCTTTAATCACTATCCTCAATGAGGCATGGCCACTCTATATAATTACTTGAGCCCTGCCTATAAAGCAGGGCTTTTTATTTACAAACAATTAAAAATAAATATATGTTAACCATCGAAAAACCAACAACAAAAAAGTATCAAACAACTCTAAGTGAGTATGAAACCGAAAGTGCTATTGCCTTAGTTAAGTCTTATTTCGCAACTAGTTTAAGTAAAAAACTTAACCTTTTAAAAGTGGAGGCTCCATTGCTTGTGAGCAAAGGAACGGGAATTAACGACGATTTAAATGGAATTGAAAATCCCGTTGAAGTAAAAATAAAAGATTTAAAAGGTGCAGGAGTTGAGATAGTGCACTCACTAGCCAAATGGAAAAGACTAAAACTAGAGCGTTTAAAAGCTAATCCTGGTGAAGGACTTTACACAGATATGAAAGCGTTGCGCCCAGATGAAGATTTATCTGAAGTTCATAGTGTTTACGTTGATCAATGGGATTGGGAAAAAGTAATTTTAGAAAGTAACCGAAGCATTACTTACTTAAAAAAAATAGTGGAAGAAATATATTCTTCAATACTAGAAACTGAGCAGCAAATACATTTAAACTACCCACATTTAAAACCATTTTTACCAAAACAAATCACGTTCATACATTCCGAAGACTTACAAAAACTTTATCCAGAGCTAAGCCCGAAAGAAAGAGAAAACAAAATTTGCCAACAAAAAGGTGCTGTATTTATTATAGGAATTGGAGCGGAATTAGCAGATGGTAAAAAGCACGATGGCAGAGCGCCTGATTACGATGATTGGATAAGCGAAGTTATTCCTGGTAAAAAAGGCTTAAATGGCGATATACTAGTGTGGAATCCAACGCTTCAAAGAGCTTTCGAAATATCATCAATGGGAATAAGAGTTAGTGCAGAATCATTAAGAAAACAATTGTTTTTAGAAAACTGCGAGGAAAGAACATTGCTTGAATGGCATAAAAAATTACTTAACAACGAGCTGCCTTACACAATTGGCGGAGGTATTGGCCAATCGAGATTAGCAATGTTATTATTACAAAAAAAACATATTGCCGAAGTGCAAAGCAGCATTTGGTCGGATGAAATAAAAGACGAATTACTAAAACAAAATATTAATATTTTATAATATGAGAAATCACTTAATTGCCATTCAAGGCTCCGTAGCATCATTTCATGATTTAGCAGCAAAAAAATATTTTGGTGAAGAAGTATCAATACTCGAATGCGGCTCATTTAAAGAAGTGTGTGACAAACTTGTAAACAACAAAGTTGATTATGGAATTATTGCCATTGAAAACAAAGTAGCCGGCAGCATTTTATTAAATTATCAATTAATAGAAAACTTTGATTTAAAAATAATAGGAGAAACCTATTTACCAATCGAATTACAGTTACTAGGAAAACCAGGGACCAAATTAAGTGATGTAAAAGAAATCATTTCACACCCCATGGCTTTGGGCCAAAGTCAGGTATTTTTATCGGAACAGGAAGGTTTAGCCGTAAGTGAATACAAAGACACCTCATCTTGTGCGAGAATGGTTGCGCAATCTGACACCAACTCACTTGCTGTAATTGCCGGTCCTGCAATTGCAAAAGCTTATGGATTACAAACAATAAAAGAAAATGTTTCGGATGTAAAACAAAATTTCACACGTTTCTACATTTTAAGCAAAGGCAGCGATTTTGTAGCAGACCCAAATAAAGCAAGTGTTACATTACAACTTGTTGATGAGGCTGGACGATTACTAGAAGCACTTCAAATCATGAAAAACTATAATCTAAACTTAACAAAAATTCAAAGTGTTCCAAACCCAAGTCGTCCGGACTCCTACTCGTTTCATTTAGACATAGAATTTGATGATAAAACAATCTTACTACAAGCTCTAAAAGAATTAGAAAATGTCACGCTAAGCATTAAAACACTTGGGATTTATAAAGCCGAGAAATACAGAGCAATAACAAATAGTGAAATTATTATACATAAACATTTAAATTAATGAATGTAGAAATTGAACATAAGACCAACATTATCAATAAAAAAAACTTATTGATTGCCGGGCCTTGCAGCGCAGAGAGCGAAGAACAGCTTATAACAACTGCACAACATTTAGCTCAAACAAAATCTGTTGATGTGCTTAGAGCTGGTATTTGGAAACCACGCACAAAACCTGGTGGCTTTGAAGGTCAAGGTACTAAAGCCTTAGCTTGGTTATTAAAAGCTAAAGAGCTTACAGGCTTAAAAACAGCTACAGAAGTAGCTACAGCCAAACATGTTGAAGATGCGATTAGTTTTGATGTGGATGTAATATGGATTGGTGCTCGAACTACTGTTAATCCATTTAGTGTTCAAGAAATTGCCGATAGATTAAGAGGCACTAACCAAACCGTATTGATTAAAAACCCTATAAATCCAGATATAAAACTATGGGTTGGTGCTATTGAAAGAATTCAAAAAGCAGGAATAAAAAATGTTGGCTTAATCCATAGAGGTTTTTCATCGTATGGTAATTCAGAATATAGAAATACCCCAATGTGGCACATACCTATTGAGATGAAAAGGCTATTTCCTGAACTACCGATGATTTGCGACCCATCGCACATTTGTGGCAACCGAAATTTGTTACAATCTATTTCACAAAAAAGTATTGATTTAGATTTTAGTGGTTTAATTATTGAATCACATATAAAACCCGATGAAGCCTTAACTGATAAAGAACAGCAAATTAGTCCTGAAGAGTTAAAAAGGTTAATCAACCATTTAGATCAGAAAAGTTCAATTAGCTACGAAAGTAGTTTCACCAATAAATTAGATAATTTACGCAACCAAATAAATTACTTAGATGAAGAGCTTCTCTCTCTAATTTCTAATAGAATGAAAGTTGCTAAAGAAATTGGCGAATTAAAAAAAGAAGCTAAAATAACTGTGTTGCAAACAAATCGTTACAACGAGATATTAATGAGGGCCATAAAAAAAGGGGAAGAACTAGGTTTGAGTAGCGACTTTACTAAGACTTACATTGAGGCGATTCATGTTGAAAGTATAAAAGTTCAAAATCAACTTACAGTGTAATAAAAAAGGGAGAATTACAAATAATTCTCCCTTTATAGGTACGCAAAAAAACATCTAGTTAAACACTAGATGTTTTTTTAATATAATTAACAGTAGATTATTCTTCTACTTGTACCATTTTAAATGGCACATTGATAATAGCTTGATAATCTTCACCAGCTTCTAACATATCCTCATCATCCTCTTCATAATGCCAGTTGATAGTTAGAGCACTTCCACCTTTGTGAATCGCTTCTAACTTCTTAAATACATCCAAAATACATTTTGAAGAAGATGTATTAAAATATTCTAATTGAATATTAACGTTAGTTGCTGATTTCGGTGATCCTGCATACTTCTCTAACGAATCTACTAACGGTTTGTAAAACTCAATAGAATTTTCAGGAATAGATCTTCCTTTAATTTCTAATACACCACTTCCTAAATCAAAACTGATAGTTGGTGTTTTTGGGGTTCCGTCAATTGAAAACTTTTCCATACTGTGTTGCTTTCTTGTTTTATTATTGTTGTGAAATTTTTATATTTAAACTAAAGAACGATATTTTGTCATCTATTGGCATAAAGTTGTAATGCAATTTTTGGCCTGTCTTTCTTGCTATATCAATCATTCCCAAGCCTCCGCCGCCTTTCAAACTCATCTCACCATTATTAAGTATTTGTTTGTAATACTCTTTCAACTCTTCTTTTGATAATGAATTTACATCATCTAATCTTTTCTTTAAACCTGGGACATTTTCGTTATATATATAATTACCTGTGATAACGTTATACATGTTATCCATTTTTCCAATCATAAATATAGCAGAACGCTGTCCTTCGGCTGTATCTGTTGCTGTATCATCCATGTGGTGATACAAATTTTGAAGACACTCTACCAAAACGTTATAAACTTTCTTTTTGGTTTTAGAATCTTCTTGTAGGTTATCCATCTTACTTTCCATAATTTGTAATATGGAAGTTAGAAGGTCCGATGTAACATCACCTTTAAATGAGAGCAAAATATTATTTCGCTCCATTTTATCATAAAAATCATAAAGGTCTGTCAACATAGGGTTTTAATAGATAGTGTTGAAAAGCAAAACAAAAATACCTTTTTTTTTAATACTACAAAATATTTTTTATTGCATTGTAAATTCCACAGAACTTCCATCAATTGTGAAGGTAGCCTTATCATCACATGTTCCATCACCAAAATCAACCGTTCTAGTATGCAAACCTTCAGGTGTAAGTTCCACTACTCCTTTAGTTATCCATTTACAGTTATGTGCTTTTTGCAAAGGACTAGTAACATTTACTGTATAAGCTCTTCCTTCGCGATTAACACCACTTGAAGAACCTGTAAACTGATACACATCATCTGTCTCATCTGTTGTTGTATTAGCTCCAGCAATTTGAGTCATAGTTCTATTACCTTGCCATGTAGCACTCCAAGCTGGCGCAACGCACGTACCGTTCTGAACAGAGGTGGTATATCCATTTGCTAATTTCGTGTAAACAATAGTTGCGTTGTAAGCAATAGTGTTATTAACCTTATAGTTGATAAAAGTTACTGTAGTAACACAACCTACACTATCAATTGGCTTAGAGAAAGTTGCTTTAATGATACCAGAACGAGTTTTACCATCAGTAGTTAAATTGGTTCCTGTTCCTCCAACACCATACTTAATCCAAATAGTTGGTAAGTTTTGAGGGTCAATACCATCGCTATATACAGTATCACCACTAATTGAATCTACGATACCACCAGACATTAATTTCTTTAAACCTGGCTGATTAATACCACGTCCTTGAACCTCAGGCATAACACGCATAAACTCTTGTTCACAAATTGCATTATCTTGAACAGATTGAGTTTCACTATCCACTTCCTTATCTTTTTTACAACCTGTAATTAGCAAACCACCTAGAGTTAAGCTAAAAATTCCTATTACAATAATTTTTTTCATGTTTCTATTTTTAAACGTTAATTCTAATTAGATGCTTAAAGTTACTTTAAGTTTAAATAGAAGTAAAATGTTTTAGTTTTAATTTACTAACAAAGATAATATTATTTTCCAAATTTACAAACGAACAGCTCCAACCAAAATATCATCAACTTGTTCGTATGTTCCGCGCCAATTTTCAATATTTTCATTTAATAATTGCTTTTGGTGATCCATATTAAATTCATGAATTGTGGTTAAATATTCATGGAATCTCTTCACCATAAATTTCTTCCCTTTATCCCCTCCAAATTGATCTGCATAACCGTCAGTAGACATATAAATTGTATCGCCTTTAGCAAGTTGTTTTATATGAGTAGTAAATGTTCTATCCATATCCAATTGCGCTCCACCTATTGGGAACTTATTCCCTTCAATTTTCTCTAATTCGCCTGAATTATTAATAATCATTAAGGTTCTAAAGGCACCAGCATACTTAATTTGGCGCGTTTCGGTATTAATTGCAACTAAAGAAACATCCATTCCGTCAGCCGTTTGGATAGTATTATTACCTTGTTTAAGCGCACTTTGAACCCCTTGATGCAACATAGTTAAAATTGTACCTGGGTCACTTATATCTTTTTCTAAAACAATTTGATTTAGCAAATTATGACCAATCATACTCATGAAGGCACCAGGAACGCCGTGTCCAGTGCAATCAATAATGCCTAATATTTTTAATCCATTTTTTTCACCAAACCAATAGAAGTCGCCACTAACTATATCCTTTGGTTTGTATAAAATAAATGAATTTGGAAGTAAACGAGCGATTAATTCATTGGCAGGTAACATCGCCATTTGAATGCGTTTCGCATATTCAATACTTGCTGTAATATCCTTGTTTTTTTGAGCTAGTTCGTGGGTCCTTTCTTCAACTTTTTCTTCCAAAACCCTTTTCTCCTTTGTGATTTGGGCGGTTCTAATTCGAATAAAAGCGAAAACACCTCCAAGTATTAATAGAATAGAAATGGTATAAAACCATTTTGTTTTCCACCAAGGCGGAATAACGGTAATATGCAGCACAACAGGTTCACTCCAAACACCATCACTATTTGCCGCTTTTACTTTAAAAGTATAATCCCCTCCACCTAACTGAGTATAACTTGCATAACGTATATTACTAGGTACACTCCACTTTGCATCAACGCCTTCCATAATATAGCTAAACATATTTTTATTAGGATCTAAATAATCTGTTGCAATAAAATCAAAAGAGAAAAAGTTGTCTTTGTATGATAACTCAATATCCTTTTTTGCACTAATAACTGTATCCAAAACTACTTCGGTACCAAATCGTTTATAAGAACTGATATAAACTTTAGGAGCAAATGATTTTAAAAACAGGTTTTCAGGATTAAATACATTAAATCCATTTTCACCACCTATATAAAAATCTCCATTCTTTGCTTTAAAAAATGAGCCTTGATTAAATTCTCTACCTTGTAAACCATCCTTAACATCAAAATTCTTAAACTCAATTTTCTTCTTTAAATCTGGATTAAATGTTGAAACTCCTTTGTTAGTGGTTAACCACAGATTCCCCTTTTTATCTTCTAAAATACCGTAGATATAATTATTTGGTAAACCATCTAAATCATTATAATGTTTGAACGATTTTGTTTTTTCTTCAAATAAATCCAAACCATTTGTAGTTGCTACCCAAATGTTTTTAAACTTATCTTCGTAAACAGCATTTATTATATTTGAAATAATCGTATTTTGCTTTTGCGAGTGATTATAGTGAGCTACCAAATTAGCGTCCTCATCCAAAACATACAAACCATCATCGCCAGAAGCAACCCATATTTGATTTTTAGAATCTTGATAGATATTAAAAACAATTGCAGTACGAACAGATGTGATAATTTTAAACTCGCCTGAGTAAGAACCATTTTTATAAGGCATCATTGCCAAGCCTCCGTCATATGTACATACCCAAATATTTTTACGTTTGTCTTGAAATATCTTTGTTACAGTACCACCAAAATGGTCGCCAAAAAAATACTTCTTTTTTGAATTAGTAGACTTATTAAACTCTAACACTCCAGTTCCGTTTGAACCAATCCAAATATGACCAAAAGCGTCTTCAAACAAGCAATAAACCGAAGAAGGATTAAAATCATTCGACTTAAAATTATAATTCAATCTCTTGTTAGTATTTAAATCCACAACATTTAAATCACCATCATAAGAACCAATCCACAAATAATTATCCTTATCAACTAGCATTGTCATCACCGAATTACTATTCAATAAGACTTCATTACTTTCTCGCTTGAAATGTTTGAAACGATTTAGTCCTTCAAATAAAATTGAAATTCCCAATCCTTGGGTACCGCACCATACATTGCTTTTACTATCAATTAAAATACAATTTAAATCGTTACTGGCCAATGAACTAGAGTTGTTCTCGATACGTTGGTGTATTTTAAAATTACGAGTTACGTAGTTGTATTGTATTAAACCATTACCTGAACTAGCCAACCAAACTTCATCCGCTTTCTCAGAGGCAATGGTTTTAATTCGGTTAGGATTATATTGATTATCTGTCCCTGGAATTATTAAAAACTGACCAAGTCTATTTTCACTTTCGTCATAAATACCGAAACCACCACCGTAAGTTCCAACCCAAATTGTACCATTAGCATCTTGATGAATAGCCTTAATTTGATTCCTGAACTCAACCAATTCCTCCGTTTCTTTGCTATCAAGACTTTCATCTTTATATAAAGCCGATTGAAATGTGCTATTAGGTAATAATGCGTTTATTCCATTATTGGTGCCTATTAAAAGCTTACCTGATTTAGTGAATAGTAAAGACTGAACCTCATTATTTGAAAGCTTATTAGGCTTTAACTTAGAGCTACTAATGGTCTCAAACTTCTTAGTTTTAATATCATACTTCTGCAAACCTAAATCTGAACCAATATAGATATTACCATCCTTATCCTTTGCTAAGCAATTTACTTTATTACTCAACAAACCGTTTGGGCTAGCCTTATAATTCTCGAAACTATTTAAAACAAGGTTATAGCAGCTTAATCCTCCATCGGCAGTTGCTATCCAAATTCGATGATCATTCCCTTCTAGCAAATAATCCACATAATTAGAGGCTATTGTATTCGGGTTTTTAGGGTTATTCTTAAAAACTTTTATATCATAACCATTGTAAAGATTTAGACCGTCATCCGTTCCAATCCATATTAAACCTCTTGTGTCTTCTAAGATGGTTTCTACAGCACCTACCGATAACCCCTCGTTAACCCCGATATTTTTAAACTTTAAATCTTGCGCAAAACAACTTATTTGCATTAAAAAAAATGCAAGCACTGCGTTTCGATAAAAGTTTGATTTTAAAAGTTTAAACATATGAATGAGGTTATAAATATACATATTAATTGCCAAATGAAATTAAAATTTCCAAATTATTAATCCTATATTTGTTGCGAAGTGTGCCTTTTGAGGCATATTTACAAACATATCCTAACGCAATGCCCAAGGTTTTAAGAATAATAAATCGTTTTAATTTAGGGGGACCTACTTACAATGTAGCTTATTTGAGCAAGTATATTTCGCCTGAATTTGAGACACTTTTAATTGGAGGAGATAAGGAAGAGGGAGAAGATTCATCTACATTTATTTTAGAAGAATTGGGATTAAAACCAATTATTATTCCTGAGCTAAAAAGAGAATTAGATTTAAAAAATGATAAAATAGCCTATAAAAAAATAAAGCAAATAATTGAGGAATTTAAACCTGACATTGTTCATACACATGCTTCAAAAGCAGGTGCAATTGGAAGATTGGCAGCTATCAGTTGTAAAGTTCCTGTAATTGTTCATACATTTCATGGGCATGTTTTCCATTCGTATTTCGGGAAACTAAAAACAAATTTTTACAAAACTGTAGAAAGATATTTAGCTAAAAGATCTTCGGCTATCATTGCTATTAGCGAGCTTCAGAAAAAAGAATTGAGCGAAACTTTTAAAATTGTTAAGCCAGAAAAAATAGAAGTAGTAAATTTAGGTTTCGACCTCAACAAATTCAACACCGATAAAGAAAAAAAACGTTTAGCATTTAGAAAACACTACTTGCTGGACGAAGATGAGATTGCCATAGTTATTATTGGAAGGTTAGCACCTATCAAAAATCATGATATGTTTATTCGCGTGGCCAAACAAGTGAGTGATAAAACAACTAAAAAAGTTAGATTTTTTATTGTAGGTGATGGCGAAACAAGAGTTAAAACTGAAAACCTTTGCAAGGAACTAAATTTAAACTTTGTGGATTATTTAAAAGAACAGAAAAAAGCTACCATTACATTTACATCATGGATAACAGATGTGGACAGAGTTTTAGCCGGATGTGAAATTGTATGTTTAACTTCATTTAACGAAGGAACTCCTGTTAGTTTAATAGAAGCGCAAGCGGCATGCAAACCGATTGTAAGTACCGATGTTGGGGGAATAAAAGATGTAACCTCAACTGAAACTACATATTTAACCTTAGTTGACGAAGATGATAAGTTTAGCAAATACGTTTTCGACCTTGTAGAAAACGAAAATTTAAGAAACCAACGGTCCGCAATAGGTTGGGATTATGTAAAAAGTAAATTTCATTATACTAGATTGTGTAATGATGTTGAGAAATTGTACGCTAAACTATTGGACAAAAATAAATAGCTATCTAATCAACTCAACAAAACCATGTATATTTCTTCGTACATCGTTTGTTTGTAAAACACTACCAACAAAATAATATGTACCCTGAGGCATTTTCAATCCAGTATTTTGATTAGTACCGTCCCATGCTGCATCTGCCTGAGCAATAGTGTAAATTTTATTTCCCCATCTATCAAATATTTCACAAAATACTTCTTTTAGATTATCACCTGTAAGATAAAACTTATCATTCTCACCATCACCATTTGGAGTAAATACATTTGGCGCTTCTGATTCGCACGTTAAGGAAGTTATATGAAGAGTATCTGTATAAGAGCAATTGTTAGAGTCTCGGACTGTTAGCAAAATATCTCCATTAAAATTTGTAGTAATACTTTGAGAAGTTTGTCCCGTGCTCCAAATGTATGATGAAGAAACAGGAGCGACTAAAGTAATAGGTTGAGAATCACAAATGGTAGTATCATTCCCCAAATTAAATTGAGGCAGAGTCAAAACATCAGCAAATAAATTATAATTTGAACTTCCACATTCTCCGCTAATAGCTTCCAAAGAATAATTTCCTGCATCCAAAATAGTCACTGGGTAAATTATTATTGTATCCCCTACAAAATTATTTCCTAAAGGACTTTGCCATGAATATTGATAAAGATGATTTGTGGTATCGGCTACTAAAACTAAAGAATCACCTAAACATACTGGTGAATTTATTACTGGGTAAATTATTTGAGGAAGCGGAAGAATAGTCACATTTACATTTAAGGTATCTGAATTACAACCCGAATAAGTATTGTAAACACTATAAACTCCTGCATTAACAAAAGAGACATTTGGTATAAATAAATTATTTAAATTATAGATATTACCAAAATTATCCTGCCATATTGAACTAAAAGGGATTGAACCAGAACTAACCTGAAGGCTTATATCCAATCCTTCACAAATAGTCGTATCGCCCACAAGAATAGGTAAACTTAAATCAACAACATCTATATTGATTGATGTGATTGGGCTAACGCAACCATTTCCTGTTAATGATAGAGAATATAAACCTGCATGAATTGAATTTGCTGTTGATATAGAAATATTTTGCGAGTTTGAAACAAAGCCATTTGGCCCGTTCCATTGATAGTTTGCTCCTGACACAAAACTACTATTTAGATTAATTGTGTTACCCTTGCAATAAACTGAGTCACCAGAGATAATAGGAGCCAATGACGAAGGAACTACTGTAACAATAATAGGAATGCGAATGCTATGGCAATTAGAACCATTATTAGAAGCTACCCATAATGTATCATTAGAAACTACATTATTTAAAACATAATTATTACCTGTGTGAATTGGAGCTCCACCTGAAGAATTGGTATACCAATCGATTGTTGGAGAGGAACTTGTTGCATTTAAATTAGCACTATTACCGTAACATACCTGTATTGAATTGGCATTTGGTGCAGCAACACTATTATTAACAGTAACTGTTACTGGAGTTGAATTTTTAATACAACCATATGCATCAACTGTTTGAAGAGTATAAGTTCCAGCTGAATTTACCACAAGTGTGTTATTAAAACTATTATTAGGTAACCATTGGTAAGATGACATACCGGAGTTAGCAGTTAGAATAACTGAATCTCCTGGACAAATTGTTAGTGAGCCATTTGGCGTAATAGTAGCAACTGGATTTCCCATAATTATCGTTGTACTCATTTGAGTAACTATACCACACATATTTGCACTTGCATTATATGTTCCTGCAGCATTAACCGTTTGTGTTGGAGAGTTGCCAAACAATGGAAACGACCATGAAATTCCATATGGATTATTGGTAACAACAGTAAGAGTGGCAGTTTGCCCAGGGCATAAAACATTACTTGGACTAACAGCTAAGTAAGGTGTGTTATACTGTTTTACTTCAATTGTATTACTTGTTAAAACACAGCCAGATGCATCAGTTACAACACAATGATAAAACCCAACAACATCTGTATAAACAAAAGGAGCGTTTACCCCTATTATACCCATTGGACCATGCCATTCATAGTTAATTCCATTTAAAACATTACATTGGAGTTTTACGGAATCATTAGGGCAAATAAGACCTGAAGCAGGAAGTGTTGATATTAAAGGGTCTGGCTTAATAATAACATTGTGATAGGTGTAAGACTGATTTGTACAACCCGTAATAGAATCAACAATAGGGATATAAACATACATATTACCAGGTCCCACAAAATAAACAGTATCATTGGTTAATGAACTTATAATGTTAGAACCTTGCCAACTGTAACTTGGAGCATTTGTATTTAGAACAGCAAATCCAGTATCTCCTGAACAAATAAATGTTGGCCCCGAAATACTAGCCGAGTAAGGTGTTGGTTTAGGATTAACCTTTATATAAATGGAATCGTGAACAACATATTTTACTGTATCACATGTATTCCAGACATAAACTGTATCTGTTAAGTGATACATAGCAGTTATATTTGGATATATTGCACCACATAAATTATTTTGAGAAGTTCCCCCGTAACTAATGATAGAAGTTGATGGGGAAGAATACCAATGAGGAAAACTGTATTGAATAGCTGAATATGGATTGAGTCCATTTGGATTACTTAGGCTATCATAGGCAAACAAAAACACACTGCTACCTTGACAAATCTCTGCTGAATCAGGAATATTCGTTTTCAAAATAAGTTTGGGCAATGAATCATACATAATTATATTAATAGTATTAGTTCTAGTGCACCCTTTATTTGTAGTTACTGAAAAAATTAAGCTAGAACTTTCAGTAACAAGAAAAGTAGAATCTGTATTACTAAATACGGAAGCGTTACCCATATTACCCGACCAATTAAAACTACCTCCGTTTATATTACTACCTGTAAGTATAATAGAATCCTTACCACAAACAATAATTGGTTGGGCATTTGGAGGACTATTAGTATTTACTACATAATCATCTGATATAAGAGGAATTGGGTAAGGATTTACTTCTACATAAACGGTGTCTTCACTTGAAAAGCAACCATCTCTTGTAGTTATAGTAACACTTTGATAACCTGAAGTATTCACAAAATGTACATCAGAAGTATCTGTTAAAGATCCATTCCATGAAAAATGGTGGTTAGGAGCTGAACAACCTTCATCGACACAATATGTATCTGAATAAATATTTCCTTGCTGACAAATTTTTATTGTATCTGGGCAATTAACAATTAAACTACCTGTTATACAAACACCCAATTCATCGCGCACACAGCCTGTTCCTGACCTATGGTAATAATCATACGGTTGTCTCGTTGGATCTATTACATTAGATAAAAAACCATCATAAAAACCATATGAATGCATGTTTGCCATATACCCGTAATATAAATCAGAACAATACTGAGAATTAGTAAAACTACTACAGCCATTAAAATTATTATAAGAAGTAATTGTAAAACCTGAATTTCCTATTGGGAAATTAATGTTTTGACCATAGCTGCCGCCAATTAATGGTAGGTTATTGTTTTGAATAACTATACCATGAGCCTTATCTCTCAACTGACTACCAAAATTGCGTTCCCATTCCCGATTAAAATTTGCATCATACTTTGCCACAAATAAATCTTCATAACCAATTGAGTTAAAAGTACCCGTTCCATACATTGCCGAAAACTCATCCATTCTGCATCCATATTCACCGTAAACATATATATGCCCAGCATTATCTATTGCTAAATCCCGTCCAGACACATAACTATCACTACCCGCTTGCGCCGATTGGATATAATTTCCTGAATTACTATACTTAGCTAAAAAGTACTTATTTGTATAAGTACCATTTAAAAAATTATTTGTTGGTCCCCAGAACAATAAATTTCCCTGATAATCTCCAGTTAAATAAACGTTCTGTGCAGCATCTAACGTTATTGCATATGGCATTGAGTAAGTACCGCTTGCCTTCCTAAACCATTGTTCTACTCCATTAGCATCATACTTTATCAAAAAAATTGCATTAGCAATAGGATTATTGTAAGTATTATCAAAAGTAATGGTGTCGCTAAACTGCCCTGTTACAAATATATTTCCCTGGTTATCTGCTTTAACATCCATCCCCCTGTCATTAAACTCAGCAGCACCTTGTTCAACCCAAATAAAATTGCCTGAATTATCCAACTTTAGAGTGTATATATCAAATGATGAAAAAGTAGTAATAGGATTTACAACACTTGTTAATGTTTGCGATCCAAAAGTTGCTGTTCCTTCAAACTGACCCGTTACAATTACATTTCCATTGGCGTCAACGGCAATTCCTGTGCCTTGCTCTGATTTATTCCCTCCAAATGATTTTGCCCAAACAAAACTTCCAGAAGAATTAATTTTAGCTACAAAAATATCTTGAGTATTTGAAACGGATGTTAATGTTGTACTGCCAAATGTTGCACTACCGTAATAAAATCCAGTTATATAACTATTACCGTTATTATCACAAGCTATAGACAAGGCTCTATCACTTCCCGTTCCTCCAGCTTTTAAAGACCATAAAACACCTCCGTTACTTGCTGTTTTGTATACAAAAATATCTGGCGTACCAACAGAGGCTGCAGTCAAATTAAAAGATGTACTTTGTCCGAAAGTAGCTGTGTTACTGAAATATCCAGCCGAAATAATATTACCTAAATTGTCCTTAGCAATATCCATTACCTCATCAACATTATTACCACCAGCACTTTGCATCCAATATTGAGAGTGGCCTTTTGAAGCCATAAAGCAACTAAGTATTAAAATCAAGAATTTACGCATATTAAATTTTAACATAAAGTTAGAATAAAATCCCACATTTCCAAACTTAAACCGAAATAAACCTTACGTGTTCAAAACAAAAAAAGCTCATTGATTTCTCAATGAGCTTCCTAATTAATTAAGTAATAAATTACACAGCAGCTATCTTATCACTCATGTAAGCACCGCTTTTTAATTTACCTTCAATAGCACTAAAGCTATCTATTGTATATTTTACATCTTCAAGCGTATGAACTGCTGTTGGTATTAAACGCAAAATAATAACACCTTTTGGCACAACTGGATAAACTACCATTGAGCAGAAAATGTTAAAGTTCTCACGTAAATCAAAAATCATATTTGTAGCTTCTGGTATTGAACCATTTAAATAAACCGGTGTAACTGGCGATTGAGTATTACCAATTTTAAATCCAGCATTAGTTAAACCACTTTGTAAAGCACGTGTAATTTCCCATAACTTTTCCTTGTACTCTGGGTGATTACGCATTAATTCCAAACGTTTTAAAGCACCTTTCACTAAAGCAATTGGTAATGCTTTTGCGAAAATTTGCGAACGCATGTTATAACGCAAATACTCAACAACGTTTTCATCGCTACTAATGAAACCACCAATCAAAGCAAATGACTTAGCAAAAGTTCCGAAATAAATATCTACACCATCAGCAACACCTTGCTCAAAATGAGTTCCTCTTCCACCTTCGCCCATTGTTCCAATTCCATGCGCATCATCAACAAATAAACGGAAATTGAACTTCTTTTTTAATTCAACAATATCTTTTAAGCGACCTTGATCACCGCTCATTCCAAATACACCTTCAGTTAAAACTAAAATCGCACCACCAGTTGATTCAACAATTTTAGTTGCACGTTCAAGTTGTTTAGCACAACTTTCAATATCATTGTGAGGAAAAACAAAACGCTTACCCATATGCAAACGCAAGCCATCTAAAATACATGCGTGACACTCCGCATCATAAACTATAACATCATGTCTATCAACTAAACAATCAATTGCACTTAACATAGCTTGGTAACCAAAATTACATAATATAGTATCTTGCTTACCAACAAATGCTGATAGCTCAGCTTCTAATTGCTCGTGAGCATTACTATTTCCGCTCATCATACGCGCACCCATTGGGTATGCATAACCATATTCAGCAGCAGCATCTGTATCTGCCTTTCTTACTTCAGGATGATTAGCTAAGCCTAAATAATTATTTAAACTCCAATTTAATCTTTCTTTTCCACGGAATAACATACGAGGTGCAATTTCACCTTCTAGTTTAGGAAATGTAAAGTAACCATGACTTTCTTTTGAATGTTCTCCAATTGGACCTCTGTTTTGCTTTATTTTTTCAAATAAATCTTTCATGCTTTTATTGTGCTTTTATATTTAGATGGAATACGCCATCAACGTTTTTACTATACAAATCTATTATGGTGTAGCAGAATGTCTACCTTTGTTTCCGCCAACCTCACTCTTTCTTCTCCATAAACCATCTCGTAATTGAGTCCAGCGTAATGAAATTTCAAAACCACCTACCCCACGTGTTGCCTTTTTATAATTAGAGATATTATAATCGTAGCTCATTCCTAAATTAAACCCTTTATACTCTATCATTAACTGCGGAATTAGAGCGTCATTAAAACGGTAATACGCACCAAATAACAAAGCTGTTTCGTGTATTTTTCCTGTGATTTTAGTTTCTGAATTAAAACGATAACGTGCTAATGTTCCAAAATTAATTTCTTGGTACTTTCCTTGTAAAACATAAATAGCACTTGGCAATAAAGAAAATTTTGAATCTTTAAAATCAATTCGTGAGTTTACTGAACCTACCCATTTTCGTGCTAAAAGATCCCCTGAGCTTCGTGAATACAGCATTTTAGGTTGTTGAATATGATAACATGCTGCACCCAATTTTAAATAAAATAAAAAGTTATGTGCAAACTCCACATTTGTTTTATCATACTCATAATTAATACCAGCCGACATATCCACCCAATTATAGCTTTGTACAGAAACAGTCTCTAATGAATTAATGGATTGATCAAAAGTTTGACCATTGTATTGTGTTCCAAAAGTTAACTTAGTTAAATCAGCAGAATTTTGAGCAAAACCCGAACCAATACCTAAAGCCAATTTACTTTCTTTACCAACTTTTACAATTCCATTTAAATATAAATCTGCTTTAAAAGTTTTCCAGTTAGCATCTCCAGCCTTATCCTGAAACACAAAACCTCCAATACCTAAATAAGCTGCTTTATTATTTTTTAAACCAACATCAGCATCCAAAGTTGTGCTCATAGTTGTGAATGGGCTTTTTGCTGTACTCCACTGGCTTCTATAATTACCAATTGCTCTTATGTAGCCGCTATGAAAACCTGCATTCGCTGGATTTAACATTAAAGGCGCTTCGTTTAATTGAGAAAAGTGAATATCCTGAGCTGAAATTTTTAAGCTTGCTAAACCAAGTAAACCAGCACAAATAATAAGTGATTTTTTCATTTTATTTTGCATAGTTTATGAATTAACGAATTAAGGTTACGTTACCTGATTTAACATACTGTTGCCCCTTTATGGTAACATTGAATCGATAACCATAAACTCCTACAGGGGCGGAACTACCTTTGTAATTTCCATCCCAACCTTGAGTTTTGTTGTTTGATTTGAACACTAACTCACCCCAACGATTATAAACTTCCAACTCAAATTCTGTTGCTTCAAGTGTACCAAAAACATTCAACAAATCATTATTTCCATCTCCATTAGGAGTGAATCCGCTTGGCACCATAGGCTCACCAACTAGTTCATAAGGGTTTTTTAATCTGAAATGCGCTTTTATACAAGCTGTTGTATCAAAGTAAAACTGAATCGAATCATTAGTTAGGCTTGACACAGTATCACTACCATTTACTTCCCAATATTCAAAAACATAATTAGGTCCAGGTAAAGCAATAGCACTTTGATTTACACCACCAAAGTATTGACCTGTCCATAAATAACTTGTTGGTGTAATAGTATTTAATTGAATAGTTCCTGAATTAGCAGGAAAAACATCCACACACAAATCAAAAGGTCCAGATACATTATAACAATCTTTTATCACACTATCAATAAATGAACAACGTCTATTAATCCATGCTTGCATAGTATCCAAGTTTTGATTCCAATTAGCTACCGAAGCCCCAGGAGCTGGCCAGCGTGTTATTTGCTTTTGCATTTCAGGTGTAATAATTGCTTTGTAGTAATTGAAATGATTTGTAATCTCATTACAATTCAATGCTGTATTAAGTAAATCAGCGTAACGATTTATGTATAAAGATTTGAAGGTTTGATTAACCATTAATTGATTAAAAATATCAAAATGCCCTTCCTCAGGTGTTCCTCCAATAGGCGCATTACTATAATCACAAGGATTTGATGTTGGACCTGTGTTTCCTAAACCTGTAAAATCTTGTCCTAATCCCCAAGTATTATCCATATCCCACATCCAGTAACGCCATTTGTGTTTATCTTTCGACATATCATGACCTCTCCACCAAGCTGAATTCCAGTTAATAAAATCGCTATTCACAACATAAGTATTGTATGATATATAATCTATTAAACTTGTGAAACTAATTGCTGAATCTGCCTTTGCATAATTTGCTGGAATAGCCATGTTATTTGCCATAATCCAAGTGTAAAAATTATTCCATCCTGTAGCACTACCATCAGCAACTGTTAATCCTCCCCACATTCTTAAATTGTCTATCTCTGGTTGATTGTAATAAAAATCTGTATAGTCCTCATCAAACTTCTCACGTAATTCATAAACACCCCAATACTTACCATTGATATAAACAATAACAGACTCGGTTCTTCTACCATCTAAATGTAATCCTTTCTTAAATGCATAAGATTGACAAAATGCATCGCGCATATGACAACTCCCGTTAGGACCTGCAGCATAATTATCAGAAGCCGCCGCCTTTAAAATAACTCGCTGAAAACCATCTCTTGGAGAATCACCAAGGTTGGGATCTGTGAAAAATTGGTATTTGTTGGTATAATGATAACCCAAACGATCATCAACAACGTAATCAAAACCTTTTTGAGCGTAGGCCCATGAATCATTACCATGTTTGTCTGAATTTCCTGTTGTTTCAAACTTAAAAGTTTTATCGGCTTCAAAATACTCAAATGAATTTTCAATTACAGTTTGAGAGTTAAACAATGATGTATAATCTCCTGCTACTGAAACTATAGGTAAAGTATGCGAAACATTAATAAAATATGAATTTGTTTCGATAAAACTAGGTAAATACAATCCAGCAGCTGGATTTTCCTTCACTATAGCACGAATAACCATTGTATCATTTACCGCAACGTTACCCGTTGCAAATGTTGTAGATGTAGTTGGATCAGCACCAGTTGTAGTGTAATAAACAATTGTATTTGGTTCAGAGGTTGTGATAGTTGTTACTTGCGCACCAGGATAAAACCCTGGAGCGAGAGAAAAAACTGGTTTCTTTAAATAATCAATATAACTAGTGCCTGTATTAGTTGCATTTGGAGTTGGTGTAGTATAAACTTTCCAAGTAGCTGAACCGTCTGGAGTTCTTCCCCAAGAATGGTTCTTTTGATTACGTTTTACTGTTAATGAATCTACAATAAACCCGCCAGCATCAGCAAAAATAATTTGCTCAGGCTTACATTGTGTTAATTTAAACTTGGTATGGTAATTTGTTCCAACAATGGTGTCTTTACCTGAAGCCCAAACTCTTATAAAACCACCTGCAGGAATTGTAGTACCAAAAGGGAACTGAAATTTTTGAAGATTAACTTTATCGTCGCTTACATAATAACCGCTTATATTAGCGGCTGTTGCAGCAGGATTATATATCTCAAACCAATCACTTGGGTTCCCGAAATTATCGTTAATTGAGAAATTTGCACATGAATATTCATTGATTTTTAACTGTGCATTTATACTTTTTAAGGAAAGTAAAAATACAACACTTAAAAAAACTCGAATAGGTATTTTTTTAATCATAATTTTGGAATTAAGACATTAGGTAAAAATACAATTTATTTCTCAAATAAAGAGATAAAATGTTAATTTCTAAACCATTCTGTGCATGAC
>CAZRUA010000010.1:0-60077 GCA_964603125.1 uncultured Flavobacteriaceae bacterium | reverse complement strand
GGTTTACATAAATTCAATGGGAAAACATTTATGTACTATCCAGTTGGTAACGATAATGGCTCTAATAAGATATCATGCTTATTAAGTGATACTGAGGAAAATTTATGGATTGGTACATTTTCGGGTTTATTTAAATTTAGAGGTGAAGGCTTTGTTACCTATGGTGCTCACGATGGAATTAATAACCCTATGATCTACCCCATTTTAGAAGATAATGACAAGAATTTATGGATTGGCACCGAATCTGATTACTTATACAAATATGCCAATGGAGTGTTTTACAACTATGGTTCCAATAAAGGTTTAACTTCAAAAACTGTTTACTCAATACTACAACAAAATAAAATTTTATTAATTGGCGGCTCAAATGGTTTATACAAACTTGAAAATGATAAAATCAGTAAACTAAATGAGTTAGAAAACAAACCTTGTTACACAGTTTATAAAGATAAAACAGACCGTTTTTGGGTAGGTTCGCTCAATGAAGTTTTATCCTTTAGATACTCCAATAACAATGTTTCGGATTTAACAATTTACAAAATACCTGGTGAAAACTACAACTCACAAGCATGGTCATTTATTGAAGATAACGATGGCAATTTATGGATGAGTACTTATTTAAATGGTTTTTATAAGTTTGAAAAAAATAAATTAATTAACCAAAATGATAACTACCGCATCAAATCACGATCGTGCTTAACCATAACCAAGGATACAAAAGGAAATCTTTTTATTGCAACTTTAGATGGGGTGGCCTTCATTGACCCTCGATCATCCATCTCAGATATGTTTACTGAACTAGATGGATTAAGTAGTGATTTAACCTATAGCTTACTATTTGAAAAGAAAACAAACTCTATTTGGGCTGGAACTAACCAAGGAATAAACAGAATTGATTTAACCGAATATTATGAAAACAAAGAAAAGAGAATTGTTTCATACAACAAACCCGACGGATTTAAAGGTGTGGAATGTAATACCAATGGTATATTTGAAGACGGCAAAGGTATATTATGGTTTGGTACTGTTAATGGTTTAACAAAATATAATCCAACCGAGTTTTATAAAAACACACAAGAATCAAAATTAAATTTAACTAATATACGTTTGTTTTATAAAGATACTCTGCTCCAAAATGGTTCAGTATTGCCATATTCATATAATAACATTAGTTTTGAATTTAGAGGAATTTGCTTTACCAATCCTGATAAAGTAAAGTACATGTATCGCCTAGAAGGGTTTGACAAAGCTTGGAGCCCTGAAACACAAGATAATGAAGCAACCTACTCTAACTTACCTCCTGGAAAATACAAGTTTACTGTTAGAAGCTGTAATAACGAAGGCTTATGGAACAAAGACAGTGTTAGCTTTTCATTCGAAATTACTAGTCCTGTTTGGCAGCGCTGGTGGTTTATTGTCGTGAGTATTTTATTTGTTGTAGCATTAATTATTCTTTTCTTTAGATGGAGATTAAGCACCATTCAAAAACAGCAAGAGAAAGACACATTGCAACAAATAGAAGTATCAAAGAATGAATTAAAGGCTTTGCGATCACAAATGAATCCACATTTTATGTTTAATTCATTAAATTCTATTCAGCATTATATCGTAAACAATAAAGATAATGAGGCCGTTTTTTACTTGAATAAATTTGCTAAACTAATGCGGATGATATTAAACAATTCGGAAAAGCCTACTGTTACTGTTAAAGAAGAAATAGATGCGCTAAGATTATATCTTGAGTTGGAGCAAATGCGTTTTGAAGAAAAATTTATATACGAAATTAACATCGACCCAAACATTGATCAAGATTACGAAGAATTGCCAACAATGTTAATCCAGCCTTATTTAGAAAATGCCATCTTACATGGTTTAACTCCAAAAAAAGATGGAACAGGGAAATTAACTTTAGAGGTAAAAAACATTGGTGGTATTTTACTCTGCAGTGTTATTGATAATGGGATTGGCCGTGTAGCAAGTGGAGAGATAAAATCAAAACGTGCAAAAGAACATAAATCGTTAGGATTAAAAATTACACAGGACAGATTAAAATTATTGAATACCATTAATAAAAGTAATCTAAGTGTTAAGATTAATGACCTCTATACCGCTGATGGATTGGCAGTAGGTACAAGAGTTGATATTTACATTCCAATTCAGTAAGTTTACCAAAAAATAATACTATGATAAGAGCATTGATTATTGAAGATGAAGACAAAAGTCGCGAATTATTAAGCACTTTAGTTACAACCCATTGCCCAGGTGTTATGGTAGTTGCTACTGCCGAAAATGTTCAAAATGGTATTGATGCCATTATAAAATATAATCCTGATTTGGTATTTTTAGATATATCAATGCCTGATGGAACAGGTTTTGACTTATTAGGTAAAGTTGGCGATAGTAAGTTTGATCTAATATTTACTACAGCCACAGATAAATATGCTTTAAAAGCAATAAAATATAGTGCATTAGATTATTTGCTTAAACCTATAGATATTGAAGAGTTAAAAGCTGCGGTAAGCAAGGTTTTAGAAAAGAAAAACAACTTAAAGTCGGTTGAAAATCTTTCGTTTTTACTCCAAAACATACAGCGCAAAGATGATAATTACAATAAAATTACTTTACCCACAGGTAATGCATTTGAGATAGTTAGTGTTAAAGATATTATTCGTTGCGAAGCAGACGGTAGCTACACTTATTTTTATTTAGTTGGTGGCAAAAAACTAATGGTTTCGGCAAGTATGAAACATTATGAAGACTTATTGCCTGAAAACGACTTTATACGCGTTCATCACCATCATTTAATTAATATGGCTCATGTAGTTAGGTTCTTAAAAGTTGATGGTGGCTATGCTGTAATGAGCGATAATAAACAAGTTGAGATTAGTCGAAGAAAAAAGGATGCCTTTATGGCTCGATTAAGTAAAATTTAACCACTTAATTGGAAAAAGTAACCACTTATTAATAAGAGTATGCTACTTAACAGTAAGTGCTTTTTTTTCGCTCATTGATACTGTAATTTTACATCAACGTTCTTTCACAACAAAGGGTTTTGTTTAGCAACACTGCAAATGTGTTGTACCAAAGAAAAGAAATTTTGTTTGGATAAATATAGAGGCCGCAATTTATGCGGGGATGCAATTGCGGCTTCTATTATTTCTACTACTTTGTTTTAAAACTCCGATAAGTATTTTCTACTTGTTTCAATCGGATTCATTTGCGTTTCACCACCACAATATATAAAGGCTTACTGCCTATTTAAATTTTCATGCTGCTTTGCTCAGGCAATTCTAATCAGCAATTTCAAAAATTAAAAAACTCTATTTCACTATTTCAAGGGGTTGTTTATAGTGGGGTAGAGTTTTTTATTAATACATCAAAATGCTACGAATATTAGATAAGTGGCTACACTTATAAATTACAATCAATTACAAAAAGCATTTAGTTTAGTTTTACTTTAAAATCTTAATATGAAAACTAAACTTTCAACTACCTTACTATTACTTTCATTCTTTGCTTTTCAAAATAATGCTATTTCACAAGTTAAAATTCCCAGCTCACTTAAATCATCTGGTAAAAGAATTGAGAGAAAAGCCCAAAAGCGTGTAGAGAAAAATACAACTAAAAAAGTAGAAGAATCTATTGATAATGCTTTCGAAGGAAAAAAGAAAGATCAATCATCCGATTCAACAAAAACGAAAAATCTGATTTGGTATAAAGATTAAGAACTAAAACTCCACACCAATAACCAAAACGTCATCTACTTGCTCTTGATCGCCTCTCCAATTAATAAAGGCATCTTGCATGATTTGTTTTTGTTCTTCAAATGGTTTATGCATACTTTCTTGAACCAACTTAAACATATTACCCACCATGAACTTCTTTCCTTTATGTCCACCAAACTGATCTGCGTAACCGTCTGAAAACACATAAACTTTATCCCCTTCGTTAACTTGGAAAGTATGATTTGTAAATTTACGTTGCTCCTCAAGTTCTAAACCACCAATAGGGAACTTATCCGCTTTAAGTTGCAGCGGTTCTGTTGAACCGTCATTTCTAAACATCCATAAAGGACGATTAGCCCCAGCGTATTCTAATGTTTTTGTGGTTTTATTATAAGCGCACAGCGCTATATCCATACCATCCCGACGTTCAAACTCACCCTTATTATTATTTAATGCTTCTTTAACTCCCTTGTGCAATCTGTTCAAAATCTCAGCAGGTTCACGAATTCCTTGTTCTCCAACAATCTCGTTTAGCAAAGTATTACCAATAATACTCATGAAAGCTCCAGGAACTCCATGTCCAGTACAATCTACAGCGGCAAACAAACTTATATCACCACGTTGATCAAACCAATAAAAATCCCCGCTCACAATATCTTTTGGCATATACAATACATATGATTTTTCGAAACTCTCTTTTAATAATTTAATGTTTGGTAATAATGCTTCTTGTATATTTTTAGCGTACTTAATACTATCTGTAATCTCTTCGTTTTTGTGCTCAATAATATCCTTTTGTGCAATTACTTCTTGATTAATTAACTCTACCTTTTCCTTTTCCTCTCTTAATTCATGCGTTCTAAGCTCAACCTCTTTTTCCAATTTAGCTTTATCTTGTTCAAGCTTCTTGGTTTTATATCGATTGTAAAAATAAACTCCACCAATTACGGATAATGCACAAATAGTGTAGAACCACCAAGTTCTGTACCACGGCGGCAATATTGTAAATGTAAACTTCACAGGTTCCTTATTCCACACACCTTCATTATTCATGGCTTTAAGCATAAAAGTGTATGTACCTGGTTGTAATGATGAATAGGTGATATCTGTTTTACTTGTTGGCGCAAACCAATCATTATCCAAGCCCTCTAACTTAAATTGATATAACACCTTTTTGGGATTTGTTAAACAAATACCAATAAAATCAAACGTAATATGGTTTTTTGCAAAAGGCAAAACTAAATTTTTAGGTAAATTGTTTGTTGAATCAAGCCCTTCTGAGAAATTACTTAAATCAACATTTTCAAAGAAAAGACGAGGATGCAAGATGTTTACTTTAGCCTCTTGAGTGTTTATATTTGAAGTATTTGGGTCATAAATAGTAACTCCAGAAATTGTACCTAACCAAATTTTTCCATCAGCTGCTTCACACATAGCATTAGAATTAAATTCCATGCTTGATAAACCATCTTCCTTCGTATAATTATCAATTGAGATTTCTTTGTTTTTAAAGTATTTATTTAAATCAATTTTGTCTAAACCGTTATTAGTTCCAATTAACAAATCATTTGATTTTGTTTTAGCTAACAAATAAACTTTGTTTGACGACAAACCATTTTTAGTGCTAACCTGAGTGTATTTACCATTTTCTTCAATGAAAACAGCTTCATCTGTACCATAAATAACAGAGTTGCCATAAGGTACTATACATGAAACACGCTTATCGGTAAAACCATCTTTTTGTGTTATTCTCTTACAGTTTCCATTATTCAAAATAACTACACCGTTTTCCGTTCCTAAATAAAGTTTATCATTTACAATTTCAATATTAAAAACAGTTCGGGTGCCCTCTGGAGCAAATTTTGTATAAGCTAAGACCTTAGTGAATTTACCATCATTAAATTCATATAGACCCGTCATGGTGGCAACATAAACCACATTTTTAAACTCAGCTATATCAAAAATAAAATTTTCCTCACTTTGTGGTATATGGGAAATAGAATAGTTATTGATTTGATTATCCTTAATAATACTTATTCCATCATCTGTTCCAACTATCCACCCTAACTTTTTAGAATAATATGTTTTAAATGTATTGTCATCAACTAGAGAGTGTATGGTATCCTTTTTATTTCTTCTAAATATTTGCTTCTCACCGTTTGAACTTATAAGTGTTATTCCACTTGAATTATCTCCCAACATCAAATTACCTTTATCATCTTTTGCGATACTGGTAAAATAACTTCCACTTAATCCATCTTCGTTTGTTAAATTATAAAATCTATCACCAATATACTTCGAAACTCCATATCCATTATAGCCAATCCAAAAATTATTTTCTCTATCAACACAAGCCGTATAAACACTATTACTCAAAAGGCCATTAGCCACAGCCATTGTTTTAACAACCTTGTTGTTTTGAACATAAACAACACTTTCGTTACTTAAAAACCAAATACCATGTTTATCTTTTTCGATTTTAAGGAAGCCTACATTTATATTTGATTTAAAAAAGTACTCTTTACACTCATCTTTTTTATTAACGATGTAAACACCAGAAGCTGTTCCAATTAAAACATTGCCTTCATTATCCTGATTAAAGCATCTTACAAAGGTTCCAAGTAAACCATTTTTTTCTGTAAAATTTTTAATGACATTTGTTTCAGGATTATACTTCACTACTTCATTTCCGGTTGTACCAAACCATAAATTATTGTTATCATCGGCAAAGCCACTAAAAATAGCTTCTTTTGAAAGAACTGTACTTTTTGTAATTGGCAAAAAAACCTTTCCATCAAACTGATAAGCTCCCTCTGAGGTACAAACCCAAATTCGCTCTTTTTTATCTATAAACAACCAAAATATCCTTTCGTTTTTAAGGCCTGCCTTTGTTGAGTAGTTAGTAAAAGTTTTACCATCATAAACACTTAAGCCTTTATTGGTTCCAAAATAAATATTGCCCTTTTTATCTTCGATTACACTGAAAACAACATTGTTAATTAAACCATCAGTTTCAGTAAATGTTTTAAACTTTGTACCATCAAACTTACTTACACCACCACCATTGGTTCCAAACCACATATATGAATTTCTATCTTGGTGAATAGAAAGAACTTGAGATTGGGCCAAACCATCTTCAATAGAATAATGCTTAAATGGGTAATGCTGAGCTACTGAAAAAACAGTAGCTAAAAGGAAAATAAATATGACTGAAAGTCTTTTCATTTCTACAAACATAAAAAAAAAGTGGCAATTGCCACTTTTAATTTTAATTAGTTAATAGTATTTTTTGTTCTCGTACTGATGAAATTGTTTTTAATTTAAGTAAGTAAGAGCCTTTTTTGAGATTATTTAGATTAGTTGCTAATTTATATTCATTGTTTCCAACATTTACATATAGCACTTCATTAACCACTAAGTTACCAAGCATATCAATAATTTCTACCGTAGCTGCCTCATTTACTTTACTTTCAAACTTAATTGTAACAACTGATGATGCAGGATTAGGAAAAACCATAACCACATTATCTTTTGGTTGATTCATCTCTAAAATACCAGTGGTATTATCCACATAAATTTTGGTAGAATCAACTTTGTAATTATTGTTTGGACTATTTTGATTTGGCCCAGTAATACTAACTTCCCTGGTTGAATCCATAGGTAGATTAGGAATATCAGCAAATATCCAATAATCACCAATAGGAACACCTGTAAATGTAAATGAGCCATTAGCAGCTGTTGTTGTTCGCATTTGCGATTGTCCGCCAGGCTTACGACCCAAATTAACTCCAACTCCTGGAATCGGATCTCCTGGAACCATCATACGATTTCCAAAACCTGGACCCTGAGTAATTTGCCCTGAGATTGTTCCAGTTCCTCCACCACCAATAGGCTCTAAAACTAAAATATCTGCGGTATCAGTTTGAACGCATCCATGATATAAAACCATAGCAGAATCCCATTGATATTCACTACCAAAATAGGTATCCAAAAGATTTGGATAAGTAGTTGGATTTGGAACAACTTTGATTAAATACTCTCCGGCAGTTAATGAAGCAAAACTATAATCACCAGTAACGCTTAATGGAAAGCTATTTAAAGTATCACCAACTGCACTACCCGGTTGATGATTAAAAAGATAAACAGTACCATCAGTTATTGACCCGTTAGTTATAGAACTTACAGTTCCGTAAACATTAGTGCTGTGAGTGGTATCTACAAAAAGATTTGCATAAGTAGCACAAGTGTTAACATCACTAAACGTAACACCAATAGTATAAGGTGTGGTAAATGTATAATCAGGATTTTGCCCACTCAAAACTCCCACACTTGTGTTCCAAAATGCTGCCCAATAACCATTTGGGTATGAAACATTAAAGTAAGAACCTAAACCATGTGTTGTATTAATACACTCATTAATTGTTGAACCCTGAGTATAACTTACTATAGGTGAAGGTAAGCTAGTGAATACATGAGAAACAGAATCCTTTACTAAATTAATAGAAGTTGAAACTACAGATAAAGTATAAGTAGTTCCTGGAGATGGTATAAAAAAAGAAGTGTCTGTTGCAGTAGAATAAGGAACTCCGTTTAAGTACCACTGAGTAACGTCATTATCAATTGATGAATTAGTCGTATTTAAACTATTACCCGAGCAAGGCAAGTTATAGGAAAAAGAAGAAGTTGGAACTATTATTTTATATAACTCGCCATTTCCTGTTCCAAAATTTAAACCACCTGCAAAAATTTTATTACCAAATTTAACCAAATCCCATTCACCCGCCCAATTATCATAGGTGCCAAATCCAGATGGGGAAGATTGATAAAATGTACTTCCATCATCACTAGTAAGTATACAAGCCGTTATAGGACCACCTCCTATACCAGCAGATGGTGAGCTCTGGCGGGTTGCAAACTGACCATAGTTGACTAAACACAAAACAAATATCTTATTATTGAAAGTCACAATTTTTTCAACGGCTAAACAACTATTAGCGTAGCCCAATCCATTTACTGCAACTGTATCAAAACCAAAACTACTGTGGTACTTTAATAATTGTGCTCCGAGTGAGTAATTTTTTATCCCTATCAATAAAGTGTCGTTAAAAACCGCGAGTGCTTGAAGACCGTTACTTGGATCGTTTATACCAGGAATTGAATTGATAACTGAACCAGCACCGTTAAGAGATAATTTAAAAACATCATCAGTTGATAAATCGCTTATCGTTGCAAAAATACTATCGTGATAAACAACAGCATCGCTGCAATACTTATAAACTACTGGGTACGTATACTTTAAAGACCAAGCAATATTAGTTTTACTGGTTTTCCATATTTCAACACCATTATTTCCAGCTACAACTGCATACAAAGAATCTGACACAGCATTTGACATAACCAAGAGCCTAGTTACGCAAGCAGTAGAATCCCATGGTGGCAAAGTGCCTGTAATTTTCGTCCAAGCAGAACCATCAAAAGAATAAATACTTGAACCATCTTCAGAATTATATGTTGCAGCGTACAAATTGCCATTGTTTATATCATCTGAAGTTAAATCAACAATGTTTAAATCATAAGGGCTGGCTACAACACTTAAACCAGTTGGTGAGAAAAATGTACCATCTGAAGACACAAACACATCTACCAAACAGGCGCCGCATGACTTACTTGCATATAAACTGCCGCTATGCGACTCCATGTTATCTAATTCATATCCTTGCCCGAAACCATTAACAAATACTGTGTCCCACTGATGCATAAACTGAGTACTTATTTGAGAATAGTTTTTTAATGTTAAAAAACACAGAACTAAAAGAAATACAGATTTTCTCATGAATTTAATTTTTAGTAATTATAAATTTTTGATTTAATGTTTTAGTTGAACTTGAAATTTTAATTTGATAAGAACCAGTAGATAAATACTGAGTAGCATCAGTAAGTGAAATGGTATTTTTCCCAATCACTGCACTCTCTTGTTTTGAAAAAACAACCTGTCCAACAGAATTATATATTTCTAATGTTACTCTTTCGTTTTTCATTAAATCAAATTTAACGCTAAACACATCATTAACTGGATTTGGGAACACAACAACACTATTGGCTTGTGTCTGACTCAATTCTAATACTCCAATTAAATTTTCAATATAAATTTGAGTTGAATCTACTTTGTAATTGTTATTTAAACTAACTGTATCTACCGGTGTAATGCTTACTTCGCGCGTACTATCCATTGGTAAATTAGGTATATCCGCAAAAATCCAGTAGTCGCCAATAGGAACTCCTGTGAAAGTAAATTGTCCTGCAGCATTTGTTGTAGTTCTCATTTGAGATTGTCCGCCGGGTTTACGTCCCAAATTAACGCCAACACCTGGGATTGGATCTCCTGGAACCATCATACGATTGCCGAAACCAGGACCTTGGGTAATTGTACCGCTAATAATTCCGCTACCTCCATTACCAATTTGCACAATTACATTTATATCAGCAGTATCTGTTTGAAGACAACCATGATGAAATACTTGAGCTGAATCCCATTGAAAATGATCACCATAGTAAGTATCAACTGATGTAGGAAAAGTTACTGGATTAGGCACCGCTTTTAACAAGTAGTCCCCTGCTGGAACCATATTCATATAATACTCGCCCGCAAAGTTTATAATTACACTGCCTACTGAATCTAGAATAGAACTTCCAGGTTGATGTTTAAAAACATATAAAGTACCATCATCAATTGGCTGAACTGGACTAGATAATTTAACACGACCAAACATATCTGTTGCAGCTGAATTAAAACCAATAAACACGTTTGAATTCATTGTACAGCCATAATTATCAACAACTGTAGCCGTGTAAGTTCCAGAAGCTAAATTTATAATTGTGTCATTTATTGTTCCAGTGTTCCAAGAATAAAAATAAGGCGGAATTCCACCTGTTGCTAATGCATATGCTGAACCCAAGGTGTCACCAGCACAACCCGCATTAGTTATTTGATATGCATTCATTAATAATTGGGGAGGGTCGTAAACACCAGAGAAGTCGGTTTTTGTACAACCATTTGCGTCGGTTACAGTAACACTATAAGTGCCCGCAAATAAACCTGTAATTGTATCGTTGGTTTGTCCTCCAAAAGCCCAATTGTATGTATAACCACCAGCACCGCCAGTAACACTATTTAAAAAAGCAGCGCCAGTGCTAGTGCCAAAGCACTGAGGATTAGTTGCCCCCATAATTAGTACTATATCTGGAGGGTTATTTAAAATTGATAAATCGAATGCTGTACAACCATTTGCATCAGTAATTGTTACATTATATGTTCCTGCTCCCAGTCCTGTTGCTGTTTGCGTTGTTTGACCCGATGGAGACCAAAGGTAACTATAAGGTGGTGTACCTCCTGTTGGAAAATTTACTGCTGTACCATCAGTACCATTAAAGCAAAGAGGGTCACTTCCACCTGCACTTGTTGTTATTATTGAAGGTTCGGTTATGGTAACCGTCGCAGTTGCAGTAGCTAAAATTGCATCTGTAACTGTTACGGTATATGTTCCAGGCACTAAGTTTATTATACTGTCAACAACTCCACCATTACTCCAACTGTAACTATAAGGTGAAGTACCGCCTGTTGGAAATGCCTTTGCTTTTCCGTTATTACCACTATTACATGAAACATTATTAAAAACTGGAATTGTAACCGCTAATGGTGGATTATAAATATGAATCTTAAAGGCACCTGCACTTGATGAACCAGTAACTATATCGACTTTACCATCATTGTTGAAATCCGAAATTGTTGCTGAATGGTGTTGAACTGTTGATGCTGCGCCTGGAACGGTAATGGGGTTATTAAAAGTTGCATTAGGGTTCCCCTTCAACACATAAAACCCTGGGGTTCCACCAGTATAAATCATGCTCTCTAAGTCTAAAACACCATTTCCATCTAAGTCAGCCACTCTTACGTCCCTTGCATTTAAGGCCGGATATGTTGATATGGTATTAAATGTTCCATCTCCATTACCCAAACTATAACCAACCACATTATTTGTATAAGAACTTACAGCAAAATCTAAAATGCTATCTTTATTAAAATCACCTTTTGCCAATTTAGTTGGGGTCATTGCGGCTGGTATGTTTCCTGCTGAAGTAAATGTTCCTGAACCGTTCCCAAGCAAACATTCTACCTGACTGGAAGAATTTCTTGCTGCCAGTACATCAATATTGCCGTCATTATTAAAATCACCTACTTCACATGCCTCAGCACTTGCTGCTGTAATTTGGCTGCTTGTAAAAGTATTGTTTTGGTTATTAATTAGTTTATTCAAATACCAACTTCCACTCGAGGCAATAAAATCTACATAACCATCATTGTTTATATCAGCTGGTTTTAAACTTAAGATATATCCGGCTGAGGTAATATAAGAACCTGTGAGTACTCCGCTTCCGTCATTAGTGAAAAATTTAATATCACTCGATGAGTTATACGTACTAATTACCACATCCAAATCTCCATCGTTTTCTAAATCAGCAATAGCAATGGCACCACTTGTAAGCGCTCCCGTCATCACAGCTGAAAATCTTGAAAATCCTCCTGAACCATTACCTAAATAAATTTTTACACTATCTGTAGTTGAATTATCTACCAGTGTGATAATATCAGACTTCCCATCATTATTCATATCACCCGAAGCAACACAAATTGGTGTGCCGACCACGGCTTGAGATGAAGTAGAATAAGCATTTGCAGCTATTACACCATTGGGGAAAGTTACGTTAAAATACTTCATTGCATTTTGTATACGGGAAGATGAAAGACGCAGACCACCTGTAGTTACCGAAATTTCAGCATAAGAACTTGAACCGTAAGGAACAAGAACATCCAGTTGTGTTGAAGAAGAATTTGTAACAGTTGCCCTAACATTATCGAACATTACAATGTTATTGGGTGCAACCGGAGAAAATCCTGTACCATCTATAGTTACCAAAGTGCCGGTTGGACCACTAGTTGGAGAAAATGAAGTAATACTTTGTGAAAACAGATTTTGAGTGCCAAAACCTGAGATTATAAATAAACAGAAGGATAAAAATTTTAATTTCATGCATAACAATTTAGTTAATAAAAATAGGCATTTTTATTAAATTAATTGCAAAGCCTTATTGAAAGGTAGCTTAAGTTAACTACATGGATTACAGTACTTTAAAATAAATTCTGCAATCTAATTTTACTTATGGTTTGCTTACAATAAATTTTTGAGCGTATTTTTTATTAGAAACTTCCACCAAAATCTGATATAAACCAGGTTTCAGTTGTTTCCCTGTATCATTAAGATTTATGACACTGTTTGTTCCATTAACACGTTGTTGCTTCCTGTAAACTAGCTCCCCTAAAGTATTATAAATTTCAAGACTTATATTTTCCTGACTTAAGTCTGTAAATTTAACATTTAGCATACCACTAGTAGGATTTGGAAATACAATGATAGTCCCTTCGCTCATACTCTCCAGTTCAATTGTTCCAACTGTATTTTCAATATAAACATGTGATGAGTCAGCCCAATAATCATTTCCTATCGATACAGTATCTGTTGCCGTAATGCTGATCACACGAGTACTATCCATAGGTAAATTCTCCAAGTCTGTAAAAATCCAATAATCACCAATCGGAACGCCTGTGAAAGTATAATTTCCAAAAGCATCTGTTACTGTTCTCATTTGAGCTTGCCCTCCAGGTTTGCGCCCCATGTTTACGCCGACACCTGGGATTGGATCACCGGGTATCATTAACCTATTTCCGAAATTAGCACCTTGTTGAATTTTTCCAGAAATAACACCATTACCTCCGCCTCCAAGTGGTTGAATAATAAAAACCGTATCAGCAAAAGCAGCCGTGCAGCCCTGAACAACAACTGTGCTTGAGTCCCAAATGTAGGTATCACCATAATAAGTAGGTATAGTATTAGGATAAACCGAAGTATCAGCTGTTACCTTTAATAAATAGCTTCCTGGATATGCACTAAACGAAAAATATGGATGGAAACTCGTTAACGGAGCTGAATCATACAAACTTGCTAAGCCATTTCCAGGTTGGTACTTAAATAATTGAACTAAGCCGCTATCTAACCAATTTCCATTTAAAAAACCAATTCCATCTATACTAGAGGTAGTGATAGTTTGAGCATAATAATCTTTCATTAATTGACAACCATTGCTAGAAGTAACAAAAAGTCGATAAGGCGTGCTTCCCAACGTATCGGAGAAAACAAGCGTGTCAGCAAATCCAACACTTGTATAATTGAAAACAATATCTGCACGTTGCCAATCATATGTAAAAGGTCCAACACCACCATAAACAGAACTGTACATTATATTTGGTAAAGTATGGCAAAGGGTATCGGGCTGGCTAATTAAAACTGAGTCAATACCAGTAATAACATTTATGGTTTTTTTTATGGAATCGGATAAAGCATTGTATATGTTGGTAACAATAAGCGTAATTTCATATGAACCCGCTGTATTAAATGTATGTGTTAAATCCGTAAATAAAGGTTGAGTAATACCATCAATTTTCCAAACAGTACTATTGTAATTTGCCGAAGTATTTAAAAAGGTATAAGGCATGCCGCTGCACAAAGCCGAAGCTGGGGGTGTAAATTTAGCTGTAGAAAATAAGGCGCCATATAATTCCATTTTATTGTTTGCAATATGTTTTACACTTACAAAAATGCTATCTCTGAATTGAAAAATTTGATGAACCGTAAAATCATATGTACTGCTAAGATTAAAGGGTGCGCTGCCAGAAACTATATCAAATGAAGTCCCTACCTGCGGAGTTAAAGTTGTATAAACAGCCATGTTTTGTGAGGTACCAGAGTTTTGAATAAGTGCGAAAATCCGGTTGTTTGCTTTAACAAAATCAATGCTTCCATAATTCTCAGTCGTTATAAACCCTCCTGTTACAACTGGATTCCACGTAACTTCATCTGCTGAGCGAAAAATAAAATCGTCTGTTCCATTAAGTCGGTTCGCAACAACATAAAGTTCATTATTGTATTCCTCAATAGCTGCAATCGCATACAACGATCCCGTCAGCTGACCAAAATTTTGATTCGCAACACTATCAATTACCATAGAAGAATTTAACCTACACAAAACTATACCCGTTGGACTTTTAGTGCCAAAAAACAACTTGTTGTTCCATACTTTAGCAGAATATGTATTACCATACGAACTGCTGAAATTCGCAAAAAGGCTCCAGTTCGGGCTATTGATAGGAGAAATGAACGCTTCAATTCCATTTCCCACATTATCAACAAAAGCAACAATTGAATCTTCATTGCCAGATGGTGACCAATAAATTAGCTTAGATATTTTAGAATAGCTATAATCAAATGCTCCACCTGAAAAAGGAAGAGATCCAAAAACAGAGTAAGAACTGCCATCATATTTATAAACTTTTGGTTGTGCTGAAGGCGACATGATAGAAGTACCAAAAAACATTTCGTTGATACCAGCAACCATGGCAGAAATTTTTGTTTCAGTACCGCTGTTTACAATTACCGAATTAATGCCTGTTTCACTAACAAAACTGTTGTTTGTTGCTGTGCTTGTAGAGATTAATTTAACTTTAGTGTTATTAGAGTCGCCAGCTAAATAAAGCTTGTTTTGAAAAATAGCATTAAGCGGTAAATTTTGAGAAAGTGCTTCATACTCAGAATCGTTAACTTGACTATAAGTTAATGAACTTTGTGCATAAGAAAACACGGTAATTAGCATAAAAATTGAAAACAGAATAGACCTCATATTTGCTGAAAATTTTATAAACGATGGTAAAAATTATATAAACGACTATGTTTAGTTAATAATCGATATTGTAAAAATAAACAGAAAAATGAGTTTAGGCAAATAAATGTACTTCAAATAATTGATTATTATCACTGAAAAGGATACATAAAATCAAAATTTTATGATTTTAAGGAATATATTTTACCAGGTTGTGAAAGAATATAATTTTGAAATTCTAGATTCAACAATATACCTGCTGCTTTACTCATTGAAATCTCACATACGTTGCAAATTTCATCAATATGTAAACTATTTTTTAGAGTCAACAAATCATAAACAATTTGCTCTTCGGGCTTTAGATTTAAAGCCAATGGTATTTGAACCTTTTTAGATTTAGAAATTTTAGTTTCTTCCCATTGCATGTTGTACAATAAATCAGCTGCGCTTTCTATCATAACCGCTTTATTTCTTTTAATAAAAGCATTGCATCCTGAGCTATACTCATCAGTGTTTCGCCCAGGATAGGCAAAAACATCTTTGTTGTAAGAATTACCTATTTCGGCTGTGATAAGTGAACCGCCTTTCATACTTGACTCAACAACTATTATAGCATCACACATGCCTGCTACAATTCTATTTCGCTTTGGAAAATTTTCTCTATCTGGATTTGTCTCACTAAAAAAATCAGTAAGTAAACCACCATTATCAACCATTTTTTTTGACACACTCTTATGAACAGCTGGGTAAATTCTATCTAGCCCGTGTGCCATTACTCCAACTGTTGGAATGTCATTATTTAGACATGCTTTATGCGCCGCAACATCAACACCATAGGCTAAACCACTAACCACCAAAACATTACTATCTCTTAAATCGGTAATTAACTTTTCTACAATACTAGCTCCGTAATCAGTAATGTTGCGAGTACCAACTACACTAATTATTTTATTGTGATTTAAATTAGCATTTCCTTTATAAAACAAAAGTATAGGGCTATCGTTGCAATATTTTAATCGTTGTGGGTAATTTTCATCATTAAAAAACAAAACGTCAATTGCATGTTTTTCAATAAACTTCATTTCGCGCTCACATCTCTCTAACACGCTTGGATTATGAATATCCGCATAAATAACTTTCGCGGTAATTTCACCTATACCGGGTATTTTTTCTAAATGGGATTTTTTAGTTTTAAAAACTTCCTCAGCACTGCCGCAATAAGCAAGCAAACTCTTTGCAAGCACATCCCCAACACCCGAAATTTGAGTTAAAGCCAACTTATAAAGAAGTTCGTCGGAAGTATTTTTCATTTTTACAAAAAAGTTTATATATTGTTGCAAATTTATATTTAAAAAATTATTAATAAATCGTATTAACACAATTAATATGTTTAAAAAAAATATTTTCTCCGTTTTTTTCTCAGCCCTAATAGCCCCCTTCTTTATTAAAGCTCAAAATGGTTATATAAAAGGGAAAGTTACCGACAAATCAACCAAAGAAGAAGTTATTGGAATTTTGGTATTTACCAGCACTGAACATGTTACTTCAACAGATATTTCAGGAAATTATATTTTAAAAGCCCCAGTTGGCGAACAAACTTTGCAAGCCAAAATGGTTGGTTTTGCTGATTTTAAGCAAAAAATAACGGTTAAAGATAATGACACTATACAAGTTGACATTTTACTAGAGAATGAAAATCAGGTATTAGGCGAGGTAGTTATTTCTGCGGGAAAGTTTGAGCAAAAGTTATCCGACGTTACTGTGTCGATGGAAGTAATAAAGCCCGCCTTAATTGCCAACAAAGCTACAACATCTCTTGAAGGTATAATGAATCAAGTTCCGAGTGTAAACGTTGCTGATGGTCAAGCAAGTATTAGAGCTGGTAGCGGGTTTAGTTATGGTGCCGGAACTCGTGTTATTATGTTGGTAGATGAAATGCCAATGATATCGGCAGATGCTGGGGATATTAAATGGAACTATTTACCTCTCGAAAATCTAGAGCAAGTTGAAGTAATTAAAGGTGCCTCCTCTGCCCTATTTGGTTCATCAGCTTTAAACGGGGTTATTAATTTAAGAACCGCTTACGCAAAAAACAAACCTATTACCTCTATCACTTTTAATCATGGTTTTTATGGTTCTCCGCGTCAAGAAAGTTTAAAATGGTGGAGAAATCAAAAAGCTCCAGAAGTAAAAAACTTAAGCTTTTATCATTTACAAAAAATTGGGAAATTAGATTTTGTTATAGCTGGTAATTTATTCGAAGATCAAGGTTTTAGAATGCTTGGTTCAGAAACCAGAGGGCGCATGAACATGAACCTTCGTTATAATTTTGAAAAAATAAGAGGGTTATCAGTTGGCGTAAACACTAATATGATGGATACTTATGGTGGACTTTTCTTTTTATGGCAAAATGCTGATAGTGCTTATATACCGCAAGGAAGAACGATACAAGGTTACCACAATCAACGTTTTAACATTGATCCATTCATTACTTATTCAACTGAAAAATTTGGAAAACTAAGTTTACGTACGCGCTATTTTAAAACTCGAAACGTAAATGATAAAAACCAAAGCTCAACAGGTGATTTGTATTACGGAGAATTACAATATCAAAAACGTTTTGCACGTAACCTAACATTAACTAGCGGAATTGTTTTGATGAGCCAACAAATATATTCTGATAGTTTATATGGAAGAAGAGAGGGCTACAATACAGCCTCTTACATACAATTAGATAAAAAAATAAAAAAACTCACTATTTCAGGTGGATTACGTGGGGAGTTTTTTAGAGTGGATACAGCCAGAACCAAAGGAAGCATTTTAGATGGGAAAATAAACAATTTACCTTTTCAGCCTGTTGCTCGTTTAGGTGTAAATTATCAATTATTTGAATACACATTTTTAAGAAGCTCGTTTGGACAAGGATATCGTTTTCCAAGTATTGCTGAAAAATATATCAGAACCAATGTTAGTGCATTACAATTATTCCCTAACAACTCCTTGCAGCCTGAATATGGTTGGAGTGCTGAATTAGGGGTAAAACAAGGTTTTAAAGTTGGTAATTTCAAAGGCTTTTTGGATGTTGCTGGATTTTGGACGGAATACAGAAACATGGTTGAATTTATTTTTGGTTATTATTACCCAACTGCAAACACTTTAGATTCGATTATAAATAATAGCGCTGAACCTTTTTCTGATGTACTTAAGTTTACAGGTTTCCAAGCGCAAAATACTGGGCGCGCACGTGTTGTTGGTATTGATATTGGTGTTACAGGAACCGGAAAAATTGGAAAAATTAATGTAACTACTTTTGGAGGTTACACCTATTCAAATCCTACTGACCCTAACTTTAATCCTGCTGTTGATACTTTAGGGAGTTTAGTGGGCTCAAATATTTTACGCTATAGAAATAGACATTTATTTAAAAACGATATTCAGTTTGATTACAAAGGATTTAGTTTAGGCTGGAGTGTTCGCTATAATAGCTTAATGGAAAATATTGACAATCGTTTTACTCAGCCATTATTGAAAGAACTAGGCTCAAATGATATTTTTATTTTACCTGGTTTACCTGAATACATTGCCAAACATACTAAAGGTTGCTGGTTAAATGATATTCGTTTTTCATATGCAGTTTCAGAAAACATGAAATTATCTTTGATTGTAAATAACTTTACCAATCAAATGTACATGAGCCGACCTGGTTATATTGAAGCTCCTAGAACTGTTGTTTATCAAGTAAACTTTAAGTTCTAATCTTATTCAATTATTACCTTTTTAAACGAAATTTCACTTCCGTTTAAAATTCGCATTAGATAAACACCTTTAGCTAAGCCTAATTTTTTAACATCAACATTAGTTATTGTTGAATTTACTTTAGATGTGTGGATTATTTTACCTGTAATATCCATTATGTCTATCAAGGCATTCTTACAATTAGTAATACTAATAGTTAAAATTTCTGATGTCGGGTTTGGAAAAATATCCACGCCCGAAAAATTACTCACTTCGGATATTCCGATTTGCTGCGTGTTACAAAGCATTGCTCCAAAACCATCTAGCTTTCCATAACCCCATTTTTGGTTAGGAACAGCTCCTGTATAAGAATCTGCAGCGGCACAATTAATTATATCTTGCTTCACAATTTGATTTGTTGCCGAAGGGAACTTTTGCAAGTATAATGCTCCAAACCCTGCAACAACAGGAGAAGCTGCTGATGTACCATCAAACTTCATGTGCAAAGTATCTTCTGTTAAAATACTAGGTGATGCTGGATAGTTAGTATAATTCCAAACAGCAAAAGCTAAGCTAGCAGTTGTAATAATATTATCACCAGTAGCTGCAATATCTGGTTTAATTCGTCCATCTCGCGTTGGCCCCCAACTCGAACTTCCAGATAAATCATTGGTGATACCACCGTCGGGTGCAAAATTATTATTCAAATCAATATGTCCTGTAGCTGCAGTAAAATTAGCAACAGTAACTAATTCATTACTACACTGAAAACTTGTGCATATTGTTTGCATACTATCGGCGCGCACGTAATTTGCAATGTTTGGATAATTTAATACACTTGGTAAAGAATCTAAATATGCGTCAAATGACCATGAATCAAGCTGAGCATTACCATTACATTCATAAGCCCACAAATAATTTAATGAATCTTGCTGTATCAAAACCTCCATTAAATAAGCATTACCTTCGATACTTGTTGTTGATGTAACTATACCTATTCTATTACCGTTTAAATTCTTTAGAGTATCTATTCTCAATACACCAAGTGTTGAATCAATGGGATTAAAACCAATATTACCAACATAATTAAAACTTGCTGGATTGTTAGCCGAAATAGTATGTCGAACATTTTTAAAACCAGTACTATCTCCTACAATTTGAAAATAAAATTGTGGTGCACCCGATTTTACCCAGAAAAAACTTGTATCAGCAGCTGTTGAAGCACAATCAAAGTGCATGTTATAACCTCCTGCATTTCCAGCAGCTGCTGCCATAAAAACTCCAGACTGGCTTGTAACTAAAGCATCTATCATTTGCGCTTGTAAATCCTGGCCATCATGTGAACCAATATAATCTCCTAAACTTATATTAATTGAAATTGGTTTACCCAAAGCAATTGCCTTTTGAATTAAATAATTAACTCCATCAACAATTTGCCATGCGGTATCGTTATTAAAATCATAAGCACAGCATATAATATCTGCTTTAGGTGCTACACCTTTATATTTAATATTACTTGCACCATTGCCCGCAGCTATACCAGCAACACGTGTTCCATGTGCATAAAAATTCGCATCTAAGTGAGTACAAACTCCAGCATCAATACTATCCTTATTCCATTCTTGTCCGTAATTGTATGGCTGTGGTGTATTTGTAGCTTGTGGTTTTGCCATATCCCAGATATACACTGCTCGAGTTTTTCCTAAACTGTCTTTAAAATCAGGGTGCGCAAAATCCAATCCCGTATCAACATAACCAAATATAACTCCTGAACCATCATAGGCCTGAGATAAAGGTGCTTGACCCAAATGAATAGGTTTGTAATTACACTTTATTGCAGAAGAATCATCCATTACACGCATCTTTTGATTGGGCGCATCTATTTTAGAAACAAAGTTCTGCTTTGATAAACCAATTACTTCGTTTAATGGTAATACAACTGAGCAGATATCCTTTGCGCTATACTTGAATTGGCCACCATGTGTTTTAACGTAACTAGCCACTTTTTCAGCATCGCCTTTAACCAACAAATTGCGATTAACATTGCGATGAGGTGTTTTGCTTAATTCCTTTACTAAAACAGAATTTAGCTTTACATTTGTTTGTGCTTGAGAGAAAGCGCAACAAGAAATTAGACTAAAAAGCAAAATAAGTTTTCGCATAAGCTTACAATAAGTTTTATTTACGAAATTTACAAAATATATTCCATTTGTCAAATCAAAACACATACAAGAATTTGAGTGATGACTTCTTTGCAGCAGCATATAAGTACCCGAACAATAATGCTTTAAATATTAATGGCAATTACTTAACGTATAAAGATTTGGCTAGTTATGTAAATCAAATAGTCAATTTTCTAATTCAAACTAAAGCGCCCGATAAAATAGGGCTTTACTTTAACAATACTTTTTCATGTCATGCTGCAAGCATTGCAATCTCGGCTTTTGGGGCATCGGTTATTCCAATTAATACTTCTTATCCCAAACTACGTAATCAAAACATTATAAACCTTGCTGGAGTTACATTTATACTGAGTGATGATAATATTGAATTTGAAAACGCATTCACGCATCTAATTCCGAATTATTTAAACGAACAAATTAATGTAAATAAACCCTTACCGTTATATAAACAAAAAATTAGTTACATACTTTTTACTTCTGGAACGACTGGAATGCCAAAAGGTGTTCCCATTACAAAACAAAATACAAATTCATTTTTCAATTACTTTGCCAATTATCCTTTTAATGCTGCGGATAAATTCCTAAATGTTTATGAGCCCACTTTTGACGTTTGGTTTTTTTCTTTCTACATGCCTTTATACGTTGGTGCTTGCTGCTACATTTTAAATCCTGAACAACCAAAGTATTTGTCTATCGTCAAATCACTCCAAGAAAACAAAATAACCGTATTAAGCGTTGTTCCAACTTTTTTACACTACATTAAAAAATACTTTAGCCAAATTAATTTACCCTATTTAAAATATAGTTTTTTTTCAGGCGATTGCCTTTTTCATAGCGAAGCCGAAGAATGGAAAAAATGCTTGCCAAATGGAGCTATTCATAATTTTTATGGTCCGACCGAAACAACTATTGTTTGCACAAAATACATTTGGAACGAAAAAGATTCTCAATTGGAATCATACAACGATATTGTGCCACTAGGAAAAATATTTCAAGGCAATGAATTTATTCTGATTAATGAGCATGGCGATATAACTGAACAAAAAGGTGAACTATGTTTCACCGGAAATCAAGTTTTTGAATCGTATTTAAACAATGCTTATCCTGAAAAATTCTTCTCACATAAGGGTAAAACATACTACAAAACAGGCGATTTAGCCTCCTTGAACAATAACGGAAATTTAATATTTCATGGGAGAATTGATGATCAAATTAAAATTAATGGTTACCGAATAGAGTCTTCTGAGATTGAAAATTTAATTACAAACCAATTCAATGTTCGCTCAAAAATTTTGGTAAAAAATAGTGAAAATAGTAATCAGCTTTGCTTGTTTATAGAATCTACAACCATTAGTACAAATGAATTAAAAAATAAAATAATTCAAAGCTTGCCCGACTACATGCTTCCAAGTCACTTTCTATTTTTAAATGAATTCCCTTTGAATTCAAATGGAAAAATCGACAAAACAGAACTAATAAAATTGCTATAAAAATTCATAAAAAAATGTAACAATAAACTTTAATGCCTTATTGTTTATTACATTTGTAGGGATATGGGAAATTTACTTTCAATACAAAATGTTTCAAAAACATACGATAAGCATGTTGCTTTAAACGATGTTAGTTTGGAAATTCCAGAAAAATCAATTTTTGGTTTATTAGGACCAAACGGAGCTGGAAAAACAACATTAATAAGAATTATTAATCAAATAACAGGCCCTGACAAAGGACAAGTTTTTTTTAATGGTGAAGCATTAAAACCTCAACATGTGGCCGAAATTGGATATTTACCCGAAGAACGTGGTTTATATAAAAAGATGGCGGTTGGTGAACAGTGCATGTATTTGTCTCAACTAAAAGGCTTAACGAAAAAAGATGCTGAAAAACATTTAAAAACTTGGTTCGATAAATTTGAGATAACAGGCTGGTGGAATAAAAAAATTGAAGAACTAAGTAAGGGAATGCAACAAAAAGTACAGTTTATTGTAACTGTTATGCATCAACCCCGATTACTAATTTTGGACGAGCCTTTTAGTGGATTCGATCCAATTAATGCAAATATAATTCGTGACGAGATTAAAGAACTTCAAAGTAAAGGTGCTACAGTAATTTTCTCTACGCACAACATGGGAAGTGTTGAAGAGCTGTGCGACCACATAGCGTTAATCAATAAATCGCAAAAAGTATTAGACGGTTCGGTAAAACAAATTCGTAAAGATCATCGCACAAAAACATTTACTGTTCAGTTTAGAGGAAACTTTATTGGCTTTAGTACTGGTTTGTGGACAGGTGCCGAGATATTATCTAAATCAACAGATGACGACATTAATACTGCAACTATTAAACTTTTGGGTGACACAACTCCAAATCAAATATTGCAAAGTATATTACCTGTATGCGAGGTAATAGCTTTTAACGAGCTAATTCCTAGTATGAATGATATTTTTATCAAGACAGTTAATCATCAAACCATTTACGGAACACAAAGTAATTTTACTGAATAGATATGAGGAAAATTAGATTAATTATTTGGCGCGAATACATTACGCGAGTAAGAAAAAAATCATTTATTGTAATGACAATCTTAGGTCCTGTGTTAATGGCCGCAGTTATGTACTTCATGGTTTATGCCGCTGATGCAGATCAAACAGAACATAAGGTTGCAATAATTGACAACAGCTTAATTATTAAAAACAATATTGAGGATACAAAAAAACTAAAATTCTATTTTCCGGAAATTTCTTTGGAAGATGCAATAAAAGATTTAGAAAAAGATAAATACACAGCGGTTGCAGTAATAGAAAGTGGAGCATTAAACAATGCAGTGCCACAACTTAAGGTTTACGTTAAAAAAGCGCCAGGCATAAGCTTAACAGAGTATTTAGAGAAAGAGGTTGAGAAAAAACTGAATGATGCTAAACTATACGCTAATCGAATAGACCCAAAAATCATAAAAAATTGCGAAGTAAATTTAGAAACAGTTGTTGAAGATGTTACCCAAGGAAAAGAAACAAAAGGGAATGCAACCATGGCAATTGGCTTTGTGTGCGGTATTTTAATTTTCTTTTTCGTGTTGTTTTACGGAATGCAAGTAATGCGCGGCGTAATGGAAGAGAAAACAAGTCGTATAGTTGAAGTTATTATTTCATCCGTAAAACCATTTCAATTAATGCTTGGTAAAATTATTGGTGTAGCGCTTGTAGGTGTCACACAATTTTTGCTTTGGGTAATTTTAAGTTTTGTTTTATCAACTTTTGTAACAAGTACATTATTATCAAAACAAATCCAAGACACTGACAAACTAAACGAAGTAAAGGAGCAAGTCTTTAAACAAGGGAGTAGTGTTGATATGAAAGAAGTTAAAAAAGACATGTATGGTAAAAATAAAGAGGTTGCAAAATTGATTAACGAGTTTAATAAAAAAGATATCATAGCAATTTTAGTTTGCTTCTTCCTTTACTTCATTGGAGGTTACCTACTTTACAGTGCAATGTTTGCGGCTATTGGTTCGGCTGTTGATAGTGAAACAGATTCCCAACAATTTATGGTCGTCGCCATGGTTCCGCTCATGATAGCCTATTTTGGAGCTTATGCAACCATGGTAAATCCTGAAGGTAGTATTGGTAAAATACTCTCATTTGTACCATTTACTTCACCAATTGTTATGATGGTTAGAATGCCTCAGGGAGTTCCAATGTGGGAAATTGCAGTGTCACTTTTAATACTAATAGCAAGTTTTGTTGGAATGGTTTGGTTAGCTGCTCGTATTTATCGCACAGGTATTTTAATGTATGGTAAAAAAGTTACATGGCGCGAACTAGGTAAATGGCTATTTTATAAAGCATAAATAATGATTAAAAAAAATAAAATACGCCTAATTGGGAGAAGAGAATTTGTTGATTTTCCCGAATTAGGCATGTTTAATATTGAAGCTAAAATTGATACGGGTGCATACACAACAGCACTTCACTGCCATGACATTGAAGAAAGAGAAATAAATGGGAAGGCTACATTATGCTTTAAATTGCTTGATCCATCGCATCCCGAATATAATGAGCAGGAGCATCAGTTTACCCATTTTAGCAAAAAAATAATTAAAAGTTCATCTGGTGAAACTGAAGAAAGATACATTATTTCTACTTTAGTGAGGATGGCTAAAAAAAATATACGCTGCAAAATTTCACTTACCGATAGAGCCTCTATGCGTTACCCAATTTTAATAGGACGAAAACTCCTTAAAAACAAATTTATTATTGATGTGGCAAACATACATACTGGCGGCCTATTGAAACAAAAATAATTTGCTTATACAAAATCCTATTCTTACCTTTAAGTTACTAATTAAACCTATACATCTAATCGAAATCTGCTTTAATAAATAGCTGTTTCTGTTACAAAAAAACATAGTTATGAAAATTGCAATATTATCAAGAGGTAAAAATATTTATTCAACTAAGCGTTTAGTTGAAGCTGCTGAAAACAGAGGGCATGAAGTGTTACTTTTAGATCACATGAAATGTGTTTTAGTAATTGAAAAAGGTCGCCCACACATTTACTATAACGGAAAAGAAATCACCGCTGTAGACGCCGTTATTCCTCGTATTGGAGCTAGTGTTACTTTTTATGGAGCTGCTGTAGTTCGTCAGTTTGAGATGATGAAAATTTTCACCGCTGTTGAATCACAAGCATTAGTGAGAAGTAGAGATAAACTGCGCAGCTTACAAATACTGGCTCGTGCTGGAATAGGAATGCCAAAAACTGCATTTGCCAATCAACCTAAAGATATAGATAACATGATTGAAACGATAGGTGGTGCGCCTTGTGTAATCAAACTACTAGAAGGCACTCAAGGTATTGGTGTTATACTTGCTGAAAACAATAAAGCGGCAAAATCTGTTATTGAAGCTTTTTTAAAACTTGAAGCGAACATGTTGGTTCAAGAATTCATTAAAGAAGCTAAAGGAGCTGACATTAGAGCTTTTGTAGTTGATGGACAAGTGGTAGGCGCAATGAAGCGTCAAGCACGTGAGGGCGAATTTAGATCGAATTTACACCAAGGCGGAAGTGCAACATTAATTAAACTTAGTCCCGAGGAAAAAGCAACTGCAATAAAAGCTGCTCGCAAGCTTGGTTTAGGAATTGCAGGTGTAGATATGTTACAAAGCGAAAGAGGTCCGTTGGTTATGGAAGTGAACTCTTCACCAGGATTAGAAGGTATTGAGAGAGCTACTGGTATTGATATTGCAGGGAAAATAATTGATTACATTGAGCGGAACGAATATACCGCTAACGAAGGCTAAAATTACAATTCTTAAAAATCAAAATCAGGACAAGCCGCAACGTTTGTTCGCATTGACCTATCATCGTCTCCACCCATTGGAGTAAAGCCCAGAATAATCTCTAAAGTATTAGCTGATGCTAATCTAAATTTACTTGTTGTATACTCATACGAAATTCCACATATAGCATTTTTCAAGAAACGAACATGTAATTGTGCCGCAAGTGCATTGTTTACTCTGTAATTTACACCTAATCCAACTTTTTTGCGATAATATGCCAACAAACCAAAGTTAACCAAAGGCAGCGAGCGCAGCGATTGTTGAATATGAACATTTGGGATAATGATATATTCGTTTGAACCTAAGTGAATACGTCTTCCATAAGTGAAATAAAATGTTGGAACTAATTTACTAGGTGTTCCGCTTTCTTTGCTGCCTTGCTTCAACTGATTTTTATAAAGTTGACGAACACTTAAATCCAAATACATTTTTTTTGAATAAAACCTGAAGCCAGGAATAAAGTCAGGGTAAATATTTAAATTCTTACTTAAGTTTTGAAGGGCAGGATCGTAACTACTTTGCAAAGATGTACTATAACCAACAGTTCGTAAGCCAACTGCCAAACCAAAAGAAATAAATTTACCAGTTACTATACGTGTATGATAAGCGTAAGAAACGTGTGTTGACTTAGATAAAAACAATCCACGCTTATCCTCTTCTACATAAGCTCCTAAGCCATGCCAAGCTCTGTAAGAAAATCTTGGTTTTATAGTGTATGTAGCACTAAGAAAAGTTGTACGTGGGTTATTGTCAAATCCAACCCATTGCATTCTACGCCCTGTATAAAACTCTAATCCCGGATGACTCCCTGGATACGCAGGATTCATGCCATATGCATTAAGCGTATATTGCCCATAGTTATTAGTTTGTTGAGCATTTAAACTAACAGTTAAAAACAACATAAATATGACTCCAAATTTTCTCATCTAATAATTGTTACTGAACCTTTTTCTATCACATCACTCTTAGATTTGTCATATAAAAAAACATAGTAATACGTACCGTCTGGAACCTTGATACCATGAGCCTTTCCATCCCATGCTTGCCAAGTAGAATTTTGTTCCATTACTTTTTGTCCCCAGCTATTAAAAACCTGAAGTAAAAAATTAGGGTGTTTATCCAAGTTGCCTCCCGACCAAGTGTCATTAATACCATCATCATTCGGTGTAAACACATTATTAAAAACAACCTTACATAACTCTTGCTCTACTTTAAAATTAATAACAGTATCATTTAAAGCAGCATCCGTAATGGTAACTGAATATGAACCTACAACAAGATTATTAATATCTTGCGTTAAATCGCCATTACTCCAGGAATAAGTATAAGGAGCAGTTCCTCCGGAAACATTAAGGAAAATAGAACCCTTTGAACATTGCTCGTTAACAATGCTATCACTTACCGTAAAGATTTGCGCGTTTAATCCTGCCGATAAAAACAACAAAATGAATAAAATATTCACCATCATCTTTTTATTATGGTTAAACATATTCATCATTTACAGAAATCCTTTTTTAATTGTTCAGTTGCCACATATCCGAGACTTATTGCCTTATTTAAACTCTCGCATGCTTTACCATAATCTTTTTTCTTTAAAAAAGCTGTTGCTAATTCTAAATAGATTTGCTGATTATTTGCATCCAATTTCAACGCTTGTTCAAAATCTGGAATTGCTTTGTCCACTTGCCCATCAACCTCAAGCCAATAACCGCGATTAAAATATGCATGCGCATAATTAGGATTTAACTCGATTGCCTTTGAAAAACATTCTATAGCTCTTTTGTAATTATCAAGCAAAGCATAAGCTAAACCCTTATCATAATAATACTTTTCATTTGTGGGATTTAACTTTATTGCCATCTTAAAATCATGAATTCCTCCTTCATAATTTCCCGACTTTGCCTTAGCTAAACCTCTAATAAACCAAGCATCCGAATAGTTCTTATTCCGTTTAATTAACAACTTAGTTTCTCGCAAGGATTTTCTATACTCACCTTCTTCTGCTAAAAGCTTTGCTCTTAAACAAACAACAGTATCATTATCCGAAAAATTAGAAGCTAATTTATTCAACTCTTCTTCAGCCTTCTCGTACATAGCTAAAGAATCAAAACGAACAGCATTAATATATTCAAATTGCTTTGTTACTTGAGAATACCCAACTGAAACAAAAAACAAAAATATATACAGCCAAAACTTCATTTATATCAAGTGCTTTTCTATTGAAGTATCGTATAAATTTTTAAACTCACTAACACTACCAAAAACTTCACCATCAATCATCACTTCTTTTCCTTTAACAAAGCCCAATTTACTAAATTTAATGTTGTGCTTTTTTAATTCATCAACAAAAGCAATTTCATTTTCCTTTTTCACACTAACAACAACACGACTTTGTGCTTCACTAAATAAGAAAACATCTTTTCTAAAATTTTTGTCGGTTGAAATATCAAAACCTAAACCTTTGCACATTGCCGATTCCATAAGGCTTATAAACAAACCACCATCAGAGCAATCATGAGCAGACTCAATTAGTTTAGCTTTGATAACACCCTTAACACAGTTTTGTACATTAAACTCTTCATCCAAATTAAAATATGGTGCTGGTGTATTTTTTATCTTATGATATGAATAAACATATTCAGAGCTTCCTAAATCATTTTGGTTTTCGCCAATTACATAAATATAATCGCCTTCAGTTTTAAAGGCCATTCCTGTTTGTGTTTCTTTATTTGCAAGAATTCCTAACATACCAATTGTTGGAGTTGGAAAAACAGGTCCTTCATAAGAAGATTGATTATAAAAACTAACATTACCGCCAGTTACTGGTGTGCTAAATTTTGTACAAGCTGCTCCCATTCCTTTTATTGCTCCCACAAATTGCCAATAAACTTCCGGGTTGTATGGATTACCAAAATTTAAACAATTGGTTACCGCACTTGCCTCACCACCACTACAAACAATATTACGCGCTGCTTCAGAAACCGCAATAGCGCATCCAACCTCTGGGTCAGCATTCACATAACGACTATTGCAATCAACGGTTAAAGCCAGTGCCTTATTTGTATCTTTAATATTTACAATTGCAGCATCAGATTTAATATTGGTACTCATGTTTACAGTACCTACCATGCTATCGTACTGGTTGTAAATCCAGCGTTTTGAGGCTATATTAGGATGAGAAACCAAATGATTCATTACATCCTTTAAGTTTGTAGGCTCAGGAACATCTTCTAATTTGAATTTTTTTGATTCAGCATAATAAGCTGGTTCCTTGTATTCACGGTGATATATTGGAGCACCACCACCCAACACTAAATCATCAGCAGGAACATCAGCAACCAACTCACCTTTCATATAATATTTTAAACGATCACCTTCGGTAACTTCACCAATTAATGAACAGTTCAAATCCCATTTTTCGAAAACAGCAAACACTTCTTCTTCTCTTCCCTTTTCAACAACAATAAGCATACGTTCTTGGCTTTCGCTTAATAAAATTTCAAATGGTTGCATATTTGCTTGGCGCGTAGGAACTTTATCCAACCAAATATTCATACCATGCTTACCTTTTGCACTCATCTCACTAGTACTGCAAGTTATTCCAGCAGCACCCATATCTTGCATACCAATAACAGCACCTGTTTTAATTACTTCAAGTGTTGCTTCTAATAATAATTTTTCTTGGAATGGATCACCAACCTGAACAGCTGGTAAATCCTTAGCTGAATCCTCAGTAATGTCAGCACTTGCAAACGTAGCTCCATGTATACCATCTTTACCTGTTGCCGAACCAACTATAAATACAGGGTTACCAACTCCATAAGAAGTAGCACTAACTGTTTCACCAGCCTTTACAATACCAACACTCATTGCGTTAACCAATGGGTTTACATTAAAACTTTCGTCAAAGAAAACCTCACCGCCAACTGTTGGAATACCAAAGGCATTTCCATAATCACCAATACCTTTAACAACACCCTTTATTAACCACTGTGTTTTTGCAGAAGTAATATCTCCAAAGCGCAGTGAATTTAATTGAGCAATTGGGCGAGCACCCATCGTAAATATATCGCGATTAATACCACCCACACCTGTAGCGGCTCCTTGATAAGGCTCTAAGGCACTTGGGTGATTATGAGATTCAATTTTAAAAGCACAGCCTAAACCGTCACCTATATCAACCAAACCTGCATTTTCTTCACCTGCCTTAGCTAACATATGAGGACCATCCTTAGGCAAAGTCTTCAACCAAACTATTGAGTTTTTGTAGGAACAATGTTCACTCCACATAACAGAAAAAATAGATAATTCTGTAAAATTTGGGGTACGTCCTAAAATAGATTTTATCTTATCAAATTCCTCAGGCAATAAACCTAATTTCTTTGCTGTTTCAACAGTTGTAAGTGTTTGTGTTGCTTCCGCCATAGTGTTAAAATTAAAGGGCAAACTTACACTATTTTAATAAATAGTTAAGCCCATTTTTTTAACAAAATTGATGGAAAATTGAGTAAAACACCCCCAATTTGAATGAAAACCGAAACAAATTGAAAAATTAGTCAATTGCGGGTGTCGATTCAGTTTTTGGCTTAATAAACTTTAAGCCTAACATTAGCTCATGTGAGCCAGAACTGTAGTTTCTAAGATTAGTAGTTGTAATATCATAGCTATAACCAATCATTAGCCATTTTTTATACTCATAGCCCACCAAAGCCGTTATTGCATCATGTGTTCTAAAAGCTGCACCAATCCAAATTTTATCTTGATAAGCAAATCTTAAGCCAGCATCAATTTTTAACGGTGTTGGGTTATTGTATTTAAGCATCACTGAAGGCTCTAACATGTAATTTTCATTAAAATAAAACTTGTATCCTGCTAACAAATATACATGGGGCTTAATTTTACTATCATCGGTATACTCATGGTTTTTGTATTTAACCTTTGATTGCCACAATTGAGGGACTGCCAAACTCACAAATAATTTATCACTATAAAAATAAGCACCTGCACCAAAATCAGGCACAAGCTTACTTCTATATACTGTTGTTAAAACAACATCATCGTTATCATGTAAAGTCAATTTATGCCCATCTACTGAATATTGCAACAATCCAGCACTTAAACCAAAAGACAATTTATAAGTTTCGTTAATTTTAAGATGGTAAGCATAGGCTAATTGGAATCCAACACGACGTGTAGGACCAACTATATCCGTGTAAATATTTCCACCTAAACCCATTTTACGATTTTGTAAAGGCCCATTAACCGAAAGAATATAGGTTCGTGGTGCATCTGTTAAGCCCACCCATTGATAACGGTTATTGCTTTTACAATCGTAATAATTATTCTTTCCTGCAATTGCAGGATTTATAACAAAATCATTCAGCATATACTGAGTATACTGAGGAAGCTGCTGCGCTTTAGCTAACGATGCAAACATTAGCAAAAACAAAAAGCCTATTATTTTATTGTTCTTATTCATGTTTACCTAAATATTGTTATTGGTCCAGTATACGGCTCAGCGTAATGTGAATCGTTTAATTTAATCACGTAATAGTAAGTACCTATTGGCAGTGGTTTCCCTTTGTATGTTCCATCCCAGGTATTATCATATCCCTTTTTCGCATAAAGCAACTCGCCCCATCTGTTATAAATTTCAACCTCATTTTCAGGGAACATATAAATGAAATCGATTATCCAGAAATCATTTTTACCATCGCCATTTGGTGAAATACCATTAGGGAATACAATTGCTGGCAACACGATTACTGTTATCGAATCTGTGTTTACACAAGGTCCATTAGTAACTGTTACAGTATAAGTAACTGTTTTATCAGGAGCTACAACTGGATTTGGATCAGTTAACAATGATTGGAATGCACTGTCTGGCAACCAAGAAAAAGTACTGCCTATAGGGCCAGTTGGATTCCCACCTAAAGTTGCTGTTTGACCAATAATTATAGATACATCAACTCCCGCATCTGCTGTTGGAACGGCTAATGAAGTCAACGAAATTGTATCTATATCAATACAAACGCCATTACTTACAGTTAATTGATAGTCAGTTGTTCCGTTTGGTGGAGTAACAACTTGAGTTGCATTAGTGCCAATAACCGTTGGAGAAGGTATTTGTGCCCAACTGTATGTTATTGTTCCATTATTAACAAACGAATTACTTCCATTTAATGTAAACGGCCCCGCTTCGCAGAAACTAGAATCAGCGCCAGCATCAGCAATAACTGAATCTGTAGATGAAATATTAATTGTAATATTTCTAACACATCCATTCGCATCTGTTATTTGCTGTGTATAAGAACCAATTGTAATATTATTTAAATCTTGTGTACTTGCGTTTGAAGCCCCGCTCCATTGATAGCTATAATTTGGAACTCCACCACTAACAGTAACATCAATACTTGCATCATTTGAACTACTACATGATGCATTCACTGAAGTAGCTGAGAAAACCAACAATGGTGGGTTTTTAATTGAGTCTGTTAAAGTTGCCGAACATCCATTTGCATCAGTAACAGTAACCGTATAATTACCTGGACACAATGCGGAAGCACTTGCTATACTAGGCGTTTGAACTGGAGTCCAAGCGTAAGTATAAGGTATTTGTCCTCCAACAGCAATTGAGTTAAATACTCCATCGCAATCATTGTTACAAGTTGGGAAGAATAAATCTGGGAGTGCGAAACTAACGGCAGTTGGAGCTGTAACACTTGTATTTGCTATTGTTACACAACCTAAACCATCGGTAACAGTAACCGTATATGTTCCAGGACATAAGTTTGTTGGATTTGTTGTTAAATCACCATTTGACCATACTTGCGAATAATTTAATGTACCACCAGAAATTGTTATTGAAGCAGTACCATCACAAATTCCAGGACAAGTAGCATTAGAAGACGAAATAGAGACGATTGGCCCATTGCTACTATTTAAGTTCAATGCAAAGGTATCCGAACAAGAAGCACCATCTGTTAAAATAATATTATATGTATTTGCAGCTAAATTTATTGCGTTTAAAGATGTTCCTCCTGGAGGATTTGTTAACCATTGCACTGCAATCGCACCTGTTCCGCCTGATGGAGCCAAGGTAATGGAGCCATTTGATAACCCGCAATCAGGATTAACAATAGTTGGGTTTAACTGCATTGGCGCTGGTTCAGTAATATTTGCCGTTTGACTGACAATACATCCTGCGGCATCTTTAACTTGTAATGTATAAGTACCTGCACATTGTCCTGAAATACTAGAAGTAGTATTTGAAGTACTTACCCATAAATAAGTATATGGAGCAGTTCCTCCTGCAACAGCAGAAGTTATAGACCCGTTACATTGTGCATTACAAGTAATGTTTGTAGGAGTTAAAGTCACAGATGGTGCCGTTGAATCACTTACAGTTAAAGTGTGAGTTGTAATACAACCTGCACCATCTGTAATTTCCAAATTATAAACCCCTGCACATACATTTAACAAACTATCATTAGTGCTTGCATCAGGCCACAAATAAGTATATGTAGGTGTTGCACCACTAGGATTTATACTAATTGTTCCATTGCAAGCACCACAAGTTGAATTTACAACATTAACATTTGGATTAATAGCTGGTGCTTCTGTTAGTACAGTATCAACTGTGAGAATACAACCAGTAGCATCTAAAATTGTTGCTGTATAAGTTCCTGCGCATAAATTACTAACGGTAGAACCTGTTGAGTGCGCTGGATCATTCCATGAGAAAGCATAAGGAGGAGTGCCTCCACTAAAGTTTGTGAAAGATATCATTCCATCACAAACTGCATTACAATTTAAATTAACCGTACTTAAGGTATATAAAGCTTGAGTATTTGAACCTACTGTGTAAGTAAAGCTAGTGATACAACCTTTACTATCCCTAATATCTATTGTATTTGTCCCAGCCGATAAATTTGTAAAGGTATGACTTGCCGCAGCAGCCGTGTAAGCTGCACCATTCAATGAATAAGAATATAATCCTGGATTTCCTCCTGAAGGTGTTACAGTTATTGCTCCATCATTTATTCCAAAACAAGTTGCATTTGTTATAGCCTCATTATCATCCAAAATACTTGGTTCAACCATATCAACCTGGGTAAATGTCTTACATCCTGCAGCATCAGTAACCTCTGATATTACTGTTCCAGCGCATAAACCGCTTGTAATAGAGTCAGCATCAGTTGGTGAATTTGGAGGCGTCCAATCATAAGAATAACCAGGTGTTCCGCCACTAACCGAAACAACTGTTGCGCTTCCGTTACAGCTTGCTATACAAGTTACATTAACTGAATCAACATCTACAATTGGTCCATTTGAGTTACTTAATCCAATTGGAATAGTATCTCTACATTGATTAACGTCAATAATATCAATTAAATAAATTCCTGCGCATAACGAAGTTTGGAACAATTGATTACCTGATACTGGTGGAATCCAAGCTACTGTAAAAGGACTAGTTCCGAAAATTACATTTATTGCTATTGCACCATCACAAGGAACAGCTCCACAAGTTGGCGGTGTTAGTGATGCCAATAAATCAATTTTAGGCGGTTCTGTTAAAGTATATGCTAATGTATCTTTACAACCTACAGCATCAGTTACAATTAAAGAATAATTTCCTGCACAAACATTTGTTTGATTTTGACTATTTGCATTTAAAGGCGGCGCCGACGCCCATTGATAAGTATATGGACCTACCCCACCAACAGGGTTTGAAAACAATTGTCCATCACATAATCCATTACATTTAGGCAGTGAATCTGTTATGTTGGGCAATAATGTTGGGTTTGGCGTTAAATTAACAGAAGCGGTGTTTGAGCAGCCCAGTGAATCCGTTACTGTAACTGTATAAGAACCTGGTGATGTTAAAAATAAAGCTGTTGCGTTTGTACCCACATTAGGTGACCATGAATACGTATAAGAAGTTGTTGCAATATATGGAGTTCCGCCCGAAGCTACAACTGTTGCTGTTCCATTGTTTCCGCCATTACAAGAAGGACTAACTCCAGAGATAGATAATGTAATATCAGTTGGTAAATTAATTGTAAAAGTTACTGAATCAGCGCAACCATTGGCATCAGTGCAAATACCTTGATAAGTACCCGGACACAGGCCTGATACACTTTGAGTAGATTGAACTGTTGAAACAAACCATTGGTAAGAGTATGGAATTGCTCCTCCTGTTGGTGTAAAGCTCGCAGAGCCAGTACATCCTGTTGAACAATTGTTATCTGCTTTAATAAATCCACTGCTTAAAGCAAGTCCTTGCACTATAGTTATAACTTGTGTATCAGAACAACCATTTGCATCTGTTGTTACAATTGTATAGTTTCCTGCACATAAGCCAGAAATACTTGGCAATGTTGCCACACCGTTTATTGTGTAAGTATAAGGTCCTGTTCCGCTACTTGTGCTTACATTTATTGTTCCGTTGCAACTTCCATTACAAGTAACATCAGTTTTTGTAATTGTTGAAACCAATGCAGTTGGCGATGCCACATTATAATTGAAAGAATAATTACAAGAATTTGCATCCGTCACAATTAAAGTATGAGGCCCAGTGCTTAAACCCGTTGCAGGATTTGCTGATTGCGCGCCAGAATCCCAATTAAAAGTATAAGCACCTGTTCCGCCTGTTGGTGCAACTAAAATAGAACCATTGCTAACGCCACTACAAAGATTGTCTGTTATAGTTGGATTATCAACTAAATCGGTTGGTTCCGCAATTACAACAGTATCATGAACTATACAACCAGTACCATCTGTTATTTGTACAGGATAAGTATTTGGACATAAACCCGATTGAGTTGGGTTAGTTGGAGTTGCACCCACTGGCCATAAATAAGTAATTGGAGCAATACCTACTGCAGTTACTGTGGCTGTACCATTGCATAATCCAAAGCAAGTAACATCTGTTGACACATGCGAATAAGTTGGTCCTGTGGTATTACTTATAGAAACAAATATTGTTGAATCACATCCAGAAGGATCCGTAACAACTATTGTATGAGAACCTGCACCTAAATTTGGAATTGTTAAAGGTGAAGGAATTGCAGGTCCACCATCCCAACTAATAGTCGGATTTGTAGGCCCCGAACCGCCCGCTGTTGTTATTGTAACACTTCCGTCAGAAACACCGCAAGCACTTGGTGAAGTAACTGCAACATTAGCCGTTATTGCAGCCGATTGAGTTATCGTGAAATTTGCAGTGTCCTTACAACCATTATTATCTGTTACTATACACGAATAAGTTCCTGCGCACAAATTTAACAACGAATCGTTTGTTGAACCACCAGGAGACCAAGAGTAAACATAGGCTGGAGTTCCACCTGCAATGCTTACAGTTGCATAACCATCACAATCACTATTACAAATTACGTTTTGTTGAACACCAGTGGCAACTAATGCTGTTGGTTGTGTAAACACAATTGTATCTGAGGTAGCACAACCATTTCCATCAATAACATCAACGAAATGTGTTCCTGCACATAAATTATTTCGTACCGAATCATTTGCAACAAAAGCTCCACCATCCCAAGCAAACGATAAGATCCCTGTTCCACCTGCAGCATGTGCAATGGCTATTCCATTACAATCATTCGCACAATTTAAAGCGGTTTGAGCTGAAGATATACTTACAGAAACAGCTGGTGCAATATTTACACTTATAGTTGATGTACATCCATTTCCATCAGTAGCAGTTACTGTATTTATTCCAGGACATAAATCACTTGGATTAGAAGAGTTTTGACCACCCGACCAGCTATAACTAACTACAGGAACTCCATTAGTTGGAGTAACTAAGGCACCACCCGAACAAGGAACAGCGGTACAACTCGGCGTAATGTTTGAAACTGCAATACTAAAAGGCAAAGGCTGTGTAACAGTGGCTGTAGAAGACGCTGTACATCCATTAGCATCAGTAACAGTAACATTGTAGGTCGCAGCACATAAATTTATGATTGTTGCACCAGCAGTTGGGCCAGGTGTCCAAGAATAAGTATACCCTGCTGTTCCGCCAACCGCTGTTGCAGTTGCAGAACCGTTACATTGACCAAAACAAGTTACAGGCACAGTATCAGTTGACAATACAAGCGCGTTAGGTTCTTTAACAGTATCCTGTCCAGTCACTTGACATCCGTTTACATCCGTTACAGTTAAGGTATAAACATTAGCACATAAATTTGTTTGATTTGGACTAGAAGAATTTGTTGGTTGCCAATTATAGGTATAAGGTAAAGTCCCACCTCCAACTGTTGGAGTAATAGCTCCTGTGCAAAGTCCATGACATAATATATCTGTAACGGCGAAAGTTACAGTCATTGGTGGCGGGTCTACTATAGTAATCTGACTTGTCGCTGTACACGTATTTCCATCAGTAACAGTTAAAGTATAAGTTCCAGCGCACATGTTAGTTTGGTTTGGAGTTCCTGGCACTGTTGCGCAAACTCCCGTGCTTGCCCATGAATAGGTATATGTTGGAGTACCACCACTTACTACACTAGAAATTTGAGCCGTTGTTCCGCCATTACAAACTAAAGCCGTTGCATTTAATGCTACTGTGAAAGAATTAGGTTGTGTAATAGTAATAGTAACTGACGCAGGGCAACCTGTTGCATCAGTAGCATTTACGGTGTATGTACCTGGCGCCATCCCAGTTCTTGGAAAAGGTGCCGCAGCATTATCTGCCCAAACTAAAGTTACTGGAGCATTACCACCTGTTGCAACAACATTAGCCGTGCCATCATTAGCACCGAAACAAGTTACGTTAGTATGTGTTGGAGTTAATGTAATAGCTAAAGGTTGAGTTAAAACAGTAGTTGCAGTTCTAGTACAACCCCTAGAATCTGTTGCTGTAACAGTGTAAGTTCCTGCACAAAGTAAAGTAGGATCTTCAGTTCCGGCCGCTATTACTGTTGGCCCAGCCCATGTGAAATTATAAAAAGGAGCTACCACATTTGGAGTACCTCCTGATGTTGTATTTGCAATGCTTCCATCACAAACTCCATTACATGATAAGTTTGTTGGAGTAAGCGCTATATTAATAACCGGTGGGTCAATTAAAGTTACAGATGCCGTATCATTACAGCCATTAGCATCAATAACTACTAAATCATAAGTGCCAGGACAAATATTTGATTGTGTTCCAGGAACATCTGGCGTAGCTCCAATCCAAACGTAAGTATATCCAGCGGTTCCACCCGATTGACCAGTAGTAATCGTACCTCCAACACAAGAGCCATTACAACTTGGACTTGTAAATGTTGGATTTGAAACTAACAATGGAGGGCTTGTTACAGTAAATGTTCTTGTGGTATCACAACCTGCCACATTACTAATTGTTACAGTATATGTTACACCTGAACATAAACCAGTAGCTGTTGTAGTTCCTTGTCCACCGCCTGGAGCAGGACTCCAAGTAAATGTATAAGGTCCTGTTGGTCCTGTTGTAACACCAATAGTAGCCGTTCCATTGCAAACGTCAAAACATAAAGGATTTGTTTGTGAACTTGTTAAAACATATCCATTTTGATTTGCAATTACAGCAGTGTAAGTAGCAGTACAACCATTTGCATCTGTAATTGTACATGTATAAGTTCCTGGACAAAGATTTGAAGCCGTTGCTGTATTGGCAATTACTGTACCTACAGAGTTTACCCATGAATAAGAATATGCACCTGTTCCGCCTGTTGGCGCTACCGTTGCAGTTGCATCACATGCACTAAAACATGTTATTGGAGTTGAACTTCCATTAGGAGTAATAATACTTGGCTGTCCTAAAACAATACTGTCTAATTTTACACAACCATTTGCATCTGTAATTTGCAAATAATACTTACCTGCACACGCGTTCTTAATAGAATCATTACCTGGTGTTAAGCCCGGATTATTTAAAGTAGTAGCGTTAGGTCTTGTCCATAAAATATCATAATCTGGTTGACCACCTGTAATGAAAACATCAATTCTTCCATCGCACAAACCATTACAAGAAGGTTGAGTTAAAGTTGGAAATGCAATTGCTTCACCAGGACAAGTTACTGCAACTGGCTTTGATGTAAAAGGCACACCATTCTCAAAGAATATAACGTTATATGACTGCTGACAACAACAGATATTATTTTGTACATATGGCGTACCTGTAATTGTTGCAGGATTTGGATTTACGAATGATGTAGCGCAAGAACCAGATACCCACTGCGCAGAATACGCACCGCCACCTACAGCTTGAGCACATGAAGATAAATTAAACGAAGCAGTACCATTACAAACCCCAAAACATACTGGTAAAGTAATTGTTGGGTTTGAAACCGTACAAGCTAATGGACTGTTTGAATTCCCTCCAACCCATGTTCCGCGAGCAATTGAAGCAGGAATAGAAGTTTTTTGAGAATCTGTGTTTAGCAAAGCGATTAATTTACTGGAAACGATAGAACATGCATTTCCTATAAAAAAGTTTTCTTTAATGTTGAATATAGCATTATCAGCAATTATACTCGCTTGGTTTACATTCGCATAAAAATTCTTCATGTAAATCCCTGAATTACTCATGTCCAGCATTCCTCCCTTTAGGTAGAAAGAAGAATTTGTTTCACCTTCAATCGTTGCAACTTTCCACGAACCAGCCCCTTCAAAATAAATATCCTTTTGAATTTTGTTTACATAAAAATTAATTTCGTTATCTAATGATGATGAATAGAAGTGAACATCTCCCATGAAATTCCAATATACTTTTGGAGACAATTCAAGTCCACCACTAATAATAAAATTTGATGTGCTATTTGAGCTAATATACAACGGAACCTGAGCATCACCAAAATCAATAGTTTTAACAGAAACATCTGATGAAATATTAATTATAGTTTGATTCCTTGAAGAAAATCTATCAAAAAAAACATTGGTATTTACATTTGGCACACCTGCCCCACCATTACCACCACTGCTTAAAGCCCAATGATTTTGGTCATTCCACTCTCCAGAACCTCCAACCCAAAACAAATTTTGTCCAACAGCATTGCTCAACAATCCAAGGAATAGAAAAAGGAAAATATTTTTTTTGTTGAGTAAGTTTATCAACATATAATTCACATTATTTTATCTTACGAATATAAGGAAAATATTGTTTCTAAAAAATACCTAAACCTATTTTTTTAACGCTCAAATGTTAAAACCTTTGCAGCTATGCATAACTTAGAAGAAAACCCTTGGAAAACCCTTAATTCAGAGCTAGTTTATGAATCGCCATGGATAGCAGTTAATAAACATAAAGTGCTTAATCCAGCTGGTAATGATGCAACCTATAGCGTTGTTAATTTCAAAAATTTAGCTATAGGTATACTTCCTTTAGATGAAAACAATAATACTTGGCTTGTTGGCCAATACAGATACCCAACAAACGAATATAGTTGGGAGATACCTGAAGGTGGCGGAAAGTTTACTGACGAACCAATAGATTCGGCAAAAAGAGAATTAAAGGAAGAAACAGGAATTATTGCTGAAAAACTAACTGAAATAATGCGTTTGCATTTAAGTAATTCAGCCACCGATGAGTTAGCCATTGTTTTTATAGCTCAAAAACTATCCTTTTTTGAGGCTGAACCCGAAGAGAGTGAGGTTTTACAAGTTAAAAAACTTCACATTGATGAAGCTTTTAACATGGTTTTAAAAGGCGAAATTAAAGATGGAATAAGCGTTGCTGCAATTTTTAAAACCAAATACCTAATTGATAACAATTTGCTTAACTAAGTTTAAAATTTATTGCTTACTTTTATCTTCCTTTTTTAGAACTTAACAAACACTATGAAGCATTACGTATTAAACTTTCCAAAGCAATTAAACGAAGCCCTGCATATTTCAAAAACTTTTAACTATAAACCAACTGAGGGCGTTAAAAGCGTTCTGATTAGTGGCTTAGGAGGTTCTGGGATAGGCGGGACAATAATGGCGGAATTAGTTCAAGATACTTGTAAAGTACCTGTTTTAGTAAATAAAGATTATACTTTACCAAAATGGGTAAATGAAAAAACTTTGGTGATTATTTCTTCCTACTCGGGAAATACAGAGGAAACTATTAGTGTAATGCAACAGGCTTTACAACAAAAAGCACAAATAGTTTGCGTAACTAGTGGTGGAAAAGTAAACGAAATTGCCACACAAAATAATCTACCAAAAATAATTATCCCAGGAGGTAATCCTCCGCGCACTTGCCTTGGTTACTCATTAACACAGCTTTTTAAAGTATTTTCTTCATATGGTTTAATTGATAATTCTTATGAGTCTCAGTTAGAAAAAACCATTAAATTACTAACAGAGAATTTAGACGCTATAAAAACTGAAGCACAAGTAATTGCAAAATTATTAGATAAAAAAATTACTGCAATTTACTCTTTAAGTAATGAAGGAGTTGCTTGGAGATTTCGTCAACAAATAAACGAAAACAGTAAAATGTTGTGTTGGAATCATGTTATTCCTGAAATGAATCATAACGAATTAGTAGGTTGGACACAACGAAACGAAAACCTTGCTGTTGTTATATTACGAACATCTTTTGATTTAAATAAAAATATTGCTCGAACTGAAATTTGCAAAAATATTTTCGCAAAATACGCTTCAAGTGTTACAGAAATATTTGCCAAAGGCGATTCAAAATTAGAGCAAGCCATTTATCTTATTCATCTTACTGATTGGGTCAGTTGTTATTTATCCGACCTAAACGGTTGTGACCCAATTGAAGTAAATATTATTGACTATTTAAAATCTGAACTTGCTAAATCCTAGTGAGACATTTGAAATGGTAAAAAACAAAGAAGTTGAATTTATAGATCTTGGAGTGCTTGATTACAAAGAATGTTGGGACTATCAAGAAAAATTATTTAACGAAATTATTGCTCAAAAAGTCTCAAATAGAAATAATGAGACAAATAATGCAACTCCAACAAAAAATTATCTTTTGTTTGTTGAACATCCACACGTTTACACCTTAGGCAAAAGTGGTGATGAAAAAAATTTACTCATCAATGAAGAGCAATTAGAAGAAAAACATGCTAACTACTATAAAATAAATCGTGGAGGAGACATTACTTATCATGGTCCTGGACAATTAGTAGCTTATCCCATTTTAGATTTAGATAATTTCTTTACCGATATTCATAAATACCTCCGCTTATTAGAAGAAACTGTTATTCAAACCTTAAACGAATATGGAATTATGGCTGGAAGAAGCGCCGGAGAAACAGGTGTTTGGCTTGATTCTGATAACATATTAAAAGCGCGTAAAATATGTGCTATGGGCGTTCGTTGCAGCCGATGGGTTACAATGCATGGTTTGGGATTTAATGTAAACACTCACTTAAATTACTTCGAAAATATTATTCCTTGTGGTATTGAGAATAAGGCTGTAACAAGTGTTCAAAAAGAGCTAGGAAAACCAGTTGATATGAATGAAATAAAGCAAAAGATAAAAAAACACTTTGCAGAACAATTTGACTGCACATTTGTTTAATTAATTTTGTCAGCCTGCAAAATAGCTGTATCTTCATCGGCAAATTATTTTAACATGACAATAACACAGAACAAAGTAGTAAGCGTTAACTATCATTTAACAAGTAAAATTGATAACGAAGCTGAAGAGTTAGTTGAACAAACATCTAAGGAACAGCCGTTTGTATTTTTATATGGAGCTGGTGGTTTAATTCCGGATTTTGAAAAAAATCTTTCTGGAAAAAAAGTTGGCGACACTTTTGATTTTAGAGTTGCAGCTGCTGATGGATACGGTTTGCACAATGCTGAATATGTTGCTGAATTACCTAAATCGGCTTTTTTAGTTGACGGTAAATTTGACGAAGAAAGAGTAAAAGTTGGTGAAGAAATTCCAATGCTTGATGGCGAAGGAAATCAATTATATGGTTTTGTAACTGAAATTGATGGCGATATTGTTGTAATGGATTTTAATCATCCATTAGCGGGTCATGATTTACATTTTGTTGGGGAAGTTCTTGATGTAAGAGAAGCTACTGCAGAAGAGTTAGATCATGGTCATGTGCATGGTCCAGGTGGACACCATCATCACTAATCATTAAAAGTCTCACCATTACAAGTGAGACTTTTTTTTGAATATTTGGATAAGATTAGGTTTTATATCCCTAACATTTTTACTTTAAAAACTTTACATTTGCACTTTATTAAAAAATAATTTATGTCGTATTTAATTTCTGGAATTCAACAAGTAGGTATTGGAAACACCAATGTTCATGAAGCTTTTAAGTGGTACCGCGAAAAATTTGGAATGGACATTCCCATTTTAGATGAAGATGGAGAAGCAAACTTAATGCTAAGATATACAGGAGGAAAACCACATAAGCGCCATGCCATTTTAGCTATCAATTTAAAAGGTGGTGGAGGTTTCGAAATTTGGCAATATAGCAGCCGAAAAGCTGAACCCGCTAAATTTACAATACAATTGGGAGACTTAGGCTTTAGTATTGCTAAGATGAAAAGCGACAATGTGCAAGCAAGCTACAATTATTTAAAATCACAAAATGTTGAGCTTTTAACTGATGTATGCAAAGACCCATCTGGGAAACAGCATTTTTACTTGAAAGATTTATACGGGAATTGGTTTGAAGTAATTGAAGGTAATGACTGGTTTGGCAAAGGTTTAAAGAACACAGGTGGACCCGCAGGAATGGTAATAGGAGTTAGTGATATTGAAACTTCAAAAAAATTCTATTCTTCTATTCTTGGTTACGATACCGTAGTATATGATAAAGAAGGTGTTTTTGAAGAATTTAAAAATATAACAGGTGGTACTGAGACTTTTAGAAGAGTTTTATTAAAACATAGTAAACCTCGAGCAGGCAGCTTTTGTGAGTTATTAGGAGAAAGTGAAATTGAGTTAATACAAGTTAAAACCCGAACTCCTAGAAAAATATTTGAAGATCGCTTATGGGGCGATATGGGCTATATACATTTATGCTTTGACATTAAAAACATGAAAGCCTTAAAAGAAAAATGTGAACTATTAGGTCACCCATTTACAGCCGAAAGTAATAGTGATTTTGAAATGGGTGAAGCAGCAGGACATTTTAGCTACATTGAAGATCCAGATGGAGCATTGATTGAATTTGTTGAAACATACAAAATTCCAATACTTAAAAAATTAGGGTGGTATTTAGATTTAAGAAAACGTGCTCCAGAAAAGCCAATACCAGCTTGGATGCTAAAAACTTTAAAATATAGTCGTGTAAAATAATTGCTTGAACATGTAAGAATTTTTCACCTTTTTATGCGATTAGCAGTGCTTATGTGTGATTTACTAACTTTAATCAGGTAATAAATAAACAAATAAAATTTCCTTTATAAGCAAAAACACATTATTTTTACATTACAAACTAAAATTTAAAATAAACATATACGATGAAAAAAACTTTACTTTCTTTATTGGCACTAGCTAGTTTTAGTGCTGCAAAAGCGCAAGCTGATTTTACTTTTGAGCAAACCTGGGCGCCTGCTGTTTTCGGTTCGGCTAATGACCCTGTGGGCTGGTTTTCTGCAAATGTAATAAGTAACAACTTTCTATTCCCGCCTCCAGGTAATAATCCACAATCTGTTTTTGAAGAAACGGCTAGTGTGCATGGAGGAACATCAGCAGCAAAAATAACAACAGTAAAATTACAAAATAACCCTCTCGCAGGTTCTATAAACGATACTGTGGGTATTTTATCTTTAGGAGCTGCAAATACTTCAGGTATGAAATTTGGACAACCATATACATCGCGCCCAGCTAACTTAGAATTTTGGTACAAATACGCACCGACTGGCAGTGATAATGCAGGTGTTACAACATACTTAACCAAATGGAATACAGGAACTAATCAACGCGACACTGTTGCAGCCGCATTTGATGTCCTAAGTAACGCAAGCGCATACACATTATTCTCTACTGCTTACGTTTACTTTCCTGCTTACTTAACCGGTGGAAATCCTGATTCTATTCAAATCAACTTCTCGTCAAGTATTGGTTCATTTATAGGTACTCCTGCTCCTCAAATTGGTTCTGCTCTTTGGGTTGATGATATTGCCTTTACTGGTACTAACGTTGGAGTAAAAGAAAATTCAGTTAAATCAACTGAAGTAAAATTGTTTCCAAATCCAGCTACTACAGCTATTAATATGTTAGTTTCAAATGAAGAAGCAACTAATGTAGAGATTTTTGACATCACAGGTAAAAAAGTTTCTTCTACTACATTAGAGAACAAAAAAGCTAAAATCTCAACAGAATCTATGTCAAACGGCATGTATTTCTATTCAATAGTTGATAAAGACAAAAAAGTACTTTCTACAGGAAAAGTTAACGTTTGTAATTAAAATTCCATCGTTTATTAAAAAACCTCAATACTAGTATTGAGGTTTTTTTATTTATAGTATCTTTACTTTGGAATAGGCCTTTTTATAATACGTCATTGCGAGGAACGAAGTAATCTCGTCATTAAAGGATTGCTTGGTTCCTCGCAACTACTTAAGAACAATATTTGAAACTATACCTATTTGCACCTAGCACTTTTCATATGAACCCTCGAGTCAAAAACCTAAAATCATTTACCCACTTATTTGTTGTTTTAATCGTTATCAATCTTCTATACTCATGTAGTTCGGACAATAAAAATAATGCAGATAAAATCATTGTTAAAACACCCCAGGATGTAGATAAAATCGTAACCGAGGAGATCACAAAATTTCTTACAACACCTCTAAACGATTCTACACTTGTATTAAACAAAGATACTCTGCGTACTTTTAAATACTTTAAACCCATTTATCCTGAATTTAAAGCATTTTGGACTAACAAAGGAAAACTATCAGAGTTAGGCGACACACTTTTTTCCATCATTAAAAATGCTCGAGATTATGGTTTAATTCCTAATGATTACCATTTTAAAAAATTAGATACACTTACCAAATTATTTTACAATAAGGATGAAGATAACTACGATGCCAGCGCCCATGCGCAAGCCGAAATGCTTTTAAGCGATGCCTACTTTAAATTTGGTGCTCACCTCAACAAAGGTCGTTTTTACCCTGATAGTATGCTATTGGAATGGAATCCAAAAAAATTAGATTCGAATTGGGTTGAAATTTTAACATTAGGTTTAAAAAATAAAAACATTCGTGCCGCTTATGATTCGCTTGAGCCCGTGCATGAGGGCTATAAACTATTGAAACAAGAATTAAAAAAGTTTGTAGCTCAAAATGCTAAAATAGATTGGGACAGCACCTCGTTTTACAAACCAACAGACACATTAAAATGGTTAAGCAATCTTCGCCAAAGATTAACTGTTACAGGCGATTACGATTCAACAATAGCGGGCTCAGATAGCATAAAACTTTCGGCTGCAATAAAGCATTTTCAAAAAAGTCACAATCTTGAGCCTGATGGGAAAATGGGTAAATATACCCGACAAGCTTTGCACAGAAGTAAAGAACAAACCATACGACAAATGGAAATGGCGTTGGAGCGTTGGCGCTGGGAACCGCGTGAGTTTCCTAAAATTTATTTTTGGGTAAACATACCAAGTGCCGATTTACATGTTTTTGAAAAAGATAAAAACGGAAAAGATACTTTGGTTGTGTTGTCAAACGTAGTAGTTGGTAAACCCGAGACACAAACTCCAACTCTAAAAAGTAAAATAAACTACATTCTCATTTATCCATACTGGACTGTACCATACAGCATTGCCTGGAAAGAAATGTTGCCAGTAATAAAACGCGATAGTAGTTATTTACGCCGTAAAAACTTTGATGTCATCAATAGCAAAGGCGAGGTGCTTGACCCTAAAAAAATCAATTGGGCTAAATACAACAAAGATAATTTGCCTTTTAAATTCAGGCAACGTATTGGCGATGACAACAGTTTAGGCATTTGTAAATTCAATTTCAACAACAAATATGGCGTTTATTTACACGATACTAATAGTAAAAAATACTTCAAAACGTTTTACCGCTTTCAAAGCCATGGCTGTGTGAGACTTGATAAATATGTAGATGTAGCGCGTTTTTTAATTCGCCCTGATACCTTAAAATTACCTTATGACACCTTAACCAAATACTTTGAAACTCCCGAACAAAGGCAAATTAGTTTACGTAAACCAGCACCTATTTATATTAAATATTACAGCGCTGTGGCTGATTCAACTGGATTACACATCTATAATGATATTTATCGTAAGGATGAAAAAATGATTGAGATGTTGTATAAATAGAGTCGCTAAAAGCCCGTTTTTTATTGATGTTTCTGTAGCCTATTTTTGCCGAAAAAAAACCTCAAATTCATGTAAAAAACTTATATTTACCACATGGAATTTTCGGCACAGCAAATTGCAGGGCTTTTAGGTGGTACTATTGAAGGTAACGCTGATGCTTCTGTAAACAATCTTTCAAAAATTGAAGAAGGAAAACCTAATACTTTATCCTTTTTAGCAAATCCAATTTACACACAACACATTTACACTACTGATGCTAGTATTGTTATTGTAAATAAAGATTTAGTTTTAGACAAACCCGTAAAACCAACATGTACATTAATTAGAGTTGACAACGCATACGAATGCTTTGCTAAACTTTTAGAAATGTATAACCAAATTAAAAACAATAAAACCGGAATTGAACAACCTAGTTTTATTTCACCAAGCGCTAAACATGGTGAAAACTGCTACATTGGAGCATTCGCATATTTAGGCGAGAATGTAAAAATTGGTAATAACGTAAAAATTTATCCTCATACTTATATTGGAGATAATACCACAATTGGAGATAATACAAATATTTATGCTGGTGTAAAAATTTATAGCGACTGTGTAATTGGCTCAAACGTTAATATTCATGCGGGAGTTGTTATTGGTAGTGATGGATTTGGCTTTGCTCCAAATTCTGAAAACAACTACAATAAAGTGCCTCAAATAGGGAATGTAATTATTGAAGATTACGTTGAAATTGGTGCCAACACGGCTATTGATAGGGCTACTTTAGGTTCAACAATTATTCGCAAAGGAGTTAAATTAGATAACTTAATTCAAATTGCACACAATGTTGAAATAGGCGAAAATACTGTAATGGCTGGGCAATCAGCTGTTGCTGGCTCAGCTAAAGTAGGTAAAAACTGTATGATAGCGGGTCAAGTAGGTATAATTGGTCATATTAAAATTGCCGACGGTGTTAAAATTGCAGGACAAAGTGGTATTGGACAATCTATTGAAACCGAAGGTGAAATTGTACAAGGCTCTCCTGCCTTTGGTATTGGCGAATATAAAAGAAGTTATGTTCTTTTCAGAAGCCTTCCAAAGCTTTATAATCAAGTTAGAGAATTAGAAAAAAAATTAAAATAGTAGCATGATTACCAAACAACAAACAATAAAAAATCCTGTATCTATAACAGGGAAAGGACTGCACACTGGGCAAGAAGTAACCATTACATTTATGCCTGCTCCTGAAAATCATTGGTACAAATTTCAACGCGTTGACGTTGAAGGCCAACCAATAATTGAAGCGGATGCTGATTTGGTAGTTGACACATCTCGTGGAACAACGCTAGAAAAAAATGGAGTTCGCATCTATACAACTGAACATGTTTTGGCGGCTTTGGTAGGATTACAAATTGATAATTGTTTAATTCAATGTAATGCACCTGAAATGCCAATTATGGATGGCAGTTCAATAAAATTTATTGAAGCATTAGAAAGCGCTGGAATTGTTGAACAGGAAGCTGACAGAGACTTTTTTGAACTAACCGAAAACCTTACTTATGAAGATCCTATTAAACGTGTTGAGATGCTTGCTGTACCTCAAGATGAATTTAGAATTACAGTAATGGTTGATTACAATAGTGATGTTTTAGGAACTCAGCACGCTTCAATGTATAGCCCAGCTGAATTTAAAACAGAAATAGCGAATTGTCGTACTTTTGTATTCTTGCACGAATTAGAAGCTCTATTAGCTCATAACCTAATTAAAGGTGGTGATTTAGATAACGCAATTGTTTTGGTTGACAAAGAAGTTCCAAAAGAAAAGCTAGACCATTTACGCAAAGTATTTAACAAAGAACACGTTGAAATAAAAGGTAAAGGTGTATTAAACAATACTCAATTACATCATTATAACGAACCAGCTCGTCATAAACTACTTGATATTGCAGGTGACTTAGCTTTGGTTGGAAAGCCAATGAAAATACATGTACTAGCTGCTCGTCCGGGGCATGCAGGTAATGTTTCATTTGCTAAAAAACTAAAAGAAATTATTAAAAAAGAACGTCAAGAAAAAGATTATCCAAAAATTGACTTGGCAGCTCCTCCCGTTTATAACATCGTTGACATTATGAAGATTCTTCCTCATCGTCAACCCATGCTATTGATTGATAAAATTATGGAAATTAGCGCCGAGCATGTAGTTGGCGTTAAAAACGTAACTTTAAATGAAGAGTTTTTCAAAGGGCATTTTCCAGGTGAACCAGTTATGCCGGGAGTAATGATGATTGAAGCAATGGCACAATGTGGAGGAGTTTTAGTATTAACTACTGTTCCTGATCCAGAAAATTATTTGACTTACTTCATGAAAATTGATGGAGTTAAATTCAAACAAAAAGTTGTTCCAGGTGATACAATTGTATTTAGCTTAAAATTGGTAACCCCAATTCGCCGCGGTATATGCCACATGAAAGGTGTAGCTTATGTTAATAAGAAGCCTGTTATGGAAGCTGAAATGATGGCTCAAATTGTAAAAGTAAAAACCACTGAAGTAAAAACTCCTGCAGAACCTGTATTAGCTTAATTTATGATTTCAACTTTAGCCTCTGTAAATAGTGCTGCCAAAATAGGAGCCAATGTTACAATTGAACCCTTTGCAACTATTTATGCTGATGTTGAAATTGGCGAAGGCACTTGGATTGGCCCAAACGCTGTTATTATGGATGGGGCTCGTATTGGAAAAAACTGTAAGATATTTCCTGGTGCTGTAATTAGCGCTATTCCACAAGATTTAAAATACAAAGGAGAATACACTACTGCTGAAATTGGTGATAATACTATTATTCGCGAGTGTGTTACAATAAATAAAGGTACTGCTGATAGAATGAAGACGAAAGTAGGTAATAACTGCTTACTTATGGCTTACGTGCATTTAGCTCATGATTGTTTTGTTGGAAATAACGTAATCATTGCTAATAGCGTTAATTTAGCTGGGCACATCACAATCGAAGATTTTGCTATTTTAGAAGGAACAGTTGCAGCTCAACAATTTGTAACAATTGGTGCTCATGCTTTTGTTTCTGGTGCATCATTAGTTCGTAAAGATGTTCCTCCATTTATACGTGTTGCTCGTGAACCACTTCAATTTATTGGGGTAAACACAATTGGCCTTGCTCGCCGTGGCTTTGCAAAAGAAACAATTACTTTGATTGAAGATGTATATCGTTTAATATTTGTTCGTGGGCATAATGTTACAAAAGCACTTGAATTAGTTGAAGCTGAAATTGCTGATACTGTTGAAAGAAGATTAATTGTTGATTTTATTCGAGGCTCGAAAGATGGCATCGTTAAAGGTATTTAATGCTGCATGCATAATGTAAACACCATATCGCAACTAACTATTGAAACAAAAAATCTTGGAAAAAAATTTGGTCGCGAATGGATTTTTAAAAATGTTAATCTTACAATTTCACCTCAAGAAAAAATAGTTTTACTGGGAGGTAATGGTTCTGGGAAATCCACTTTAATGCAAGTTATAGCCAATTATCAAATGGCGAATGAAGGTATTTTAAATTATACCATTAACGGCAAATCAATTGCTAACGATGAGATTTACAAACACCTCAGCATTGCAACACCTTATTTAGAGCTTATAGAAGATTTTACTCTTGCTGAAATGATTGAACATCAAAAGCATTTCAAAGCATTTCAAAATAACTTAACAACCAAACAAATTATTTCCATTTGTGATTTAGAATCAGCAAGAAATAAATTTATTAAACATTTCTCTTCTGGGATGAAACAGCGCGTAAGGCTTACCCTAGCTATATTAGCCGATTGCCCCCTGCTCTTGCTCGACGAGCCTATTTCCAATTTAGACGCTAAAGCAATTAATTGGTATAAAAATTTAATTCGTGACTTTGCAATGCATAAAACAATTTTAGTTTGCAGCAACAAAATCATTGATGAATATGAGTTTTGCACAAAAGAAATTAATGTAGAGGATTTTAAGGTTACTTCGAAATTGAAATAAAACTTCGATTACTTCTCGTAAAAATGCATTTCCAACATGTATTGGTATGCCTTAGGGCTCATAAAAAAGGAAACGTTTTTTTTCTTCTTTCTCGCCTCCCTTATGAAAGTAGATGAAATATCAAATTCTGGCGATTCCGTAACAACAATAGATGAATGATTTTTAAATTGTCCCTCATCATACCCCTTTCTTGGATAAACGTAAATTTTGTGGCGTTTTAAAATCTCCTCATAATTTTTCCATTTGGTAAACGATTGCAAATTATCCATTCCCATTATCAAACAAAACTCCTTTTTGGGAAATTTTTCCTTTAAATGAGCTAAAGTATTAACTGTGTATGAAGGTTGCGGTAAACCAAACTCAATATTACTTGCTTTTAATTTTTCAGGAAATTCATAATCCTCAATGGCAAGTTTAACCATCTCCAAACGATGATTTTGATGTAACAGCCCCGATTTTTCTTTTAACGGGTTATGAGGCGAAACCACAAACCAAAGCTCCTTTAAATCAGTAAATTCCAGCATATAATTGGCTAACATTAAATGCCCCATATGAATTGGATTAAACGAGCCAAAATATAACCCCACTTTGTTTGCCATAATGCGAAATTGCTAAAAATCTGCTCAAGAATTACTTTTCATCAAAAATTATCTTTTTGGTCAATTATTTCGACAAAAAAGCAATTTTAAGCCTCCACTTTTTCTTATTTATCTCAAAAATTGCCTACATTTGCACCCGAATTTAAAAAACGATAAAAATTTTTACTCAAATGCTTAGTAAAATCAACATATTCAGCCGAAAATCAAGCCTAGTTTTTTCATTTTTCGCTCTTTTTCTTTTAAGTACAACTAATTCTTTTGCTATTGATGGCGAAGAGTTAGAAAATCACCATGCTGATTCAGCCGTTGTTGAGGGCCCTGGTCATAATCCAACTGAACATGAAAAATTTAAAGCTGGTCCTATGATTGTTGAGCATATCAACGATTCTCATCAGTGGCATTTATTTGGTGATCACAAAAATCCTGTTCACTTTCCTCTTCCAGTAATTCTTTGGACTTCAAAAGGTTTGGAAATCTTTTCTTCATCTCATGTTGAACACCACGAAGATGTTTATACAACAGACAAATTTTCATACATCTTACATGATGAACACATTGAAATTATTGACCCAGTAACTCACCAGATTAACGATTTAGAAACTGCAAGAATTTACGATTTTTCAATCACTAAAACTGCTTTTGCTTTAATGATTACAGCCGTTTTAATGCTTTTAATTTTCATGGCAATTGCTAAATCCTACAAAAAGAATGCGGGCAAAGGTCCAAGAGGTTTAGCTTCCTTCATGGAGCCGTTAATTATGTTTATTCGTGACGATGTTGCAAAAACATCTATCGGCCCAAAATATGAGCGCTTTATGCCATATTTATTAACCGCTTTTTTCTTTATTTTCATTAGTAATTTAACAGGTTTAATCCCACTATTCCCATTTGGTGCCAACATTTGTGGTACAATTGCGGTTCCGCTTGTATTAGCAGTGATAACATTTTTCATGGTATTATTCTCTGGTAATGCTCACTATTGGAGACATATTTTTGCAATGCCAGGTGTTCCTATCCCTGTGTTAATCATTTTAACTCCAATCGAGTTAATAGGTGTTGTTCTTCGTCCGTTTGTATTAATGGTGCGTTTGTTTGCAAACATTGCAGCAGGTCATATCATTGCTTTAGCCTTTTATAGTTTAATTTTCATTTTTGCTGATAAATATGAAAATGCTGCTGCTGGTTTTGGAGTAAGTATAGTTTCAATATTATTTACAGTATTTATGGGAATGATGGAACTTTTAGTTGCATTTTTACAAGCTTACGTATTTACATTGTTATCTGCAATCTATATTGGTTCAGCAGTTGAAGAAGGTCATCATGAGCATGAGCATCATGCTGAACATGGCCACGAAACTGTTCATGTAGTTGCATAAAATATTTTTTTGCTGTTTTTGTAGATAAAAACAGCGTATTGTTTAATTAAAAAAATGTTAAAATGAATTTAACTGTTTTATTACAAGATTCAGCTGTTCCAGTTGCAAAAGGTATTGCTGCTGTTGGTGCTGGTGTAGCTGCTTTAGCTGCTGGTTTAGGTATTGGTCGTATTGGTGGTTCTGCTGTAGAATCAATCGCTCGTCAACCTGAAGCTGTAAACGACATCCGTAGTAACATGATTTTAGCTGCTGCCCTTGTTGAGGGTGCTGCTTTCTTCGCTATGGTTGTTGCTTTATTAGTTGCACTATAAGCAAAAAAATTAAGAGTGTTAACGGTTGGTTAACACTCTTTTTAAAATTAAAAAATTAAAAATTATGTATATAGCAATTTTAGGATTAAACCCATTAGTAACTCCATCAATAGGATTATTGTTTTGGATGTCTGTTACTTTTTTAGCTATTCTTTTCATTTTAAAGAAATTTGCTTGGAAGCCAATTTTAAAAATGATTAAAGAGCGTGAAGAATCAATTGATAATGCAATTCAAAGTGCTGAAAATGCGCGTAAAGAAATGCAAGAATTGAAATCTAGCAACGAGAAAATTTTAGCGGATGCACGTGCAGAGCGTGATGCAATGTTAAAAGAGGCTCGCGAAACAAAAGAAGCAATTGTTAATGAAGCTAAAAGCAAAGCAAAAGCTGAAGCTGATAAATTAGTTGCTGCTGCTCGTGAAAGCATTAACAATGAAAAATTAGCTGCAATGACTGAGTTGAAAAACCAAGTTGCAACTTTATCAATTGATATAGCTGAGAAGATTTTAAAAGAACATTTAGCTGCTGACGATAAGCAAAAAGCTTTAGTAAGCAACTTAATGAAAGAAGTAACTTTAAACTAATATGCAAATGCAAGTATTTGCCGCACGATACGCAAAATCATTAATTGACCTAGCTGTTGAAACCAATCAACTAGAAGAGGTTCGTAATGATATGAAGTTGATTAAAGAAGTTTGCCAATCTAACCACGACTTTGTTGTGATGTTAGAAAGTCCTGTTGTAAAAACAGACAAAAAAATGGCAATTTTTAAATCAATTTTTGGAGGAAAAATTTCAGTAACAACAGCAGCATTTTTAGATTTAGTAGCTCAAAAACGTCGTGAAGGTTATATTGATAACATAGCTTATGTTTTTGACGAACAATATAAAATTCACAAAAACATTGTAACTGCTAATGTTGTATCTGCAATTAAATTAGATGATGCTAGCCGCAATCAAATTTTAGCTATCGTACAAGAAAATGCTAAAGGTGCAGCTGTTGAACTAATTGAAAAAACAGATAAAGCACTTATTGGCGGATTTGTTTTAACAGTTGGCGATCGTCAAATTGATAAAAGCATCAAACGTAAATTAAGCGAATTAAGAAAAAACTTTAAAGACAATCCGTACGTTGCGGAATTGAACTAAATATTTCACAATACCATAAAAAACAAATATAATGGCAGAAGTAAAACCAGCAGAAGTATCTGCAATTTTAAGACAACAACTTTCAGGTTTCAAATCTGAAGCTGAATTAGAAGAAGTAGGAACAGTATTACAAGTAGGTGATGGTATCGCTCGTATTTACGGTTTATCAAAAGTACAATCAGGTGAGCTTATTGAGTTTGCTAATGGTTTACAAGGTATCGTATTAAACTTAGAGGAAGATAACGTTGGTGCTGTATTACTAGGTCCATCTAACGATATTAAAGAAGGAGATACTGTAAAACGTACTGGTAAAATTGCTTCTATCAATGTAGGCGAAAGCGTATTAGGTCGTGTACTTGATACTATGGGTAACCCAATTGATGGTAAAGGTCCTTTAACGGGTCAATTGTATGAAATGCCATTAGAACGTAAAGCTCCTGGTGTTATCTACCGTCAGCCAGTAAATGAGCCTTTACAAACTGGTATCAAAGCTATCGATGCGATGATTCCAATTGGTCGTGGACAACGTGAGTTAATCATTGGTGACCGTCAAACTGGTAAAACAGCAGTTGCTATTGATACTATCATTAATCAAAAAGAATTTTACGAAGCTGGTAACCCAGTTTATTGTATATATGTAGCTATCGGACAAAAAGGTTCAACAGTTGCAAACGTATTACGTACATTAGAAGAAAATGGTGCTTTACCATACACAACAATCGTTTCGGCTACTGCATCTGATCCGGCTCCAATGCAATTCTACGCTCCATTTGCGGGTGCTGCAATTGGTGAATACTTCCGTGACTCAGGTCGTCCGGCATTAATCATTTATGATGATTTGTCTAAACAAGCTGTAGCTTACCGTGAGGTGTCGTTATTATTACGTCGTCCTCCAGGACGTGAGGCTTATCCAGGTGACGTTTTCTACTTACACAGTCGTTTATTAGAACGTGCAGCTAAAATCAATGCTTCTGATGATATCGCTAAATCAATGAATGATTTACCTGAGTCAATCAAAGGTATTGTTAAAGGTGGTGGTTCATTAACAGCTTTACCAATTATCGAAACACAAGCTGGTGACGTTTCTGCATACATTCCAACTAACGTAATTTCGATTACTGATGGTCAAATATTCCTTGAGTCGAATTTATTTAACTCAGGTGTGCGTCCGGCTATTAACGTAGGTATCTCTGTATCTCGTGTGGGTGGTAACGCTCAGATCAAATCAATGAAAAAAGTTGCAGGTACATTAAAATTAGATCAGGCTCAATACCGCGAGTTAGAAGCGTTTGCGAAGTTCGGTTCTGATTTGGATGCTACTACAAAAGCAGTATTAGATAAAGGTGCACGTAACGTAGAGATCCTTAAACAAGGACAATTCTCTCCACTACGTGTTGAACAACAAATTGCAATTATTTACTGTGGTACACGTAACTTGTTGCGTGAGGTTCCTGTAAATAAAGTAAAAGAATTTGAAAAAGATTACTTAGAAGTATTAGAGAGAAATCACAAAGGTGTGTTGGATGCATTAAAAGCAGGTCAATATACTGACGAGATCACTAATACATTAGAGGCGGTTTCTAAAGAAGTTGCTAAAAAATTTAAAGCGTAATTAATTTGAAAATTTGATGATGTGTTAATTTGAAGATGAAATCTTCGATAAACTGCAAACATCATTATCAAATTATCAAATTCACCAATTTTCAAATTGAATTGAGATGGCAAATTTAAAAGAAGTAAGAAACAGGATCACCTCAGTAGGTTCTACTATGCAGATCACAAGCGCCATGAAAATGGTGAGTGCTGCAAAGTTGAAACGTGCGCAGGATGCGATCACGCAGATGCGTCCGTATGCTAACAAACTGAAAGAGATTCTTCAAAACTTAAGTGCTAGTTTAGATGTTTCCGAAAACGCGTATGCTCGCCCTACAAACGGTGACCATGTGTTGTTGGTGGTGATTTCTTCTAACAGAGGTTTGGCAGGTGCTTTTAATGCTAACGTTATTAAAAAAGCATGGAGCTTAATTAAGAACGACTACGCAGGTAAAAAAGTTTCTGTACTGCCAATTGGAAAAAAAGCGAACGATGCATTCCGTAGAACGGAACATGCAATTGCTGACACTATTCTTCCTTCTAACTTAAGCGAATTATTCGACAATTTAAATTTTGATACTGTTGCTCCGGTTGCTGAAAAGATCATGGAAGCTTTCAAAGCAAATCAGTTTGATAAAGTAAATGTAATTTACAATCAGTTCCGTAATGCAGCGGTTCAGATCACTACTGCAGAGCCATATTTACCTGTTGAGGTAAATCCTGCAACAGACACAACATCTACATCAGCTGTTGAATACATTTTTGAACCAAGCAAAGAATACATTGTAGGAGACTTAATTCCAAAATCATTAAAGATCCAGTTATACAAAGCAATTCTTGATTCAGTAGCATCTGAGCACGGAGCTCGTATGACAGCGATGCACAAAGCAACCGATAACGCGAAAGAAATGTTACGTGATCTTAAGATCTCATACAACAAAGCGCGTCAGGCTGCCATCACCACCGAGATCCTCGAGATCGTTGCAGGTGCTGAAGCATTGAATGGCTAAGAGTTGATGAAGTTTATATTAAAGAATCCCGTCAGAAATGGCGGGATTTTTTTATATTTGATAAACCTATGGAATTTTATTTATTGCAAGTATGAAACACACTACTGCCAAAACCACCAAAATGCTAATTATGGGATTAGCATTTTTTAATGCAGCAATTCTTTTTTCTCAAAGTGGAGTTCCTTTTTCAAGTTCCAGAAATATTTTTGGAATGTCAGCGGAAGAAACTGTTCCCTTATCTTATAATCCGGATCTTAATATGGTTGCTTTTGGTCATCGATTGCCACCAGCAGCAGATTGGAGTACAACAGGAATCACATCTGCAAATTCAGGAAACATTCTGATGAAATATACAACGGATAATGGTTTAACCTGGACAGGCGCTTCCTTGTATACACAATTTATATCTACAAATGGTCCATGGGGTCGATATCCCAATACTGTAATTGCAAACGCACCGGGAAATACCAATCCGGCAAATGCAAGATTTGTAGGGATGGGACCATCAACGGCCGCAAGTGGGGAATGGGAAGCAGGTTGGTCTGCAAGCCGTCCTGCAAATAGTTCGGGAAACAGTATGTCGAATGACATGAAGATTTATTATACTTCTGCAGACTCCGTAAATTCTATTATGAGATTAACCTATTTCGGAGGAATATCACTTACTAATGTAGGTACAGATGTGTGGGCAACGGGATATTCTCTGAGCTCTATTAACTCTGTAACAGCGCCACTTACCGGCATTGTAGTTTATAAAGGATATTTGAGCGGAGGAGCATATGTGTGGTCACGAATACCTGATGCAGTGTTTAATAATTGGGCCACAAAAACTACTGGTCAGGCTTTGATACTAAAGCCAAAGATCGCATTTGCACCGGATGGACTAACAGGTTATATTTTATGTAATGGTTTAAGAACGGATGCAAGCGGCAATGCAATGCACTCCTTCAATCCACATATCTGGAAAACAGTTGACGGTGGAACTACATGGAATAAGGTTAATGATAATTATGATTGGAAAACAAATAATCCTGAGATCCTGAACAACTTGCATAAATCTATATTCGGTGAACCTTGCAATGTGAAGCCGTCCTTTTCTGATTATTATGGAGGTGAAATAGTGGTGGATAATAATGGAGTTTTGCATTATTTTACTGCTGTGGTTCCTCAGTATACAGAATACCACGATTCGCTTTCTTACAATTATGCCAGAGGGGGTTTTGGATATGAGAAATATAATCAACTCGACAGACCATGGGTTTGGGACTTTTCTACAAGTGGAAACGGAACATGGAGTACAAAACATATAGCAGATCTGTATACCTGTAACATAACCTTCTCCGATCCAAGTTCGTGGACCACTGATGGCACATCGACAATGCAGTATACAAATCGCATCAAGGCATCGAGATCAAATGATGGGAGCAAATTATTTGTTTCATGGACTGATAGTGATACAAGTGTTACTGTTGCAGGAACTCCAAATACATATCAAAGAAATAGCGCCCCAGGATTATTTTATCGAGGTTACGATGTAACGAGTAGTAATTATTCTCCGACATATTATAAACCAAAAAGCCAAACGTACTCAAATGATGGTTTTTTTCTTTATCAAAGTTCAGATATTGTAAGACCAACAACCGGAGGTTACGCTATTCCAATAGTGTATGTTCAATCTCAAGATTTAAGTTATAATGGAACTTTACCGGTTGACTATGTGTATGTTTCCGATTGCGAAATATTGAATACCGCCTATTCAGTTACTATTTCAAACACTGTACCTGCGAGTCCTATGCTTTCATTGCCAATAACGCTTACTGCAAGTGGCATGACAAATATTTGTGAAGGCGATACGGTAGTTATTAACTCAAGTGATAACTCGGGAACTATCTATAATTGGTTTGCTAATGGCAACCCAATCCCTTCTAATACCGACTCAGTGCTTGTAACAACTGCTCCCGGGGTTTATTGTGTTGAAAGGACAGATCCATCGGGTTGTTTGCATGGC
>CAZRUA010000009.1:0-60686 GCA_964603125.1 uncultured Flavobacteriaceae bacterium | reverse complement strand
AACACAGGTTTAGTTGACTTAAACAGCGATGGAGTAGTTGACGGACCAGATTCAGATAATGATGGTATCAACGATTCAGCTGATGCTAACGATACAGCTTACGGAGATCCTGATACAAATGATACACCGCGTGATTTTGATGGAGATGGAAATGCAGATTACAATGACTTAGATTCTGATAACGACGGTATCAATGATGTGGTTGAAGGAGGATTTGGAGCATTAGATACAGATAATGATGGTGTGATAGAAGGAAACGATACAGATAATGATGGTATTATTGATTTAGCAGATGGTAGTGTTGGAACATACGGTGATTTAGATGCTAATGATACACCACGCGATACGGATGGAGATGGTTCACCAGATTACAATGATTTGGATAGCGATAACGATACCATATTCGATTCGTTTGAAGGTGGATTTGGTAACGTGGATACAGATAACAATGGTGTGATTGATGGATTAGCAGATTTAGATGGTGATGGTATTTTAGATGCAGTAGATGAGGATGATGCTGGTTATGGTGATGGTATTGGAAACCCTGTTCCATTAGATACGGATAACGATGGATTAGCTGATGCTGTAGATACAGATAGTGATAACGATGGTAACAATGATGGAGCTGGAAACGAAACTCCAAGTCAAGATTGTGATGGAGATGGTGTTTCTAACTACTTAGATCCAGATGCATGTGATATCGAAATCCCTGATGGTATTTCGCCAAACGGAGATAACTTAAATGATTTCTTAGTAATTAAAGGATTAACATTAACACAATATCCAAATAACAAAGTAACAATCATTAACCGTTGGGGTAATACAGTGTGGGAGATGGATGCTTACGATAACAACGATAGCAGCAAACGTTGGGATGGAACAAGCAATAAAGGAGTAACAGTAGGTGGTAATGTGTTACCAACCGGAACTTACTTCATCATTGTTGAATTAGGTGGAGATGCAAAACCAATTAAAGGATACATCTACCTAAATAAATAAAATCAAACTCTCGGTGTAAAAGCCGAGAGTTTTAAACAGAACTATCAAATCATTAAATAAAAGAAAAATGAATTCAAATAGAAAAAATAACATCATCAAAAGAGCAATCTTAGCATGTGTTGTAGTTGTTTCAGCATTTAATGTGCAAGCGCAGCAAGATGCAATGTTTACGCATTACATGATGAATACTTTGGCGGTGAATCCAGCTTATGCCGGTAGTCGCGAAGCTTTGACTATGACTGCATTAGGTCGTCGTCAGTGGGTGGGTTTTCCAGGTTCACCAAAAACAGGTACGTATACTTTACACAGCCCATTATTAAATAATAAGTTGGGTGTAGGTTTATCATTTATTGCCGACCAAATAGGGCCAACCAATAATGGCGCAGTTTACGGCGATTTTGCTTACAAAATAAAAGTAAACGATAAAGGCGATAGATTAGCTTTTGGTATTAAAGGAGGTATTAACTTTTTTAATCGTAAGCCAATTTCATCAGCTGATTTAACAGATGGAAACATCGGTAACGATCCAAACTTACAACAAACATTTAATTCTAAAATACAACCTAATTTTGGTGCAGGTGTTTATTATTATGCTGAGCGTTTTTATGTAGGATTGTCAACTCCTAAGTTTTTGCAAAATGCAATTGGTGCTGATGGAACAACAACTGGTGGTACAAACACCTTAGCTGCAACTCAAAAACGTCACTACTTTTTTATTGCAGGTGCAATGTTAAAAGTAAACGAAATGATTGATATTAAACCAACTACTTTTGTGAAAGTAACAGCTGGTGCACCAATTGAAGCAGATATTACTGCAATGGCAATTTTCAGCAAAAAATTAAACTTAGGTTTAGGTTATAGAACCAATGATGCATTAAGTATTTTATTAGGTTATGATTTTACTGATCAATTGTATGCAGGTTACTCTTACGATTTCTCTTTAACCAATCGCACAGGTAAATACAATTCAGGTTCGCACGAAATTGTTTTACGTTACGACATGATATTTAAAGATAAAGGCCGTATCAAATCACCTCGTTATTTCTAATTAAAACATTTGCAAAACCCAAATAAAATTCAATATGAACTTTAATAAATTAAAATATACGTTAACAGTCGCAAGTTTAGTGTTTGCTGTATCATTTGCAAGCGCTCAGCAATCATCCGGACGTGTAAAAAAAGGGATTAAATATTACAATAAATATTCTTACGCAAAAGCAATTTCTATTCTTGAACCTTTAAAAGAAAAGAATACAGATGTTAAACGTAAGTTAGCTGATTCATACAAATACACCGGCGATACAAAAAAATCGGAAGAGTATTTTGCTCAAGTTGTGCAAAGTGCCGAAAAAACTCCTAACGATTTATATAACTACGCACAAGTTTTAGAAAACAATGGTAAATACGCCGAAGCAGATGCTGCAATGAAAAATTTTATCAGCGCAGCTCCAAACGATCATCGTGCAAAGGAATATAACGAAACAAAAGGTATTGTATATAAGTTGCAGAAAGATGAAGGTAAGTTTGCTTTAAAAAACTTAGCTATGAATTCGGCTGCTCAAGAGTTTGGACCATCGTATTACAAAAACCAAGTAGTTTATGCTTCAACTTTTGATGCAAAAGCACATGGAGCTTTCCGCCAATACAACTGGAATGGTAAACCTTTCTTAAACATGTATTTGGGCGATAAAGGTGCTGATATGGAATTGAGCAACACAAAAATGTTTGATAAAAAGGATAATAAAAAATACCACGAAGGTCCTGTGGCATTTAACCCTGAAGGAACATTTATGGTGTTAAGTCGCGATAACTACAAAGCAAAAGCAGCAGATAAAACAACTATGTTAGAACTTTGTTCGGCGGAATTAAAAGATGGTAAATGGACAGCACTACAAGTATTACCATTTTGCAGTAAAGATTATTCATGCAGCCATGCCACTTTAACTTCTGATGGCAAGTTAATGTATTTTGCTTCGGATATGCCAGGCGGTGTTGGCGGAGTGGATATTTGGAAAGTAACACGCAATACCGATGGATCATGGGGTAAACCAGAGAATTTAGGTGATGTAGTAAATACCGAAGGGAACGAAGAATTTCCATTCATTCACCAAGATGGTTCATTGTTTTTTGCTTCAAATGGTCACCCGGGTTTAGGTGGTTTAGATAATTTTATTGCACTTCCATCTAATGGTGGTTTTAAAAAAGTAATCAATTTGGGAGCGCCTTTAAATACAAACATGGATGATTTTGGTTTGATAGTGGATAAGGATATGAAAACAGGTTACGTAAGTTCTAACAGAGCTGGCGGAAAAGGTGATGATGATATTTACTCGGTAAATATTTTAAAACCATTAAAGTTTGGAAAAATTATCAAAGGTCAGGCAAAAGATAAAGAAGGTAACCTAATGCCTGGAGCAATGGTTAAATTAACCGACTCTAAAGGAAATGCAATTGGCGAAGTAGCAGCAGGTAAAAATGGTGAGTATGAGTTTGCTATTGAAAATGATGATAATTATAAACTAAACGGTAAACAAGATAAATATTTTGATGGTAACAACACAGCAGCAACTTTTAATAAAGATGAAGTTGTAGCAGATGTAATTTTAGAAAAAGATCCAGGAAATGCTTTACGCTTATTGGTTAGTGATGGTAAAACAAACCAACCTTTAGAAGGTGTAAAAGTAAAAGTTACCGATTTAAAAACCGGAGCTGTATTTATACAAGATGCAACACCAAGCAGTGGTGATTTAATGAAACCATTAACTGGAGTTAAAATGGGCGATGCTTTAGGATATAAAATTGAGTTAGTGAAAGAAGGATACTTCCCTAAAACAGTGAACTTTAACCATACTATTGCAAAACCAGGAATTATTAATGTAGCTGATGTGTTAGTAGGCGCATTAAAAATGGACAAAGAGGTGAAAGATTTACGTGATTTAGTGGTGATTAACGATATACGTTTCGATTTAAATAAATTTAATATTCGCCCAGATGCAGCAGCCGAATTGGATAAGGTAGTAGAAGTAATGAATAAGTATCCGAACATGGTGGTTGAATTAGGTTCGCATACCGATTGTCGTGCATCTATTAAGTATAACGAAACATTATCCGATAAGCGTGCAAAAGCATCAGCAGCTTACATTAAATCAAAAATTACAAACCCTGCGCGTATTTACGGTAAGGGTTATGGCGAATCGCAATTGCTAAACGGATGTGCTTGCGAGGGAGCTGTAAAATCAACTTGCTCGGAAGAAGAGCACCAAAAAAACAGAAGAACAGAGTTTAAAATTATATCTATGGGCGCTGGCGCTGATAAGGTAGATGTAATTAACAATAGCACTAACTCTTTTGATAAAAAGTAAACCCTAACAAAACCCCTACATTGAAGTTTTAATACAGATGAGCCGCTCGAAAGAGTGGCTCATTTTGTTTGAAGAATAAATTCCTGTAGTTATGTTTATTGTAATATTAAGACCCTTAGTCTAGTTCTCGACAAGCTCGAACTGACAGTTATATTCGTTATATACTGTCAGTTCGAGTAGTCCCGAAGGGCGTATCGAGAACAGACTAAATTTCAGTTCTAAACCAAACCCATTCATTTACCACAACTTAATTTCTTTTGAATTCATAAGAAGCGGGTGATGATTTATCATTGATAATGTTTTAAACACCAAATCCCATTTTAAATTATCATTTTTCAGTTATCACTGATCAATATTGAGCATTTACAATTGATAATTTATCAATTGTCATTTAAATTGAACATTTGAGTTGTGGTTCTGGGTAATGTTTCTGAGCGGAAAACTATCTATTTAAGGAAATCTTTCAATGGAAACATGCGCGTTAGCCCTGAGGATTTGGCTTAGAGGCTCTGCGGTGAATATTTCTTTTTTAGAATTTTGAAGCAGGAGGCTTTGCCCAAATGCTTTAAAAATTCAAAAAAGGAATAGAGGTGCGTTAGCATTCAAATCCTCTAGCCTTTTTTGGTACTTTTTGTGGTAATGACAAAAAGTACAATTAACTAATGATTATTTAACTTATTCTACGTCACTTTGCCTTTTCGCCGCGGCGAAGCAAAGTAACCAAAAAACAAGTCGATTCGATTCCTTCTCTCCTCTGCCAAATACTAAGAATTTTAGAAAAGACATTCGCTAAGCGAACTTTCCAAAAAATTCTAAGCAATGCGGCATTCACCTCAGGGCTGCTCCGCTCCGCCGCGGCGGACGCCAAGGCTTGCACACAATTGCTATTGTGGGCGGAATACTAAACATTTGGATTGTTCTTCGAAACCAGCAAGTGGTTTTAGGATGAAAATAAAATTCATGAGATTTTAAATTATCATTTTTCAGTTATCACTGATCAATATTGAGCATTTACAATTGATAATTTATCATTGATAATTTAGAGTTGCTGAATACATCATTCCTAATATTCCCCCTTTGAAGAGCCTGTCTCGAAATTTGTTCGGGAGGGGCAGGGGGGATGTTATTTCACTCCCTAAAAACAAAAACCGTCATTGCGAATCCCTTCATGGGTGAAGCAATCTCAACATGTTTCCGAATACATCATTCCTAATATTCCCCCTTTGAAGAGCCTGTCCCGAAATTTATTCGGGAGGGTAAGGGGGGATGTTCTCTCACACAACAAATAAATCAATTATCAAACCACCAGTCAAACCAACCTTATTGCCCTGTGAGCCTCGGGTGGTTAAAAACTATTCTTAAAATTGGTAAACGAAAATTAAAACGTTGGAAAATAAGTAACTAATTCATTAGGTACATTATCTTGTTTTATTTCTAAATTTAACCTTGTGTACTTTAATTTGCTAACTACTTTACCATTTATAAGTAATACCAAAGCGTTTTTATTTTTTGTGTACACAAAGCAATTAGCTTTGCGAATAAAATTATTTCCTAATTTATTTTTAACCTGCACTGTATCTAATCCAATAAAGGCAAGTTGGGGCAAGTCTATGTCATTATAGCTAGCACAAAACTCAATAAGGGTTTCGTTTGGGTCGATAAAGTCATCTTGATATTTACCTAAAGGTTTGTAAGTAACCATGTAAAGAGCATTGATGTTTTTTATTTTATGTGCGGTATCGCTACCATAATACGTTTTGTTTGAGTTAAATAAACCAAAACTCATGTAAAAACCTTTTTGCTTTGGTTTAAAATAATAGCTCTGTTTTTTGGCACCTCCGCTATTGCTTTGACCTTTTGCTTTTTTAAAAGCAATTACATCAATAGGCTTGTTTAACAGGGCGTCAAGACTTTGTAATGATATAAAACCAAAACAAACAAGTAGTACAATAGTAAAATTCAATTTCATGTACACATTTTAAATACAAATTTACGAAAAATCACCATGGTTTGTAAATGACAAACATTTTGCATTATTAATTGCTTGTACCAAAGCAATTCATTACATTTGTTACACCGTTTAACTTGAGACACAAAACGTTTAGATACACTAAAACTAATTACCATGCCTTTTTACAAAGATCTTAAGAAGCTGAAGAAAAGCGAACGCGAATTTATTTGCAACAAACTATTGCAACTACGAAGTAATTTAGACAAATCCATACCCCAAAAAACAGTTTCGGAAAACTTGTTGTTGGCAACCTGGAACATACGTGAGTTTGCTACTAAAAACAAAGGTGGCGAACGCCTCGAAGAAAGCTACTATTACATTGCCGAAATTATTGCGCGTTTTGATTTGGTTGCCGTGCAAGAAGTACGTGCTGATTTGTATGCCCTCGAAAAAGTAATGCACCTATTGGGCAAACAATGGGCTTACATTGCAACGGACACAGTTGAAGGTGAATCGGGAAACAATGAGCGCCTGGCATTTTTGTACGATAAATCAAAAGTAAACTTTACGGGTATAGCTGGTGAAATAGTGTTGGACAATACAAAACCCTTAGACGGATTGCAATTTGCACGCACACCTTTTACGGTGGGCTTTCAGGCGGGATGGTTTAAGTTTATGATAACTACGGTGCATATATATTATGGAACCGATACAGGAGCTAAGTTGCAGCGCCGCATAAAAGAAATTGCAACTGTTGTAGATGCTTTGGACAAGCGCGTGAAAGCCGATGCCAATAACACCTACATTGTGTTGGGCGACTTTAACATTATAAGCCCCGAACACAAAACCATGGAAGCCTTAAAAAGCAAAAAGTTTATTGTACCCGAGGAGTTGCAAAAACTACCCAGCAATTTTAAGCAGGATAAGCACTACGACCAAATGGCATTTAAAACCCAAAGCGGACATTTAGAATTTGCCAAAGGAGGCAACAATGCAGGAGTGTTTAATTATTACCAAACGGTGTTTAGCAACGATGATTTTGCCCACTACAAAAAACAAATCCCTGGCAAAGCCACTTCCGACGAAGGTCTTAAAAAAGCATACGCCGAATGGAAAACTTACCAACTCTCCGACCACCTGCCCATGTGGATACAACTGAAAGTTGATTTTAGCAATACCTACCTCGAAGGTTTGAAAACATGGGAGGAAGGGAAGTAGATAGATTTATCAAATAGGCTATTAGCTAAATAAGCGCTGTATAAAAGGATATTTCTGTCATCTTTAAATTAAGGTATTTTGTTATATTTGAAGTGGTTCAGAATATTAGTGCTAGAGGTTGGAAAATAGATTTAGTATTAGTTTGTTAGGTCTGGAATAAAGAATAACATGGAATTGCATTTAAAATAATTGTTGCTCGAAAAGCAAAATTGAAAATGGAAAACAAAAAGGAATTAAGCGAAAGAGATATAGAGAATATTTATATCACTCCTGCTATTATCAATGCTGGCTGGGATTTATCTACTCAGATAAGACAAAATGTGACGCTTACACCTGGACCAGTTATTGTTCGTGGGGAAATGTCTGCGCGTAATAAGAAAAAGAAAAAGTTCGCAGACTATGTTCTTTCTTGGAAGCCTGGAACAAGAGTGGCTGTAATTGAATCTAAGGAAAACAGTCTTACTGTTAGCAGTGGTATGCAACAAGCATTGGGCTATGCTGATATTTTAGGTGTACCAAGCGCATACAGTTCAAACGGTGATGCCTTTGCAGAACATAATAAAGTTGCCGAAGAAGGTGAAGATATTGAATCAGAATTTCCATTAGATAATTTTCCATCACCAGAAGTGCTTTGGAGCCGCTATAAAAAATTTCACAATATAGAGGATAAAAGAGAAGAACTTATTCTTGAACCTTATTATGAAGATGGTTCGGGTAAGGAGCCAAGATATTATCAAGTTGAAGCAATTAATAGAACAATTGAAGCGGTAGCAAGAGGTCAAAATCGTATTCTTTTGGTTATGGCAACTGGTACCGGTAAAACTTACACAACCTTTCAAATCATCTATCGGCTATGGAAAGCAAGAGCTGCAAAAAGAATTTTGTTTCTTGTGGATAGAAATATTTTAGCAGACCAAACTTTAGTTAATGACTTTAAGCCTTTTGGTTCTGTAATGACTAAAATTAAGAATCGCAAGATTGATCCATCATACGAAATTCATTTGGGTTTATATCAAGCATTAACTGGCCCAGCGGAGGAGGATAAAATTTTTAAAACGGTTTCACGAGATTTTTTCGATTTAATTGTGATTGACGAGTGCCACCGTGGCAGTGCAGCTGAAGATTCTTCATGGAGAGAGATTCTAGATTATTTCACAAATGCAGTTCAAATTGGATTAACTGCTACTCCAAAAGAAACAGAGTATGTATCTAACTTAACATACTTTAATGACCCAGTTTATACTTATACTTTAAAGCAAGGTATTCAAGATGGATTTTTAGCTCCTTACAAAGTTGTAAAAATTGATATTGATAAAGATGTTGATGGTTGGACACCACCTGAAGGTATGACGGATGATTTAGGGAATCCCATTGAAAATCGAGAATACAATCAAGCTGATATGGATAGAATTTTAATCCTTAATCAGCGGACTAAATTAGTGGCAAAAAGAGTAATGCAATTATTGAATGCAACTAATCCTTATTCAAAGACAATTATTTTTTGCGAGGATATAGATCATGCAGAGCGCATGCGGAAAGCAATCGTAAATGCAGCGGGTAAAATTGCAATTGAGAATCCCAAATACGTTATGCGTATTACGGGCGATAGTGTTGAAGGTAAAGCAGAGTTAGATAACTTTATCGACCCTGAAAGTAAATTCCCTGTAATTGCTACCACATCAGAGCTAATGACAACAGGTGTAGATGCAAAGACCTGCAAGTTGATTGTTCTTGATAAGACTATTAAGTCTATGACTATGTTTAAACAAATCATTGGGCGTGGTACTCGAATAGATGAAGAATTCAATAAATTCTTTTTTACAATTATGGATTTTAAAAAAGCTACGGAGCATTTTAAAGACCCTGAATTTGATGGTGAACCAGTTATAATTTATAATCCTACACCTGATGATGATCCTGTGCCACCAGATCCAATAGATGATGAAAATGAAGATAACATCGTTGAGGATCCCGAAGTGCCTTATGGGAAAAAAATAATTGTAAGCGGTGTATCCGTGAAAATTAAAAATGAACGTATTGAATACCTTGGTGAGGATGGGAAATTAATTACGGAATCATACAAAGACTTTTCTGTAAAAAAAATAAAGGAAGAGTTTGCTTCACTGGATGATTTCTTAAAAAATTGGAACAACACAAATAAGAAGCAAGCAATAATTGATTTGCTTGAGGAACATGGTGTTGTTTTAGAACATTTAGCGGAATTAGTTGGTAAAGATTATGGCGATTTTGATTTGATTTGTCATGTGGCTTTTGGTCAACCGCCACTAACAAGAAGAGAAAGAGCAAACAATGTTAAGAAGAGGAATTATTTTACAAAATATGGTGATAAAGCAAAAGCGGTGATAGATGGGTTATTGGAAATGTATGCTGATAAAGGAGTAGAAAGTATTGAAAACGCAAAAGTTCTAAAATTAAAACCATTCTCGGATATTGGTACACCAATGGAAATAATAAATGACGTATTTGAAGGAAAAGAAAAATACGAACAAGCAATTAAAGAATTAGAAAACGAACTATTTAAACAAGATAAAACAGCATGAGCAATGTATCAGGTGTCATAAAGTCCATTCAGGATATAATGCGAAAAGACGTAGGTGTTGATGGAGATGCCCAACGATTGAGCCAATTAGTATGGTTATTCTTTTTAAAAATTATTGATGATAGAGAAGAGGAATTAGAACTCACTGAAGATAAATACAAATCACCGATTCCAGAGAAACTACGTTGGAGAAATTGGGCAAAGGATTCTGAGGGGATGACCGGTGATGAACTTATGAATTTTATTACAAATGAGCTTTTTCCTACTCTACAAAGAAAACTGAAAATAGATGGCGAAAATGGCAAAAGAGCCCTTGTAATAAAAAATGTATTTGAAGATGCATATAACTACATGAAGTCAGGCACCCTGTTGCGACAAGTAGTAAACAAAATATGTGAAATAAATTTTAATGCATCTGGCGACCGCCATACATTTGGTGGTATTTATGAGCAAATACTTAAGGATTTACAAAGTGCTGGAAATGCAGGTGAATTCTATACTCCAAGAGCTGTAACAACTTTTATTGTAGATAGAATAGCTCCCAAATTAGATGATACAGTTTTGGATCCTGCTTGTGGTACTGGTGGATTTTTAAGCAATGTTATTGAATATAAACGCAAGCACTTTGTTAAATCACCCGCAGATGAAGAAATATTAGTAAACTCAATTCATGGTTTTGAAAAGAAAGCATTGCCTCATTTGCTTTGCACTACTAATATGATTTTGCATGGAATTGATGTGCCATTCAATATAAAACACGATAACACATTGAGTCGCCCACTGCGTGATTATACCAATGCTGATAGAGTGAATGTTATTGTGACTAATCCTCCGTTTGGTGGCATGGAAGAAGATGGAATTGAGAACAACTTCCCCACTAATTTTCGAACAAGAGAAACAGCCAATCTTTTTTTAACCTTAATTATTCATATTCTTAAGGATGAAGGCCGAGCAGCCGTTGTATTGCCTGATGGTTTTTTGTTCGGCGAGGGAATTCAGACCCGTATTAAGGAAAAACTGTTGACGGAATGCAACTTGCATACCATTGTGCGCTTACCAAATGGTGTTTTCAATCCTTATACTGGTATTAAAACAAACATTCTATTCTTCACTAAAGGCAAACCAACTGAACATATTTGGTATTACGAGCACCCATATCCCGAAGGTGTGGTTAACTATAACAAAACAAAACCTATGCGTTTCGAAGAGTTTCAAACCGAAATAGATTGGTGGGGTGATGAAAAAAATGATTTTAAAAAAAGAAAAGAAAATGAACACGCTTGGAAAGTATCAGTAAAAGATATTATAGACCGCAATTACAATTTGGATATTAAAAACCCTCATGTAGGTGAGCAAATAACACATGACCCAGATAAATTGCTTGCAATGTATAATAAGGAGCAAAAGGAAATTTCCAACTTACACAATCAGCTAAAGGCTATTTTGGCTGAAGCATTAAGTAACAAAGGCAAATAACATGATAGATACGATTGTAAATAGTTTTGATATTTGGACTGGTGCTCAAGGTATAAAATCAAGGACACGAATTAAAAACGTAGACAATATCAGTCTAGAAGGAATTTCAAAATTAAGGGAGTTAATATTAGAACTTGCAATCTCCGGTAAACTTTGTGAAACTAGTTTAGAAAATCCTGATTTTGCCAAAATATTAAAAAATATAAAAAATGAACGAGAACAATTTCATAAAGAAAGAAATGTTCGTCTTCAAAAATTTGAACCTCTTCAAATAAAAATAAAAGAGTTTCAATATCCAAAAAATTGGGCAACTGTATATTTTGAAGACATCATTGTTTATATAACGGATTTCCAGGCTAATGGGAGTTTTGCTACTTTACGTAAAAATGTACAGTATTATGACGAAGAAAATTATGCTATTCTTGTAAGACTTACAGATTTAAGGCATAATCTTAAAAAAAGTAGCGGATTTGTTTATACGGATGAAAAAGGATATAATTTCTTATCAAAATCAATTGTTAATGGTGGAGAGCTCGTTATCGCTAATGTTGGTGCTGGAGTTGGAACAATCTTAGAAATTCCTGTTATAAATAAGCCTGCAACCTTAGCACCAAATATGTTTATGTTGGTATTAACAAAGGCCTATGACAAAGAATTTTTTAAATACTTTAGTAAATCTCATCGTTATTGGGAATATATTAATGAGGTCAATGTTGGTACAGGTCAGCCAAAGATTAATAAAAGGGAATATAAAAGTTGCAAAATCCCATTTCCTCCGCTTGAAGAACAACACCGAATAGTAGCCAAAGTAGATGAGCTAATGGCTTTATGTGATAAGTTGGAAAATGAACAATTCAATAACTTAAAAACCCATCAGGTATTAGTTAAAACACTATTAGAGACTTTAACTCAAGCAAATGATGTAGATGAATTACATAAGGCATGGGAGCGCTTGTCGGTTCATTTTGATACACTTTTTTGTACCGATGATAGTATCGATCAACTTAAACAAACTATTCTTCAATTGGCAGTTATGGGTAAGTTGGAAAAACAAGATCCAAAAGATGAGCCGGCAAGTGAATTGCTTAAAAAAATATCTAAAGCGAAAGAGAAATTAATTAAGGAGGGCAAATTAAAGAAGACCGCTCCATTATCTAAAATTAGGCCTGAAGAAATGCCTTTCAATTTACCTGTTGGTTGGGAATTTTGCAGGTTGGAAGAATTGTGTATGCTAATTACAAAAGGCTCTTCTCCTAAATGGCAAGGAGTTTCATACACAGAAAATCCTAATGATGTTTTATTTGTGACAAGTGAGAATGTTGGGAGTTACAAATTGTTACTTGACAGCAAAAAATATGTGGAATTGAAATTCAATACAATTGAACCTAAATCAATCTTAAAAAGGGGAGATTTTCTAATGAATATCGTTGGAGGATCTATTGGAAGAACTGCCATATATAACATTGATGAATTAGCAAATATTAATCAAGCAGTTTGTTTAATTCGGATGCTTCCCGAATATATTGATGAAAGATTCTTTTTACACTTTTTCAATAGTAGTATTTGCGTCTCCTACATGTTTGATAAGCAGGTTGATAATGCTAGACCAAATTTAAGTATGAGTAATATATCTAAATTCGTTATCCCCTTGCCTTCTCTAACAGAACAAAAGCGAATAGTTGAAAAAGTGGAAAGTATATTTGGTCTATGTGATACAATAAAAGAGAAGATTTTAGAATCTCAAGCCCTTAAAGTTTTACTTTCTAAAACCATAGTTGAAAAAGCTGTTCAATGAGTGTATTAGATGTCAAATATGCATAACAAATGAAAATAAAAAGTCTATATATTGATGGGTATAAAAATCTGAAGCAAACTCAGATTCATTTCAAATCAAAAGAAATTCCTTTAGTCATTATTGGTAATAACGGAACAGGTAAATCGAATTTACTCGAAGCGTTAATTCAAATTTTCATTGGGCTTTATAACAATTCTTTGCCTACATTTCAATTTAATATTACGTATGAAGTAAATAATAAAAATGTTAAGATTGAAAAGGCTGGCGATTCAGCATCATTACGAATAGTCATTGACGGTAATCCGATAAGTAGAACCCATTTTACCAATTGGATAAGAGAGGTTGGTAATATGCCGCCTTTCCCCGAATTAATTTTTTGCTATTACTCTGGAACATGCAACCGCACAAGAGATTTAATAAAACGATATGATAGAAAATTCAATCTTTATTTGCGTAGGCAAACTAATAACCTAGATCGTTTATTTGTTTTCTCTGATATAAAACAGGCTCAATGGACACTGCTTGGTCTTTTTGCACATCGTCATTTAGAACTACTCACTAGACTTTCATTAAGCGATATACAAAGATTCAAAATTACCCTGATGCCTCCTGAAAATTATGCTGAGGATACTGATGATCCGAAATTTTGGGGAACAACTGGTGCAATTCGTGATTTTTTAGCCGACCTAGATGTTTTAGCTATCGAGAGCCAATCAAGTAGTAGTTTTGATTCGCAATCAAGGATAAATCTGAGAACCTACGTTTTCAATAGGTTAGGGCTTGAGAAAATTGGAAGCTATCTTGAAAGAAGAAGCACAAATTTCCAAAGTATGATGCAAGCTCTATCATACAGAAAGATTGTTGCTGCAACCAAATTTGAACTTGTAAATTCTAAATCTGGTGCAACTTATAGTATAGATGATTTGAGTGAAGGTGAAAAACAACTCCTTTGTGTAATTGGAGGCTTAAAATTATATAACCAATCCGAATCACTAGTACTTCTTGATGAACCTGACACTCATTTAAATCCAGTCTGGTCCTGGGAATATGAAAGTCTTTTGAAATATGCACTATCAGATGAACAGAAAGAACGGTCTTCAGTGCTATTGGCCTCGCATGATCCTATTATAATTTCTGGATTAACAAAGGAACAAGTGCTAATTGCAGGTGTTAATGAAAACAGTGAATTGAATTACTTTCACCCCGTTCGAGATCCAAGAGGTCAAGGTGTTGCCAACGTGCTAACAAGTGAATTTTTTGGTCTTCCATCGAGTCTTGATAAACACACACAAAATTTATTAGACGAACGCTTGTCACTTGCTTACAAAAAAACTCGTTTGGAAGAAGCAGAAAGAGCTCGATTGAAAGAGATAAACGAAAAACTTGATATCCTTGGCTTATCAATTTCATTCAGAGATCCAGAATATAAAAAGTATGAAGAAACTAAATACAAAAATTAAACTGGAGTAAAATGAGATACATTAATATCCAAACTGTTTTAGCCAATTTACCTCTGTCTGTTAATGCGGCTTTAACCACAAGTCATACTCTTGTTACTAATGGAAATGATGAAACTAAAATAACAACAATTGCCAATGGAAATGCAACATGGAGAGGAACTAAGCAAACTTTGGAGAATGCTTCAAATAGAAAATGTTGGTATACAGAATCAAAAAACCCAGGCTGCGTTTATGATGTAGACCATTTTCGTCCAAAAGGAAAGATATTGGATAATGCAGGTAATGTCGAATACTGGTACTGGTTTTTAGCATTTATTCCAGAAAATTATCGCCTTAGTTGTCAATTTGCAAATAGGCCAAATGTGAATCCTATTTTAAATGATACTGGTGGAAAGCATCATTATTTTCCTTTGATGAATAACCAAGCCCATGCCACAAACAGTGCGGGCATCGCAAATGAAAATTATGTTATTTTAGATCCTTGCGTCGAGGCAGATTGTAATCTGTTGCAGTTTCAACCAGATGGCCGACCAGTTATTGCTCATGACCATAGAAATGACGCCAATGCGCTTTACCGTGTAAATACTAGTAATCTCCTGTTAAATTTAGACTTCCCCACCTTCAACGAAGATAGAGAGAAGCTTTACAATAAAATCAAAAAACTAGTTGAAAGAGGTGATTCTTATGGACCTTGTCAAGCAAGAATACACATTCAAGATGATCTTCGTGAACTTATGCATCCAAATTCCGAATACAGCAAAGCTGCAGAAAGTTATATTAGATGCTTTAGAGATAGAGAATGGGTTGAAGAAATTTTATAATACAACTTAAAAGCATTAATTGGAAAAATCGGAAAATAAAACACTTAACTTCTGATGATTGCGCTTTTCTAATAATTATTATAACATTAAAAGTAATGATAGTATGACGGCAAATGATTTAATATTTAATGAGTTCATTTCATTTTTAAAAAATAAAAATAAAGTAGTAAATGACACAATACGAATTGTTACAAGTATAATTTATAAATGGGACAACGAAAGTAAGGAAGCTGAAGAATTTGATATTGAATTGGTTTTTAACATGCAAGGAATGTCATATGGGCAAATAACAATTTTAAATGGCAGGAAAATAAGTCCAAATAATGTGTTAACGCAAATAGATATTAATTATGAGAACACGATTTTAAAAATAACGTCAAATAATGCTCTAATACTAACAGGTAATACACCAATGATGGGTACTTTTAAAGTAATAATTTATCCTAATTAAATAATCGCATGTTTATTATAGGAAACTATAACACGGAGTTTCCTAAAAAGAATAGTACTAACCAGAAAATATAATTATATAAAAGCATGACTTTAATCGTTTCATGGATAGACAAAAAAGGAGCGCATCAATGTAGCGATTCAAGATTGTTTTCGAATGGTAGCCATACAGATGGTCACAGAAAGATAGTTTCGTTTTTAGATGGGAGAATTTTATTAGGTATTGCAGGGAGCTGGGGAGTAGGCAGAATACCTATGCCTAATTACATTGAGAATCAAATTTTACCATCATTTGATGAAAGTGAAATTGAGGATATGGAAATATTTTTAAAAGCATTTCCAAAAGCTCTTGCTGTGCGTTTGCAAAATGACATGACCGCTGAAGAACTGCTAAGTGAAGGTACACGATTGACTATTATTACTCAAATTGAAAATGAATTTATTTTATCGAGCATAGATATTGATAGATCCAATCCAAATAAACACAAAATCATCTCATCAGAAATAGTTAGAGGTCAAAATGAAACGATAATTGCTAGGGGGCATGAAACAGCAGAGAAAGCTTTCGTTAATGAAATGCTAACAACTGAAAGCAATGCCCCATATAATTCATTACGAAATTTAATTTCAGCAGGATTACATGAAAAAATAATTGGCGGTAAAGTATTTTGTCAGCATAAATTAAATAACACTTACTTTCAAAGGATTATTGAAGAAATCAGCACTACTGGCGAGTTACATGAATTTAAAAATGAACTTGTAGAAATATTGAAAAAATTCACAGATAAGTGTTTTGACATATCAGTATCTAATGTTTCGCCTGGAAGAGAAGGAAGTGAAACATCAATTAACTGGCTCGATAGCCATTTAAAAATCAACATTAATAGCGATTCCAGAGGTTTAAATTTACTTTGGGATATCCTTCATGAATATGGGCATCTTATTGATGGAATGCCAGAAGATAATGTAATAAAATCGCTTAATAGAGAAGTTTCAGCTTGGCTGCATGCTTATCAAGAACTTAATAACTTAGGCCTATTAAAGCATCGAGAAAGCTTTATAACTCAATGGAATACTTGTATTAAAAGTTATTACGATTATAATAAATATAAGTAATTAAACAATATAAATTTAGTTTCATGGAATACCACAATCCAGATGATAGATGGGATGTTTTTGGCTGTAAGAATTATCAAGAATACTTAAGTAAATACTTGGTAAAAGGTAGATTTCATAAAAACGTACCAAAGGATGTGTTAGATGCATTTGAAACTATTGAATACTTGCAAGCACATGCCTATTATTATTGGCCAATGTATGATGAGGCTGTGTCAAAAGGTTTAAGAACAATTGAAATGGCTGTGAAGTTGAGATGTGAACAACTAAATATTTCACTTCAGTATTTTGATTTCAGAAAAAACAAAGATGTAGACAAAGATTTTAGTCGTTTAATTCAAGATGTTGTAAAGGCTGAACGGTCCAAAAAGCAGGCAAATATTCTAGAATTTTCAAGGATACTCAGGAACATATTTATGCATCCTAAAGCTAATTCATTTGCTGGCGGCATCGGGATGCACAATTTAATCCACTTTGTGAATGCAATAAATATTCTTTTCGCTGAAGAAGCAAAAGTAAAGAAGATAAAAGAGCAAACTCTGCAGCATCAAAACCTATTAAATTCTTTTGGAAATAAATTATTGTCTTTCGAAATCGGTTCAAAAGCTTATTACATACATAAAATGAGAGTTTTAGAGACATTTTTAAATAATGATATTGAATTAACTAGTATTTTGATTGAGCCAATTATTGTTTTTAATCCCGAACTTAAAAAGGACTACCAATTTGCTCAACCAATTACATACGAAATAGAGTGTATAAATTTTCTAAACTCGAAAATGGAAGCAGTCGACCACAACACAAAAGAAGAGGTTATTGTAACAGAATGCTTAGATGAAAGAGTTATTAATCTTAATTCTGAGTATCAGAATCATTTAATGAGTAGAAAGTCAATTATTACCGAAACGGAATATGATCTTTTTATTGGCAATGAGATTGAAAGAGTTCAAAGAAATTTTAAATACAAATATTATAAGTTACTTTAGGTTTTACGCTAATGCCCGTCTTGTTAACAACATACTAAAACTAATACTTTAAATAACTAGCTTAAACTTAATTTACATTGTAGTATCTTAATAGGTGCGCAGTATGGTCACAAAATCATGCTGCAAATTCACATCTTTTCCCAGCACATTTCAGCGCTTTTGCCACGATAAATAAAATGCCAAGCGGGGTGTTTTGTAAGCCAGTAATTTTGTATCATAATAATTTTAAAAACAACAATATGAGCAAAAAACCAAACCACAACGCCGACATCAAAAATCCTAACAAAGGTACTTCGGGCACTAATACTACCTATGATAAAAATCAAGGGAATAGGGGGCAGCAACTAAACCCTAATCAACAAAAAGGGAAGAAGTAAAAAAGGGAAGCATTGCTTCCCTTTTTTACTTTACTCTCCCTTAGATTTCGGTTTCTCAAATTGCTTTTTACTGATACTCATTTTAAATGTGTTGGAGTAAATTTGATCATAGCGGTTGCTTAGTTTTAAGCGGCAAAGTGTTTCAAAATCGCCACTACATTTTACACCACGTGTAAAAGCAAAATGCTGAGGCGGTATATTTAAACTAAAATAACTATTGCCACACCAGCTGTTACTCCAGTACTCTATATCCTTCCACAGCTTGTTTTCATCCATTGCTTGTAATACCATTATTGCGCTGCCGTCCTGCGTTCTAAGATTAGCAATTTTATTTCTATCCATATTGGCAAGGTAAATGGCAAAACTACTTACTTCCTGCACCAGGGTATCATCCTGAAGCACCTTTTTATCTTTATCCAAGGCGTCGTGAAACAAGTAACTTGCCCAAATGGGTTTTTTGTGCATACTTAATGGGTTAATTGTATCAACTATAAGCACCAAACCTTGGTTTGAAAACGAATCTATGCTGCTGGTTAGTGGCGTTTTATAAAACTCCAAATATTGCAAGTTGGTTTTACTTTTGTTTTTCAAATTAAGTGTGTCGCAAAACGAGTCCACATGTTCAATATGGTACCAAGCTCTCATCATGTATTCGGGTGCTAGGCAGTAATTTGTATTTTTTTCATCATTGTTTATGGTGGGAATTTTAAAACGCTCTTGTAGGTAAGCAGGCTGTTTTATATAAACAGAAGTAAAGGCTAGTGTTATAAAAGCAATGCCCAAAACAGCTATGGCAATTATACTGGTTTCAAAAACGGGTGATTTAGCTTTTTTCATAATTCGTGTACGTATTAAGTAAAAATAAATTACAAATAAAATTAAAACATAGTACGCTTTTTTTCTTTCAGGCTTTGTAAATGGTTGTGATTATTCGTTAAGTGGTTGTTTTTGTTAGGGTAATAAACAGCCTCTTTTAGAAATTGCTATGGGTAATTATATGTTTTTATCACCAAAATAAACTTTTACATCCAATGCCTCGATCGGAAAAATGATTGTGTCAATCGTCATCCCCATTAAGACAATCGACAAAGCCATTAAGACGATATACTTTATGATAAAGATTATAGTCATTACAATAAAGAATATAGATAATAGGATAAAGACTATAGTTAATATAGAAATGACTACATTCTTTATAAAAAAGACTATCGTCATCATGATAAGGAATATAGTAAATATGATAAAGAATATAGTCAATATAGAAATGATTACATTCTTTATAAGAAAGACTATCGTCAGAATAATAAGGAATATAGTAAATATGAAAAGGACTATAGTCAATATAGAAATGATTACATTCTTTATAACAAAGACTATCGTCGGTATATTAAAGAACATAGATACTTTAATAAAGAATGTAATCGTTATGGGATTATCTACTCAACCGTGTTAGGCTTTGAGAAAAATAAATTTTTAACATTTCTTTACAAATAAAATGTAACAAATGCATTTGTGTTAGCGTTTAAATACAAAAAACAAATTAGAGGAGTGAACGTTAAAAATAAGGAGGAAGCCATGTTACCGCCGCATTTAAATATCGCATAAGAGTCCTTTTAAAAAAGGATAGAGTTTGCAAGCTCATGCAAAATGCAAAATCAATTTTTTTAATTCGTAGCAAATACAATTTAATTCGCCTCCGCCCTTGCGGATCGAATCGGAATAAATTTGCTACAACAAAATCAAAAATCAAATGAAAAAAATAACTGTGCTTACCGGTTTGACAAAGTCGAGCCCAAGCGAAAAATATAATAAGGCAGTACAAATTAGTGCTAACCTTTACAATAATTCCGATTTTCAGGACATTCCCATTAGTCAAACCGTGCTCGATACTCAAGCATTGGATTTGCAAAATGCTATAGCTACAGCAGCTAACGGCACTGTGGGTTCAACTGCTTTGATGCATGCTAAAGAAGATAGATTGTTTCGTTCGTTAAAATACCTTGCTTCGTATGTAGAAGATGTGGTAAACGAAATGGGAGCAAGTGGCGAAGGTGCTGCAACTGCAATAGGTTTTATTGTGAAAAAACCTGCTATCAAAAGCATTAAGGAGTTTGAAGCATTACCTACAAATGTTAGTGGTGAAGTAAAATTACGTTGCCGCGCACAAGGTAGCTGCACTTACTTTTGGTTTTATAGCGATGATAATGGAAACACTTGGAAAGAATTTGGTGTTAACATGTATGCATCTATCACCAAAGGTGGTTTTACACCAGGTAGCAACTATCAGTTTAAAGTTCAAATTTTAAACAAAGATGGTAAGCAACCATTTAGCGATGTAATTAATTTAATTGTGCCGTTTTAACTTTTGCTGCTAAAGCAAAATAAAATCCGAAATGTAAAATCCCCTTCATTTGTTGGAGGGGATTTTTGTTTTTCGTCATCCGATAGCTATCGGATGCGAGATGACATCCCCCTTACTCCCCCTTCAAAGGGGGAATGTTAAGAATGATTTACCGATAAGACAATGAGATTGCTTCACCCTAAAGGGATTCGCAATGACGGGGTGTGGTATTAGGGTGCGAGATGACATCCCCCTTACCCCCTTCAAAGGGGGAATGTTAGGAAGGATTTACTAATTATACAATAAGATTGCTTCACTCGTAAAGAGATTCACAATGATGGCTTGTTTTTTTTTATCGTCATTGCGAGGAGTTCCGCAGGAGGACGAAGCAATCTTGATTTATTTCGCAACATGAGATTGCTTCACCCTAAAGGGATTCGCAATGACGGCTTGTGCTTTTTTTATCGTCATTGCGAGGCACGAAGCAATCTTAAGTGTTTTACTAATACCAACATGAGATTACTTCACTTGTGATGAGATTCGCAATGACGAAACATTCCACTGTAATGTTTAAAATCTCTTTAAGAAATTGGAGGGGATTTTTTTGTTTCAATACTTAATGTTAATTTATTTTATCTGGTTATGTATACAACTGCAAAATTTGAGCGCGCCTCAAAAGCATTATCGACATGCCTACTTATTGTTATTTTATTATATTTGGTATTCTAAATATGAACCTAACAATACCACCAACTACTACTTTCGGCAAGTATTTTACTTACCTTAAATGGGCAGCTCTTGTGCTTTGTTTTAGTTGTATTACAAGCTGCAATAATTTAAACGAAAAACTTCCACCACCCGAAAGTAACACTGGGCAAGGCGTGCAAAGTTCCGAACTGAATTTAAAAACCCCTTATGTTGTTAATCCTTTTTTAAACGAAACCATTGTTCCTTTGCTGAATGATGAGGGTAAGCCTGTTAATACAGGTAAGGCAATTCCGGTTAGCTTTAAACCCTTGGCAATTAAAACCCCAATCGTAACTCAGCTAAAGGCGCCTTTAAAAATTCCGTATGCTAGTTACATTTATACTAAAAGCCAAAAGCAGGTTGTTCCGTTAAACGCTTCTAAAGTAAAAACCTTCACCTTAGGAAAAGATACATCGAGTTATGAGTTAATAAATTCATTTGGTAAACTTGTTAAAACAGGAGTTAAAGTAAAACTTGTTCCTAAAATAAAATTTGCCTCACATGTTCAGCCCCAGCCAACTTTACCCATGCGCATGAAAGATGATGCAGCCTTTGATATTCAGTATTTGGATGTGGAACAAGGTTTAAGCTCTTCCTACATAAATGACATGGCAAGCGATGCAGATGGTAATATTTGGTTAGCTACCTTAACAGGTGGTTTAAGTAAGTACGATGGAAAAAGCATTAGCTTTTTAACTAAAAAAGAAAAATTAACAAGTAATAATATTTTATGTATTTGTTTTGATAAGGATAAAAAAATGTGGTTCGGCTCTGGACGTGGCTTAACTATTTATGATGGGTATAAGTTTAGTAACTATGCTCAAGAAAATGGTTTTATAGCTAATCTGGTAAATTGTATTGTAAAATCGCGCAATGGTGGTATGTGGATAGGAACCGCGCATGGCTTGGCATATTATAAAGATGGGGATTTTACCTTTTACTCCAAGCGTGAAGGTTTGCTTACCCATCAAATCAGAGCTTTGTTGGAAGATGACAAAGGGCAATTATGGATTGGAACTGATGAAGATGGAGTAGTTAAATTTGATGGAACAAGTTTTACAAGCTTTGGTTTGGAAGCGGGTTTAGCAAACGGAACCATTCGATCTTTAGCACAAGATAAGCAAGGTAATATTTGGATTGGAACAAAGGGAAACGGACCAATTGTATTTGATGGAAAATCCTTTACTAGTTTTTTAAACGTACCTGAACTTGCGGAATCGGATGTAAGAACAATGGTGTATGCAAATAACAGCATGTGGGTTGGTACATTGGAATCAGGCATTTTTAAATACGATGGCAAGCAGTTTATACATTTTAATGGTGCTAATGGTTTTACACCAAGTACTGTAAATTGTATAATGCCAAACAAGGATGGAGCTATGTTTGTTGGTACACAAGGTGCTGGACTTTGCAAAATAAATGAAAAAGGCTTTCAGCATTATGACCAACTCAAGGGAATGAATAATGGTATTGTAAATAGCATTTCGGGTGATAAAAAAGGGAATGTATATTTTTCGCGCGATGATGCAGGTTTAATTCAGTTAAAGGATTCGGTAATGTATCTTTATAATAAGCAAACTGGTTTAAGCACAGATAATACTTATTTTACTTGTACCGATGATATTGGCAATGTTTGGTGTGCAACACGATTGGATGGAATAATGAAAATTACCGAAACTACCTGTACAACTTATACTACCGATTGTGGATTGCCTACAAATGAATTCTCGTATGTATTTATGGATAGGAAAAAGAACCTGTGGTTTGGAACAGCTGATGGTCATTTACTAAGATATAAAGATGATATTTTTGAACTACTCGATTTTAATGAAGTGGCAGGTAATAAAATACGGGATATTGATGCGGATAGTAAAAACAACCTTTGGATAACAGTAAGTAATAGAGGTATTACAAAGTTCGATGGTAAAAACATGATTATTTATAGCGAAAAGGAAGGTTTGGTAAATAACGATAACCGTAGCACCTTGGTTGCTCCTAATGATGATATTTGGGTATGTACATCCAACACGGGGGTGATGAAAATTAGTGGCAATAAAGCGTATGTTATAAACGAGGACAATGGTTTAATGCACAACCTCACCTGGTCAATACTACAAGATAATAAAAAAAGAATTTTTGCAGGTACCGAGGCAGGTCTTTCGCTAATTGAGGAGTATAAGGATGCTAAAGGAAACAATTTGTTTAAAATTAAAAATTACGGTCGCCAGCAAGGTTTAAAAAGCATTGATTTTTATAGGCAGGTTGCATATATAGATGCTAGTAACCGAGCTTGGTGGTTTGTTGGTAAAAACACAAGCAGTATTCATTTGGATGATATCGATAATCAGGAGAGCCAACCAAACATAAAAATTACGCAAATAGATGTGGATGGTGGCTTTGTAGATTTCTTTAATTTGAGTGACGAATTAAAGGGCAATATACAATTTACTGAAATGGATAGTTTTTACAACTACCCAAAAACAATGGTACTGCCTTATGCCAACAACCATTTAAGTTTTCATTTTAATAGCATTAACTATACTTCGGGCGCAAAAATAAAATACGAGTATATGTTAGTGGGTGCCGATAAAAAATGGGGCAATGCCACCTTAAGCAATAAAGTAGATTACCGAAACATAGCCTATGGCAATTATAAATTTGTAGTACGTGCCATAGATGAAAAAGGCAATAGAAGCGAAATTGTTGAATATGTATTTACGATAAAGGCGCCTTGGTGGCATACCTGGTGGTTTAGGGTAATTTGCTTGGTATTGGTGCTAAGCAGTATTTGGTATTACATTAAAAAACGAGAGCAAAAACTAATTGCCGAAAAAGAAAAATTAGAAAGTATTGTAATTGAGCGCACTACCGAAGTGCTTGAACAAAAACACCAGATAGAAGAGAAGCACCGCGAAATTACTGATAGTATTAATTATGCCGAACGAATTCAAAGAAGTTTTTTGGCTACTAAAGATTTGTTAGATAATCATTTAAATGAATACTTTATATTTTTTAAACCCAAGGATGTTGTAAGTGGCGATTTTTATTGGGCATCCCAATTAAGCAATGGTAAATTTGCTATGTTAACTGCAGATAGCACAGGCCATGGAGTGCCGGGTGCAATTATGAGTTTGTTAAACATTACAAGTGTTGAAACTGCAGTAAAGGATGGTAACTTAAATGCGGCAAGTATTTTAAATGCAACACGATCAACAATTATTGAGCGGCTAAAAAAAGATGGTAGCGAAGAAGGTGGCAAAGATGGAATGGATGCATGCATGTGTATTTATGATTTTGCGAATTTAAAACTAAACCTAGCCGCCGCCCACAACCCTGTTTGGATTATGCGTAAAATCGATTCGAAGGCTGAAGATAGCAAGTACGAAATGATTGAAATTAAAGCCGACAAAATGCCAGTAGGCAAACATCATAATGATAGCATTTCATTTACGGATCATTATGTTGATTTGCAAAAGGGTGATCTTGTTTATACCTTTACGGATGGATACCCCGATCAGTTTGGAGGTGAAAGCGGTAAAAAATTCATGATCAAAAAATTAAGGGAACTACTTTGCAACATTGCCCACCATCCATTACACGAACAAGAAAAAATAGTAAGAGAAACTTTTAATAATTGGTTAGGTAAATTAGAGCAGATAGATGATGTGTGCCTTGTAGGGATTAAAGTATAAGTGAATATTAATCAATTTACTTATTACTTAAATTGATGCTACGTTGATGGTAAGTAATCTTTTAACGATGTAATTAATTTAATTTAATTGTACCGTTTTAGTTGCCCTTGTTAGTCTTTAGAGTCTCATCAACATGGATTGAAAGGTTAAATGGTTTTATTATATCCCATTAATTTCATTACCTTTATTTTGCATTTTAACTAAACCAAAATGAAAAACAAGTTTTTGTATTTTAGTCTGACAACTTTTGCAATAGTAAGCAGCGCATTATGCATTAGTTTTACTAAAACTGATTCGCAAGAAAGTAAATTGTTAAGCATTTCTAAAGAGTACAAAACCTATAGGCAATTTGGAAAGGAAAACGAGGGAATTAATTGGACCATAGCACCATGTGCATCACCTATGGAAGTAAAAGGGAAGCCAGATGTAAAAGACAGCTTGCATTATAGCATGGCTACTGTTAATGCTAGTAAACATGGAAATAAACTGTATAAATTATTCATCAAAAATTATATTCCTTATATTGATACAAACTACAAAACGCAGGCTATTGGGCAGGTAATTGTAAAAGAAACGTGGAATGTAAAAGAAGTGCAAAAGGATAGTTTAAAGCAAACAAAAGCATTTGTTAAGAAAAGTGAAAACGATGGTAAGTATTACACTCCAACCACAGTGTCCGAAATTTTTGTGATGTATAAAGAGAAAAAAAGTAAAAGAAACGATGAGGGTTGGGTATATGGTATTGTTAGTTTAGAAAAGGAAAAGCAAGCTAAGCCCATTATAGAGAAAGGAAAAATAAGTAACTGCATTAGTTGCCACAAAGACACCAAATACGATAGAATGTTTGGAGTGAAATAGGTTTTTAATTCACATTCATCAATTTTCAATGATCATTTATCATCATAACTAATCCCAAAAATTTAAAAAATTTTCTTACTATTGCCTTATGAGTTTTGTTACAACAGTTAGGGTAATGGATGAGAGCATGCTAAAGCTAGCTAAACTAAGTTGGTTACATGTTTTAATTAGTATTGTAATGGCTATTATTTTGGCGGGACAACTCTATTTTATCTACTACGCCTTAAATTTGGAGTATATATCTAATCAGGATATTATAAGTATACTCACTATAATTATCCCAATAGGCTATTTTATTTATTTGTATATCCAGCTCAACAAGTTAAAGCGCGATAAAAGAAATGGTTTTGCTCATATTCAATCAGGCGAGGTGACAAGTATGAAAATTGAGCGAATGGGATCAGGGAAGAGTTCAACTTATTTGCATTTTCTTTTTTCGGGCGAAGATAAAATAGTGGTAGAAAAATGGTTTTACGATGAAGTAAATGTTGGCGATGAAGTTGAGTTTGGAACTTTGCCCTTGTCGGGTATTGTTGTTTTGCAAAGAAGGTTTGCAAAGGAAAAGGTAATGGGCTACAGAGCTACTTAATAAAAGTATACTGTTTCAAAAGCTCCAGTCTTCATGCTGAATCCGATAGTTTTCGGATGACGACTTAAGATTTTCGTCATTGCGAGGCGTCCCGTAGGGCAACGAAGCAATCTTAAGTATTTTACTAATACCAACTTGAGATTGCTTCACTCTAAAGAGATTCGCAATGACGGGTTGTGTTCTTCGTAAAGTGTTGCATGACGGTTATGTTCTTCGTCATTGCGAGGCGTCCCGTAGGGCAACGAAGCAATCTTTTGTAAATTACTAATACTAACATGAGATTGCGTCATCCGTGAATGGATTCGCAATGATGGGTTGTGTTATTAGGGCGCGAGAGAACATCCCCCTTACCCTCCCGAACCCATTTCGGAACAGGCTCTTCAAAGGGGGGGATGTTAGGAAGGATATAGTTGGTAAGATTGTATTATTAATTTGCAATGTTAATTTATCAATTATAATTTAAAATTGAACATTTGAATTGTGATTCTGGTGAATTTCAGTTTTTGTGTGAGTGAGATAACATCCCCCTTACTCCCCCTTCAAAGGGGGAATGTTAAGAATGATTTGCAGATAAGATAATGAGATTGCTTCACCTCTAAAGGGCTCCGCAATGATGGGTTGTGTTTGTTATAATTCTATTGAGTATGACTGTATTCATAACAAAAAGCCAGCTTCTTTTGTTTAGAAGCCGGCTTTTTAATGTTACTAATTATTTTACAAGTTAAAGCGTAATGCTGCGTAAAAGTTTCTTCCAGCACCATTAATACCACTAGCAAATGTGCGGTATTGAGTATCCAAAATGTTTTCTACACCTGCTTGTAATGTAAATAGTTTGTGAACCTTGTACGACATTTTTAAATTTAAAGTAAACCAAGCTGGCATACCATCTGGTGTTGCGTAAGCTTCGTTATCTTCAGCATTTAATAAGTAGTTTTTAATTTTCTTCCAACCATTGTAATTCACATAAAAATCTGAACTAAAGTTTTTGTTGTTGTACGATAACAATAACTTACTTGTTACTGGTGCAATATGATCCAATGGCATATCTGTGCTATCAGTTTTAAATCGACCATAAGTGTAATTTAAATTAAATGCAATGGTAAAAAAGTCGTTGCATCTTGATTTTATGCCAGTTGAAAAACCGTAGATATATGCTTTTCGTTTGTTTTGATTAGCTTGTACTGAACTTAATGTGCCATTGTACATTACCGAATCTTTTCCTTGGTAAGTAAATTTATCGGTTACGATAGCGTCATAAATTTGTGTATAATATACTGAGCTTTCCCATGTAGTAATTTTGTTAAACACATTTGAAATGCCTAATTCAGAACTCACTGTTTTCTCTGGTTTTAAATCACTATTCGGAACAATTAAAGTGGCTGTAGCTGATTCAAATACTTTAGCTAAATCATCTACATTTGGTGCACGATAACCCGTAGCAATTAATGCCGATAATTTTAAATGATCATTTGGATTGTTCACAATACTTGCACTTCCAGAGTACACCAAGTTTTGTTGCTTAACATCTTTAAAAGGAAAATTAAAGAAAGTAGTATCGTTAAATTGCGAGTACAAATTTGTAAAGCCAATTCTAGCTCCATCATTAATAGTTAAGGTTGGACTAATGCGGTATTGGTGCGAAATGTAAAGCGCTAAATTCGACATGGTGTTTTTACCACTTGGGTAACGTGTATCCAGTGGTGATTTAGTGTTTGTTGTAATATCAACTACGTTAGCTGTTGATTTTAAACTGTTGTATTGCCCGTCAATACCCAATTGTATTCTGTTTTTGTTTATAGTACGTACAAAGTCGGTATTCAATCCTACAACATTTACATTTTCGATGCGGCTTTGTAAATTTTTATTGTTGAATCGTCTTTGCACACGGCTTTCTTCAATGCTTTGATAACTAACTGTTGCATTTATAATTTGAAAAAATGCTTCGTTGTTTACATAGTTAAAGGTATAAGCAGCTAACATGCGTTTTTGCGGACCATAATACCATTCAGCGAATTTTAAGCCTGCACCAGATGGATCGGTAAGCCTATCGTAGCGCGGAACATCAGTTGAAGTGGAATATTGGAAATTGATGTTGTGTGTGATATTATCATTTTGTTTGTAAGCAAATTTTTGCATAAAATCAATTTGCTTGTAGGCACTTTGTTTTTGTAAATAGCGATTGCTGTTTTTAACTAATGAATCTTTGCCATTGATGCGCTCAACATAATATGGTCTTTCACCATACGAGGAAGTGTAAAATGGATTTTGATTTTTACCACCCATTAAATCACCAAAGTTTGAACCAGTGAAAGAGGTAATACTAGCAAATTTTTTAGTACCGAAATTAAAATCAAAATGTCCGGTTAACTCGCTATTTACGCTTCCGTATCGGGTAAAAGCATTTACTTTTATTAAATTGTTTTCATCGCTCGAGAACTGCGCGCGTTTGGTATGTAAACTAATTACACCGCCCAAAGCATCACTTCCGTAAACGGTAGAAGAAGGCCCGAATAAAACTTCCATTCTTTCTAAGTTATTGTTATCAACTGTAATTACGTTTTGTAAGTGACCACCACGGTAAATAAGATTGTTCATTCTTACACCATCAATCACTAACAAAACTTTATTAGCTTCAAAACCTCTTAAAATTGGGCTTCCACCGCCGGCTTGACTTTTTTGAACAAACACGTTTCCATTATTAGAAAGTAAATCAGCAGTGCTTTGCGCGTTAATTCGACTTATTTCAGCTGCACCAACAACATCAATTTGTTGTGCTACATTTCTTTTTTCTTCTTCTATTTTTGATGCAGAAACAACTACTGGCTGAATTTGAATAGATTGTATGTATTGTATGCTTGGTGCCGTATATTGATAGGTGTTTTTAATTGTATCTTGATTTTGTGCATTTAAACTTGCATGCAAGGCAACGCATGCAAAAATGCATGAATATATATTTTTCATTGGTATAAAATTGAATTAATAGAATAGTTTACATAGCAACTGTTGGCTGCTATTTTTTTAGACAATAAAAACTAAAAGGTAAACTAGATTTTTGGAGGTGGGGTAGTAGTCCCCACTATTGAATTACTAAAAATGGTATTATAATTTGCATAGTTGTTTTTTTGAGTGCAAACTTGTTTTAAATGAAGCTGAAAATTAGTCGAAGTGTATTTTAAATTTAAAAGTTTTGCAATGGTGTTTTCTCCTCCCGATTTATTTTTCTTGCTAAACAACAATGCAATATTTTCTTTTATTTCTTTTTCTTTTTTATCGTTAAACACGTGTAACACAATGTGTGTTTTGGTTAGGGTAAATTTTTTTAAATCGTACAATTCGCCTTTGTATTCAAATTCTTTCCCTTCAAGTTTTATTGTTCCAATTTCGGAGAGTGGAATACGCAACTCTTCAAGCTTTATGCTTTTGCTTTCAATAATTTCTTTGGCTTGGTGTTTGGCAATACTTTGCGAAATAGTTAAATAGCTAATTAAGCCAATTGCCTGAAAAACAATTAAAGCCAAAAAAGATATATTTATTATGCGTTTTAACACCTTGTAAATGTATATTATTTTATCGAATTTGCTATATTTGTATATCAAAAATAATGATTAAAACGATTTGTAAAATAGCGCTGGGTGTTTTGGCATTTTCTAATGCTAAGGCACAGGTTTTTTATAATAATGGTGCAACGCTTCAAATTAATTCGGGAGCTATAGTCCAAATAAATGGCGGTGCCGAATATAATGCTAATGCTATTAGTACAAATGATGGTAATGTTTATATTACTAATAATGGCTTAGCTTCAGGTTCATTAACTTTAAATGGATCAAGCACCAGCCAAGGTAATGGTAAGTATTACATTGAGCAAGATTTTATCAATAATTCTACTTTTATTGCTAATAATTCGGAAGTTATTTTTAATAGTAGTTCGGCTAATCAAAATATTTCGGGCAGCACTATCACTACTTTTCATGATGTTACATTAGCGCCCTCAAGTGCTAAACTTACTGCAAACATTAATTGCAATATCAATAATCAACTTAACATTAATAATCGCGAATTAGCTACCAACACTAATTTGGTGACTGTTACCAATACACTTTCTACTTCTGTAACTAATACTATAGTGGCGGGTAATGAGGGATTCGTGAGTAGTATTGCTCCTGGTTATTTTTCGCGTTACACCAATTCAACTAACACCTATTTGTTTCCAACGGGTTCAAGTTTAAATTCTCCTAAATACCGCCCAGTTGAAATTACGCCAACAGGCACTTTGCAAACTATTTACAATGCACGTTTTGTAAATCATGATGCGGATGTGGATGGATATTTTAGAACTCAAGATGATGGAGAGTTGTGTGCATCAAACGATACGTTTTACCATGATATACAAAGGGCTTCAGGGATTCAAAATGCAAATGTTAAAATAAATTACATCGCTAGTTTAGATGGTACTTGGCAAAACCTTTACAATTGGCGTAATGCCAATAATGCTTGGTTTGATGTTGGTGCAGTAAACAATGGTACAACTGCGGCATTTAATTATGTTGAGAAATTAAATTGGGGTTTTAATCCTAACGACGAACACTTTGTATTGGCAGTGAAAAAGCCTAGTCAACCGCAAATAATTTGTCCGGGACCAATTTGTGATAACGATCCTAAAGTAAGTTTTTCGGCAACGGATAGCACATCCAATGTTACTTTTAACTGGACAGTGCCAAGCGGCTCAACGATTACCAGCGGACAAGGCACTTCAAGTATTGATATAAATTATTTATCAGCAGCTGGAAACTATGTTGTGGTGCAAGCTGAAAATAGTTTGGGTTGCAAATCTAACTTAAGCGATTCGTGTCAAGTTACTTTTAAACCAGCACCTACAGCAAGTTTTAGTCAAACGGAGAACCCAAACAATGAGTTAAATTTTTCATTTGTTGATTTATCTCAACCACAACCCGCCACAGCTTGGCAATGGAGTTTTGGCGATGGAGCATCGTCTTCTGTTCAAAATCCTAGTTATACGTATGGTGGCCCAGGCGATTTCCCAGTTACATTAGTTGTTACACAAAACGGATGCACCGATACAATTACAACAAATGTTTTTGTTGATTACCACGAGCTTTTAATTATTCCTAACATCTTCACTTATGGTAATCATGATAATATCAACGATGAATACTATATTACTCATAATGGTTTTAAAGTATTTGAGTTTACGGTTTACAATCGTTGGGGAACTATTGTTTACAAAAGCTCCGACCCAAATTTTGTTTGGACAGGTAATGATTTAAGTGGACAAAAAGTAAGCGATGGTACTTACTACTACATTTTAAAAGCCACTTCCTTAGGCTTGGTAGATTATGATATGAAAGGCTTTATACAAGTTTTCGTACACTAATCTATTTCTTTAAAGTCAATTGTAAAAGTGCTTTGAGTTTTGTTGGAATAACTTAATTTTCCTTTGAGCTGTTTGGTTAAAATGGTGATTAATTCCACACCTAGTGTTTTAGGATTTTCTAAAAACGATAAGTCTTCAATTCCTTTTCCGCTATCACTATACACAAGTTTATAGTTGTCGCTAGCATCTATTTTTTGTATTTCAATTCTAATTTTATTTTCCTCAGCGCTAATACTAAAAGCATGTTTGTAAGAGTTTGTGATTAGTTCGTTAAGGATTAATCCTAAAGGTATGGATGTATCTAAATTTAAATTAATCTCGCTTGAAATAACAATCTCTGTAGTTACCGTGTATGCATTATTACTAATGGTTTCCGAAATTAGGTCAACAAGTTTTTCAGTGTATTGCTTAAAATTTATATCCTTTAAATTTTCGGTAGCATACAGCTTTTGATGCACCAACGCCATTGATTGAATTCTTCCTTTGCATGCCTCTAATGCATTCTTCACCTTCTCGTCTTGCTCTTCGTTGTATTGCAAATTAAGTAAACTCGAAATAATTTGCATGTTGTTTTTAACCCTATGATGAACTTCCTTAATCAGTAGTTTTATGTTTTCTACATTATATTGAAGTTGCTCATTCTTTTCTTGTATTTCTTTATTAGCTTTTTCAAGGTTAATATTTTTTAATTGATTGGCTTTTACCTGAAAAACTAGTAATACCGATAATATAAAAAGGAGTAAGAACCATGCATATGTGATAAGGTTGATTAAGTAGTGCTTCTCATAGGGGTATTTATAAGCAGTACCCACTTGAATTTTTAATCCATAAAAGTTGAGCGTGTTATAAATGAACGAATTGGTGTTAACCTTAAAGTTTTTGTAGAAATAAGGGTCGGATTTTTTGTTGTTAATTTTGGTGTGATCAAACACTGCCTCGCGCGATAAATCAATGCTATCGTTAATTAAGAAGCGATGCACAAAATCAGTATCATGATTTCCTTTGTAGGTATAATCCAATAAGTATTTTACATTTAAAACAGGTGCAATGTATCCATTTGATTTGCCTGTGTAATCTTTAGCAGCAAAATTGAAAGGGAATGCAGCATAGCCTTCAATTAAGTTAATGGGTGCAAATAGTTTAATACTATCCTCATGCATTAATTTATTTAGTTTATCAATTTCGTGTTGCGGCCTTAGTTTTGATACATTAATTCCTTTTAAATGAAATGGATCAATTTGTTTGGGAGTAATGCAATATTGAAACACTTCGTTTGAATCTACCCAAGAAATTACAATTGAATCTTTAAAATCTATTTCTTCAATTAAATCTTTAAGGTAGGATTGTAATTGTTTTTCGCTCGGAAATTCTTTATTGTTTTGGATGTAAGATCGAATAGAGGAAACTATGGTAGAATAAATATTAATTCCTGTTTCTACCCGCATTACTGCCTCGCTATGCGATTTTTGTAGGTGTTCAACGTAGTTTTGTTTGTCTTTTTCTTCGTAAGAATTGAGGATTTTGTGTAGCACAAGAAATCCTACAACTGAAAACAGAAGCAGAATAACATGATATTTGTACTTTTTGAGCATTGTAATTTAGGCACGTAAAAGTAAAGTATCTATGAAGCAAATAATTACTTATTAGACGAATAAAAAGGTTGTTGGTAGAAAATACAAATAAAAAACGCCGAAATTAATTTCGGCGTTTTTGTTTTTAAGATTTAAAATCCCAAGTTTCTAAGAACTTAGTGGTGTAATTACCTTTTTTAAAATCTTCGTTTTGCATTAATTTTAAATGGAATGGGATAGTGGTTTTAATACCTTCAATCACATACTCACTTAAAGCACGGTGCATTTTTGCAATAGCTTCTTCACGAGTTTGTGCTACAGTAATTAATTTCCCAATCATACTATCATAATTTGGCGGAATAGTATAACCACTATAAACATGGCTATCTACGCGCACTCCATGCCCACCTGGTGTATGTAAAGTTGTAATTTTACCCGGAGATGGAACGAAATTCATAAATGGATTTTCGGCATTAATACGGCACTCAATAGCATGTAATTGAGGGTAGTAATTTTTTCCTGAAATAGGAACGCCTGCAGCCACTAATATTTGTTCACGAATCAAATCGTAGTCAATTACCTCTTCAGTAATTGGATGCTCCACTTGAATACGTGTATTCATTTCCATGAAATAGAAATTACGGTGTTTGTCAACTAAAAATTCAACAGTACCTACACCTTCATAACCAATAGATAAAGCAGCTTTAACAGCAGCATCACCCATAGCTTCGCGCAATTCGGGTGTCATAAATGGAGAAGGAGTTTCCTCTACCAATTTTTGATGACGACGTTGAATTGAGCAATCACGCTCACTTAAGTGACAAGCTTTTCCGTATTGATCTCCTACAATTTGAATTTCGATATGACGAGGCTCTTCAATAAATTTTTCCATATACATGGCGCCATTACCAAATGCAGCTTCTGCTTCTTTACTTGCCGATTCAAAACTTGGAGCAAGTTCTTCCTCTTTCCAAATAATACGCATACCACGTCCACCACCACCTGCGGTAGCCTTAATGATAACAGGATAACCAACTTGTTTAGCCTCAGCAATTGCTTGCTCAACGCTTTCTAATAAACCATCCGAACCTGGAACGCAAGGTACACCAGCTTTAATCATGGTAGCTTTTGCGTTACTTTTATCTCCCATTTGATTAATCATTTCGGGAGAAGCACCAATGAATTTAATATTATGGTCTTTACATACTTGCGAAAATCTTGCGTTTTCACTTAAGAAACCATAACCAGGATGAATTGCGTCGGCATTTGTAATTTCAGCTGCTGCAATTATACTTGCCATGTTTAAGTATGATTCTTTGCTTGGCGGAGGTCCAATACATACAGCCTCATCAGCAAATTTCACGTGCAATGATTCCTTGTCGGCAGTACTATAAACAGCTACCGTTTTTATTCCCATCTCGCGACAAGTACGTATAACACGCAAAGCAATTTCGCCACGATTAGCAATTAATATTTTTTTAAACATTTTAATTTAAGATTTAAGACTTAGCATTTAGGATTTTAAATCCCAAATGAGAAATCATATTAATAAACTCTAAACTTTTTTAAAATGCAGTTGGGATTTTAAATCTAAAATCTACCTTCCGAAATCTAAAAATATTTAAGAAGGATCAACTAAGAATAATGGTTGATCGTACTCAACAGGAGTAGCATCATTTACCAATACCTTAACAATCTTACCTTTTACTTCACTCTCAATTTCGTTAAACAATTTCATTGCTTCGATAATACAAACTGTTTTACCTGGAGCAATTTCATCACCAACATTAACAAAAAGAGGTTTGTCTGGTCCTGGACTACGGTAAAAAGTACCAATCATTGGAGATTTAATAGTAATGTATTTGCTATCGTCATCTGCAGCCGGAGTTGCTGGAGCAGCTGGAGTTTTAACCTCAGTGTTTGCAACTGGCGCCGCAGGTGCAACTGGCGCTGCAACATGCTGAACCGCTGGTGCTGCCTGAACATAAACAGGTGCATCTTGCTTTTTACCAGCAGGTGTTTTAATTACAATTTTAACTTCTTTTGTCTCTAGCTCTACTTCGCTAACTCCTGATTTTGCTACAAACTTAATTAAGTCTTGAATTTCTGTTAATTTCATTTTTAATTTGTGTTAGTTGATACTTTGTTTGCTTTGTATTTGTGTTTTGTTTGTGTTTCTTATGAATTGTAAGCCCATTTTAACCATACTGAGCCCCATGTAAATCCTCCTCCAAAAGCCGAAATAATTAAATTATCTCCTTTTTTTAATTGCTTTTCGTAATCCCATAATAAAAGAGGTATTGTTCCAGCAGTCGTATTGCCGTATCTTTCAATGTTCATCATTATTTTTTCGTCGGGTATACCAACGCGGCTTGCTGTGGCATCAATAATACGTTTGTTAGCTTGATGTGGAACCAACCAAGCAACATCTTCACCTTTTAATTGATTACGTTCCATAATTTCAGCACTCACATCGGCCATACCTTTTACTGCAAATTTGTAAACTGTTTGTCCTTCTTGAACAACGTAATGCTGACGTGCATCAACAGTTGCGTGACTTGCAGGTAAAACTGAACCGCCTGCGTGCATGCATAAAAAGTTACGTCCAGTACCGTCGGCTTTTAAAATAAAATCTTGTACTCCTAAATCTTCAGTATTTGGCTCAAGCAAAACAGCTCCAGCACCATCACCAAAAATAATACAAGTAGCTCTGTCAGTATAATCAATAATCGACGACATTTTATCGCCGCCAATCACTAATACCTTTTTATATCTTCCAGTTTCAATAAATTGAGCACCCGTTGCTAAAGCATAAATAAAACCAGAGCAGGCTGCTGATAAATCATATCCCCAAGCGTTTTTAGCTCCAATTTTATCACATATTACATTTGATGTAGATGGAAAACCGTAATCGCCTGTGATGGTTCCTACTATCACCATATCGAGTTCTTCAGGAGAAATGCCACGTTTTTTTAAAAGTTCGTTAGCTGCTTCAACACACATATCCGATAAGCCTTTGCCTTCACCTTTTAAAATTCTTCTTTCTTTTATTCCGGTGCGCGAAGTAATCCACTCATCGTTAGTTTCAACCATGGTTGATAATTCCTGATTAGTTAAAATATAATCGGGAACATATCCGCCAACGGCTGTTATTGCTGCTGTTATTTTCATTCTTTTAATTAAATACTTGTTTTATTTTGCTCGCCATATCGGCATTAACAATATCCATTGCTAATAAAAGCATATTTTTAAACGCAACATCACTCGAAATGCCATGAGCAATTAGTACAGTTCCGTTTATTCCTAAAATTGGGGTTCCGCCGTAATTTTCATAATTAAATCTATCAAAATACTCATCACTTCTTCCTCGTTTGCTAATTAAACGGTAAAATGATTCGGCTTGTTTTAATACAATGTTTCCAGTAAAACCTTCAGTTACGATAACATCCGCTTTATCATTAAATAAATCACGACCTTCAATATTACCAATGAAATTAAAATCCTTGGTATCTTTCATTAAGTTATAGGTAGCTTGGGTAACTAAATTCCCTTTTTCAGGTTCAGTTCCAATATTTAATAAGCCAACTTTTGGTTTATCTATTTTATAAACATGTTCGGCAAAAATAGATCCTAGTATACCAAATTGATATAAAACATCTGGTTTACAATCGGCATTGGTACCCACATCAAGTATTAAACCTACACCACCAGTAACTTTTGGTAGCACCGATGTAATACAAGGGCGTATAACCCCAGGTATTGTTTTTACAGTGAACATAGAGCCAACTAACATAGCTCCTGTATTACCTGCACTACTAAAAGCCTGTATTTGATTTTCTTTTAATAATTTAAAACCTACTGCTATACTTGAGTTTGGTTTTTGCGAGAAAGCTTTGGTTGGGTGTTCACCCATATCAATTACCTCGGTTGTGTGAACGTATTCAAATAAGTTTTCGTTTACACCTTTCTCCTTAAAGTAAGCTTTTGCACGCTCGCTGTCACCTATCAATACTATTTTTACTGAGGCAGGCAGTTCTTTTTGAGCAAGAATGGCACCTGCTAACTCATTGTTGGGGGCAAAATCACCACCCATTATATCAAAACCTATCTTCATTAAGTTTTTTTGTTACGAATTTTTTAAAATTCAAGGGTTAAAAAACTCGGCTAAGGAACTAAAAAAATAAATAATATGCAATACAAAAATTTAAAGTTTTTAACCGTTTTTTTAGTAAAAATGCTCAAAACTTTATGTTTTAAACGAAAAAAACAGGCTTTTGGCCTGTTTTTTACTAAAAATTGAAAATATTATTTTTCAGCTTTTTCCATTACTACTTTACCTTTATAGTAAAGTTTTCCTTCGTGCCAGTGTGCACGGTGACGTAAGTGTGCTTCGCCAGTAGTTCCATCAACTGAAATTGTTGAAGCAGTAGCTTTATAATGTGTTCTACGTTTATCACGGCGACTTTTCGAGAGTTTTCGTTTTGGATTAGGCATTTTATTCTATTTTAATTGTTATTATTTATGTTTTTTAATTTGTCCCAAATTGGGTTTGTTTCTTCTTTAGGTTCTTCTTCAACTATGATTCCGTTTAATTTGTTTAATGTTTCGGTATCGCATTTGAATTTTTTATCGTTTTCGCAAGGTACTCTTCGCTGAGGGCTTGCCAAAACTACAAATTCGTATAATGATTGTGAAATATCTACTTCTGTTTCGCCATGAGCTAACATAATTACCTCTTCACTTTCAGTTTCTTCGTTTCCATGTTTTACAAATAGGGTGTGCTTTGCATCAATTTTTTGGTCAAAATCAATTAAGCATCTATCACATTGTAAACCAATAGTGCCAGTAATATGAAAATTTAAAACTATTAAGCTCGATTGCTTAATAAACTCTAAATCAACGTTTAACTTAGCATCTGTGAAGTCAACTAAATCACTATTCTCAAAGAACTTATTCCCAATTTCAAACTGAAAAGTATGGTTACCTATCGCTAAGCCTCCGAATTTTATTATGTATTCATTTCGGGCCATTTCTCAATTATGGGGGTGCAAATATACAATTTTAATTGATTCGATGAAATTTTACAGCAAATAATATTGATAATGAGCCAAAAAATGTGGAGGATAATTTTATATTAGTACAAAAAACAAGGATTTATGAAGGGAATTATTTTAGCAGGTGGTTCAGGAACACGTTTGCATCCATTAACATTGGCAATGAGTAAGCAAATGATGCCAATTTATGACAAACCAATGATTTATTATCCACTATCGGTACTAATGATGGCGGGTATAAATGAAATCTTAATTATTTCAACTCCACACGATTTACCTAATTTTCAGCGTTTATTGGGCTCTGGAGAGAATATTGGTTGTAAGTTTTCGTACAAGGTACAAGAAGTGCCAAACGGATTAGCACAAGCTTTTGTTTTAGGCGAAGAGTTTATTGGAAACGATAAAGTTGCTCTTGTTTTAGGAGATAATATTTTCTATGGCATGGGCCTAGGAAGAACTTTGCAAAAAATTAATAATCCTGATGGCGGTGTTGTTTTTGCTTATCATGTTAGCGACCCTGAAAGATATGGTGTTGTGGAATTCGATAAGGATAATAATGTGTTATCTATTGAAGAAAAACCTAAGGCTCCAAAATCGAGCTACGCAGTACCAGGATTGTATTTTTATGATAATTCGGTAGTGAAAATTGCAAAGGAATTAAAACCTTCGGCGCGTGGCGAGTACGAAATAACGGATGTCAACAAAGAGTATTTAAAACAAGGCAAACTAAAAGTAAGTATTTTAGATAGAGGAACAGCTTGGTTGGATACTGGAACATTTGCTTCATTAACACAGGCTGGTCAATTTGTGCAGGTAATTGAAGAAAGACAAGGTTTAAAAATAGGTTGTATTGAAGAGGTTGCCTACAATATGGGCTTTATAAATAAGGAGCAATTACGCAAAATTGCAGAGCCATTAACCAAAAGTGGCTACGGCGATTATTTGCTTAAATTGGCTGATGGTAAGTTGTAAATTTTAAAAGGGGAGATATGAATTTAAAAATGCGTTTAACTGTAATGAGTTTTTTACAGTTTTTTGTTTGGGGTGCTTGGCTTATAACAATTTATAATTTTTGGTTTGAAACCAAACATTGGAGCGGTTCAAGATTCGGTGATGTTTTTGGAACTTTAGCAATATCATCGATAATAATGCCTGCTATTACAGGTATAATAGCTGATAAATTAATTAATGCTGAGCGTTTATACGGAATATTACATGTTTTAAGTGGAATAGCTATTGCGTGTTTGCCTTTTGCCAGTAATGACTCAGAGTTTTATTGGATTATTTTTGCAGCTATGATGGCCTATATGCCTACCATTTCATTATCAAACTCCGTAGCTTACACAATTTTAAAAGATAAAAACTATGATGTAGTAAAGGTATTCCCTCCTATTAGAGTGTGGGGAACTATTGGCTTCATCGCTGCTATGTGGGTGGTTAATTTAACAGGTAACAAAGCTTCTGCTAATATGTTTTTCATTTCAGCAGCCGCTTCCATTATACTAGGTTTTTATTCGTTTACATTACCGAAATGTCCGCCACAACGTCTAATTAAAGAAAATGCAAGCTTTGCGGAAAAATTTGGTTTACAAGCTTTTGTTTTATTTTCTAAATACAAAATGGCATTATTCTTCTTATTCTCATTATTGTTAGGTGCTGCCTTGCAATTAACCAATATGTATGGAGATGGTTATTTATCGGAGTTTAAAAACGTACCTAAGTATGCCGACTCATTCGTGGTGAAGTATTCTACAATCATCATGTCTATCTCCCAAATATCTGAGACATTGTTCATTTTAGCTATTCCTTTTTTCTTAAAACGTTTCGGAATAAAAAATGTAATGCTAATAAGCATGTTGGCTTGGGTACTTCGTTTTGGATTATTCGCTTACGGTAATCCATCGGATGGATTATGGATGATTATTGTTTCATGTATTGTTTACGGAATGGCTTTCGATTTCTTCAATATTTCGGGTTCATTGTTTGTTGAAACAACTACCGATTCAAAAATACGTTCTTCGGCTCAAGGAGTTTTTATGATGATGTCGAATGGTTTTGGAGCTTTTATGGGAAGTAAAGTTAGTTCCATAATCATAACAACATATTTTACCAACGCTGACCAAACACGCGATTGGAAAAGCATTTGGACCTGTTTTGCTTTATATGCTTTAGGTATTGCAATTTTATTTGCTATACTTTTTAAGCATAAGCATAACGCTAAGGATGTTGAAAATATAAGTCACTAAACTATGCAAAGTAAAGCTCTTACCCCAGACGATTATATTAAGGAATTGCCAGCTGATAGAGTTGAGGTGATGACTAAATTACGTAAGGAAATTAGTAAAAGCCTACCTAAAGGATTTAAAGAAGGAATGGCTTACGGTATGTTGGGTTATGTTGTTCCGCTTTCAACTTATCCTAATGGATACCACTGCGACCCATCATTGCCTTTAATGTTTTTGAGTATTGCATCGCAAAAGAATTTTATTGCTTTGTATCACATGGGTATTTATTGTGATCCAAAGTTGTTGAAATGGTTTACCGATGAGTATCCAAAGCATTGTAAAACAAAATTAGATATGGGTAAAAGTTGTATCCGATTTAAAAAGATGGACGATATACCTTATAAACTAATTGCTGAACTTTGTTCTAAAATTACTGTAGATGCTTGGATTGAGATGTATGAGAAGGGTTTGAAAATGCAAAAGACAAAGAAATAAGAAACGAAATTTATACAAACAAAAATCCCCGATTAATTTTAATCGGGGATTTTTGTTTTGTTATTTTGAATACACCTTTATGTTATAAACAAAAGGTTGAAGTTTTTTTAGCTGTTCGCTTCGTTTTAAATTTTTAGTAGACGATTTTTTTGTTTTAGCCAAACCATCTTGTAAATCGGTAATGTTTAAGCTTTTTAACCAGTTGTAAACGTATATTGATTTTGTTGCAAAACCAGTGACTTCGGCACCAGTAATTTTTCCATGTACTACACCCACAACATTTCCTTGTTCGTCAAAAAGTGGACTACCACTACAACCAGCATTTATTGGAGCAGAAATTTGATAAAATGACGTGTCGCCGTTCGCACCGGATTCAGAAGATATAGAACCTTCAGTATAAACAACCTCATTTTTAGGATAACCAAGCGTAAAAACCTTTTCTCCTAAATCAAAATTTCTGTTCAAAAAAGGATAAGGCAAAGTTTCCTGAGTTAATGTTGAATCTTCAATTTTAAATAAAGCTAAATCAAGATCAGGGTTTACAGCGATTTTTAACGCCTTAACATGATTAATTTTTTCATTATCTATAAAAACTGAGTCAGCTGAGGAAACTGTATGAAGAGCTGTTAAAAAATAACCGTTGTTCGTAATCGCAAAAGCAGAAGCTTCTTTATTAGCAGGTATATAATTGTTTTTTTGCGAATTGCGAAAATCTTTTGACAAACCAATATGGTCAGTTGTAATTCTCTCAAGCAAAGTAGTAATCACTTTATCCTTTGCGTTTTGAGAATTGTTGTACTGAATAACACCAAAAGCAGTTACACCAGCAACACATGCTGCAGCTAAGCCTGGCTTAATAACACGTTTGAAAAAGCTTGGTTTTTGATTTAAACTAATAATATTGTTTTTACCAAACTCTTCTGTATGAATTGCTTTAAGGCTATGTTTTAAGTTTTCTTGTTTCGCAGTTTCTGCTATTAAACTTACAAATGCTTTGTGTTCATTAAATGCTTTAAAAAAGTCAGCATCGTTTTTCAATTGATTTTCAAAATCAATTTTATCGCTCTCACTCAATCTATTGTGAAGGTATTCGTCAAATAAATCTACATTTCTCATTTCTCTCTAGGTCTTAAATTTTATTCAGTCTCAAAAAATATTTTTTTCAATCGTTGTAAGCACTTATACTTTTGGTTTTTAGCATTATCTGCGTTGGTATAACCAAATTTTTCGGCAATTGTATCCATATTCAACTGCTTCATGTAAAAGTCTGTGAGTATAGTATTGCAAGGTTCACCAAGTGCAACTAAACCATCTTTCATTTTACTTAGGTCAACTTCTTTCTTTTCATGCTCGGCAATATCGCTTCCTCCTACATCCTCTACATTGCCTTCGTCGCCAAAGTGCTCGTCAATTTTAAATACATTACTGCCTTTGTTTAGTTGTTTTAGCCATAACCTCCTACAAACAGAATAAATATAGGTTTGTAAGGCACAGCTTAAATTAAACTCGGGTTTTTGTACATTTTTATAAAGAACAATTATACTTTCCTGGTATACATCTTGGGCCTCTTGCTCAGTACCACTGTTGTTTAATACATATTTTAGTACTGATGGATAATGCTTTTTGTACAAGGTTCGTAATAACAAATTATCATTGTTGCGAAGCCCGTCTAAAAACTCTTGATCCGTGAATTGCCTTTTTTGCATAAAGGATTTGTTATTTATACCGAAGTTTTGAATTTGTAACCCAAAGAAAGCAAAAAAAAAGGGTAACCTTAGCTAAAAGTTTTTTTAATTAAATTTATTCTACTGATTATCAGTGTTTTGTAAAATAATTTATTTTTTTTTAATTTTTTTGGGTTACCTGAGCTGGTAAAAAGTATTAAGGGTAAATTAACCAATTAAAATAAAAAATTAAAATGAAAAAAGTATTCGCTATTATCGCTGTTTCTGCAATGACTGCAGGTTTTGTTTCTTGTGGTGCTGGTGCTGATTTAGCAGCTGGTTTACAAAAAATCGCTGACTCTTTGAAAGCTGACTCAATTGCTAAAGCAACTGCTGCTGCTGAACAAGCTAAAGCTGATTCAATTGCTAACGCTGCAAAAGTTGACACTAACGCAGTAGCAACTGAAGCTCCAAAAACAGAAGAGAAAAAATAATTTGTTTGTGTAGTTAGTTGAGAAAAGTCTCGCTTGTGAAAACAGGCGGGGCTTTTTTGTTTTTATTTGGTTCTAATCAGTTCCAAAGCCTTATCCATTGCCAAATCCTTGTTTTTTAGCAAATCATATATACTATAGTATATTGGGTAATCAGGGAAAATACCATATCCAAAAGGCGAGTTTAAGCCACCATGTTTCATTCTATATAATGGATAACGAATTCTTAATTTAGAGTTGGGCAATGTTAAGTAAGGAGTAATTACAGCGTTTGAACCCACAGCCGCTCCACCTGTTTCACTCCCTATAAAAGTAGCTCTTTTTTGATCTTTTAATGTGCTGGCCACAATACATGAAGCCGAAAAACTTCCTCCATTTATTAATACAATTACTTTTCCTTTGTAATTATTTTTGATGGGTTTGTAAACCTTCTTGTAATAAATTTTATCGCCTTTTTTCTCATGTGGCATGAAATTGAAAAAGAAAGATGTTATTCTCCGGCCACTTTTACTTAGGTTATTCTTGAAACTTAACTCGCCATTGTATCTTTCGGCATAAAAGGTAATAGATGAATCACATAAGTTTTGAAGCAAATACTTTGATAGATTTATTTTGCCGCCACCATTATTTCTTAAATCAATAATTAAGTTTTGAGTTTTTTTCTTTTTTAGAGTTTTAAAGGTTTTTCTGTAATAACGCTGCGCGCCTCTTCCTCCAAACTTATTGATATCGAAATAAGCAATACTATCTGTTTTATAAGGGAAACTGAGTTTGCACGAATTCTCTATTTTTCTTTGCTTAGGAGCCTTAGGTTTATCAACTTTGGTGGGTGTAGGTTTTTTTATTTTTGGTTTGGGTGTTAAAAAAGTATGATTTGAAATTCGATTTAAACTATCTTTTAGTTGAATACGAAAAGTGTCTTTTTCACCATAAATGTATCTGTAATACGGGCGGAAATTCCTATTCATAACATTTGTTTTAAAAGCCTTGCTGTAACCATCGGTTGTTACTATTGAGGTTAAGTCTTTTATTAAATTACTTTCTTTATTGGAGTCAATCTGCAAAATTTCACTACCAATAAGCATTGTGGTGTCACTTGAAAAGTTAGATAAAAGATAAATTTTGTTTTGTAATAAAATGGTTTCAATAGGAATTAACTTTCGTGGAAGTTTTTTGTAAAACTTGCTATATGCTGTTGAATTGTATATATCGGTGTGCCCGCAGCCTATAAAGTCGATAAAGGGTGTTATTTTCAGTAAGAAATCTTTTTCATTTAATGGCTTATCAATTTTTGCAAGGGTTACATTGTACAATGAGTCGAAACTCTCTTTTTTATGATAAACAAAAATACCTGGATGTGCTTCGTAAAGCGAGTTTTTAAGGTAATTAAAGTCAGATTTTTGATCTTCTACTGAAATTAAATTATTGGGATGGTACTGAGGCTTTTGAGCGTAAATGTTTTTCGACGCTACTAAAATAAGTATTGAAAGTATGATGTGTTTTGTGAAGTGCATAAATACTCGACTAAAAGTAGTAAAAAAAGCTATTCATTAAACGTTAAATAAGTAAAAAAGACTTAATTTTAGGCTGTATGTCAATATCCTTTAAAGATATTTTATTTAAGAGAATTATTTTTCAACTAATTTTTGTAGCAATTGTTTTCTCGGCAAATGCTCAAAGATTTAATTACCTTAAACTAGGTGTTAAGGATGGTTTACCTAACTCGGATATTACATGTTTACATAAAGACGCAACAGGGAATATTTGGGTAGGAACAAGAGAAGGTATAAGAAAGTACAATGGGCAAAAGTTTAAATCCATTAGTCAAATTAATGGTGATAAAAATGTTAAGACTATCAAATCCATTTGCGAAACAAATTCTTACATATGGTTTGCTTCGGAAAGAACTTTGTCAAGAGTAGAGGGAGATTTTGCACAGGAGTTTAAATTTCACACACGTAATAATCCGTTTTTAATTAATAAAATCATTCCTGTTAACGATTCCGTATTATTTATTTTATCCAACAGCGGAGTTTGGACATTCAAGAACAACGAATTCAAACAAATATTTACAACCTTAAAGATTGATTTCGAAAATATTATTTGCGGAGCTTTTATTCAATCTAAAAATGAGTTATGGTTAGGAACAGAGGCTGATGGTTTGTTTATTTTGGATTTAAAGAAAAATGTTTTAGTTAATGACAAATATAATTTCACAAAGCAATTTAATGTTAAGCAAATAAGTTGTATTGCTCAAAATGCAATAGGTGAAATTTATATTGCAAGTAAGCCTCAAGGGGTTTATGTTTTTAGAAATAATTCATTGGATGAATTAGTAGGCATTGATAAAAAACCGTTTGGTTTAGTTAATCACATTTATTTTGATAATAAAGATAATTTGTGGTTAAGCACCGAGAATCAAGGGGCGATTAAATTTAATAAAAGTGGTATAAGTTATTTTAATACTTCTAACGGTTTAGATGAAAATTGGGTAAATCAAATAGTTTCCGACAAGGTGGGAAATATTTTGTTTGCCACACCTAATAATGGTGTTGAGGTTTATAGTACAGATAATTATATTATTTATGATAAAGTAGAAAATCTATACGATAAGAATATTTTAAATGTAAGCCTTTTGAAAACTGGCGAATTATTAATTGCAACTAAGCTTGGTTTATCGATATATAATGGTGCTGGTTTTAGTAAGATATACAAAACAGATTCATTAAATAGTATTAGAAGTATAAAAGCTTTTTCTGATGAAATTTTTATTGGAATGAATTCAGGGAGAATGGTGTCTTTTAATTTAACCACTCAAAAAGTAACAAATGAGTTTAACTTAGGTAAGTATGCTATTACAAGTGTCAATAAATTCAATGAGGGCAAACTATTAGTAGGAATAGAAAATTTTGGATTGTTTTGGCTTGATTCTAAAACGCAAGAGTTGAAATTAGTTTCCCCAGTTTTGAATAATTCAACAGTAAACGTAATTGAACAAACTGATATTAAAACTTTTTATATAGGAACAACAAAGGGATTGTTTGTTTTAAATGATCAAAAGTTGTTGCGGTTAGATGATAAAAATGAAATTTTGAGTGGCTCAAATGTCACCAGCATTAAGCACATCGATTCAAAGGTTTTAATTGGAACAAGTTGTTGTGGTTTGTGTATTTATAATTACAACGACAAGTCATTTACTTTTTTAACAAAGGCAGATGAACTATTAGGGAATAACATAAAATCTATTTTTGTTAAAAATAACTCAAGTTATTTGGTGTCGTCGAGTTTTGGTTTAAATAAAATTAACGTTGAAGGCGGGAAATATTTGGTGAAGAAATTCGGTAAGGATTTTTTAGAAGATAATGCTGAGTTTTCGTTTGATGCTCTTATTGAAGATGATAATTCAAATGTGTGGGCGGGTTCAAGTTCGGGCTTATTAAATTTCGCTTCAAACTATCAAAGAGGAAACTTAGAATTCCCTCTTCAATTAAACGAAATTTTATTGTACAATATTAATACAAAATGGAATGAACTGGGAATTGATTGCGACCAAAAAACAGGTGTACCCAAACAGTTAGTTTTAAAGTATAATCAAAACGATATTTCATTTGAGTATGGATTAAATCAAGTAAACACATTTGGTGAAATTCACTATCAATACAAAATTATCGGTATTGATAAAGATTGGGTTAATGCAGGTAACGGCACAAAGGCTATTTATCCATCATTACCTGATGGTGATTATAAATTTGAGGTGCGTGCTTCCGTAGATTTTTTAAATTGGAACAAGCCACTTATATATCCTTTTAAAATAAAAACGCCGTTTTGGAAAACACTTCCTTTTTTAGGTTTTATATTCCTCTTAATAGCGCTTCTTTCAATTCTATTCTTAAGAAATTATAAAACCTATAAGGAAGAGTTAATCAGTGATTCTAATATTGAGAGTTACTCTTTTAAGACTGCAAAAACCGTTATGAGTTTTGGAAGCTTTATAATTCCTTTCGCAGGTTTAATGTATGCCATTTTTACTGAAGATTATGACGTTAAACTAGTTTTAAATATTATTATAGGTGTTATATTAATTGTAATAGTTGCTTTAAGTAGTAGTGTTTTAGTTGTAAGAAAGAATTTTGTTGTATATCTTAAATACGCTTATTACCTCGTTATAGCAAATTACATTTTAATAGATTACATTTCTAATTTACATCCGTATTACGTAGCAGCTTTAATTCTAGCTATAAGTGTTGGTAGTACAATATTTGATAAAATTCGTCCATTCTCAATTTTCGCATTTTTTATTTTCTTAGCAACATTGTTTTTAATATTTGTTTGCGACAATCAAAACTACCATAGAGTTTTATTTGGTGTAGCAATACTTAGCGCATTATTTATTGCTTTATTGGTAATCATAATTAAACTGAACTTGATTGAACGATTAGTTTTTGCGGATACAACTATAAATAAGGGTAATTCTGTTGTTATCGCTTCTAATCAGCAAGGACAAATTATATTTGTTTCATCAAACGTGAAAAAGCTGTTGGGTTATGAATCGGATGAACTGTTAGGCGATGGCTGGTGGAACGTTAGATCAGATAATCAGATTGAGAATAAAAAAGTTAAAAAGGCTGTTACTGAATTTAAAATGGAAAGAACAGTTACAGAGAAAATCAAAACTAAGAAGGGCGATTATAGGTGGATACAATGGGAGAATAGTTTGTTAGATAGTGGTGTAATTGTGGGGATAGGAATGGATGTAACGGAGAAGCGCGTGATTGAAGAGCGTTACATGCATATTATAGAAAGTGCATCTGATATTATTTACACAACCGATGATAAAGGGAAGTTTACTTATGTAAACGATGTGGCATTAAAATTAACTGGGTATACTAGAACTCAACTATTGTCGATGAATTTTGTTGAGTTGGTTTTACCTTCGCATAAAAGAAGTATTGAATTATATTATGCTAAACAATTTAGATCTTCTGTTAACGAAACTTATTTTGAGTTTCCAATATTAAATGCATTTGGCGAAGTGAAATGGTTTGGTCAATCCGTTAAGATTTTAAAGGATTCGAGCGATTCTAAAAAGCCTGTTGAATTTCAAGCAATTTGCCGAGAGATTACAGAAAGGATAAAAGCAGAGCTGGAGTTAAAAGATAATTTGCAACGTTTGGATAATTTAAATGCTATTAAGCAGATTATTTTGCAAAGTAATTCTATTGATGAATTAAGTAGGCAAATTTTAAAGAAGATTAGAGTGACCAACAAGGATAGTGAACGAATAACATTATCATATTATAATAAGTCAAAGTCTCAAAATGAGGTTTATCGCTCTTCCTTAAATGAACCGGAAATTATTTTTTCAGAAGTGAAGGTAACCATTAAGGAAGAGGAAGAGCACATAAAAGCATTTGAAATATCGAATGATTTGATTTTACATAATCTTAAAGCAGAGGATTATCCAGAAAATTCTACCGAGAGAATGATCATCAACTATGGAATAAGGTCAATTGCTCGTTTCGCCTTTAAGATTAAGCAAAATTATTTTGGAACATTAAATATATTCTCTAAACAAGAGAATGCGTTCTCAAATTTGGATAAGTTTTATTACCATGAGATTTCGAGTGCTATTACCAATTTTATACAACGCGTTGAGAGCACACGTATTATTGAGAAGCAAAATGAAGATATAAAATATTACAATAACAAATTGGAGGTAATTAATACTATTAAACATGATATTATTAATGCTGTTAGTTCAAAGGATATTGTGTATTCTATTATCATGCGGTTTGCAAATAAATTTAGTGAATATAATAAAACACGTATTATTTTCTTTACAGATGATAAACATAATTACCTCGAATATTCTTATTCAGAGCAAGATGATAGGATCATTGCACATAGGGGACGAACCAGCTTGGTGCGTGAAGAGAATTATTTTGACCAAGGCGAATATTTACTTGAAAATAATTTGCATGATGCACTGTTAACCCCTAAGCTAGATTTATTGAAACAGTTTGCTTCCGAAAGTGATAACTCAGTTTTGCTTTTGTCAAGTGCGGATAGTACTGAGGCAGATGTTTTTATTATTGTTACTAGTGAAAAGGTAAATGCTTTTAATCAAAGTGATGTTGTTTTATTGAAGGATATAAATCAAGCGTTAAAAGTAGGTTTAGAACAGGTAAAATATAAACGTGAAATTAATCTTAAAAACAAGCAGATTCAAAAGTATTCAAATAGCTTAGAGCTTTTGAATGAAATAAAGCAAAGTATAATTGTATCAAGTAATATTAATGATATGATTGTTCTTATTTTGGAGAGTTTAGAAAGAACTTTGCCTGAATGTAGAAGATTTAGTTTCACCTTATTTGATATTGAGAAAAATGAAGCTATTTTAAATGAATTAGATTCGGATGGTAGTATTTTGAAATCAGGCTATTATGCCAGTGATTGGAGCACTTTATCATTGCTAAAGCAAAATAAATATGGCTTGAGAAGCATTAGTGTGAAAGATAAGGATTTGTCGGAAACAGATAGGATGAATTTGTCTAATGGTGTTACAGATTATCTAGTTGTGCCTGCCTTGTTGGATGGTGAGTTGATATGTTCGGTTAATTTTGGTAGTAATGATATAAGTATTTTTGATAAGAATTTCATTTTCATGGCTCAGCAGGTGGTGGAAGCTTTTGCAATTACTGTAAGTCAAATTCGTTCTCGTGAAATTATTGAACAAAAAAATCAGGATATTACAGAGAGTATTTCTTACGCCAAGCGAATTCAGAATGCTATTCTTCCTAACGAGAATAAAATAACGAATTCTTTTACTGATTCATTCTTGATTTTTGAACCTAAGCAAGAGTTAAGTGGTGACTTTTATTTCTATGAGAAAAAGGAGAATCGAATTTTTATCGGAGTGGGGGATTGCACTGGACACGGGGTTCCTGGCTCTTTGTTGAGTATGATTAGTCACAACTTGCTATCCCAAGCTGTAAATGAGAAAAAGTTGATTGATAGTGGCTCTATTCTAGATTATTTAGATAAAGGTATTTTGCACTCTTTTAATACAGGTGTAGTTAATGAGAACATTAAAGATGGCTTGGATATTGGTTTTATAGTTATTGATACCTTTAAAAAAGTTCTTTCTTTTTCAGGGGCAATGCATAACTTGTTTGTAATGGTAGATGAAAATATTTTCGAATTGAAAGGGAATCGAGCTCCTATAGGACCCGGAATTATTGATGAAGCCAAGGGTTATTATTGTAGTAATGTTTATTTGTATAAACCAGGTACTAAATTATTTTTATGCACGGACGGATATACAGATCAGTTTTCTTCGACAACTAATCGTAAGTTTGGTAAAGCAAGATTAAAACAGATTCTTTTGGAGTATTCTGATATGCCACTAACTGAACTAGGGCCTAAATTAAAGACTATTCATACCGAATGGCGAGGTTTTGAAACCCAGACAGATGATATTTGTATGATAGGATTGCAATTGTAGTTTTCAATATGTTATTAAACAATAAAGGCTCAGATTATTCTGAGCCTTTATTGTTGGTGTTCTGTTCTGGGTAATTAATCCACGTTACCGTGTAAAAATGAATTATTCGAACGAATTTCAATTTTCTTATCATCACCTTCGTTTAAAGTAAATCTTGAAACCTGCGACTCGCTTGAGTGTGGAGTATCATTTAATTTTACATTTTGACGAACAAAGCTTGGCTCTTTCTCAAGTTCAGCTAAACCTTCTGGCGATTTTAGTTTTAAAGAAATATCTTTTAGTTTTTTAATACGCTCTTGAGCTAATCTAATTTTCTCGTCACGCTCTAACTTAGCAATTTCTTCAGCAGTTAAGTTGTCATTTTTAACTTCGTTAATAGATTCTACTTTATCTACTGATTTAACTTCGTTAATAACGATTTCATTTATTTCAAATTTCTCTTCTGTTTTTTCAACTTCATTAACAGGAGTTTCGTTTGAATTAACACCAGTTACCACTAATTCAGCTTGTGGCTCATCAATAAATTCAATAGTTGAAACTGTTATTTCATTTGAAAGAGTTGGTTCTTCAACTTTGTTTTCAATTATTGGCTCTGCCACTGTATTTTCAATAATAGGAGTTGTTTCCACTTCATTTTTTACAATGATAAATGGTTCTTCCTTTTTTGTTTCAACTTCTTTTATTGCGTCAACAATGTTAGTTTGAATTACAGTATTTACAGGCGCTTCAACTTTTTCGTCTAAAACCTTAACTACTTTTTCTTCTAACTTTGTAGCCTCAAATCCTTTAGGCGCATTGCTTTCAAAACCAGTTGCAATAATTGTTACATTAACATTATCACCTAATGAAGGGTCAATACCGTAACCTGTAATTAATTCAGCAGTATATCCGCTCTCTTCTTGTATGTAATCAGTGATTTCACCAAATTCATCCATACTGATATCATCATTTCCACTCATGATGTTTAATAACACATGACGGCAACCTCTGATATTGTTATCATTTAATAATGGAGAGTGTAGAGCGTTTTCAACAGCTTTTAAAGCACGTTTCTCACCACTTGCCGAAGCTGAACCCATTAAGGCTACACCACTATCTCTCATTACTGTTTTAACGTCATTAAAGTCAACGTTAATATGTAAATTTAAACTAATAACTTCTGCAATTGATTTAGCAGCACCAGTTAACACGTTATCAGCATGAGCAAATGCTTCGCTCATTTTTAAATTACCGTACATGTCGCGTAATTTATCATTACTAATAACTAGTAAAGTATCAACGTATTTTTTAATTTCTTCTAAACCTTGCTCTGCTTGCATTTTACGTTTTTTACCTTCAAACGTAAATGGTATTGTAACAATACCAACAGTTAAAATTCCTAACTCTTTAGCCACTGATGCAATGATGGGTGCAGCGCCTGTTCCAGTACCACCACCTAAACCAGCTGTAATAAATACCATTTGAGTACCATCAGATAAATGACGACGAACTTCATCAATAGTTTCAAGTGCTGAATTTCTTCCCATTTCTGGAATTGAACCAGCTCCTAAGCCTTTTGTTAAAGCTAAACCTAATTGTATTTTATTATTTACTGGACTTATTTCTAAAGCTTGTTTATCCGTGTTACACACAATAAAATCAACACCTTTAATTCCCATGCGGTACATATGGTTTACAGCGTTGCTTCCGCCTCCGCCTACACCTATTACTTTAATAAGTGAACCTGGTTCTTGTTGAATTTCGAATTGCATCATGGTATTTTGTTTTTAATTATTTTATTCTTTTTTAATCTACGTTGTACTATTTGTTATTAATCAATATCATCTCTTAACCATTCAGAAACTTTTGAAGTAAATGTTTCGAAAAACTTACCTCTAGCTTTGTTAGAGTGGTTAGCTGTTTTAACTTTTGTTTCTTTTTTCACTTCTTTGTTTTCGTCAATCACCATTGTGTTAACGTCAGGAGTGTTTGTTTTAGCAGCTTCTCTCTCGTATTTATTAATCCCCATCATTACTAAACCTACACCTGTTGCAAACATTGGATTGGTTACGTTTTCTGAACTCTTAGCTAAATGCTCATTTGGCGTTCCAATTCTGCAATCCATTCCAGTAAAGTATTCTACCAGTTGAGGTAAATGTTTTAATTGAGATCCACCACCTGTTACAACAATACCTGCAGCAAGTTTTTTATCGTAGCCACTGTTTTTAATTTCATACATCACAAAGGCAATGATTTCTTCCATACGCGCTTGAATAATGCTGGCTAAATTTTTAACAGCAATTTCTTTATGCGGACGACCTCTTAAACCTGGTATTGAGATAACTTCATTGTCTTTATTTTCTGTTGATAAAGCTGAGCCAAATTTTGTTTTTAAAGTTTCGGCTTGGTTAGTTAAAATTGCACAACCAACTTTTATATCTTCAGTAATAATGTTACCACCTAAAGGAATAACAGCAGTATGACGAATAATTCCATCATAAAAAATTGCAACGTCAGTTGTACCACCACCTATATCAACTAAAACAACACCCGCTTCTTTTTCTTCTTCGCTTAAAACAGCATCAGAAGAAGCAAGAGGTTCAAGGTTCAAATCAACAACTTTTAATCCGGCACGATCAACACATTTGTAAATATTTTTTACAGCAGAAATTTGTCCGGTAATAATATGGAAATTACCTTCTAATTTAATACCTGCCATACCGATAGGATTTTTGATACTTAATTCATCATCTACCCCGTAGTCTTGAGGGATAACATGAATTATTTCTTCACCTGGTTGCATAACCAAGTGGTGCATTTTTTCTATCAAACTATCAATATGTGTTTGAGCAATTTCATCCTGAGACAAGCGATCGCGAATTAACATACCGCGGTGTTGTAAGCTTTTGATATGCTGACCAGCAATACCTACCACAACATCATCAATTGTTTCGATTTTGAAGATTTCAACCTCACCTTTTTCATTAGTAATTTCAATATCTTTACTTAAAGCATCAGCAACTGCAGCTTTAATTGATTTTATTGTATCTTCTATATTAGAAACTACACCACGCTTAACACCTAATGACGGTGCTTTACCAATAGCTAAAATTTCTATTTTGCCATAAGAATTTTTACGGCCAATAATCACAGCTATTTTAGTTGTGCCTATGTCTAATCCTACTATAAAATCTGGTGTTTCCATATTATTGTTTTTTTGTGCAGACTACTTGATTTTTATATTTTAAATTTACTATCGAATATTTGTTCCATCCATTGGTGTTATTGAGTCCTTGGGTATAAAATAGTTGCAGGTTTTCAAACTTATCTTCTAAGTCTTCGCTGTTTCCTAAAATTATTTTATGACTTCCAACTACAGGCATTAATTCAATTTCTTTTTTCTCATTTACATAAACTTGATGAATCAAACTTTTTAATGTAGAATCTTTATCAATAAAATTGCAAACAAGAAATACATCGTCTAAAACTAATCTACTTTTTGTTAAACTATCTTTACTTAAATCAACTAGACTTTTATTGATGTAAGAAGAATACTTTTCTGCAATGAACCCATTTACAATTGGCACACGTGCAGTATAGTTGTCACAATTGGGCATTAACTTAGCGTTTTCATCTATGTAGTAGTTTTCACCACTTAAGTTATACACACGAGCAATTGGTTTTCTTTGTTTAATGCTTATGTTTACATTTCCTGTAACTGTTGCGCTTACTTCAGCATTTTCAATAGATGGATGTGCATTTAATGCGTTTTCTAAATCGTACACATTAATTTCTTCCATTTTTTGTTGCATTAAAGTGTCTCCTTTTTCTTTTAAGAAACCTTTAATTACTTCTTCATTAACAAATTCAGTTTCATCATCACTTTCAATTTTAATGTTGATGTTTTTTCCTAGAACTTTTTTTTGTTCGATGCTTACAAATGCCAAAGCACTAATTAATCCTGTAACTCCAATAATCCAAAGAACGAGTGTTAATATTTTTCTTTTATTTAGCTTTGCCATTTTACAATTTACTGTTTAACATATTTGTTAATGGTTCAACTAAAGTGTCTATATCACCAGCGCCAAGTGTAATCAATACTTCTAGGTTTTGGTCCTTCAAATAATCAACTAACTGATTTTTTGCAATTAGTTTTTTATTTTTCGATTTCATTTTATCTAACAGCATTTGAGAATTAACTCCTTCAATTGGTAATTCACGTGCTGGATATATATCTAACAAAATAGCTTCATCTAACATATCTAAACTCTCAGCAAACCCATCAGCAAAATCACGTGTGCGAGTAAACAAATGTGGTTGAAATACACCTGTTATTTTTTTGTTTGGATATAATGATTTGGTTGCTCCAATAGCTGCTTTTAGTTCTTCTGGATGATGTGCGTAATCATCTATGTAAACTAAATCTTTTGTTTTAATTTGATAATCAAATCTTCTTATAACACCTTTAAAAGAACGAAGTGCTTCTGCAATTACTTCATTTTTTATTCCTAAACATTGCGCTACTGCTATGGCAGCAACTGAATTTTCAACATTGTGTTTGCCAGGAATACCTAATTGCAAGCCTTTTAGCTCAGTACCTTTGCAGTTTACATCATAAAAAAAGTCTGCATCTTTAATTGTAATGTTTTTTGCGGAGTAATCAGCATCTAAATTTACGGCGTAAGTTTGCTGTTTTAAATTAAGTGTCAATGTGTTATCAACATTTTTCTTAACAATTAAACGACCATTTTCCTTCACTTGTTTTGCATAAAGTGTATAAGATTCATGCATGTATTTTATGTCTCCATAAATATCTAAATGATCTGCATCAACACTTGTTATTACTGCTATTTCAGGATGCAGTGTTAAGAATGAACGATCGTATTCATCTGCTTCTACTACAACCCAAGTTTCGTTTTTCGAGTCGCTATCACCAAGTAGCAAATTAGTATGGTAGTTTTTTGTAATACCACCTAGAAAAGCAAAACAGTTAACTTTAGCATGAGTTAAAATATGTGCTACTAAAGATGAAGTTGTTGTTTTTCCATGTGTACCAGCAATTCCAATAGTTTTAAATTGTTTTGTGATTTCACCTAAAACTTCGGCACGTTTTTTTAAGTTAAATGCGTTTTCAAGAATGTATAAATATTCTGAATGATTTTTTGGTATAGCAGGAGTGTAAACAACTAAAACTTTTTCTTTTGGTGTATTTCCAATAAATGATTTAAAGGTATCTACGTTATCATCATAATGGCACTCAATCCCTTCGTCAACTAACTCTTTGGTTAATCCTGTTTCGGTTTTATCGTATCCTGCTACTTTAATTTTGTAATGATTAAAATAACGTGCAAGCGCGCTCATACCGATTCCACCGATTCCTAAAAAATATATTTTCTCAAAATTTAAAATCATCTTATAGTTTGTATTCAGCTAAGCGTAATGCTTCTAATGCAATTAATTCAGCTGAATTAGGTATGGCTAGTTTCTTAATATTTTCAATTAATTTATTTTGTAAATCTGAGTTGTTAATTAGTTTAATGGTTTCATCAACTAACTTTTCATCCGCTTCTTTATCTTTTACTAGTATGGCAGCTTGCTTATTTACTAGAGCCATAGCGTTTTTAGTTTGATGATCTTCTGATACATTTGGAGATGGAACTAAAACACAAGGCTTAGCTACAATACTAAGCTCGGAAATTGAACTAGCACCTGCTCTTGAGATAACCAAATCAGCAATAGAATAAGCTAAATCCATTCTCGAGATAAAATCAAAAGCCTTAATTCCTTTTTCATTCAACTCAGCAGTTTGTTCTTTGGCTGTTGTTATATAGGCTTTGCCAGTTTGCCAAACAATTTGAATTTCTTCATCAGCAAAAGCTTTTACTTTTTTACCAATGGCTTCATTAATAGTTCTAGCGCCAAGACTTCCGCCGATAATTAAAATTGTTTTTTTCGAACTATCTAAACCAAAGTACTTGTACGCCTCTTCTTTTTTAGTTTCAATACCAAAAATATCTTGTCGAACTGGATTGCCAGTAAACATAATTTTATTTGCTGGAAAGAATTTTTCTAAACCTTCATATGCAACACAAATGCGAGAAGCATTTTTCGATAATATTTTATTTGTTATACCAGGGTAAGAATTTTGTTCTTGTAAAATTGTTTTAATTCCCTTGTTGTTAGCGGATTTTAAAGTAGGGCCGCTAGCATAACCGCCTGTTCCAATAACCACATTTGGTTTAAAATCTGCTATTATTTTTTTTGCTTTAAGCATACTTCCAATAATTTTAAATGGAAGTGTGAAATTTGCTAAAGTAAAACTGCGCTGAAAGCCAGCGATTTTTAATCCTATTATTTTGTAACCAGCAGCAGGAACTTTTTCCATTTCCATCCTTCCTTCTGCACCAATGAAAATAATTTCAGCATGAGGAACAAGTTTTTTTATTGCATTCGCAATGGCAACAGCAGGGAAAATATGTCCGCCAGTTCCGCCGCCACTCATTATAACTCTAAGCGATTGCATATTCTCCTCCTTCCTCAACTATTTTTTCGTTTTCATCATTTTTACGGCTCACACTTAATATAATGCCTAAAGCCACACAGGTAAAGATTACTGATGTACCTCCCATACTAATTAGTGGTAATGGTTGACCCGTTACTGGCATAAGTGTTACTGCAACTGCCATATTTATTAATGCCTGAAACACTAAACTAAAACTTAAACCTACTGCCAATAATCCACCGAAGGTCTTGTCACTATCTCTAAATATTTTAATGCTTCTAAAAAATAAAACCATGTATAAGAACAAAATAAAAATTCCTAAAATTCCCCATTCCTCTATAAATGTAGCGTAAATAAAATCGGATGCCGCTTGTGGTAAATTGTTACGCGCAATACTCTTGCCTGGACCCACACCAAATAAATAGCCATTTGCTACAGCCATTTTTGCCTGCTCTGATTGATAGTTCGCCGCTTTATCTCCTGAAGAGAAATTTTCAATACGAGCTTTCCAAGTTTCAGCTCTTTTGATTGCTCCTGGAAAGGCATATGCAATAAAAACAATTATGAGTAAGAATACAATTCCTGTGGAAATAACGTAGAAAATATGTTTGATATGCATACCTCCTACATACATAATAAGAAGTGCTGTAAGGAAAATTAAAGCAGCTGTAGAAAAGTTAGCTGGAAGTATTAATCCGCAAATAATACAAACAGGCACTAACATTGATTTTATGACTACTTTGAAATCTTTCATTTCTTTTTGTTTAGTAGCAAGGGTCCTTGCTAAATAAATAAAAAGTACGATTTTAGCTAAATCGGAAGTTTGAAACGCCAAGCCAATGCCTGGTATTTCTAACCAACGTGATGCACCACCTTCACTTTTACCAATTAGCAATGTTAAAAGTAAAAGAGGTATTGTTACGATAAAACCTATTTGCGATAAACGAGAAAAGTATTTATAATTTATTTTATGAACTAAAAACATTACCCCAAAACCAACGCAAGCAAAAATAAAATGTTTAATTAAAAAGGCCTCCGTATTACCTCCTTTGCTTTTAAAAGCAAGAGAAGTACTTGAGCTATATACAATAACCATTGAGAGTAGCATTAATAAAAATACTACAACCCATATAGTTTTGTCGCCTTTTAAATAATTAAATACTTTCACTTTTTGTTTTTAAGTAGTTCTTAAATTTGTTACCTCTGTTTTTGTAATTATCAAACACATCATAACTTGGGCAGGAAGGAGAGAAAAGAACGATTTCACTGTTCTTGCTTTCCTTAATACTTATTTCAATTGCATCTTCAATACTTTCACTTGTAAAAAATGCAGTTTCCTTTGGATTGATTAAACGTAAAATTCTTTCTGGAGTTTTTCCTAAATAAATAATTCCCTTAATTTTTTCACTCTCGCAATTCAACAAGCCTGAATAATCAGTATCTCTATCAACACCACCTATTATTAAAGTAATGTTATTATTAAATGAGTTAATACTTTGAACGGTTGCATTTATATTGGTTGCTTTGGAATCGTTAATAAAACTTAAACCGTTTAGTTCCATTACAAATTCGCAGCTATGTTCAATAGCATTTGCATTTCTACTTTCTTGAAATGTTGAAGTGTTACTAGTGTTTATTTTAGAAAAACTATTTTCCATAAAAAATTAAAGCGCTTTTACTGCAGATTTAAATTGCATTCCTCTGTCTTCGTAGTTTTTAAATAAGTCAAAACTTGCACATGCAGGTGAAAGTAATACAACGTCACCTTTTTTACCTAATGAATAGGCCTGCGCTACAGCTTCTTCCGCTGATCCAGCTTCAACAATATTCTCAACTAGTGGAGAGAAAAACTCTAATAATTTTGCATTGTCTGTTCCTAAGCAAACTATTGCTTTTACTTTTTCTTGCACTAAGTCAATTAATTGAGTGTAGTCATTTCCTTTGTCTACACCACCAACAATCCATACTGTTGGTTTTGTCATACTTTCAAGAGCATACCAAGTTGAATTTACGTTGGTTGCTTTTGAGTCATTTATGTACTCAACACCATTCACTGTAGCAAATGCTTCTAATCTGTGTTCGATGTTAGTAAAATCGCTTAGGCTTTCACGAACTACATCTTTGCGTATTTCTACAACTCTAGATGCTAGTGATGTTGCCATTGCGTTGTAAACATTGTGCTTACCTTGAAGTGCTAATTCTTCGATTGTCATAATTAAGGGATTTAGATTTATGTTGATGTTTATTTGATTCTCTTTTAAAAAAGCTCCTTCACCTTCAATTTCTTTTTTTATTGAAAAGGGAATTAACTTTGCTTTTGTTGTATTAGTTTTTAAATATTCGTTTATTACTTCGTCATCAGCACAGTAAATAAAGCTATCTGTGCTTGTTTGATTTTGTGTGATTCTAAATTTTGATGCCACATAGTTTTCAAACTTATACTCGTATCTATCTAAGTGGTCAGGAGTAATGTTTAACAAAACGGCTACATCGGCTTTAAAGTCATACATTCCGTCTAATTGAAAGCTACTTAGTTCTAAAACGTAATAGTCAAAATTTTCAGTAGCTACTTGATAAGCATAGCTTTTACCTATATTTCCCGCTAGTCCAACATTATAACCTGCTTTCTTCAATGTTTGGTAGGTCCATAAAGTTGTTGTTGTTTTGCCATTACTACCTGTAATACAAATTGTTTTTGCATCACTATAACGTGAGGCAAATTCAATTTCTGAAATAACAGGTATGTTTTTACTTTTCAATTTTTTTATTAATTCAACTTTGTCTGGAATACCAGGGCTCTTGATTATTTCATTTGCATTTAAAATCAATTCTTCTGTATGTTGCTTTTCTTCAAATGCAATTTTATTTTCTATTAACTGTTGTTTGTATTTATCAGCAATTTCACCTTTGTCTGATACAAAAACATCGTAACCTTGTTTCAAGGCAAGAACTGCAGCGCCAACGCCACTTTCTCCACTTCCAAGTATTACGATTCTTTTTTTCATTTTGTT
>CAZRUA010000008.1:28084-61515 GCA_964603125.1 uncultured Flavobacteriaceae bacterium | reverse complement strand
GAAATTTCTTCAACAAAAAAAAATGTTCAATCAAAACTCAGGTTCAATAATATTAAACGAACTGCAAGTGCAAGATATTGACAATGAAACTGACTGGAAAATAGCAGAATTAAAATATAAACTAATAAACACTTAAGGCATGGAATTTAAAACACAGCAAGAAAAATTTTGGGCAAAAGAGTTTGCTAAAAAATACATTAATAAAACACTAGTAAGGAGCTATTAGCTTCTAATTTAAAGCTTTTTTGTAAGTTTAAAGTTAACTTTAAAACCTAACTCATCACTTTAATTTAGAGTTAATCTTGGCATAAATTTAAAAGCCATAAAACTTCTTTATCTCAATATTAATATTCATGGGACAGAAATTAACAAGAATGTTGCAGTGGAATTAAAGACAGTTATTGGAGCTGACAAGTTTTTTATACATCTATCTTTGATTTCAACCCATCAAAAAAAATTGAATTTAGTTTAATAAAAGGTGTATTAATTCACATTAATCCAGATATGCTAAATACAGTCTATGAAAAACTATAACAATCTTCTTCAAAACTTATTCCTGTTTGTGAATACTACAATCTAGCTCCAGTTTCAATAAGTTACCAAGGGCATCAAGACAGGATATTCAAAAGAGATTTTGCTGGGGAATGCTGGAGAAATACTCTGACTTAAAGTTAATAAATTATGGGGTTGCTTACAAACGTGTCCCATATTTCATTCAGGATGATATTACATGGTTTTTATGAGTAAATTAAAAAAAGAAATAAGTATGCGATTTTATAAATGTCTAACTCAATCACAATACTCTGATGGGGAATATTCATTGGTTTCTATTCGTGATGAAGACAAATATGAAATACTTAAATGGAGAAATGCTCAAATAGATATACTCAGACAACAAAAACCTTTAACTAACGAAATTCAGGAGAATTATTTTAAAACTGTAGTCGCTTCCTTATTTGAAAAAGAACAACCTGATCAAATTCTATGGTCATTTTTACAAAGCGGAAAATTAATTGGATATGGCGGCTTAGTACATATTAATTGGCAGTATAGAACAGCCGAGGTTTCATTTTTAACAGAAACTTCAAGAAATACTTCAAAAGAACAATATATTTCTGATTGGTTTAATTATTTAACAATACTTAAAAAAATTGTCGAACAAGAATTGAATTTTATTTCAATTTATACATACGCCTACGATTTACGTCCAAACTTATATGTTGCTCTCGAGAAAGCTGGCTTTTCAGAAACGAAACGAGACAAGAATGCAATAGAAATTAATGGTGAACTAAAGGATGTTGTTATTCATACATATAATTGCTCAGGATTAAAAATGCATTCTGCTACAATACAAGATGTAGATTTATATTTTGAATGGGCAAATGATGAAATCGTAAGAAAAAACTCATACCAACAAGAAAAAGTTGTTTACGAAAATCATGTCAATTGGTTTAACAATAAATTAAACTCCAAAGATTGTTACTTCTACTTATTCACTGATACAAACAATACACCAGTTGGGCAAGTAAGAATTGATAAATCAAACAATGAAGTAATTATTGGTATATCAATCGATAAATCATTCAGAGGACAGAGGCTTGGAGATAAGATGCTGATTCAATCTTGTAATGATTACTTAAAGATTCACCCTAAAGAAGAAATAGTAGCCTATATAAAAGTGGAAAATCAATCTTCGTATAATATATTCAAGAAAGCAGGATTTCAGTTGCAAGGCGAGGTTGAAATAAGTAATACAAAAAGTTATAAATTATCAAAAATTCTATAATGCAAGATTTCAAAATAGGTAATTTCACAATTGGTAAAAACCAAAAACCATTCATTATTGCCGAAATGAGTGGGAATCATAATCAATCTTTGGAAAGAGCTTTGAGCATTGTTGATGCTGCAGCTGAAGCTGGAGCTCATGCAATAAAATTGCAAACCTACACAGCGGATACAATAACAATGAAAGGAGCATACACAATAAATGACCCTAATTCATTATGGAATGGAAAAGAATTACATGATTTATATAAAGAAGCCTACACCCCTTGGGAATGGCACAAAGCGATTTTTGATAGAGCCAAAGAAAAAAACATTTTAGCTTTTAGTTCGCCTTTTGATGAGACAGCTGTTGACTTTTTGGAAGATTTAAATGTTCCTGCTTATAAAATTGCTTCGTTTGAAAACACACATCATCCATTAATTAGAAAAGTTGCCCGTACTGGGAAACCTGTAATTATATCAACCGGGGTTTCATCCATTGCTGATATTGACGAAGCTGTTCAAATATTAAAAGAAGAAAATTGCAGAAGTTTTATTCTTTTAAAATGTACAAGCACTTATCCAGCTACGCCAGAAAACACAAATTTAAACACCATTCCACATTTAGCTCAATTACATAATTGCATTGTTGGCCTATCCGATCACACAATGGGTATTGGAGCCAGTGTTGCAGCGATTGCACTTGGGGCTAGAGTGATTGAAAAACACTTTACATTAAGAAGGGCAGATGGCGGAGTTGACTCAGCCTTTTCATTAGAACCTGAAGAATTAAAATCACTTGTTATCGAAACCGAACGTGCCTTTTTAGCTCTTGGCAGTGTAACTTACGGTGTACAAAAAGCTGAAGAAAAAAGTATCTTTTTTAAACGTTCTATATATGTTTCGGAGGACATTAAAGCTGGAGAAAAATTTAGTGAAGCCAATCTTAAAGTAATTCGCCCAGGAGATGGTTTGGCTCCGAAATACTTCCATAAAATCATCGGAACCACTGCAAAAAGAGATTACAAAAAGGGAACTCCATTAACATTTGACGCTTTAAGTTAAATTGAAAGTAATATTTACAACATATGCCTTATTCTTTAAAGGAGTCTTCTCATTATTATTTACTAAAAAAAATAACAAATTAAATTGTGCTGTTGAAACTCTTCTAAATCAATTCACTTTTAGAGCACCACTAAAACTAAATCTGTTCTTATTTGGCCTGAAGATTTTTAAAGACGGTTTAAAAAAAATATGGCTTAAATCAACTAAGGAATTTGTTAAGCAATATGATTCAAACTCAAATTTAGCAATATTCAACGACTCATTAAATAACTCTAAATTAGTAAAAGAAGATTATCTTGAAGAAATACTAAACAAAAAGTTTAACAGTGTTATAATTTACAATGCAGTTGATTTTCAAGGAAATATTTTCGAAAAACTAATATTAACACTATTATTTATAATTGGTTTTTTACCCCTACTTGTAATTTTATCGTTCTTAAAGAAAAAGAAAAAAGCCTTTTTTGGGTACTATGAATTACTTGAAACCATTGCGATTACTAAGTTTCTAAAAAAACTAAACATTAAAACAGTTTATACTTTTTCATCCTATGAAAAATCTAGTAATTTTTTCACAGTTATATTTAATACTCAAAATATATCTTTCGTTAAAATTTGCTCTCCAAATCCCATAAAAATTCATTATAAAAAAGTAGTTGCTGATGAGTTTATTTTCACGGCTCCATTCCAAAATGAGGAATATATTGACTTAAAGAAAAACTGGTTTGTAAGTAAAACAAATTTATGGCCTGTTTATGACTTTAAAAAATACAAGCTAAAATATCAATCAAATAATTGTATTGAAGATGTAAATTGGAAAATTGGCTTTTACTCTTCTGCCTTTTCAAGAAGAGAAGAATTAGGTAATAATATTCTGGATGATAATTATAGAAAGTCTGAAATTAAACTACTAGAACTATTAAACCAATTCTTAAAAGAAAATAAAAAGTACTCGTTGATAATTTATCTTCATCCATTGGAAAAAGAAAACCAAACAATATACAACAGAAGTACTGAATACTATTCTGCTATTTTTAGAGAAACAAGCTCCCAAATTAATTTTTACCCCAAGGAAAAGCTAACTTGGCAAGATTTTGAAAGTATTAACATATCCATTTCTGTAACATCAACAATAAGTTTTGAAAGATTGTATTGTGGATTTAAATCACTTTATGCCCCAATTTGCTTTGAAAACGGTTTTTTTGACAACACCAAACTAGAAAACATATCAATAAAAGGTGAGACAAACTTTTCTGAATTTTTAAAGTTAAATCTAGAAATACCGACAAAAGACTTTTTTGAGTATCATAACATAAAAGAATACGTTTTTTACTAAACCAAAAAACAGTATTCTTCAATATGGATAAGCCTTAACTCTTACTTCGAAATTAAAAAAAATAATTTTTGCTTCATCTTAAAAAAGTAATTATTTTAACAAACATAAAATATACGACCGGCGAAAAACGATAAGCTTTTATCGAAACTTTGAACTTCACGTTCAATTTTTCCATCCGAAATAATTAGCACTATTGTTGCAAAGAACAATAAACAAAACAACACGGCACTTCTATATTGCGTTTGATTTAACCATTGGACCAAAGCAATTAGTTTGCTTAAACATAATTACCTATTAAATCAACAATCATAACTAGATCTGACGGAACAGATTTGCACAAAAAACAAGTAATTAGACTAGAAAAATTTCTATTTAGAAAATTCTACTTAAACAAAATAAATTATGTCTTTTCTGTTTCACAGAAAGGTTCCAACTATATGATAAACAAGTGTATTAAATACGACGCAAAAACTGTAATTCAAAAAGTTGTTCTTAATGCAATAGAAAATGAAGGGGAAGGAAATGTAGTTTGCGCCCTCGCGAAAAAAAACAATGCAATAACTTTCAACTATATGAATGGGACAAAAGCTCGCGACCCCACAGAATGTAGAGACCTATTTTGATTATTGGTTCATGCCCGACCAAAAAACTCAAGAACTCATTTTATCTTATTGTAATGCGGAACAAAAACAGCTTCCTATAACTGATCATTTGTTAACAGAACAAGCTGAAAAACATACTTACAGCGGAACATTAGATATTTATTTGAAAAAATTCCAAAACAAAAAATAATTGCACTGTTTACTTCCAAAGTATTTATTAATCAAATTAATAGCGTAATTCAATTCTTATTGAAGTATACCGAAGTACACCCTGATATCGTTATTTTGCTAAAAAAGCACCGAAGTGAAACGGAATCCTTCTCTATAGCAAATGACCGTATAATTGAAACACAAAAATTTCCAAGTAGTTCATCTCAAATTAGTTTATTTGATCTATTATTAAAGTCAAATGTTTTTATTTCGTTCTCATCAATGGTTTCTTATCAATCTTCATGGTTTACTATTCCAACAATAAACTATAAAGTTTCAGAAATATGAAGACTTCCACTTGTAGACAATGAAAAAATAGTTCATATTAACAACATTGATAAACTTGAAGCTTTCTTAAATAACTGTTTGTTTAATTCCGAACATATAAAAAGAGAGAGAAAAGCTCATAGCAGCTCAGCCGAAAAAATGGCTTCTATTATGCAAAATACAGCTAAAGAACATAATGGAAAATAGAAGTATTTGTTTCTTTGCAACTGATTTAAACACTTCCTTTGTAATTAATGAAGTTGTTCTACTTTCAGAAAAATATGAAAGAGTAAATGTTTTCATTTTTAACAAATCGGTAGAATTTAAATTTAAGAATAATGTATTTATATCCACCATAGATTATAAAGATTATAGCACCCTTAATGTTTTAAAAAAACATCTCATAACTTTTCTATCAATAGCAAGTATTGAATTTTTCCGCTTCCCGAAGTATATTTTCCATATTAAAAAGTACAAGAATGCAATAAGTGAATTGTTACGTTCATTTTTTCTTATGGATAAAGTAATTGGTCAGCAGCAACAAAAAAAAGAAATATGCTATTACACATTCTGGTTCAACCAATGGGCAACTGTACTTTCAATAGCAAAAAAAAAACAACTCATTAATTCATATATAACTAGGACACACGGTACTGATCTTTATGAAAACAGAGTAGATTCAATTCAACGAATTGCTTTCAGAAATTTTCAGATAAAGAATGTATCAAAGATTTTCTCTGTTTCCAAAACAGGTGCAAATTACCTTATAAACAAATACCCTAGGTATGCCTCTAAAGTTCATTTCTCTTATTTAGGAACGAAAGACAATAGTGAAGGTTTTTTTGACAAAAATGAAATTTACACTATAGTTTCCTGCGCTCATATTCGAAATATAAAACGTATATATCTAATTCCTGAAATTCTTTTAAATATAGATTTTCCAGTGAGATGGTTACATATAGGTGAGACTGCTAAAGACGACCCTACCTATAAAACGCTTACAGATAATATGGAACTGCTTGCGCAAAAAAACAAATCAATTGAATTTAAAATGTTGGGCGCTCTTTCTCAAGAAGAAGTGATGAAGTTTTACAAGACAACCTCTGTAAATCTATTTTTAAGCGTAAGCGCAACTGAAGGATTACCTGTTAGTATGATGGAAGCTATAAGTTATGGAATTCCAATTTTAGCAACTGATGTTGGAGGTTGCAAAGAAATTGTTACAGAAATAACAGGCACTCTCATTCCTGTAGATTTTTCGGCCAAGCATGCTGCCCAAAAAATTTACGATTCTAAAAATTCCAACCTAAATACAAATTCAGGAAGAAAAGCAATTCGAGACTTTTGGAAAGCCTCTTTTGAAGAGAAAAAAAACTTTAACTCATTCACGAATCAAATTTTTTAGTTTTAGCTTACAAAAAATATAATGGAATCCAAACCCAAGAGTATTCTTATTTTAGCCTATAAATTCCCTCCTTACAAGGGAGTTGGGGCGAGAAGATGGGCTAAATTTGCTAAATATCTTAAAAATAATGGAATAGATGTTCATGTAATTACTGCCAATTGGGAAGAAGAAAAGGGAGTAGGTTGGATTAAAGAAGCTGAGGTAAATAAACTTACAATAACAAGATTGACATCTCCATTCCTTGGCAAATACAAAAAAACTTTCTGGGCTAAGGCGCTCTTCCACCTGGAAGTTAGGTTATCTAAACTATTCTGTTGGACTGACGAAGCCTATAGTTTTTGGTTATTCAACAAAAGAAAAATTAAAAAATACATTGAAGTAAACAAAATAGATGTTTTAATCGCCTCGGGTGGTCCCTTTAGCGTAAACTACTTTGCTGCGAAAGTTAAACTTACAAATTCTACCATTAAATTGATTCAGGATTTTAGAGACCCTTGGATCGTTGATTACTTTCACGATAACCCTCACAGAAAACCCCAGGATAAATTCCATAAAAAGGAATTGATGATGGAAAAATATTCAATTGAAAAATCAAATGCTGTATTTTCTGTTGCCCCTGGTTGCTTGACCAGATTGCAAAACAATATAGATTCTTATGGATTAACAAACACAAATCATATTCTAATTGAAAATGGTTATGATAATGACGATAGAAACCAATTCTCTGAAGAAGAGTATCCTGAAGAAGTTTTTTCAAAGAGTCATATTAATTGCGCACATTTTGGTACCGTGCAATTTGGAAGAGAAAAATCGTTTTATAAATTTTTAACGTGTGAGCCAAATAAAATAAAACTAATTGAAGAAAATATTCGCTTTCATTTTTTTGGAAGCTTCAATAAAGATGTAAAAAACCAAATTCTTTCAGAAGGCTATGGAGAAATTGTAAAGTTCTATGAATATATGAGCCCTGAAACCATTCAAAAGTTTATGTATTTTGCGGATTTGCACCTGGTAATTAATGATGAAATTTACTATTATGCTTACGGAACAAAAATATTTGATGCCCTCATGTACAAAAAAGGCATAATGCTTCTATCAAAGGAAGAAGGTTTGTATCATCTTATAAAGAATAATGAACTAGGAATTGTAACTAATAATTCTGAAGAACAAAACAAACAACTGGTAAATGAATTGATAGAAAATAAATCAAAATACACTTCAACAGCGTCTATTAATAAAAAATACGATTACGAAAAGCATTCAATAGATCGTATTGCAAAGCGAATAGAAACAATATTTAACACCATATAAGAATGAGACAACGAATAGCAAAAATGGTAAACAATAGATTTGTAAACCCCATAGTGATATTTTTCGGTATTGAAAAGATCTTTATGGAACTATACAACCCTTATAGAAACTTTAAAGCAGATGCATCAAAAAAATCTGTTAGAGAAATTGCTGGATTTTCACACAACGAATACATCGATAAAGTTATTAATAAAATAAAACAGATTCTATGGAATGCTTTCCATGATAATTGCCCAAAAGACGCAAAAATACTTGAAATAGGATGTGGGCCCGGTAACTACATTGAGGAATTTAAGAAAGAATATAAAATGTCAGGCGTTGATATAAATGATTCTATGATAAACATAGCAAAGTCAAGATTCCCAGACTCAGACTTTTTTCTTGGAGATTTTATTAAAATACCTCTCCCTCAAAAATATGATGCTGTTTATTGTATTGGAACCCTCCAATACTTTTACCCGAGTCAAATAAAATACCTCATGAAAAAAGTTTCAGAAATATTAAACCCTGAAGGAATCTTCATTGTTAACTTTCCGCATGCACTAAGCGAGTATGACACCAAATTTCCCGACCTAAGTTATTCACAATACAGCCCAGAATACATCAGAAAAAACTCGAGTGATTATTTCAAAATCATTACGGATATGCAAACAATCGACGAAAGGAAAATTACTATTTATGATGAAAAACCATATAAAAACCCTGTTAATAGTAATGAAAGGACATATTTAAACTCTTATACTATTATCTTAAAAAAGAAATAAAAATTGAAAGTCAAGTTCAGCTATACTTTACCTGATATAATTAAAAACAAGATTGAGGATTCTCCTGTATTCTTTAACTCTGCTTACAAACATATTCTAGAAAAAGGGGGGAACAAGCTGATATATTTCTTCTCTGTAAGCACTGAAATAATAACAGCTGCTATTATGTATAGAACCAAATTTCTAAATCAGCTTCGTTTTATTATTAGTCCAGTAAAACTTACTGAAAAAATAATTGATGAAGAAGAAAAGGAATTTATTAAAGATGTTATTGAACTAATTCGTTTTGAAAATATTGCAGATAGAGTAGCTCAACCATTTAATCATTGTGTTTTTCTGACATTTCCAGATAACTCAATAAATTGTGCTTTTGGCTCTTATATTCTAAATCTAGAAAACAGAACAGAAGAAGAATTATTTAAGCAATTACACACCAAGCATAGAAATGTGATAAAAAATGCTATTAATAAAAATGTATTAGTGATTTTTGGTGCAGAGCAATTGGATTCATTCTATAATCTTTATTCTGAAACAATGCAAAGAAATGGAATGCACTTAGAGTCCTTACAAGAGTTTAAAATTTTCATCGATAGTTTGAATCAAAATGCAATTTGTGGGGTTGCATACTACAACAATATTCCACAAGGAGCACTTCTAATACCATTCAATAAGTCTGGCGCCTACTATGTTTATGGCGCATCCAAGGAGAATGTTGAAATTACTGGAGCAAACAACTTATTGCATTGGGAGCTGATAAAATTATTACTAAGCAAAGGTGTTAAAAAATATGATTTTGTAGGAGCGAGATTATCCGATATAAGTGGAACAAGGTTAGAGGGGATACAAAAATTTAAAAGTAGATTCGGACCAGAACTCAAAGAAGGATACCTATGGAAAATGGATATCAAAAAATGGAAATGTTTCCTGTTCGATAGCATGCTCTCTGTAAAATGCAAGTTAAGCAATACTGTTGTACCGAAGGATATTATCCAACAAGAGTTAGAAAAACTCAAAATTTAAGCTAACATTTAAAATGCTATTGTAGTGCTATTGTATAAAAAACTCACAACAATTCATTAAAAAACATGCGAAATAAAAATCTTCTAATAACATTTGATTATGAGCTCTTTCTTGGTAAAAGGAGTGGCTCAGTTCAAAAATGTTTGATTGAACCCACGGAAAAAATTATTTCATTATTTGATAGTTTTGGAATAAAAAACTCCATTTTTTTTATCGACACAACATATCTAATTCGATTGAAAAACGAGCAAGGTTCAGCCTGTAAAAAAGATTTTGAATTAATAGTTTTACAACTTAGAGAACTAGTTCGTAAAGGTCATTATATTTTCCCTCACATCCATCCACATTGGCTTGATGCGGTTTATCATAGCGATACAAATCAATGGTCATTAGAAGATTATTCAAAATACCGTTTTCATAATACAAATGAAAAAGAAAGGGAAAACATATTTTCAGAATCCATAAATATCTTAAGAGAAATAGCACAACTCGAAAACCCATCTTATAAAATAATTGGTTACAGAGCTGGAGGATGGTCATTACAGCCTTTTTCAGATTTTAATCCCTTTTTCAAAAAGCACGGAATAACCTCAGAGTTTTCGGTAATTCCCGAATTTAAAAATTTATCCCATGCTCAATACTTCGATTTTAGAAATTGTCCGAAAAAAAACATTTACAAATTTACTGATGATCCGTTAACAGAAATAGAAAATGGAACTTACACTGAATACACCATTTCAAAAATTGCCATAACATCATCTCTTTATTGGACAACAAAAATATGGGGCAAATATCTGTGGAAAACAGGGCAAAGATCTTTAGGAGACGGAAGTGGACTCGTAATAAAAGAAAAGAGCGAGAACAATAAAACTGATTTACTTGGGTCAAGCAACGAGGAAATGATCTCCATCGAATTATTGACTTTAGTTAAATTACCTCATTACAAAAGATTTTTGAAGGATCACAATTACATGCATTTTATTTCGCACCCTAAAATGCTTTCCCTTCATAATATTTCAGTATTCAAAAAGTTTTTGAAGTTTGCCACGCAAAGCTTCAATCTTCAAACTGATTTTTCTCAGATAAAATAATAACATACTTTATAGCATATTCGGTAACTTCGTTCAAATTTAATTTATCATGAGAACTAACCCTTTTATAAAAAAAATCATTGATTTAAATAATCAGTGTATTGATAGATACGAGTTTCATAAGAAAGCTTCACAACATCTTATTGAAATGGCAAACGACAAAAGCTTTTGGAATGAAGTATTTATAAATAACCTAACTGATAATGGATATCTTCAGAGAAACTGGACAATGTATGAGATACCATTTTTATATGTTTTCGAAAATGATGACTTCTATTTAAAAATCCACCTATTTGTTCCTTTAAAATCAAAGGAGCCGCATGTAATTGCCTCGGCAATACACCACCATAATAATTACCTATTAACCACTTATGCTGCTTTTGGTTCTGGATATGAAACGATGTTATTTGAAAAAGACTTTGTTGTTAATGAAACAACCAAAGAAGTTAATTTGAAAATAAGGGAGCATTTTACACAACAAGAAAGATCTATCCATTTGATAGACGCTTGGGAACCACATGTAGTTGTTAATCCTACAAGCTTATCGGCAACCTTAGTATTATGGAGTCCCGACAAAAAAAGAGTTACTGATAGTTTAAGAAGTAATCCCATTTTAAAGATGCTTAAAACACCCTTGCGTAAACTAATTTACCTATTTGGTTTAGATAAAAAGGTTGGTATAGCAGCCAAAAACACCTACCAATTTTATACCCATAACAACAAATTTATGGCTATACCCGAGGAAGAGTTTTTTGCGCCCACCAAATTACAATCCGGATTTGATGTGAATAGCTATTCAATACAAACTGTTTTTGCCTTTATGCAACGTATGGGATTTGATAACTATACATTTATAGAAACTCTGAAATCAAATCCAAATGTGCCTTCATATTATGCTAAATGGATTGATATGTTTTTGAAAAAAGAACCAATTGAAGATACCTATGCTAAAGAAACAATAAATATTCCTGGAGGAAGAATGTACATTGACGATATTAAAAGAGCTGCAAATAGGTAGGTTTAAAATGAAACAAATACCACTCTATAAAGTATTCAAAAGCCCACTTGAAAAAAAATTCATTCTAGAGTCGTTAAACTCTGGTATTACTGGAGGTGATGGACCTTTTACAAAAAAATGCACTGAGTATATACAAAACAAATGGAAATATAAACAAGTTCTTCTAACAACATCATGCACGCACGCCTTAGAAATGGCAGCAATTTTAATTGATATTAAAGAGGGCGATGAAATTATAGTTCCATCTTATACCTTTGTATCAAGTGTAAACGCGTTTATCTTAAGAGGTGCCAAAATTGTCTTTGCAGACTCAAACAAGGCTAATCCAAATATACAAATAGAAGGCTTAGAAAAATTAATTACAAAAAAAACAAAAGCAATCGTTATTGTCCACTATGCAGGAATTGCATGTGAAATGGAAGAGCTTACCAAAATTTGCAAAAAGAATTCGTTATACCTAATTGAAGATGCAGCACAAGCTCTTAACGGTTTTTATAAAGGAAAAGCTTTAGGTTCGTTTGGAGACTTATCAGCTTTCTCATTTCACGAAACAAAAAATATAAGCGCAGGTGAGGGTGGAATGCTTGTAATAAACAATAAAAAGTTTTACAAAAGAGCTGAAATAGTAAGAGAGAAAGGAACAAACAGATCTGCGTTCTTTAGAGGAGAAATAAACAAATATGAGTGGGTTGATATTGGATCTTCTTACTTGCCATCAGATTTAATTTCAGCTTATTTATACGCTCAGTTACAGGTAACAGATGAGATTCAGAAGAAAAGAGATGCATTATGGGCAAAATACTTCGAAAAACTATCTTGCTTAACAAAATATGGAATTGGTATTCCGGAAGTACCCAAACACTCAAAATCTAACTCACATATTTTTTACTTAGTTTGTAAAAACAAAGATGAACGCGAAAAACTTAGCCTGAATTTGCTAAAAAAAGGAGTGAAATCTTCTTTTCACTTTTCAGCATTACATAAAAGCAAATACTATTTAAAAGACAAGCGGTTAAAAAACCTACCAAACTCAGAGCGTTTCGAGGATTGTTTGTTAAGGCTACCGTTATATCACAAACTGAAAAATACCGAAATAGAATTTATTTGCAAATCAGTTCTTAATTTTTATAAAGCACTATAGATGTCTCAAAAAAAAGTTTTAATTGTTGTTGGAACACGACCAAATTTTATTAAAGTCACACAATTCAAAAAACATGCTTCAAATTCCAATCTTGAAATAAAAATCGTTCATACAGGCCAACATTACGATGCAAAAATGGCTGATGTATTCTTTGAGCAATTTAACTTAATTCCTGATTTTTTTCTAAACATATCTACAAACGTTTCAGCCAATGTACAAATGGCAGAAATAATGATAGGCTTAGAAAATATAATAAAAGAATTCTCCCCTAATTTAGTAATGGTTGTTGGCGATGTAAATTCAACATTTGCTGCAGCATTAACAGCAAACAAACTAAACTTAAAAATTGCTCATTTAGAAAGTGGTTTGAGGAGTTTTGACCGAACAATGCCCGAAGAAATAAACAGATTACTGACGGATGAAATAACAGATTACTATTTTGTAACTGAGAAAAGCGGCAATGAACATTTAAGAAAAGAAAATAGAAATTCCAAAAAAATATTCTTTGTTGGGAATACAATGATAGATACAATGGTGGCCTTTGAAGAGTCAATTCAAAAAAATACAATTTGCGAAACACTACACCTTAAAAAAGAAAAATTCGTTTTGATGACAATTCACAGGCCCGCTACTGTTGATTTTAAAGAGGAGTTATCTAAACTAATTCAACTTATAAAAGAAATTTCCAATAAATATAAGGTTGTATTCCCTGTTCATCCAAGAACAATAAATAACTTAAAAAAATTCGAGTTATTCGACAACTTCTCTACTATTAACAATCTAATTGTAATTGAACCTCTAGATTACTTTGCTTTTCAAAAATTAATTGCCGAATGCAAATTTATTCTAACTGATAGCGGAGGAATACAAGAGGAAAGCACTTTTAGATTAAAGCCATGCTTAACACTACGTCCAAATACTGAAAGACCAATAACAGTTGAAATTGGAACCAACACGCTTTTACCATTTGAGTTAAATGAAATTCAAAAACACATAGCACAAATAGAGAACGAAAGCTATAAAAAAGGAAAAATACCTGAGCTATGGGATGGAAAATCAACTCAACGGATTATTGAGCATTTAATAACCATTTTAGCTTAATGCTTTACATCACCTTATTAGATCAATTTCATCCTGGAATCTACTCCAGCCAAGTTATTGACGTATGTGATTATTTAACTAAAAAGGAAAAAACAAATATCCGACTTGTTGCTTTTCTATCTATAAAAGAATTGCTTAGAACAGATGCAAGAAAAAAAATAAAAGCCCTTAGTCCCAATGCAATTGTATTTCCAGCATTTCCGGGCCTCAAATATTTTCAGCTAACAGCTATATTTCTCTTTTTTATCTGCCTATTAACTGGAGAAAGAGTTGCAATATGTAGAAATGTATTTTGTACTCGAATGGCTTTAAGAATAAAAAAAATTGGTCTGCTAAAAAAAGTTGTGTTAGACGGAAGAAGTTCATTATCTGCAGAAATTGAAGAATATGATGTATTTCCGATTGACTATTTGAGGCAAAATATTCGCAAAATTGAATCTTATGCGGTATTGAATAGCGACTTTAGAATGGCTGTATCTAGCAAACTAATTTTGGATTGGGGGGAAAAATACAATTATAATTCAGAGAATCACATTGTAATACCTTGCACCTTAGACTCAAAATTCTTTGATTCAAATAAATTTAGCATTACAAAAGAAGTAGAAGCATTGAAACAAAAACTAGGGTATTCTAATGATGATATTGTTGCTGTATATTCAGGTTCAACAGCGCCATGGCAATCTTTTGAAATTTTAGAAAAACTTTTTCAACCATTTCTTCAAAACTTGCCCAACTTTAAAATCCTATTCTTATCAAAAGAAAATAAAGATAATCTACGTTTAAAAAATAAATACCCCAAGCAAGTAAACATAATTTGGCTAGAACACAAAGATGTTTTAAATCACCTTAAATGCTGTGATTATGGTATTTTAGTTCGCGAACAATCTACCACCAACTATGTGGCTTCACCAACAAAATTTGCAGAATATTTATCAGCCGGTTTAAATGTTCTAATATCAGACAATCTAGGTGATTTCAGTGAATTTGTTCGGGAAAATAATTGTGGAGTAGTTCTAAATGAAAATGACTTTTCTGCTGCCGAATTAAGCCAAACTACATTAGATGAAAAAGAAAGAAACTTCAATTTAGCTTATTCTTTTTTTAGAAAAGAATCTGAAACCAATTCAACATCATACAAAAAACTTAGTTCTTATCTAAATACTTAACTACTCAAATTGCCTAAATTCAAAATAGCTTTACTTACCGACGGAATATCACCCTATGTATTAGGTGGCATGCAAAAACACTCGTTTTACCTTGCTAAATATTTCTCCAAAATAGGTGTAGAAGTTCATTTATATCACATGAACCAAAGTAAGTATGACATAAATGAATTAGAGTTTTTTACAACTGAAGAAAAACTAAATATTAAAAATTTCGTTTTCGAATTCCCTAAAGTAAATAAAATTCCAGGGCATTACATAAGAGCTAGCTATAGATTTTCCGAGATACTATTTGAAACATTTAAAACAGAAAGTATACATGTTGATTTTGTATACGCAAAAGGTTTTACGGCTTGGAAACTCCTTCAAGAAAAAAAGAAAGGCCTTAAATGCCCACCAATAGGAGTGAATTTTCATGGATACGAAATGTTTCAAATTGCACCTAATATCAAAACTAAAATACAACATTTACTTCTATTAAGGAAACCAACACAGTGGATAAGTGCGAATGCCGATTTTGTTTTTTCATATGGCGGTAAAATAAGCCCTTTAATCCAATCCCTTGGAATTTCAAAAAACAAAATACTTGAAATACCATCTGGAATAGGCAATGAACATATACAAAATGTAATTACTCCTACTAGTGAACATCAACGAAAATTTATATTTATCGGAAGAGATGAATCTAGAAAAGGAATTCATGAACTTAACTTAGCAATACAAAATTTGCTCAAAGAAAATTCATTTGAATTTACATTTCTAGGACCTATCCATGATAAAAACAAAATTCAACATTTGAACGTTAAATATTTGGGAGAAATAAGAGACTTTGAACAAATCAAAGTTCATCTAAACAAAAATGATGTTCTAGTTTGTCCTAGTTACAGTGAAGGAATGCCTAATGTTATCCTAGAAGCAATGTCGCAAGGTTTGGCTATTATTGCTACTGATGTGGGAGCGGTATCAACCTGTGTAAACGAAGAAAATGGCATCTTAATACCAAACTGTGATGTAAAACTAATTGAAACAGCATTGCTAAACATTATAAAATTACCGAGCACTAGTTTAAATAAGCTCAAACAAAACTCCCTCTTCAAATGTAAATCGTATTTTGAATGGACATTTATTGCAAATCGAAATATAGAACTAATTAAAGGAGCTATAAAGTGAAATCCTTTCTAAAAGATAATATACAATTCATTGTACTTTGCATTCTATGGGTTATTGTAGGCCGATTTAATGATTTAGTAGCTCATGGATTTGTTGCCTTAAGTGTATTTCTGCTCTATAGAAGAAATATGTTACTCGAAATATTTATTGGTTTTATATTCATTTTGACTATTTCAGATAATAGGTTGCATGCACTAGATTTTGCTAAAACCGCCAAAAACACTTACACAATACTTATTGCTCTTATTGTATTAGCTAAAAAAACAGAAGAGTACGTAAAAATTGATTTATATAAATACATCATAACGTATATTGCATTTGCAGTAATCTGTTTAATATATGCTCCATCAGACCTTATAAGCACTGCTACACAAAAAACACTTTCATACTTTCTCCTCTTCTTAATTATTCCAAATTTTATTTCTTTATTACTTAAAATTTATTCAATCAAACTTTATAAAAATCTATTCTATTTCATTTGTTTAATACTCTTATTTGGTTTATTAACAAAGTTTATTGCGTCAGATTTTAGCCATATCAACGGAAGATTCAGAGGTGTGTTAGGAAATCCGAACGGATTAGGTATATATACTAGCTTAATTTTACTAAGCTTCCTTGTTATTAAAGATTTACTTCCAAATATTTTCAACAGAGAAGGCACGATACTAATTGTAGGTTCAGCTGGAATTTCTTTACTTTTGAGTGGCTCTAGAAACTCAATCTTAACTGTACTAATCTTTGTTCTCTCTCGCTACATTTTTAAAAAGTCAATTACTTTAGGAGTTACTACTTTCATTTTATTTGCTTTACTTTACCAAATTGTAGACCTGAATGTTGAACAAATTATTATATCCCTTGGTTTAGGCAATTTCTTCAGAGTGGACACGCTCAAGAATGGCTCAGGAAGGCTTGTTGCATGGGAATTTGCTTTCCAACAAATAAAAGAAAGTGTGTATTTAGGACGTGGGATTAACTATACAGAATGGATATATACAAAATACTTTGCCTACCTGAACAAACTTGGTCATCAAGGCGCAGCTCACAACGCCTATTTAACAATATGGCTAGATACTGGTTTATTTGGATTAATTTCATTCTTAACAGGTCTATTAGCACTCTTCATTCGATTAGCAAAATCATACTCCGCAGCTATACCATTGCTCTTTGCCCTTCTATTCTCCAATCAATTTGAATCGTGGGTTACAGCCTCCCTAAATCCCTTTACAATTTTTCTAATTTTGATGGTTACCTCCATAATACTAATCCGTGAAAAACAACTTTTATCTGGAGTTGAAACAGAAGCAGAAATATCTGATGAGAAATTAATAAATGCAGTCGGCTAAAATTTTATTCTTATATACTGAACTAGGAGCCTATACACTTGCCTGTATGGAAAGTCTTATAAAAAAAACTAAGGAGGTACATGTTATTAGATTCCCTGTAAACAATGAAGCTCCATTTGAGTTTGAAACAAAAACCCAAATACATTTTTACGAACGAAAAGACTACAATTTCGAAAATCTCAAAAACCTAGTTCAACAAATTAATCCTAGCATAATAATTTGCAGTGGATGGATAGACAAAGAGTACTTAAAAATTTGCTCATTGTATAAATCAAAAATACCAACTGTACTCACTATTGATACACATTGGAGAGGTGATCTAAAACAAAACATTCTACGATTAATTAGTCCCTTTACATTAAAACGTAATTTCACGTATGCTTGGGTGCCTGGCCAAATACAAAAAACATACGCAGAAAAGCTTGGTTTCAAATCTGACAAAATTTTCACAGGGTTTTATTGTGCTGATATAAAGCTTTTCAATTCAATTTATGAAAAGACTATCCCCGCAAAAAAAGAAAAATTCCCGAAAAGATTTCTTTATATTGGTAGATACTATGATTTTAAAGGATTACCTGAATTATGGCAAGCATTTATTGATTGGCAAAATGAAACTCCTAATGATTGGGAGTTGTGGTGTTTAGGAACAGGAACATTAGAACCCTCTGAGCATCCGAAAATAAAACATTTTGGATTTGTTCAACCCGAAAATTTAACCGAATTCATTTCAAAAACAGGTGTATTTATTTTACCATCAAGGTTTGAGCCCTGGGCAGTAACCGTGCAAGAATTTGCTTGCGCAGGATATCCTCTAATTTGCTCAGACGCTGTTGGTGCAGCAAGTCACTTTATAGAACCGAATCATAACGGTTATATTTTCAAAAAAGAAAATGTGATCGAATTAAAAAAAATGTTGAGCAAAATAAATAGTTTATCCAATGCTGAATTAATTTCAATGTGCGAATTGAGCCATAAAAAAGGACAAACTATTACAACTGAAATGTGGACAAATACAATTTCTAAGATACTAAAAAATGCAAACTAAAATTTTAGTCACCGGAGGTGCTGGAAACGTCGGCAGCGCCCTAATTCATAAATTGATTGAGGATGAAAACAATTTTATTGTAATTGTTGATGATCTTTCAACTGGATTCTTATCAAAATTACCAAACAATAACAAGGACAGATGGACATTTATTAAATGTGATGTAAACAACTATAAAGACATTTCAGAAATTATATTTACTTATAAATTCGATTACATTTTCCACTTTGCCGCTGTTGTTGGTGTTTTAAGAACTCAGGAAAATCCAATCAAAGTTTTGAATGATATTGAAGGAATTAAGAATATTCTGAACTTAGCAAAAAACATCTCCACTAAACGAGTTTTCTTTTCTTCATCATCCGAAGTTTATGGAGAACCTGTTTCATTACCTCAAAATGAACACACTACACCTTTAAACTCAAGAGTTCCATACGCCATTGTAAAAAATGTAGGAGAAAGTTTTTGCAAATCTTATAACCAAGAATACGGCCTTAACTATACAATATTTAGATTCTTTAATACATATGGTCCAAGTCAGAGCACAGATTTTGTGGTTGCTAAATTCTTGGCCTCTGCATTAAAAAATCAAGATATAACTATATATGGAGATGGCTCGCAAACAAGAACATTTACTTATGTTGACGACACAGTTGACACCTGCTTAAAATGCTTCTATGAAAACAAAATAATAAATGATGTTATCAATATTGGAAACAACAAACTTTGCACAGTACTTGAATTGGCTCAAATTATTATTTCACTCACAAAATCAAAATCAAACATAATTCATTTACCTCCTTTAAAAGAAGGTGATATGACAAGAAGGCAACCCGACAATACAAAAATGTTGGAAATCCTAAATCGTGAATTAATACCAATTGAAGAAGGTATTACACGAATGATAAACGATAGTAATTTTATTAAATCAATAGGGCTATAATGTGCGGAATTAACGGAGTAATTTCTCCTATTTACAACAAAACAGAGCTTGCGCCAATCACAAAAAAAATGAATGATGCAATGGCTCATCGCGGCCCTAATGCCGAAGGAGCATATAGTGAAGATGGATTTAGCTTTGGCCATAGACGCCTTTCAATAATTGACCTAAGCGAGGCTGGCACTCAGCCCATGTTTAGTAACGATAAAAGATATATAATTGTTTTTAATGGTGAATTATATAATTACCTCGATTTAAAATTTGAACTGCAGCGTATAGAACAAGGTACAAATGCTAAGCCATATGTATTTGTAACAAATACTGACACTGAAGTTGTTTTGGCTGCATACATAAGATGGGGCGCCAATTGCTTGGATAGATTTAATGGCATGTATGCCTTTTCCATTTTTGATAAAGAAACAAAAGAAACTATTATTGCTCGAGATAGACTTGGTGTTAAACCTCTATACTATTACAATAAAAACAATCATATTTTATTTGCTTCGGAAATAAGATCATTATTAGCTTCAAATGTAATTCCGAGAAAATTAAATAAAAGTGCTATAGCGGATTATTTACGCTACCAAACTGTTCATGCTCCCGAAACAATTTTAGAAGATGTAAAAGTGCTAATGCCTGGTCATTATCTAAAAGTTAAAAATAATGAGATAGACACCTACTCATATTGGGATCTGCAAAAAAATATTAATTATAGCGGAGAAAAACAATCAAAGGTTGAAATAGAAAAAAACATAAAAGAGTTATTCTTTAAATCTGTAGAAAGAAGACTAATTGCCGACGTTCCATTTGGAGCTTTTCTTTCGGGAGGAATAGATAGTAGTGCGGTTGTAGCAGCAATGGCAAATGTTTCGGAAAACAAAATAGAAACTTTCTCTGTTACATTTGGTGAAAGTGAATACAGTGAGGCAGAATATGCTAAATTAATTTCTAAAAAATTTAATACAAATCACCACGAAATAAAATTAAATGCATTTGATTTTCTAAACGAATTGCCCAATGCATTAGATGCAATGGACAGTCCTAGTGGCGATGGGCCAAACACATACATTGTTTCTAAAGCCACTAAAGAAGCTGGTATAACGATGGCATTAAGTGGAATAGGTGGTGATGAGTTATTTGCAGGTTATGATATTTTTAAACGAAGTTTAGAGCTTGATAAAAAATGGTATTTAAACTACACTCCACGAATGTTTCGTAAAATAGGCGCTGAAATTTATCGCTCAAAAAACAAAACGATTGCAGGTGATAAAATTGCCGATGTTCTTTCTAGTCCTATTGTAAATTTCGATTACTCCTACCCTATCTCTAGAAGAGTTTTAACTGATAATCAAATTTTATCGTTAACAAATTTAACTTCTCTACCATTCAATTCTGTTTATAAAACAGTTCGCTTACAAGCCTTTACAAAAACAAATTACCAATTAACCAAGGTTTCATTAGCAGAAATAAGTACTTATTTACAAAATGTACTTTTACGTGATACTGATCAGATGAGCATGGCTAACGCACTGGAAGTGAGAGAACCTTTCTTGGATTATAAATTAGTTGAATATTCACTTGGTATTAATGACGCACATAAATATCCACATCAACCTAAAAAATTATTTGTTGATGCCTTAGGTGATTTACTTCCACGTGAAATCATAGATAGACCCAAAATGGGTTTTGTATTTCCATGGGAACATTGGATGAAGAATGAATTAAAATCATTTTGTGAGGCTAAAATAAATTCATTATCAAATCGTGAGTCATTTAATAAATCTGGTGTACTTGCTATTTGGAATAGGTTTATAAACAACGATCCGAAAATTAATTTTAGTCGTGTTTGGCTATTGATAGTTTTAGAAAACTGGTTAGATAAAAATAACATTGAAGCCTAAAGAAATTACAATATTCATAGACTGGTATTTACCAGGTTATAAAGCAGGGGGGCCAATTCGCTCATGTGCGAACATGATTGACCAACTAAAGGATAAATACTATTTCTCGATAATAACCCGTGATACAGATTTTGGCGAGACCAAAGCTTACTCAAATATAAAATCCAATCAATGGAACGAAATTGATGAATACCATAGAGTCTATTACGTATCAAATGATCAACTCACAAAACAATTTATAAAAACCAAAATAGAAGAAAGTAGTAACACTATTTATCTAAATAGTTTATTCTCAAAATTCTTTACAATTTACCCATTACAATTTGCAAAAAACCTCAATAAAAAAATCGTTTTAGCTCCAAGAGGAATGCTTGGTCTTGGCGCATTATCCATAAAACCTTTAAAAAAGAAAGTATTTATAACTGGCTCTAAAATTATAGGCTTGTTTAAAAATGTTACCTGGCATGCCTCCGCTGAAAAAGAAAAATATGAAATTGAAAATGTATTTGGAAAAAATGCGAAAATAAAAATTGCCCAAAATTTATTACCAAAAAAAGAAATTACTTTCTATGAAAAAGTGAAAAGTGAAAACCATGTTAATCTTTTTTTTCTATCAAGAATTGCAGTAAATAAGAACTTAGAGCAGGTTTTAAACACTATAGAGAAAGTTGATTCGCAATACCACATTAATTTACGATTAATTGGCCCAATTGAGCAAGAAAATTACTGGTTACACTGCAAAAACAAAATTAACGAACTCAACAAAAAAAATAACATTAAAATAGAGCAACTTGGCCCAATCCCAAATTCACAAATAGCTTCGATTTTAAAAGACCAACATTTCCTATTTTTACCTTCTTATAGCGAAAACTTTGGCCATGCTGTTATAGAATCTTTCACAGCATTTTGTCCTGTTATACTTTCTGACCAGACGCCTTGGAGAAATTTACTCCCAGAAAAGCTAGGTTGGGACATAGCCCTAAAAGATGAATTTGGATTTATCAACGCTGTTGAAACAGCCGCAAAAATGAATCAAGAAGAATTCACTACTTGGTCAAAAGCTGTTTACAACAAAGCTTGTATTTTATATAATGATACAAAAACTATTAATGATAATTTAGATCTCTTTCATGACTAATTCGCCGCAGCTAAATACATTTAACAATAAATGGTATAAACCTGGTAAAAATGCATTCGTTCGTTTTTTATGGTATTGCATCAATGCCACCTTTTTAAATTCAGCTTTCCCAATAAGTAAAATAAAAATATTTTGGTTAAAAATATTTGGAGCCAAAATAGGCAAAGGAGCTGTTATTAAACCTTATGTAAACGTTAAGTATCCGTGGCGCCTCGAAATTGGTGATTATACTTGGATTGGTGAACAAGTGTGGATTGATAATTTAGATAATATAATTATCGGTAAAAACGTATGTATTTCACAAGGAGCTTTGTTACTTACAGGAAATCATGACTATAAAAAATCAACATTTGATTTAATTATTGCTCCAATAAAAATAAATGATGGCGCGTGGCTTGGCGCAAAAACAATAGTAACACAGAATGTTGAAATTGGCGAACATGCAGTTTTAACAGTGGGCTCAGTTGCATCAAAAAATATTGAAGCCAATTATATCTACAAAGGCAATCCTGCCGAAAAAGTGAAACCTAGATCCTAATCAATAGTTCTTCTATTCGATTTAATTTCACTTCTCCATTTCTTTTCCTTCAATCGTTTTTCTTTAACCGCTTTACTTACTTTAGTGGGCTTTCTTGTTTTGGGCTTAACCAAGGCCTTTGCCACAAGCTCATAAAACTTCTTAATTATTAACTCCTTGTTTTTTAATTGAGAACGCTCGCTCTCCTCTGCTAAATGTAATTCACCACTCTCTGATATTTTATTTTTGCATTTTTTACCAATTAAAATCTTGGTTTCCTCATCTAAAACTTGAGAAGAATTTACATCAAAAAATAGTTCTACTCGCGTTTCCACTTTATTAACATTTTGCCCCCCTTTGCCACTACTACGGGAGGTTTTAAATTTCATTTCTTTTTCTAAACCTAATGATTTTAAAACTGCAATTGTCATAATTTTACTTTTAATCTATGCGAAACATTTATTCAAATATAATCATCTTTTTGTTAGTGTTTGTTACAACATCTTATTCGCAAACTTCTGTTAATATAGATTTCTACAAAAAACGTTTCGATAGCTATCTAAATTTTAATAATAGTATTACGAATAAAATAAGTTTCACAAATAAAGGTGTTGAACTTAAAAATAATTCAGCGGTAACAGAATATATTATTTACTGGGATGAAATAAAGGTGTTTAACAACTTGGTTAAATCCACTAACATGGATTCTTTCGTCAAAATAATTAAATTAAAAGGAGTTAATCGATTTACAAACAAGCAAATATCACAAGCAAATAAGAAGGAATACAAACCTTTTAATGCAACAAAACTAAAAGGCGTGAAAGTAGCTATCGATGCCGGTCATATATCATATAATATGAACTCCGCGCGTATTGAGCAAAAGTATATCCATTTCTGTAAAGATTCAGTTCCTGATTTGCAAGAAGATTCCGTGAATATTGCCGAAGGTATTTTAACTTTTAAAACTGCTAGTATTCTAAAAAATATGTTAGAAAAAGAAGGCGCAGATGTGTTTATGACTCGATCAAAAATTGAAAATTCTTCATTTGGCATTTCTTACGAAGAATGGTTTTTGCAACGCAGAAAAAAAGTGCTTGATAGCTTAAAAATAATCAAAAAAATTAGCATCGCACAGCACTCAAAATTCTTGAAAATGGATCGAAAAAAATTATTTTGGGAGTTTTTCAAAGATTATGAATTAAACCAAAGGGCAAAACAAATCAACTTATTCAAACCCGACCTATCCATAATTATTCATTACAATGTTGATGAAAAAAACGTTCCATGGGTAAGACCTAGCAGTAAAAACTACAGCATGTGCTTTATACCAGGAGCATTTACGGAAAATGACTTCAACAAAATTGAAAATAAGATTAATTTACTCCGTTTATTACTTACAGAGGATTTATCTACCTCCGAAAGACTTGCAGGTAGGGTTGCAGAAACATTTCAAGAACAATTAAAAGTTCCTATGGCTTGGCCTATTGAAGCAGATTATTTTTCGAAAGCTTGTAAAACAACTGCAACGGAAGGTGTTTATTGCAGAGGCTTAGCACTATGCAAAAATATTAATTCGCCATTGGTTTATGGTGAATGTTTGTATCAAGACAACAAAGATGAGTTCGTAATTTTGAGTAAATCAGATGAAGTATTTGAAGGAGTTAGAACCAATAAAAGGGTCTATCAGGTAGCCAAATGCTATTTTGATGCTATTCATCAGTTATTGCAAAAATAAGACTTGAGATAAGCTAAATTATTCTATTTTTGCATAGATGTCGAATATTACTGTACATATTGTTGATGATCACCAAATGCTAATTGATGGGTTGAAATCTTTGCTTTCGGGTGTAGATGGAATATCTATTATTGACGAATCGAATAATGGTAAAATTGCACTCGAAAAATTACAAAATTGCCAACCCTCCCTTCTACTTACAGATATTAGTATGCCTGAAATGAATGGGATTGAGCTTTGTAAAGAAGCAAAGAAGAAATTTCCCGATTTAAAAGTTATTACTTTAAGCATGTTTAGCGAGCGCAGCATGATTTCAGAAATGTTACAAGCTGGTGTTGATGGCTATATTTTAAAAAATACGGGAAAAGATGAATTAGTTAATGCGATTAAAAAAGTATACAATGGTGGAATGTTTTTCAGTGATGAAGTTAGCGCTGAAATGATGAAAGCTGTTGTGCCGCAAAACAAAACTACCGAAACTACAGAAGTTAATTTAACTGCACGTGAAATAGAAATTGTTCAGCTAATATCAAAAGAAATGAGCAATGCAGAGATTGCTGAAAAACTTTTTATTAGCGAACGAACTGTTGAAACACATCGGAAAAACATATTTAGAAAGACACAAACTAAATCTGTAATTGGTTTAATTAAATATGCTTTTGACAGGAAAATAATTGAATAATTTCCGCATGATTAAAAATCAAAAAATACTTTGTCTTGTAATTGCAATAACAAGTTTATCGTTTTTCACTTCATGTAAAAAAGACACAAAGGAAATTCCATATCAAGTTATTTCAACACCCGTAAATACAAGAATTAACAAAAGTTTTTGGCTAAATCAAAATGTAGGTTTTTTTTGTGGAGGAGAAAAATCTAGCTCAGGTTACATATACAAAACAATTGATGGTGGATTAACTTGGACAAACCAATTCCAAAGTAACACTAGCTTATACGATATACTATTCGTAAACGATAGCGTCGGCTATTGCTGCGGAGAAGATATGGTGATACAAAAAACTATTGATGGGGGCAATAATTGGTTTTTTAATGTCAAACCTAGTAACACGGTAATATATTACAGAGGAACAATATATGGCATTGAAGCAGCGGGAAATAAAATTTATTTTTTTGCTGGAAAACAATATAACATTGGTTCAATCATTACGGAAGAAAATGGAATTTTAAGAGAAGACTTTAAAAGATTTAACAACGAATTACGATGTGGCTTTGCCTCTGACAATAACACTTATATAGCTTGTGGCTATGGTATCTCATTTAAAACAACAGATGATGCAAACACTTTCCATTCTGTTGATTTTGGCAACACATTCTTAACTTCAGTTTCAAAAATAAACAATACTATTGCTATGTTTGGCGATTACAATGGTAAAATATATAAGTATAATTCATCAACAAACGAAGCGAAACAAATCTTCAGAGCTAAAAGAAAATTTAAAAACAGTATTAATTTCAATAGTTTATTCTTTTTGTCAGAAACCACAGGGTGGGTTGTTGGCAATAATGGTATTCTATATAACACAAAAGATGGTGATTCATTCGATAGAATTGACTTAAAAACTAACGCTAACTTTCACTCTATTGTTTCAAATAAAAACAATGAGCTTATCCTATCCACATCAGAAGGAAAACTAATTAAAATCTCGAACCAATAATTTAAAAAGTATAACCCAAACAGTATTCAAACAAATCGGCTTGACCTGTATTTGCTTTAATATATATACCCAATGAAAGCTGGTTTTTTAAATTATTCAAGGTGTTTCGTTTTTTTAAAGGATAATAAACTAAGCCAACCCGATTAGTATTATAGGCTTGTAATTTTGCTCCAAAATTCTTCCAATCGCCAGCAATTTGTTTTTGTTTAATGAAAAAAGGATTGTAAAAATAAATTCCTAATTGTGTACTTAAACCAAAGTTCCCAAAAACAAACTCATGTCCCAGAAACACCAAGGCTGTTATAGATTTTTGCTTTTGCTTTTCAGTATAAACTTCTTGCGAAACTATATACTTATAAAAACTTTCGTAATAAGCTGCTGTAAAACCAACTTGCAAAACATGAATCTCGTTAAATGGTTTACCAACCCAACCAGAAAAATGATAACTATTGTATTTAGGTCCACCAATTGCCTTATCGGTAGTTCCGAACTCATGACGGCCAAGTCCAAATTTTATATTATACGCTAATTTAGTTTTAATTTTATCGATAGGTATACTTAATTGATTATGTGGTTTGTTTAGTTGAATACCAAGGTATGAGGTAAATACATTTGCACCAGCATTAGGTAACTGTGTGTGACCATTAGAAAAATGAAACATACCCAATCCATAAGTTAAGTCGTAATGATTGAAAAGTCTATGCTTCCAAAAAAACTTTAAAGATACCATCGCCGTAAAAGGGGAACCAATGTAGAGATTACCGGGATTAGTATCTTTATCATAGTATTTAGTGAAGTATGCTATACCTAGACCATATTTGATAAAAAAATTACGTTTCGAATTCCTCCCTTTCAATTCCATAGTAGGCAGTAATCCAAAACTATGTCCATATTCCTTGCGGTTTCCAAAGCCATTAAAATACAATTCAAATCCCGTTTTAGGAAAGCGATAAAACTGATGCCATTTATCACTTCCGTTTAGTTTCCACATAAAACCCACAGACGTAGAAAAACAATAATTGCTTTTTGCAACTGCTGGGTATGTTTTAGGCAAATATCCTAAACACGTATTAAAACTAGGTTCAAAACTCCCTTTGAAAACCGTGGAATCCTGAGCAAATAAATAAAAATGATTCATCACAAACATTAATGTGATTACCATAATTATATTTTTTTGCGCCTTTAAAAAAAACATTAGCGTAAAAATACAATTATTTAGATAAGTATAAACACCTTCAATTAACATTAATATAAGCCACTTGAAGTATTTGATTCAACTATTATAAACGCTATATTTGTGACTTACGAAACAAAACCTTACTTACTAAGTTAACATTTGAATTAGGCATATAAACAATATAATTTACTCGCTTACGTTAAAAACTCACCTAGCTGTTGCAAATAATATTGAAGTGGGAATCGGGTATAAAATAAACGGAAAAAAGAAAAACTGGCACAAAAATAGCTTACAAAAACCTAATGAAATCTAAACACACATATATTCTTTCCCTGTTATTTATTTTATTCATAACTAAATCAAGCATAGCTCAGGTGAGCAAAGATGAAGATTACGCAAACGACAATTTTATGCGTTACGAAGATTGGATTTACAAACCAAACATTAAAACCGTTTTGTTGCATGAATCAAAATGGGAACTTTCGCCAGCGTTAATTCAGTTAGGAAGCGAACAAACATTAGAACTTAGTTTTGATGATTTAGACGGCGATTTAAAAACTTACAGTTACACTTTAATTCATTGCGATGCTGCTTGGCAACCAACCGATATAATGGTTTCAGAATATTTAAGCGGTTTTTTTGATGATAATATTACCAATTTTCAATATGCGGTTAATACATTACAAAACTATACTCATTATAAAATAGTTTTCCCCAACAATAGTATCAAAATAACCAAATCAGGCAACTACATTGTAAAAGTTTACCAGGATGGTGAAAAAGACAATGTAGTTTTAACCAAACGTTTCATGGTATTTACAGATAAAGTAACTGTAGCTGGCTATATGCATCAGGCAGCTAGTGCCGATAACTACTTCAACAAACAGGAATTAGATTTCTCCATTTTATATAGTAGCTACAATATTACCAATCCCTTTGCTGATTTAAAAGTTGTTATAACACAAAACAACAGATGGGATAATGCAGCTTACAATATCAAACCTATCTTCACGCGCGAAAAAGAATTAACTTTTGACTATGATGACGGCACCAACGCATTTGAAGGAGGTAATGAATTTCGTCCTTTCGACACCAGAGATTTAAGAACCATTACGCAATATGTAAATAGGTCTTATATAGATAGTAACAAAACTAACCAAGTCGAGTTGATTTACGATAAAGACTTATCGTTGAAACGTTTTGTTTCCTACAACGACAATAATGGTAAATTCCTAATTCGGAAAAATACGGCCTCCAATAGTGAAAATGAGGCTGATTACGCTTGGGTGAACTTTTTTTTACCCTACGATGCCCCTGCTGCTGATGGCAACTTTTACATTATGGGCGCTTTAACCAACTGGAGAACCAATAAAGAAAACAAAATGACTTACAATTACACCAAAAAAGGCTATGAATGTAAATTATTTTTAAAACAAGGTTACTATGATTACCACTACGTTTTTTTGAGAGACGGCGATACCAAAGCTGATGAAACTCTGATTGAAGGGACTCACTGGGAAACCGAAAACGATTATACGGTTTATGTATATCATCGCCAGTTTGGAACCTATTACGACCAATTAATTGGCATGAAAAAGTTTAATTCGATTAAAAAGTAAAGCAAATTATAGCTTTATAAAATCATAAACAATCAATTAACAAACGTTTTTTAAGTACATTTTTTTAGGATATTCGCAGAAAATATCTGAATTTTTATGCAACTGAAATACGTAAAAAAAACAAAGGCAATTTTAATGCTAGAAGATGGAAAAATTTTTGAAGGCTATGCTGCTGGAAAAATTGGAACCACAACAGGCGAAATTTGTTTCAATACGGGTATGTCGGGCTACCAAGAGATTTTCACTGACCCATCTTATTACGGACAAATTGTTGTTATGACGAATGCTCACGTTGGTAATTATGGGATTGAAGAAAGTGAAGTGGAAAGTGATAGCATAAAAATTAACAGTATGGTTTGTAAGAAATTTAACGATGGTTTTAGCAGAACCCGCGCTCAACAATCTCTTCAGGACTATTTTATTAAAGATAACATTGTTTCTATTTCGGATGTAGATACTAGAGCTGTAGTGCGCTACATACGCGATAAAGGAGCAATGAACGCTGTTATATCTAGTGAGATTACCGATTTAGATGAGTTGAAGAAAATTCTAGCTCAGGTTCCAAAAATGGAAGGTTTAGAACTATCTTCCAAAGTTACAACAACCAAGGCTTACGAAGCTGGCAATCCTGAATCAAAGTACAGGGTAGCTCTATTAGATTTTGGAGTTAAAAAAAATATTGTTCGTTGTTTAGTGGATAGAGGGTGTTTTGTGAAAGTATTCCCTATGAAAACTAGCCTAGAAGATTTATTAGCTTTTAAACCAACCGGGTTTATGATGAGCAATGGCCCTGGTGATCCAGGTGTAATGAAAGAAGAGATCGAATTGATTAAAAAAATAATTAACACTAATATACCTGTTTTTGGAATTTGCCTTGGCCACCAATTAATTGCTGAATCTCAAGGAATTTCTACTTACAAAATGCACGCTGGTCATAGAGGAATTAATCACCCTGTGAAAAATCTAATTAGCGGAAAATGTGAAGTTACTTCTCAAAACCATGGTTTTAGTGTTAACGCAGACGATATCAAGAAAAACTCGAATATTGAAATAACTCACATTAACTTAAACGATAATACGATTGAAGGTATTCGATTAAAAGATAAAAAAGTTTTCTCTGTTCAATACCATCCAGAAAGTAATCCTGGTCCTTTGGATAGCCGTTATCTATTTGATGAGTTTGTTCAAAATATGAACTAACACTTAAATTATTTTTTCTTTCCTTGTAATTCCTTAATAGCAAGTTCTCCAACCAAACTTCCTATAGCAACACCCATTCCTCCCATTCTCACCGCGCAAATTACATTGTTGCTAACATGCTCTATTATAGGTTTTTTTTCGGCTCCAATTCCCATAATTCCGCTCCAATTATGGTCAATTTCATAATCAACGCCCGCCAAAATATTTTCCTTTAAAATTTTATTCAACTTACTTTGAACCTTAGTGGTATTACCAAACTCAACTGTTTCCTCAGTTTCAAAATCAAGGTTTCTGCCGCCGCCAAACAATACTCTATTATTAATATTCCTAAAATAATAATATCCCTCATCGTAATGAAAACTTCCCTTCAATTTCAAATTCTTAATAGGTTTTGTTATTAAAACCTGAGCTCTTGCTGGTCTAACATCATACTTAGGCAATAACTGTTTGGCAAAACCATTCGTTGCAATTATCAACTTAGGAGTTAAGAACTCAATACCACCTTTCAAACATAATTTGACTCCAGATAAACCATCTGAAAAAGAATCCAATTCCACCCCATTTAAAATTTTAACGTCTAAGGAAATAGCAAGCTTCAGTAAGCCAACCATCATTTTACCAGTATCTATTTGTCCTTCAAACTTATTTTTAATGCAAAAATCAAATTTAGACAAGCCATTTGATCTTATTTTAGAATGTTCTATTTTATATACTTGCTGACCCTTTTCAATAAACTTGAATTTGTTGTTCCAATAATCTATGGTTTCCGCATTAGTAGCAAAGCTTCTTTCGTTATCAAAAACTTCAAAGCCTCCATAATCCTTGTAGTCCATTGCTTTGTCGCCTAATAACTTCCGTAATTTCAATAATCCTTTCCATCGCATTTCAACTGTATGCAAAACCCTATCCAGGGGCATTTTTGTTAAATCGTCGTTTAATTCGGATAAGCTTCCAAAACAAGCGAAGCCTGCATTTTTAGTGCTTGCCCCTAGTGGTAAAACACCCCGTTCAATGATTAAAACTTTCCTTTGGGGATACTTTGTTTTAAACTCAATTGCAGTATTCAAACCAACAATACCACTACCAACAATAACTAGGTCATTGCCTCTAAAATACTGATCTAATTCCCAAAAACTTAAATGCATCTAATTGGTATAATATTTGAAAACTTACACTTGCAATTACCTTAAATTTCAGTAAATTTACCTTTAAAATTATACCTATTAATGATTTTCTTAGACAAATACCTTAAAAACTTGGGTCTAACTATTTTATCCCTGTTTTTTTCCTTTACAATTTCCGCTCAAGTAAACAGTGTTCCAGTTGCTGGTAAGATTACTGTTGGAAAAGCACCGCTTGAAGGAGCAACTGTTACTGTTATGCAAGGTGGCAAAGTGGTTAATACTGTTGTTACCGGTGCTGACGGAAGATATGCATTAGAATTACCACCAAACGCCGAATACATAATTAGTTTAGCCAAAGAAGGAATGGCGACTAAAAGATTTATGGTTAGCACAAAAGGTGTCGATCCCGAAAGAGCTAAAGACCCTTTTAGGGCCATTGCCCCAGAAACAGGTTTATTCAAAAAAATTGATGGAGTTGATTATTCTATTCTAAATCAACCCCTAGCTAAATTTACTTACGACCCTGAAGCTGAAGAATTTGGATATGATCAAGCTTACCAAGACCAAATGGCTGATGAAGTTGAAAAAATTCGTCAGATGGAAGCAGACGCAATAGCTGCTGCTAAAGAAGCTGAAAAAAATTATAAGGCAGCAATTGAAGAAGGTACAAAGTTAGCAAGTAAAAAAGATTATACTGGTGCTATTGCAAGATTTAACGACGCTTTAGCGATTAAAAAAGATGATGCAGTAGCTAAACAAAAAATACAAGATGCCACTAACGCGATGAATGCTGATGCAAACGCAGCAAAAGCGGCGGAAGAAGCAAAGAAAAAAGCAGAAGCAGAAGCTGCTGCAGCTAAGAAAAAAGCAGAGGAAGAGGCTGCGAAAAAGAAAGCGGAAGAGGAAGCTGCTAAGAAAAAAGCAGAGGAAGAAGCTGCTAAGAAGAAAGCGGAAGAAGAAGCTGCTAAGAAAAAAGCAGAAGAAGAGGCTGCGAAAAAGAAAGCTGAAGAGGAAGCTGCGAAGAAGAAAGCGGAGGAAGAAGCCGCTAAGAAAAAAGCTGAAGAAGAGGCTGCGAAAAAGAAAGCTGAAGAGGAAGCTGCGAAAAAGAAAGCTGAAGAAGAAGCTGCTAAGAAAAAAGCAGAGGAAGAGGCTGCAAAAAAGAAAGCGGAGGAAGAGGCTGCAAAGAAGAAAGCGGAAGAGGAAGCTGCAAAAAAGAAAGCTGAAGAAGAAGCTGCAAAGAAGAAGGCTGAAGAAGAGGCTGCAAAGAAGAAAGCGGAAGAGGAAGCTGCAAAGAAGAAGGCGGAAGAAGAGGCTGCAAAAAAGAAAGCGGAGGAAGAAGCCGCCAAGAAGAAAGCAGAGGAAGAGGCTGCAAAGAAGAAAGCGGAAGAGGAAGCTGCAAAGAAGAAGGCTGAAGAAGAGGCTGCAAAGAAGAAAGCGGAAGAGGAAGCTGCAAAGAAGAAGGCGGAAGAAGAGGCTTTAGCGCTTAAAAAGAAACAAGAAGAAGAATTAAAAAATAAAGCTGCGGCGGAAGCTGCGGCACTAAAGAAAAAACAAGAGGAAGAGGCTGCTGCATTGAAAAAGAAACAACAAGAGGAAG
>CAZRUA010000008.1:0-27984 GCA_964603125.1 uncultured Flavobacteriaceae bacterium | reverse complement strand
CTGCTTTAGCTGCTAAAAAGAAAGCCGAAGAAGAAGCGGCTAAGAAAAAAGCGGAAGAAGAGGCTGCTGCCGCCGCTAAAAAGAAGGCGGAAGAAGAAGCTTTAGCGCTTAAAAAGAAACAAGAAGAAGAATTAAAAAATAAATCTGAGGCGGAAGCTGCTGCACTAAAGAAAAAACAAGAGGAAGAAGCAGCTGCATTGAAAAAGAAACAAGAAGAGGAAGCTGCTTTAGCTGCTAAAAAGAAAGCCGAAGAAGAAGCGGCTAAGAAAAAAGCGGAGGAAGATGCTTTAGCGCTTAAAAAGAAACAGGAAGAAGAATTAAAAAATAAATCTGCTGCTGAAGCAGAAGCGCTGAAGAAAAAACAAGAAGCAGAAGCGGCATTAGCTGCTAAAAAGAAAGCAGAAGAAGAGGCGGCAAAGAAAAAAGCAGAGGAAGAAGCTTTGGCACTTAAGAAGAAACAAGAAGATGAATTAAAAAATAAATCTGCTGCGGAAGCAGAAGCACTAAAGAAAAAACAAGAGGAAGAAGCGGCTGCATTGAAAAAGAAACAAGAAGAGGAAGCTGCTCTAGCTGCTAAAAAGAAACAAGAAGATGAATTAAAAAATAAATCTGCTGCGGAAGCAGCTGCATTAAAGAAAAAACAAGAGGAAGAAGCTGCATTAGCTGCTAAAAAGAAAGCAGAAGAAGAAGCTTTAGCTCTTAAAAAGAAACAGGAAGATGAATTAAAAAATAAATCTGCTGCAGAGGCAGCTGCGCTGAAGAAAAAACAGGAAGAAGAGGCGGCATTAGCAACGAAGAAAAAGGCAGAAGAAGAGGCTTTAGCCAAAAAGAAAGCTCAAGAGGACGCGGCTAAAAAGAAAGCTGAGGAAGATGCTGCAGCTTTAAAGAAAGCGGAAGAAGAGGCTGCTAAAAATAAAAACAATGTTTTTGGTGGAAACGATGTAAAATACAAAGCAGCGATTGTAAGAGGAGATAATGACTTTAAATACAAACAATATGCGGTTGCTAAGGCTGCATACGAAGAGGCTTTATCTTATAAAAAAGATGATCCTTACGCAAAACAGCGTATTGCTAATTGCGAAAAATTTATTGGTAAAACTGATGAAAACACAAAACCTGTCAACGTAGCAAAAGCACCTCATCCTTTATCTTTAAAATACCCTCAAGGTGTTACTGAAGAAGAAAAAAATGAACCTGGTGTAAAAATAACTACGCGCATTGTAGTTCGCGGTACTGACGCATGGGTTTACACAAAAAAAGCTTTCAGTTTTGGTGGTACCACTTATTTTAAAGATGATAAACCAATTACGCACGGCGTTTTTGAACAAGAAACTAAATAAAACCTAATATGACTAAAACTTTAATTTCTCTTGCACTACTATTTTCATTCTTTGTTAATGCTCAAAAAAATGCTGACGTGGTTGTAAAACTTCGAGATGGACAAGAATACAAAGGCACAAGTAATTTTTCTGACATAAGTTTTAAAACTAAATATGGAGTTCTTACTATTCCTGTTCAAGACATTTCGATTATAAAAACTGGAATTTCCGTTGATAAATCCATCAAAGAAAAAGTAGAGTCTCTTTTAAAAGGCTTGAGCGTTCCAGCAGAAGATGCTCGTAAAACAAATTATGACGAAATCTTAAAATTTGGTTTAAAAGCTATTCCAATAGTGGATAATTTTTTGATGGATCCAAAAAACAGTAGCGAAACTACCTATGAATCGTATACTGCTGACAACCTTCTTAGTGAGCTCAAATCGCAATACAATATTGAAACAGTTACAACAGAGGATGAAATTACATTGAATGAGAATTTTTATGTTTCGGGTAACTATGAGTTTTCAAAACTTGAAGTTAAAACTGAATTTGGTGTAATGTCAATTCCAAAAGAGAAAATAAAAGAAGTTCAAGTTTCTTACTCAGACCCGAACAATAAAAACGAAATCACAATTAAATTATTAGCCAACAAACACATTAGTGGCAATACAAATGGAGGTTGGTACAATACAGGAATTCGTTTAAAATCAGGGCAAAAATTTTCAATTATAGCAAGCGGAGAGGTAACATTAGCAAGTTTAAGTAATCAAAAATATAAACCAAACGGAAGTGTTAGCTCTAGTTCTGTTACAGACGAAACTTCTGAAGAAGTTAGTAATACTGCAACTTATGACTATGGATATCCAACCTATGGAAATGTGGTGTACCGTATTGGTGATGCAAACAAATACGATAACAAAAAAGCTGGTGCTAAATTCAGTGGTAATGCATATACATCAGGATTGTTATATGTAAGTATATATGAAACTGTTTATAATGCGGAAAACACTGGCTCATATACTGTAAAAATTTCGGTGAAATAAATTGAAAATTAAATTCAGAAATATCTTATTAAAGGGAATCATCATTTTGTTGATTCCTTTTTATTTTTGCACCAATTCAAATAGCAATTCATCAGTAAATAACTACACACTTCCTTCTCTTCCTCCACAAATAATTAAAAAAAGTAAGTATAGCTGGACGGAGGAATATAACCTATCCTCAGCTGTTATAAACCAAATTGCTTGCCCTGAAGGTTATGAGCGAGTAATTGCCGATAGTTCAAGCTTTTCATTTTGGTTACAACACTTACCATTGAAAGAAAAAGGACTACAAGTTAAGCTTTACAACGGTGAACTCAAATACAATCAAAACGCGCATTACCGCATTATAAACATTGATGTTGGCACTAAAGATTTGCAGCAATGTGCTGATGCTGTTATGAGATTGAGAGCCGAATATCTTTATTCTTATAAAAGATTCAACGATATTAAATTTCATTACACCAATGGCTTCTTAAATGAGTTTACCAAATGGACTGAAGGTTACCGGCCAAAAATTAATGGTAACAAAGTTAACTGGGTTAAAACCGAAAAACCAAGTACCGCCTACTCCACTTTCAAAAATTATTTATGGAATGTTTTCTCCTACTGTGGTTCAAAATCACTGAGTGGCGAACTCGAAAAAGTTAAAAACACTTCAGATATGAAAGCGGGGGATGTTTTTATTTTAGGGGGAAGTCCTGGACACGTAGTGATTATTATTGATGTAGCCATCAACAAAAAAACAAATAAAAAAGCATTTATGATTGCTCAAAGCTACATGCCTGCGCAAGAAATGCATATTTTAAAAAACCCAAATGATTCTAAACTGTCTCCTTGGTACGATGAGAATTTTGGAGATATACTAAAAACTCCCGAATGGGAATTTAGTAAAGACCAAATGATGAAATTTAAAAACTAAACTATGCGTTGGATATTACTTGCATTATTATTATTGACTTCATTCGCAAAATCACAAAATTTTGAAAAAATAATTTTGGAAGACGGTTTTGAAAATCACAAAGATTTATGGAATGTTAACGGAAATTCGAACATAAAAGCTAAAATTGAAAAAAACAAATTAGTATTAACATCAACAAGTAAAAACGAACCAAGCTATAAAACTTTAAAAACCGCTTACTTGGGGGAAACTGAAAATTTTGAATTAAGCGCTAACATTCAATTTTTAAATGGCGATAATCATAAATATTTTGGTCTTGTAATGGCTGCAAACAAAGAAAATTCGTTATACACCGAATTTTTAATCAACGAAAGTGGCTACTACATTATTGAACATCAATATTCAGAAGAACACCAAAAAGCAATACCACATGCTTGCAAAAAATTTAAGAAAAGTGATAAAATAAATTTGCGTGTAGAACGAAAATACAATTGCCTGAGCTTTTTTATCAATAACGAAAAAGTACAAGAAGACTGTAATTACAGATACTTTAGCGATTACTTTGGTTTTTATGTTAACACAGAACAGGAAATTCTAGTTGAAGATTTTAAATTAATCGCAAGTCAAAAAAACTTTCCTATACAAGCACCTCTAACAACTAAAATCATAAAAGAACCGCTAAGTGATGCCGTTAACTCAAAATATATTGAACTATCACCAGTGATTAGTTATGATGGGAAATCGATGTATTTCGTAAGGGAAGGACACCCTGAAAATGTTGGCGAAAACAAAGCTCAAGACATTTGGTTTAGTGAATTGCAAAAAGATGGCACTTGGGGTAAAGCTTTAAATGCTGGTTTTCCATTAAATAATCCCTCAGGAAATTTTGTTATTAGTGTAAGTCCTGACAACAACACATTAACGGTAGGTAATACATACAAAAGTAATGGAGATATTGAAGGACAGGGACTGTCGACTTCTCATTTAAAAATTAATGGCTGGGAAGTTCCAAAAAAAATTAAGATAAAAGATCTGGTAAATATAAATCCAAATGTAGATTACTTTATTACAGCTGATTCTAAAATTCTTTTATCCTGCATTGATGACACGAAAACTTTTGGTGATAAAGATATTTTTGTTTCGTTTATGCAAGAAGATGGCAGCTTTAGCAAACCTATGAATATTGGAAATACAGTAAACACAGCGGGCGAAGAATTCGGAGTGAATTTAGCTGCCGATAACAAAACTCTTTACTTTATTTCTTATGGCCACGAAAACTATGGAAGCGCTGATATCTTTGTAACAAAGCGATTAGATGATACTTGGAGTAAATGGAGTAAACCATTAAACTTAGGTCCGCAAATAAACTCTAATAGTTGGGATGGAGCTTTTACAACCTCAGCAAAAGGCGATTACGCTTACTTAGTTTCGCGCGATGGCGGAATGGATGGCTCATCAGATATCTTTAAAATTAAATTACAAGAAGACGCTAAACCAGAACCGGTTGTTTTAGTAAAAGGTAAAGTACTAAACAAAAAAACAAACGAAGCAATAGCTGCTAACATCATTTATACCGATTTAAAAACAAACACTACCATTGGGAAAGCCACCAGTAACCCGAATGATGGCACCTACAAAATTGTATTGCCCATGGGAAAACTTTATTCGTTTTTAGCTGATAAAAATGGCTATTATCCTGTTAGTGAAAATCTAAAAATAGATAGCGTTAAAGAATATACCGAAATTGAAAGAGATTTATATTTAGCACCTATTGAGGTTGGACAAACGATACGATTAAATAATATATTTTTTGAAAGCGGGAAATACGATTTATTAGCAGAATCAATGGCTGAATTAGACCGATTAGTTGATTTATTGATAAAAAACAAAAAACTTGAAATTGTAATTAATGGGCACACTGATAATGTAGGAAACGATGATTACAATTTAAAACTTTCTCAAAATCGCGTTGAAAGTGTTATGAATTACTTAATTTTGAAAGGAATTGATAAAACTAGGCTAAGTGCTAAAGGTTTTGGAGAAAGCAAGCCTATTTCAACTAACGAAACTGAAGAAGGTAAAGCCAACAATCGAAGAGTAGAATTTACAATAACCAAATAACAAAAAAATAAAACAACATGAAAAAACTAATTTTAATTTTATCGTTTGCGATCACAAGCCTAACCATTAATGCGCAGCAAAATTTTGGCGGACCAGTAAACAAAACCGAAGTAAAAAACGCCACTGAAATTCCAGGTCTTTTAAAATCTCAAACCGAAATAAACAACATTACAATAACTGGCAATATTGATGCAGTTTGCCAAGCTAAAGGTTGTTGGTTAACCATGAGTGTAGGTAGCGAAAAAATGACCGTGAAATTTAAAGATTATGCGTTCTTTATGCCGAAAGATTGCTCAGGAAAAAAAGCAACCATGACTGGCAAAGCTTTTATGAAAGAGGTAAGTGTGGAAGAGCAAAAACACTTGGCTAAAGATGCTGGCAAGAGTAAAAAAGAAATCAAAAAAATAAAAGCTCCAATTACCGAGTACTATTTTGAGGCTAGTGGAGTTGAATTAGAAGGATAAAATCAAATTATTGCAAATAAAAAAGCCCTTAATTTTCATTAAGGGCCTTTTTTTGAGGTCCCGAGCGGATTTGAACCGCTGTACAAGCTTTTGCAGAGCTCTGCCTAACCGCTCGGCCACAGGACCTAATCTAAAATTAATGCGGTAATCCTTAATTTTAGGATGACAAATATACTATATTTTTATTAATTAGCAAAGCTGTCGATAATTTCTATGCTAACTTGCTGAACATTTCCGTTCATTGGAGGCAATAATTTGGTCACTTTCACATGCAATTTTTGGAGTTTAAACTGGCTTTTAACCGAATCAAATATGCGCTGCCCTACCTCTTCAATTAACTTACTTCTTACAGCCATTTCCTTCTTGGCTATTTCATAAATAGCGCAATAATCAATGGTTTCTTCTAAATTATCTGATTTGCTAGCGCTTTCAAAATTATAGTCCATGTAAACATCAACTATATAATTTGCACCAATCTTTCCTTCCTCTTCCAAACAACCGTGATAAGCATACAATTTTATGCCTTCTATATTAATTTTTCTCAATGCCATAATTAAAACCCTAAACCTTGTTCACCGCCACCTTGTTGTTCTTGACCACCCTTTCTGTTACGCATTTTTAAGATGGAAGAATCAAATTTACCAAATAAGAATGATACTGATAACTTCACGTATCTAACTTCACGTCTACGTGCCATTTCCTGGTTGTAGAAAGTTGTATTGTACATAGCTCCATGACGCTTAGTATTAAATACATCGCTTACACTTAAATTGAAAATCCATTTCATTTTATACATCTGGTTAACAGAAATATCCATGAAATACATAGGCTTTGTTAAACCTTGAATAACTACTTTAGGAGAATGATAATTACCATTCACTTGTAATGTAATATTATGCTTAAACTTATAAGAGCAATTTAGTTTAGAATTCCAGCTCATCCCTCTTGTCACTATTTCACCTGCATCAACACTTGGAGTGCTTGTTAAGATTGAATAGTAAACATTACCGTTTCCTGTTACTTCTAATTTTTTGAAGAATGTATATTTGATAGTGTTTTCAAAACCATACACAAATTGATTTTTACCATTTACAGAAGTAGAAACAATAATAGTTGAATCGGCAGGAGAACGATAAACACTTTGACTCACTGGTTGCTCAGTGTATTTGAAGTAAGCTGAACTCAACCAATTTCCTTTACCAAAGTTCCAATTGTAATTCAACTCAGAAGTATTGATAAACTCAGGTTTTAATTGAGGATTACCAATACGATAATTGTTTTTACTTGAGAACATAATGAATGGCATCATTTGGAAGAAATCTGGGCGAGAAATCTTACGCGAAAAATTTAATTGAACTTCGTGTTTAGAACCAAACTTGCGCGACAAGTATATAGCAGGGAAAATTGATTTTAGTACATTATCCAATTTTGACGGGTAAGAATAAGAGAAACTTTGGTTTTTATCAGTGATTTCGCCTTTGTAATACGATTGCTCAAAACGCAAACCTGCTTGGTAACCCAAATTTTTAATTTTTGAAGAATAGTTTACATAAGCTGCGTTAACCATATCGTTTATGATGTAATCGTTGCTTTTAAAAGTATCACGCAAAAACAAATTATATGAATAATCATAATAAGTTGTGTTATTAAAACTATTTGTCCATTTGTAAAATGATCTTATACCTGCTTCAAACTTTGTTGTTTCAGAAATTGGATCTACATAATCTACTTGTAAAGTTCCTTGATGTGCCTTTGTTCCTCCTGAGTTTCTTTCTTCTAAAGGATTTTCAGGCAATACAGTTTGAGTTGATGAAATATAATTGTTATCCAAAAACTGATAACCATTTGTAGCTGTTGTATAATTGTGGTTTAAATCTGCTGTAAGTTCTTTACCAACTTTAGGGTAAATACGTTTGTACAAAAACTGCGTTGTGTAATTATGAAACTTACTGGCTTGTGTATTTGTTTTATCCCCGTAAAAATATTCAACATCATTGGCATCAGTAGTACTCGACTTTTGTGAATCGACTGTAGCGAATTTACCAATTACCAAGTTTTCGGAAAATGAAATCGTGTTACGGTTATCAATATTATAATCCACTCCAATTCTTCCGAAATTAAACGAATTCTCCATTACCGTTAAATTGGTTTGTTTAATTTTTGAAGTAATCGAATCGTTAAACTTATAATCGGTATTAGAAAAACCTTTTGCTGGACTTTTTTGATAATTGCTATTTACCATGAAGGTGAAATTCCAAGGGTTTTGTTTCACAGCCAACATAGCCATTCCTGTATATCGATATGGATAACCAATCGAGCCCATTAACATACCGTTATAACCAGGTTTACTATTACGCTTTAAAACCACATTTAAAATACCTGCAGATGTTGCCGCATCAAACTTAACACTAGGATTGGTAATTACCTCAATTCTATCAATTTGATCGGAAGGAATTTGTTGTAATGTTAATGTACTTGGTCTACCATCAATATAAACCAAGGCATTGCTATTTCTTATAGTCGCGTTTCCATCAACATCTACATTAACACCTGGAATGTTTTTAACTGCATCCAATGCTGTACCTCCTCTTGTACCCAAATCCTTATCTACATTGTACACTTTTCTATCAATGCTCATTTGAGAAGCACTTTTTTCCGCCACAACCGAAACAGTTGACAAAGCAACAGCCGAATCGGGTTTTAAAGCAATGTCTCCTAAATCAATCTCCATTTTAGCTGGTCCTAAAAAAACGTTTTGATCGTGGCCACTGTAGCCTAAAAAAGCAATTTTTAATTTATAACCACCAAAAGGTAAATTTTCAATGGCAAAGTCGCCATTTTCTTTTGCCAACATACCACCCATAATTGTGTCTTTACCTAATTTGTAAAGCACCACTGAAGCAAACTCAACAGGCTTTTTTGTTTTAGCATCCACCACTTTACCGTAAATGCGGCAAATAGTTAGAGGCTTCCCACCATTCATACCCGGAAATTGGGCAATTGCATTAAAACTTATTAAAACTAAAGTTAAAGCTGCTATCTTTCTTAAAATCGACTTCATTATTTGAAAATATGGCGCAAATTTAGCGCTTTTTAAGGATTAATACGGGGAATTATACGAGCGGTAAATGAATACTGTTAAATGATGTTAAAGCCGTTCGAGTTTATTTGCCTTTTGTGCTTTTAGCATCTTCTTCTTCATCCTTTTCTTTATCCCAATCTAATTTGTTGCCCCAAAAATTCATTTGTTTCAATACCCAATCCTTTCTGTTTTGAACATAGTTACCATTTATATTTTTGCCGTAACGCAAAGGGCTTGGTAATAAAGTTGCTAAAATAGCTGCCTCTTTACGACTTAATTTACTTGCTGATTTTTTAAAATAATGTTGCGAGGCAGCTTCAGCACCATAAATACCGTCTCCAAACTCAACAATGTTAAGATAACACTCTAAAATCCGTTCTTTACTCCAAAACAGCTCTATTAAAAAGGTAAAATAAACTTCAAATCCCTTTCTTATCCAATTACGTCCGTCCCATAAAAAAACATTTTTTGCTGTTTGCTGGCTTATAGTGCTACCTCCACGAAGTTTCTTTCCCTTCTCGTTCTTTTTCATTGCCTTTTGAATGGCTGTCCAATCAAAGCCATTGTGCTCGAGGTAATTTTGATCCTCACTGCAAACAACAGCCAACTGCAAATTAGGACTAATCTCTTCTAGAGGCACCCAATCTTTTTGCAATTTCATTTCTTTACCATCAAACTTTTGTTCAACACAACGTTTAATCATTAAGGGCGTAAACGGAATTGGACACCATTTAAAAACAATAGCACCAAGGATAGACAATCCGAAAAACCAAAGCATTAGTTTAAAACTAAACCTCAAGAATCTTCTGCCAAAATCTTTCAATTTCTCCTTCACTACTCGGCAAGCATTTTAATTATTTCTTGAATACTTAATTTTTGCTGCACGCCAGTTGTCATGGTTTTGATACTTAACTGACCACTTTGCATTTCATCACTACCAACAACACAAACAAAAGGAATTTGCTTTTTATCTGCATAATCAAATTGCTTTTTCATTTTAGCAGCTTCGGGGTATAGTTCGCAAGCGATTTCGCTTTTACGCAATTGAGTTAATAGAGGCAATATATAAGCTTGTTCAGCTTCACCAAAGTTTGCAAATAAAACTTTTGTATTTGTGGTGCTTTTTAATAATGTATCAAAACGTTTTAAATCGTTGAGCACATCTAATATTCGGTCAATACCAAAAGAAATACCCACACCACTCATGTCTTTCAATCCAAAAATACCTGTTAAATCATCGTAACGTCCTCCACCACAAATACTGCTTGTAAAATCTCCTTCGTTAGCTTTAACTTCAATAATACTTCCGGTGTAGTAATTTAATCCGCGCGCCAATGTAATATCAATTTCTAAAATAGCTTTATTTAAATCGGCTTTTGACAAGGCATTTAATACATATTCCAATTCATCAACACCTTGCAAACCAATTGCACTAGAGCTTAAATAACTTCTTAAGAAAGCAATGCGTTCTGAATTATCGCCTTTGAATAAAAATATAGGTTGTAATTTAGTAATTGCCTCAGATGATATTCCTTTACTTACAAGCTCTTCATTTACCTTTTCTAAACCAATTTTATCCAACTTATCAATTGCAACGGTAATGTCAACAATTTTATCAGGAGCAGCAATGATTTCGGCAATACCACTTAAAACCTTTCGGTTATTCAGTTTTATAATTACAGATAAATTAAAATCACTAAAAACATCATCTACCATTTTTAGTAACTCAATTTCATTCACCAATGATTTTGAACCAATCACATCTGCATCGCATTGGTAAAATTCGCGGTAACGGCCGCGTTGTGGTTTATCTGCTCGCCAAACAGGTTGAATTTGGTATCTTTTAAACGGAAAAGTAATTTCATTTTGGTGCATTACCACATATCGAGCAAATGGAACGGTTAAATCATAACGTAAAGCCCTTTCGGTTAAATCCCCGCTATTGTAACTCTTTTCTAACGTTTTCTCAAATTCCTCACGAAGTTTTTCTTTCTTTTTTGAGTCGTACATCCTTGAGTTTAATATCTTAAACAGCAGCTGATCGCCCTCTTCGCCATACTTACCCGTTAAAGTGCTAAGGTTTTCCATAGCAGGAGTTTCAATTTGCTCAAAGCCATAAAGTTTAAAATGACGCTTAATGGTGTCAAATATAAAATTGCGCTTTTGCATTTCAACCGAATTGAAATCACGTGTTCCGCTGGGTATACCTGGTTTTTGCATATTATTTTTTATAAACGGTTAAAAAATCATATGGAAACTTAAAATATAAAAAAAGTTTCCGTAGTTTTGTACCCGTAATTTTTTACTGAACACAAAAGTATTTAAAAAAAACAAAGTATATGCGATTTAAAGGATATTTGACAGTGATTTTAGCATTGTTTTTAGGTTTACAAGCTTTTGCCCAAAACAAGGTAACCGTTAGTGGTACAATCAAAGACTCTAAAAATGGTGAAGATTTAATTGGGGCTATTGTATTTGTAAAAGGCACTACTTATTCGGCACAAACCAATGTTTATGGTTTTTACTCTATTAGCTTGCCAGCTGGTAAGCAAACTATATCATATATGTCGGTAGGGTATACCACTATTGATAAGGAAGTAGACCTTACCGAAAACACTACGCTTAATATAGAATTAACCGAAGAAACTACCGAAATTAAAGAGGTGATTGTAACTACTGAGCAGGAAGATAAAAACGTAAAATCAATTGATATGAGTGTTAACAAAATTGACATTAAATTAATTGAAAAAATACCCGCATTATTAGGCGAAGTAGATGTGGTACGCGCAATACAATTATTGCCAGGTGTCACCACAGTAGGTGAAGGAGCAAGCGGTTTTAACGTACGTGGTGGCAATGTGGATGGAAACTTAATATTATTAGATGAAGCTCCGGTATTTAACTCTTCACACTTATTTGGATTTTTCTCAGTATTTAACCCAGATGCGGTGAAAGATGTTAAATTAATTAAAGGTGGGATTCCCGCTCAATACGGAGGAAGGATTTCGTCTATACTGGATATAAGAATGAAAGAAGGGAACAAAAAACAATTCGAACTAAACGGTGGTATAGGAACTATTTTTAGTCGATTGAGTATTGAAGCACCTTTTGTAAAAGACAAAGGTTCATTTATAGTTGCTGCTCGAAGAAGTTATATCGACGTTTTAGCGAAACCATTTTTAAAAGGAGATTTAAAGAAAGCGAAATTTAATTTTTATGATTTAACTGCAAAAACAAATTATAAAATCAATGATAAAAACAATGTGTACTTAAGTGGTTATTTAGGGAAAGATGTGTTTGGTGCAGGATTTAAATTTAATTGGGGAAATGCGACTACTACAGCACGTTGGAACCACTTGTTCAATCAAAAACTTTTCATGAACAATACAGCTTATTACAGTAACTACACTTACAATATTGGTTTTAAAGATGAAAGTAATGGTTCGGCATTTGATTGGAATTCAAACATTATTAATTACAGTTACAAAAACGAATTTATTTATTATGTAAATAATAAAAACACCATGCACATTGGTGGGCAAACAACTTTGTACGAATTTAGACCCGGTACAGCTATTGTTACCACATCAAGCGGAACACAAACTGATGTAAGCTTAGATAAAAAATACGGCTTAGAATCAGCAATCTTTGTGGATAACGAACAAAAAACATCAGGACGTTTCTCGTTTCAATATGGTTTAAGAGGAAGCACATTTAACTACATGGGTAAAGGTTACGCATATACTTATTATGATACTATCCCTAACGAGCACAAAAGATTGAAAGAAGAAAAATATTATGGCAAATGGAAATCGATAAAACAATATTTTAATATTGAACCACGTGCATCGATGAAGATTGACATTTTAGATGTTAGCTCGGTAAAAGTAAGCTACAATCGTACTACACAATATTTACACTTAGTATCAAATACTGCAGCCAGCACTCCGCTAGATGTTTGGACACCAGTAACCAACAACTTAAAACCACAAATTGCCGACCAAGTTGCGGCAGGTTACTTCCACAATTTTAAAAACAATATGTACGAAACATCGGTAGAGTTGTACTACAAAAAAATGCAAAACCAATTAGACTATGTAGATAATGCAAACCTACTTTTAAATAAATACTTAGAAGGTGATTTATTACAAGGTTTAGGAAGAGCATATGGTGCTGAGTTTTTTGTAAAGAAAACAAAAGGAAAATTCACAGGCTGGATTAGCTATACTTTAGCAAGAACAGAACGTAAGGTAATTGGATTAAGCAATGATACGTGGTTTAGATCGAAATACAACCGAACACACAATGCCAATGTGGTTGCTGTTTACGAACCAAACAAACGTTGGAGCTTTAGCGGAAACTTTGTTTTCCAAACTGGAACGCCAGCTACTTTCTTTACCGATAAATATCAAATACAAGGTTATACAGCAGGTAACAACGCTACCAACGAAAGAAACAATTATGTTATTTCGCCTTACAACCGTTTAGATTTTTCAGCGACTTGGGATTTTAAAAAGAATGATACCCGTAAATGGAAAAGCTCATTAGTATTTAGTGTTTACAACATGTATAATCGTAAAAATGCATTTACAATTTTCTTCCGCCCAAATAAAGATAATCCTGAAAACACTGAGGCGGTTCGTTATTCAGTTGTAGGAACTGTTATTCCTGCTATTACTTACAACTTTAAATTTTAATTGATATGAAAAAGTTTTTATTACTACCCATTATAGCTTTAGCAAGTATATTTTCTTCTTGCGAAAAAATAGTTGACGTTGAAGTACCAGATGGAGAAATTCAATTAGTTGTTGACGCTTTTTTAAATGACAGTGTTACCAAACAATATGTAAGATTAACAACTACGGCACCTTATTTTCAAGCAGGACAAACACCTGAAGCTACAGGAGCAACTGTAAACGTTACAGATTTAAACAATAACAAGGTTTATAATTTCACTTACGAATCAAATGGTAACTACACATTCACTCCTCAGGCTACAGATACATTTGGGGTAATTGGTCATACTTACCAATTGAATATTACTTACAAAGGAGATACTTACAAATCGACTAGCGTTTTAAAACGTACTACAAAAATTGATGTAATTGGTTTTCAATACCAAGACGGAACACTACCTGGTTCAAATGGTGAAACTGGCTTTTTACCTTATTTATTTGGGCAAGACAAACCAGGCTTAGGCGATAAATACTGGATTAGAACTTATAAAAACAATTCATTCTTTAACACAGCTGCAAATATTAATGTAGCAGAAGATGGTGGCGGTGGATTAGGAACAGATGGATTGTGTTTTATTCCGCCAAATGCATTTTTTAATGTAACACCAAGCGGTAAATTGTTTCAATTAGGTGATGTATGTAAAGTTGAAGTTTATTCGCTTAACAATGATACATACGACTTCTTATTGCAAACACAAACACAGCTAACATCAAGTAGCGCAGGCTTATTTGCAGTTACAGCACAAAACCTCCGAACAAACATACAACCGGTAAACGATGGAGCAAAAAAGGCATTGGGCTTTTTTAACATGGGAGGTTTAAGCTCACTTCAAATGCCTTGCTTTGATAATTTTAATATTGTTGCAGGAACTTACGTTTGTCCTTAATATATTTCTCAATCTATTTGATTAACGCCTCAATATTATACAATACAACTATTGCATAATATTGATGTAAGCACTATATTTAGCGTAAAAAACTCATGAAATTCTTTTTACGCTTTTTTGTGCTTCTGCTAACTTTTAAAAATCTAAATGCTCAATTTAGTTTAGGAGGAAATTTAACATACAACCACATTGGTGCAAGGCAAAACGAATTAGGTATGCCAAGCCTAGGATTGAATATTGAAAAGCCATTCGGCGATTCAAAACGAAACGTACTTTTAATGTCTTATAGTTACGGTTTTCCAAGAACTTACAACAACACAGCTGGAATTTACTATGTTGTGCAACCAACAACTGGCGCAACTTATGCTGGAAATATTAATATGAAACAAAAAGTATCCATGCTAATATTTGATTTAGGTTATGGAAGAATGTTGAAAGAAGCGAATTACGATGAAGGTGGTTGGTTATTTAACGTCGGCATAAAACCAATTTTAGTAATGGCTAGCAATAAATTGGAGGATTATGACACAAATATATATACCACAAATCCATCTTATGCAGTAACTGGTTATTCAGCCAAAAAAAGTGCTATGACCTTTCAGTTTTATGCTGGTATTGGTTATTTAATTCGTAAAAACAACCTTGGTTTTTATCCCAACATATCGTTAGGTAGCGGTGATGGTTTAAACAAAACTGACAATTACAAAACAGAATTAATCCGATACATGTATGCGAATGTATCTATTGGCCTAAAAGTTTTCTTATATAACTTTATAGAGCAATAATTTATCTAATTCTATCAGAGCTTCTAATTAAGTTATCATCTTTCTTAATAAAAAAGAAAGCTAAATAAGCGAACACAATCGAGCCTGCAGGTAAGAAAGTTGACCACATGTATTTTTTACCTGTTGATGTAACATGGTAATCAATAACTAAAAAAGTGACTAGTAAAAACAAATTAACGATGCTTAACGCACGCGCTAACTTCATTTGTTTACGACGATTTTTAAATTGAAAAATAGTAAATAAGGCTAGAATAATACTTACCATGTTTAAAAACAAAGGGATATATATTAAAGGTTTAGTAATATCCGCTTGAATTGATTTTAAGGTTAAATCAATACCACCACCTTCCGACAAAACAACTCTTTGAAAAGGAAAGAAAAATAATAATACTCCTATAATTACTACATCTAATAAGAAAAAGCTTTGAATACGTTGTATCATAATATTAACTATTGATTAGGGATGCTACTTTTTTATCGATTACAAAAGTAAAATCATTTTCAGAAATATCAGCCATTTTTTTCCAACGAAAAGAGATTTCGCCTTCCTTGTCTGTTTTAAAATCGAATTTTTTAGTGCTTGTTTGCAACTTGATTTCTTCCAAAGCTTTTACCTTGTAGTAAATACTAATAATTTGGCTTTGTGTGCTAAATGCCGAAGTAACGTAAAAATCGGTGGTGTAAAAATGTTCTAAAACCTCAATATTTAAATTACATTCTTCCTTAAATTCACGTACTAAACACTCTAATGTTCCTTCACCAAACTCTAAACCACCACCAGGAAGTTTTGTAATTTTTCGGCCACTAATAAACTCATCTGCTAAAAGCAACTTGTCGTTGTGAATTAATAAGCCATAAACTCTAACATTGAATCTCATGTGTTTCCTGATTTAAAAATGTGTAACACATGGTTTATACTTTTGGAAATATTTTTAAAATCTCTTTTAATTCTTCAATTTTATCTTCGTGACCTAGTTTTTCGTAACTGTAAATTAAATTACGAATCACTCGAGTTAAGATAGCCACATTACTACAAGGCTTGTAAAATTGAGGTTTTGGTTCAAGCTTTAATTGCCCTAAAAACTGGTCAATATCATGTCGTTGAAAAATAATACCCTTGCTAAATGGATTTACATAAAACAAAATATTATCCGCTTCGGCATTATCATCATTAATCTTAATCAGATTAAAAAAGTCGTCGACATAAGCTACAATAAAATGTTCGGGTAAATTAACCCCGTAAACAGGGATATTAAGTTGTTTACAAACTAAGATGTAAAGAATACTTAATGAAACTGGATTTCCTTTTTTGGTTTCTAATACAGCGTTTAAAAAAGAATTTTGAGGCGCGTGATAGTTGGCGATATTGCCGCCAAACTGATGTACTTCAAATAAAATATGATTAACAATTTTAATTTTTTCCAAAGCAGTTAAATCCTCATTCAATTCAAGCCATACATCTTGTGTAATTTGTTGAATTTGCTTGCGAATTTTTTCTTCGTCAAAATCTGGATATTGATAACGAGCTAATAGTAATGACCCTTTTAACAAATCATCTTGGTCAAACTCAATCCATTTTCTCAATTCAGATTTTAATGTATCCATCTGAATGTAGTGAATAATATCCTCGATACGCTTTTGCATAAGCATATCAAAAGAGTTTTCCCAAGCTAGCTCCAAATAAGGAATCACCTGAGTTCCAAATGAAACAAATTTGTCTTTTACTTGCGTATAAATTAACTCATCTGGATCATCCAGCAAATTAATTAAAGCCGATACTTCATTTTTATTAATTGAACCCATAGTGCATTACAAATGTAATTTGCAATGCAAAGGCTTTTTGACCTAAATTTTAAAAATATTAACAATTACTGTGTTAATCTCTCCAAAGTATTGGTAATTAGGTGTTCCACGCTCTTTGTATAGTCGGTTGTGAACTCTTTTCTAACCCTATTTGCTATAATTACACATACCGTAACACAATTATGACCTAACATTTTACCAATTCCGTATAATGCGGATGTTTCCATTTCAAAATTGGTAATCTTGGTGCCATTAAAATCAAAAGCCGTTAATTGCTCATTCAAATCGGGTTTAGCTGGCATTAAACGTAAACGGCGTCCTTGCGGACCATAAAAGCCTGGCGCAGTTGCTGTAATACCTGTATAGTTGCCTACAGAGAACTTTTTAAACAATTCATCGCTAGCCTTTACGCAATAAGGATAAGGCAGTTCTTTTAACCAAGCTGTATGCTTAATAAAAGCATCTGTGATGCCTTGCTCTTGCACTGATTTCCAATCGCTATAAAAAGGCAACAAACCATCAAAACCCAAGCCGTATTCCGAAACAACCAAACCATTTACTGGGATGTATTCTTGCAAAGCACCTGAGGTTCCTAAACGAATGATGTTTAGTTTTTTTCGAGTAGGGTTTAGCTTTCTTGTTTCTAGGTTAATGTTAACAGCGGCGTCTAGCTCATTTACAACAATATCAATATTATCTGTTCCAATACCTGTTGATAAAACTGTTAATCGCTTCCCATTAAAAATACCTGTATGAGTAACAAACTCTCTATGTTCAACTTTATGTTCAATTTTAGAAAAATAACTCGATATCTTTTGCACTCTACCTTGGTCGCCCACCACAATTACATCATCAGCAATTTGCTCAGCATTTAAATCAATATGGTAAACTGTTTTCTTATCCGTAACAATTAATTCAGTTTCCGGAAAAGTATGTTCGCTTGTAGTCATTTTTTAACGTTCTATCTAAATTTATAAAATGGGTACATCATGTGACGTAACTTTATGCCATAAATATATGGAAAATAGCACATTTAACATAGCCTTTGTACATGATTTTTCGACGGAAAACACCTTTTTCTACGAGAAAATTAAGGCTGCTTTAAACGATGCTAATTTAACTTGCACGCTATACAATACGGGGAATTTAGTTCATACAAATTACATTGTTTACAACCTAAATATTTTAGCAACAAATGATTTTAAACCTGATGATAAAACCATTATTGTTTACTCTTCGGAAATTAGTGCTAAAGAAAAAAAACAATTAAAGACCTTTAAAAACACGCGCTTAGAGATAAACACTTTAGAAGAAATTGACACCAAAGTAAATTTGTTGATTGCCTTAGATTTTAAAGAAGATTCGAAAAAAATAATTTCAACTGCGCTTATTGTGCACCATATTTTCCCAAAGAGTATTTTTAATTTGGTTCATTTTATTGAAGATGTGAGTGATTATGAAGTAAACTTAGCTTGGAATAAATTAAAACACATACTTCATTTTTTTGAGGCGAATGGCAAAGATTGTAACGCAGAAATAGTAAGGGTTTCGGGCGATTACAAAATACAACATAGCATTGCTGTTAAAAATTATGCTCACCGTAATAATTGCAATTGGATATTTCTATCCAATCAAATATCTGAACTCGATTCGGAATTTAACGATTATAATTTAATTGTTGCCAATTAAGCAAAGGCTATCAACCCTATTTTGTTAATTTCTTATGATTTTGCAAGTTGTGCAGAGCCGCTATACCTTTAAATTCGTAAAAAAAACAAATGTCGGATATAGCACACTTTTTTAAGCAACTTAACTTTAGTGAAATTGCACCAGCCGTTGGATATAACGAAAATCAATTTGGAAGTATTTGTTCTATTAACTGGGAAGGCAATGAATTTCCTGAATTAGATGGCGTAGAGCTTGCCTTAATTGGCGTTAGAGAAGATAGAAGCAGTAACGAAAATGCTGGTACATCAGGTGCACCCGATATTGTTAGATCATATTTTCATCAATTGTATCCAGGACCATTTGCAACCAAAATGGTGGATTTGGGAAATATTCAAAAAGGCCATGAGATAAGTGACACTTACTACGCCTTGGCCGAAACAATTGATTACTTGCTCAGAAAAAACATTGTACCCATTATAGTGGGTGGTTCGCACGACTTAACCTTTGCGCAATTTAAAGGTTACGAAAAACTTGAACAAACCATTAATGTAGTAAACATCGACTCGGTGTTTGACCTAGGAACACCAGATGATGAATTGCACAACAAATCGCATTTAGGTAAAATGATTTTGTATCAACCTAATTACTTGTTTAACTTTAGTAATATTGGTTATCAAAGTTATTTGGTAAATCCGTCCTCCATAAGCATGATGCAAAAATTGTATTTCGATACCTATCGCTTGGGAGAAATACGAAACAACATTCAGGAATCAGAACCAATTATACGTCATGCCGACATGGTTAGTTTTGATATTTCGGCTATTAAAAACGCTGATGCTCCTGGAACTGCAACTACATCGCCTAACGGGTTTTATGCTGAAGAAGCTTGTCAAATGATGCGTTACGCTGGTATGAATGATAAATTAACTAGTGTAGGTATTTATGAAATAAATCCTGATTTAGATTTTCACGGCAAAACAAGTCATTTAGCTGCGCAAATGATTTGGTGTTTTATTGATGGTTTTTACAATCGTAAGCGCGATTTCCCAACACGCACCAGTAGCGATTATACAAGATACCACGTATTTTTGCATGAAAATAAATACGAGATTAACTTTTACAAAAGCAACAAAAGCGATAGATGGTGGATGGAAGTGCCTTACCCAGGAAACAAAAATTTAAAATTTGAACGCCACACTTTAATACCATGTTCTTACAAAGATTATGAAATTGCTTGTAAAGACGAAGTACCTGACAGATGGTGGCAGACACATCAAAAATTGAGTTAACAAAAATAATATACATGAAGTCTATTTTTTACATCCTACTAATTTTTGCAAGTGAAATTTTTATTTCATGCGGTTCAAAAGAAACGCAGGCCGAACATGTTATTGTAAACGATAATAGTTTTGATGCCGCGTTAATCAAATATCCTGTTCTTAAAAAACTATTAGGAAGATGGGAAGATAGAACCGACTCCACATTACTTGCCGAAGAATGGCAAATAGTGAAAGGCGAAATGATAGGATTTGGTTTGTATGTTTATAAAAATGATACCAATAGATTTGAAACTTTAAGAATAGCTATGGTAAACGATACACTATGCTATTTCCCTACTGTTTACGGAGAAAACGACGGAAAAGAAATTCCTTTTAAGATAGCTGCTATTGATAGCGTATCATTTTTTGCAGCTAATTCCGAACATGATTTTCCGAAAGAAATTATTTACGAAATAATAGCAAATGATTCGTTACACGCTACCTTAAATGGAATTGATGATAACAAACCGAGCCAAAGCGAATTCAGTTTTAAAAAAATAAAAAGCAAAAATTAATTTTGCCTAATACACAAACCTATGATAGGATTACTATTTAACATTTTAAAAAACCTTTGCCTTTTGGCTTTAGCAGCCGGAGCAGTACTTCCTTTTGTTGGTTACAAGCTTATATTTGACATTGATGCTAAATTAATATCCTTATCAATTGTAGTTGTGTTATTGTTAAGCGTATTAGAATACACTTTTTCGAAACCAAAAGTTAACACCAAAAAATACACTTATGTAAACGACAGTATGTTGGTGCGAAAATTTGTAGTGATTTTATTTCTAGTAGTTGCTGCATTGATATTTTATTTCTCGAGCGAATTTTTTGCCATGCTAGTACTCTGTATTAGTTGCATAGTTGCAGCAGAACTAGCCATTGTTGTAATTAAACTAATTGGTAAAGATTTTTTTATAAGCGTAGATAATGAGTTTATTACCGTAAACTCAACAAAAAACACACGTATTTACAGTACTTCTATCAAAGAAATTGAATACCGATACGAGAGTTTTTACATTCAATTAAAAAACGGAAAAGTAAATTTAATTGACACCAAAAAAATTGCCGAAACAGATATTACTTCCTTTATCGAAGAAATGAAGCAATTTATTACACGTAACAATGTAATGGTAAATGAAGAAAGTAGACTAAACCTTAAGTTTTAAGATTAGTTTTTCATAATCAATAACCGCGCTGTGCTTGCGCAAAATATCGCTTCCAATAACAGCGTCAACGGGTTTCATACCAATAGCTTCGTAAGAATGGTTAACGTGTGATAAATCTAACAACACAGCTTTGTAATTTGAAATTACTAGCTCATTCAATTGTAGTTTTTTAAACACCTCAAACTCGCTTTGCATAGAATTGGTTCCCAAACCTGTACTTAGTGTTTCACTCTTTTCAAACTCTTTGGATTTTGAAATACGCTCAATTCTGTTTTTATCGAAAACCGTTCGCGATGCCCCTGTATCAATTAATAAGTTCACTGATTTTCCATTAACTTTACCTTTGATTGATAAATGAAAACCGTCCCCTTGAATATCCAAGAGTTTAATAGGAAGTTCGGTATACTTTTTACGAGCCATGTGTTTTTATTTCCAAAAATACTCAATTTTATTGTTGTCTTTTTCACCTCACCCAAATGCATAGCTCAGATTCCGAAAGGGAATACAAACATTAACTAAAGCAAACTCGTATTAAGTTAAGTGCTGCTTAAAAATAAGGTTTGGGTATTTGGAAGAGAGCTTTAGTTTATCTTTGCTTGCAGGTACTTTATCCTCCAAAACAAAGCCACAGCAACTAATACAAGGCTAACACATAAAGCTATCCACACACCAATGGCTTTTAAATCAAAAGTAAATGCCATTATATAAGAAAGGGGAATAGCAACTACCCAATAAGCAACAAGTGTTACCAATGTTGGAATTTTATAATCGTTTAATCCACGCAATATACTCAGAGCCACCACTTGCATCCCATCAAACAACTGAAAAATAGCAGCAATAATTAATAATTGCGAAGCCAATTGTAGCACTTCAGTATCCACACTAAAAGGTAAAATTAAAACATGCTTTAATGCAAAAAACAACAAACACATTAAACCCATTACTATCCACACCAAACTAAAACTTGCTTTAATGGCTAACTTGGTATTTTCTTTATCCATTTTAGCCACATAACCCCCTACTCTAATAGTACTTGCGCCGCCAATACCCGAACCAAACATATACGTAAACGAAGCCAAACCAATGGCTACTGTATGTGCATCAAACTGAATTTTACCAAAGCTACCTATCATTAAAGCACATACCACAAAGGCCGAAACTTCAAATGCAAACTGAAAGCCCGAGTTTAATCCCGATACAAATAAGGTTTTAATTTCTTTCCACTGCACTTTAACTTTTGACCAATTGCTGTAAACCGTTTTAAATTTTTTGCTTCGGTAAATAAGATATAAAAAGCCAACACCCATTAAACACCTTGCTATAAAAGTAGCCCAGCACGAACCCATATAGCCCATTACAGGCAAACCAAACTTACCATATATTAAACAGTAGTTTAAAACAATGTTGAGCAAATTACCCCCAATGCTAATAAACATAGCAATGGTTGTGTTTTCTAAACCCTCGAGGTATTGCTTACACACAAAAAATAAAGAAACGGGTATAATTGAAAATATTAGTACTTTAAAAAAAGGATCGGCCATAGCCACCACATCATCGGGCTGTTGCATATAATGCAATAAGGGAGCCGCCAAAAACAATATACCAAATAAAATAAAAGATAAACCCACATTAACTACCAAACCATGCTTAAACAAGGAAGCTTTTTTCAATTCATCTCCATCTACCTGCGCCTGCGAAACCTGTGGTGTAAGCACATATGAAACACCAATAGAAAATACCAACAAAATAACGTATAACTGATTAGCCAAACCACCCGCCGCTTGCGCTGTATTGCTTATAGCGCCCAAATGCCCCAAAAAAATATTATCTACCATACCAGTAACAATGTGCCCCACTTGCGACACAATAAGTGGCAAAGCCAATAAGGTAGTTTGTTTAATATGTTGTTTTAAAAGCATAAAAGCAATTTCTGCGCGGCGAAGATACTGCTTTATTTGCTTGGGTGGGTTTGCAGATTAAGGTTTTTAAGCCTAAATAAAATAACGGAGCAAACCAATAGACAAAAAACAACACAAGTATTTTTTTACAAATTAATTAACTGAAATTTAAATATATAACTGTCTCCATTATAAATACTTTGGAACCAAAACTCTGAATTTGTTAATTTTAAAATAGAAACTTGTTTTTTGGTGTTTGGCAAATCGAAGACACCAACACAATTTGTTATTGGGTTTGTTTCATACTTGAATTCTGTAAATTGTATATTTTCTTTTTTTTGTAAAAATCGCCAATTAAATGTAAGTAATGTGTAATTTCCATTTGGATAGAATGTCATGTATCCGTTGTAGTTATCGTCAATTATTTTTTTGTTTATTAGAAGAACGGCTTCGCCATAATTATTGTTTAGAAATACATCAGATTTAATCCCGTTAATTGTACATTCTTTAAGAGCCCATCTAGCGGTGATTCTACTCATTACTGTTTTCCAAATCCTCTTATCATCCTCGGGATACTTTTTACACCCGCCAAAAACAACGAGTGTGAAAACACTTAATACAACTATTGCTTTTAAATTCTTCATTTATAAATGCTAAATATTCCCCTTCAGTAAATTTAATACAATTTGTTCAAATTTAAACAATGCCCTAGCTTACTAACAAAAAAAGGCTGTCTCAAAAGTAGATTTTACCGTCATTCGATAGCTATAGGATAATGGTAAAACGCAGTACGTCATTGCGAATCCCTTTAGGGTGAAGCAATCTCAAGTTGATATTAGTAAAACAAAAGATTGCTTCGTCTTCCTGCGAAACGCCTCGCAATGACGATAAAAAAACCACAACCGTCATTGCGAATCCCTTTAGGGTGAAGCAATCTCATGTTCTTATAAGTAAGTGACAAAAGATTGCTTCGTCGTCCTGCGGAACTCCTCGCAATGACGACAAAAAAAACCCTCCATTTGATTGAAAGGGATTTTTCAGCCTTTGTTAGTCCGCCGTAGCGTATGTCAATAACAAATAAATTAGCACCATTCAATCAAATATTAATAATTTCTAAAAATTGAATCTAATGTAAATATTGATTAACTCTAAATAATCATATTGTTACAATAACAGCTAATCTACTTTGGTAACTCAAATAAATAAGGACCCATGAGGGATGATTTTTGATGCCCATCAAAAGCTTGTTCAATAAATATTTCTACTTTACTACCGGGCAAAACATTTTGAACTGAAGCCTTTGCTATCTTTTCCTTTTTCCAATCTATTTCACAAAAAGCAGTGTGTCCGCAAATTTTTGAAACAACCATATTTCCATCATTAATTTTATGCCTTACTCGGTAGCCTGTAGGTTCTAAATAAAAACTATCGGGTGTTTGAAGCTTAAAACTTAAATTAATCTCTCTTTTTTGTTTATCATACTTAAAATCTATATCCTCCTTTTTATAAGGTGAATATTTTTCTAACCAAACTCCTTTGCTCTTTCGAACATGACTTGTTCTATATTCATCACTTGTTTTGCAATCTGCACACCAACCCACATTTTCAAAAGCTTCTTTAAAAAACAAATTATTTATTTCATACTTACCTTCATTATTCTCTCTTAAATACCCACTATAAACTTCTTTCAATGCTATTTCATGCAGCTTCTCAAAGCTTAATGGCGTATGAACATTCTTTTGGTAAAATTCCCTCGGAAGAACTATGTGCGCTCCCAAGAAAAAATACCATTTCCCTTCCATCTTTTCACCGTAAAGAAAATCAATTCCATCAGAATTTGCGTCTGAGGCATTATGTTGTTGAAGAATACAAGATACCAATCTATTACTTTGACTATTAAAACAAAGGAATGTATCAATCCTCCAAGACTTATTAAACTCAACGAAATTGAAAGGACTCAAACCACACCTAACACAATTAGATATACTATCGTTTATTATATGCCATACACTATTATAAGCTGGATTTTTAGGGGTAGAAAAATCATTATCAATCAAGATACTTTTTTTATCTCCGCCTCCACACGAAAATAAATATAACATTGAAACAATCAGTGCTATTACTTTACCTTTTCTTAACATATCCTTTATCACCATTCTTTAATTTAGTGAATATCCATTTATAATTTGAAATACTGTGACTTATTAAAAACCCTTGTGGCTCTTCCTTTGGAATATAAACTCTACCACCATTTGAAGCCTCTCCAATCCTTCCTACTGGACACTGAGGTGCAACACCATCTTGCAACCATAAAGGTGTTTTAATCTCATTTGTTCCGTACTGAAAAACCTGCTCCCAATCTCCAGGATCTATAGTTCCACTACACGCATTTTCAGGTGCTAAGATATAAAATCTACCCAGATTAATCTTAATCCGGGATTCTTTTATTGCCTCAATCATACCTAAACTATATGCAAAACCCATACTATGCACAACAAAATCAATCGAATCATTTTGTATATCAAACTCGTATTCATGGGTATATATTTTTTGCAATAACTTATAACCTGCTATTTTCCCATTTGATTTACGTGTATTAAATCCAGCCACATTTGGAATTGTGTGCAAAAACGCATCTAACTGTTCTTGCGTATTATTTACTTCAACATATTCAGGTCCCATAACTTTTTTCACCTCTAATGATGTTATAAATCCATTTAAAAAAGCTCCTTGTCCACAATGATTTGAAGTTTCCACACTATGATGTCCATCAGCATATACAATATTAATCGCCTTACCTCCTCTTATTCTATTTATAAATTCCACATCCGTTCCTCCCCAATAACTATAAATATCGCCATTATCAATCCCATTATTTGAATTAGGATTCTGGATTAAACTTGGAGCATTATCTCGATAGCCATTTACAAAAACTATCATGTTTTTAACTCTCAAACTACTTTCTAAATATATTTTTAAGTTTACTAATTTATTTTCTGGAGCTTCGATGTAAATATGATTGTCAACAACTAAACAAGGGAAATCCTGAGGCCCATTATGCGCAAAATAGTGCTTATTTGTACCATAAACTATTTTACCTTTTGGCGAAACAATATCTCCACCATTTCCTAAACAAGTGATAGCTATATGCTCGAAATTAATACCTGCAAGCGACATATCCTTCTCCCATAAACTAAGATATTGATCCGATGAATTTAACGCAAATGAAGTTTGTTTTGCATAATGCTTTTTTATTAAAGCCAACCAATCATAAATCTTCTGCTTCGAACTAATAACTGTATTATTGGCTTCAGCATCCTCCTCATCGTCCAACCAATTAAAAACAAAAGAGTTATTTTGGATAACTAACCATTGCTGGTTGCTTAAATGATTTTGTTGGTTGTAATCTAATAAGTTGTTGGAAGTGGATTTTGTTATGGCAGGGAAAGTATGCTCTAAACCAAAAGCTCCGTGAGCAAGTTCGTGAGCAGCTGTGGTTGTGCTACTGTTTGCTTTTATAAATCCAACACTTCTTCCTCTAACCATATATCCATCTAATGATGAATTTGTAAATTGAGGTACAATAAATAAGTAGTAAGCTTCCTTATCATAATCGGCATTAGCTTGTTGATAGGCACTACGTAAAGCGCGCATTTCTGAACTATACTTACTTAACAAGTTTGCATCTGCTGCTTCTAATCCATCATTACCTAAATCAAATGTAAAGCTTGCTTTGGTTTCTACTGTCCAGTTTACATTGGCTTGTTTGTATATTGTGTTTAAACTAGCTGTTGTTATGCTACTTGCGGTTGCATTGTTTACCGGCACTAGAACAAGCTTTTTATCCAATTTTTTAAGACTGCTTACATTTAGTTTACCTACTTTTTTATTGTTGTACCATGCGTAAATACATTGTGAGTTGTGTGGTACGTTTAGAATATATTTATTAGATCCGTTAGGTGTTGCAGTTATTTCTGTTCCTGTTAAGGTTTTAAAGCTTATGAGGTTAGAACTAAAATTTTCAATAATTACTTGTGCTATTACTTCATCATTGGCATTTTCTCCAATGCTCTTTTCTGCTACAAAGTAGTTTGTGCTATCGCTTAATTTTATTACCTCGTAGTTGTTTATATTGGCAGCATACTCTTTTTTATCGAAGCCAAAGTTTTGTGTCATTTGTTCTTCAAAAACTACTTTGTTATTTGCGTTGGCTTCTAAAACATCAGTACTATACGCTAAATAACTTTGTGGGCCACTTACCGATGCTGGATTAGTGCTAATAACCCATTCGTTTCCATCTCCATCTCGCACCACAACTACATTTGTATTTGGAGGCATATCACTGCATTGAGGTGTTTGCCCTGCTTGCGCTACACAATATTGTCCGTTACTATTAATGTAAACGCTATCTATTGTTCCTTCGTAATAAATAGCATTATTTTCGGCTTGTTCTAATTCCCAATTACTCACCCAAGCATTTACTCCCTTGCTATCTGCAATTACCTGCCCAGCCACTAACTGATACATTTCGTTAATGGTTACATTAGTAAAAGTACAAGAAACATTATTCCCCAAAAACGGCATTTCAATTTTACCCTTTCCGCTGTATTGTCCGGTTGGGCTGCTGGTGTTGCTAAGTTCTGTAACTACCATTTCAAAATCACCTACTTCCCATATCATATAAGTGTTGGCTTGGGTAAGCGGGCGTATGTTACTGCTTAATGGTGCGGGTGTGCTTTCGCCACAATTTATTACGGGTAATGCGGGTAATGTAATAGCAACTGTATTACTCCAA
>CAZRUA010000007.1:0-63941 GCA_964603125.1 uncultured Flavobacteriaceae bacterium | reverse complement strand
CTTGGCAGTTATTTTCTAATGGTGGTGACGGAACCATAAATTATCCATTTGTAATTGCAAACAAAAATGATTTAAAAACTTTATCAGAAAATGAATGTTTATGGGATAAGCATTTTGTACAAACAGCTGATATAGTTATTGATGCTTTAGATTATGGTACAGATGGTATTTTTAATTTCTTTAGCGGTGTTAAACCAATAGGAAACGATACAACAAACTTTACTGGATTTTATAATGGCAATGGACATATTATAAAAGGTCTCTATTTTCAAAACCCAAGCTATTTAAATGGAGGTTTATTTGGTGTAATAGGCTCTGCGGGCTCAGTTACAAAACTTGGAATTGTAGATGGTTTTATAGTTGCCACTAAATCAAATGGCGTTTTATGCAGCCGCAACGAAGGAACAATAAGTGAATGTTTTACAACAGGAGCTGTTTTTGCATCGGATTATGCTGGAGGTTTAATAGCCGAAAATTCAGGAATCGTTACCAATTGCTATTCAAAAGCTATTATCATATCTACAGTACCCATTAAACCAAATACGGATAACCTTCCATTTTTATCACGATTTGATAGTAAAACAAGTGCCATTCTTGGCGAAGGACAAGGAGGGCTAGTTGGATTTAATTCTGGTTCAATATCAAACTGTTATGCAACAGGCTCTATTGATATGAGTTCTATTAAAAGAGGTGGTTTAATTGGTGATAGTACTTCTGGTGTTCTTTCTCCAACGCAAAATAGTTTTTGGGATACTTTAACCAGTACATTAAATATAAGTAATGGAGGCACAGGTCTTACAACCTATTCAATGCTCACACAAACTACCTACACCAGTGCTGGCTGGGATTTTATTGGAGAAACTGCTAACGGTATCAACGACATTTGGAAAATGGGCGAATGCGCCAACAATGGTTACCCTGTTTTTAGCTGGCAGGTGACAACACCCCGACCAGTAATTAGCAGTTCAATAGGTAATTCCAATTGTGGCGCTGGTTCTTTAAATTTAAATGCAAGTACGAGTAGTGGAATAATTAGCTGGTATAATTATGTTGATAGTGTAGGAGGGGTAAGTATTGACACTGCGGCAACTTACACCACCCCTATATTATATGCAACTACTAATTATTGGGCAGAAGCAATCGACAGTGCTGGATGCGTATCCTTCCCTAGAACAATTGTAACTGCTATAATAAATCCCACACCTGACTCAACAACAACATTGGGAGGAAACGGAATTGTAATTGCATCTAACACAATCCCGCAAAGCGGGACTACTTACCAGTGGGTTGATTGTAATAATGGTAATGCACCATTAGCTGGCGAAACCAACCAAACTTTTACTGCAACTGCAAACGGTAATTATGCCGTGGTGGTAACAGTTGGTACTTGTTCAAGCACATCAAGCTGTACTAATATTACAACAGTTGGATTACAAAATAAATCAAATGCGATTGCACTAACAGTAATGCCTAACCCAAGCAATGGATTATTTGCTGTTAACTTAGGTGCAAATGCTACTATTGAAGTAATTGATGTATTGGGTCGTGTAATTATAAACAAACAAAAAAATGCCTCTAACTTTGTTATTGATTTAACAAATGAAGAAAATGGAGTTTATATGTTACACATTAGTAACAATGAAAACTCAAAAGTAATCCGTTTGGTTAAATCGAATTAATTAGAACTTTTGATTAAAGTAAAGCTGCCTGTGAAAACAGGCAGCTTTTTTATTTGTGGTAATTACTTTCAGGCTAAAACCAGTAGTACAATTGTTTTTCCTGTAATTCTTAAATTTGGCTTTTATACTATAATTATAAAAAACACTTCGCTGCATTGAACATTTGTTAAGTATCTCTTAGGAACTTTTTAAGCCTCTATTTCCGATGGTAAAACATTGTATATGGTTTTAAAACGTGCAGAAAATTTGCTACTGTTTTCATATCCAAACATGGTGGCAATCTCACGCACTGTATAGGTATTCCTATTAATTAGATCATATGCCAATTTCATTTGATGTTCGCTATAATATTGATAAATACTTTTATTGTGATAAGATTTAAAATCCATTTTTAATTTAGATGGCGATATACCTACCTTTAGTGCAACTTTTTCAATTCCAGGGAATGAACACATTAAATTATTCAGTAAAAAAGCTTCGGCTTGCTGAATATTTTTACGGTCTGTATCATTTAATCCAAAGTGGTTTTCTGAAATAATTTCTGTATTTAATTTATTTATGAATTTTGTAAGAACAAGATATGTTTGATCTTTTAGTTCATTAATATGTATATCATTCTTGTTCCTCTCAACTAAATTCATTATGTGCTCAAAAATGTTATCATAATTTGGGTCCTCCTCATCCATGATCAAATAACTATTTGATGAATCAAAAAAATCTTTAAGCCTATTTGCCTTGTACTTCGGATTTTTTATAATTTGCTTTTCAAGCCAATTTGTAGTAAAAAAAATAGTAATGTTCTTCTCATTCGAATTTTTAAAATGATATTCATTTATTGCTTCTCCAGCTTTAAACATCGACCATGTCCTATTTTTAAGCGTTAATCCATTAACTAGTGATTTGTTTACTATTGCTTTATCTTTAATGTGAATATTAATAAAATGGTATTCTAAAGGAAGATCTTTGTCATACAAATTCTTCATCATCACATTTTTTTTAAACTGCAAATTTGATACAAGTACCCATAATTCTTCCTCAGGGTTAAAATAATACATGGTACTTTTTATAAATATGGTCTCCGAGATTTGCCGTTTCCTCTCACGATCATGCTCACAAAAGGGCATTTTATCAAAGGTGGCAATGATGGTTTGAGGCGATTGAAACAAATTAGCCAAGTGGTAGCTACCGTTTTTATAAGTTACCTTATAACGTTCAAATTTATTAAACCATTTTTTTAAAGATTGTAAAATACTTCCTTCCATATTAATGAAGGCTAAAATACAATTAGTTATTACAACTAATAATGGTTTAAAAAAAGTTTGGCTTTTTGGAGGGTGTTAAACATGGTACAATGTTTTAATTTGGCGCTTGAAATTTTTAAATTATCATAACATGATTAAAAAAATACTTTTAATTATAGCTTTGGCTGCAAGCAGCCTTAGCTTTGGGCAAAAAATTGCAGCAGGAGGCTTAGCCAATTACATTATTTGTGGCGATTCGGTACGCTCATTTGGCAATAATATGTTCGGGCAATTAGGGCATGGCAACACCACCCATTTATCATTACCTAAAACCATAGCCAGTTTAGCTAATGTTATTGATGTTTCATCTTCAGGACTTAGTACATTATTCCTAAAAAACGATGGTACAGTTTGGGTTTGTGGAAATAATCATTTTGGACAACTAGGAACTGGAGATACTAACAATATTTTGACACCAGTGCAAATCCCTGGCTTAAATAATGTTAAAGCTATTTCTGCTGCAGAGCATCATTCCTTGTTTTTAAAAAACGATAGTACTGTATGGGCTTGTGGGGACAATAAATTTGGCGAATGCGGTTTGGGTTCAAATAATTCGAGCATTTTAACGCCTACTCAAATACCTAGTTTAAATAAAATAACAGCAATTTCCGCAGGCTCTTATCATTCGTTGTTTTTAAATAAACTTGGTTTTGTATATGCCTGTGGCGATAATGATGACGGTAAATTAGGAGACGGAACAAACACTAGCCGTTATTCACCAGTTTTAGCATTGGCTATTTTTGTTAAAGCAATTTCAGCTGGTACAACTCACTCTGTTTTTTTAACCACTCTTGGAACTGTTTTTAGTTGCGGAAGCAATATTTTGGGAGAATTAGGAATTGAAAGCTTCGTTCCAAGAAACATCCCTACAAAAATAACCAATTTAGATAGTATTACCCAGATAGCTGCTGGAAAAGGCTACACCGTATTTTTAAGAAATAATGGTACTATTTGGACATGTGGAAATAACTTATATGGAGAATTAGGCATAGGTGAAAATGGAAATTTCTATAATTACCCAAAACAAATTACAGGATTGAATAATGCAAGTTCAATTTCTGTTGGAAAAACAATTTACATACATGGTTTAAGTTCTGTATATGATGAATCATTACCAGCAGCAGCAATATCTTTTTATAAAAAAAGTGATGGTACTTTATGGGGCTTCGGAACTAATATATATGGAGAATTAGGAATTGGTGAAACTAATAATTATTATAACTCCCCAACACAAATTCCCGACCCTTGTGCGCCGCCAACTCCTCCACAAGCCACTATGAACATGGATGGTAATGGCGGCACTGCTGCTACTGTGTGTGAGGGGAGTAATGTAAACATTACTAGCACTACCGTTGGCTCTAATCCCGATTTACAATTGGTATTAGACAATAGCATCAACTTAAATAACCCCATAGCTATTGATAAAAACAGCCACGCTGTATTTGTGCTTAAGAACAACAATAGTGTTATAGCATATAATTTTGATGGAACAGTATACAAAACATATCCTAACCTTTCACTAACTAACATTTGGGCATTTACCGTTGATGACAATGATACTTTATACATTAATAATGGTAGTGTGGATGGTAATGGATACCTGCAAATTCACAAATGCGATCCCACAGGAGCGCTCATCAACTCTATACCAAATGCTTATTTGGGCACTAGTAATGTAATTACAGATATGGTTTACTCTAGTCAGCCCGGATACGTTCCAAACCTTTATTTTTCTGATACGCTTTCTGGGGCTGGGGTTTATGGTGTAAATTCTATGGACATGAATGAACCTAATGCAATAATAAACTCTGGTGCTTTAGCTTATTTTAACAGGCATTATACATCTTTAAGTATGGATAATGTTTATGGAGATAAACGCTTATTAATGGCCGACCCCATAAACCATGTGCTAGAGGGAGTACATATGTTTAACAACCAAGCAGAAACCCCTATTGCACTAGTAGATTCAGCTTCAACCGCAGGTATGGCTCTTGATTATATTTATGCCGATACCCTCATAAATCCAGACGCTACAGTGATGATGGTTAGCTCTCGTACTACAGGTATCGTTGGTTTAGCAAGTTCTAATCTTGCGCCCGATGGTAGTTTGGTTAGCCAAATAGATACAAGTTTTACCTCTATGTTTAATGCGGTTGCTCCTGTTGGTGCAGTTTTAGTAAGAAAAGGAAATTTAACAGAATATTGGGTGGCTGATAATGGACAAAATAAACTATTGCGCTTAAGTTTATACAATTATAATATTACACCAACGTTGCCTTCAGGCTTAACCTTTAATGCTGTAAAAGGTGTAATAGAAGGTACACCAAAAGTAATAACAGCACCACAAACATATACGCTAACCGTTTATTATGGCTTGGGAGGCTTTGGTAGCTCTACTTCTACTTTTACATTGGGTGTTACAGCATCAAGTGGCGTATCTAACACAACTGGTACAGCAACAGCTACTGCAAATCAAACTGATGGAACAACAAAAAACTACACTGATGCGCAAAACTGTACTCAGTTGGTTGTAATAACGGATTTTACAGGAGGTACATCACCCGGAGAAACAAGTGTAACGCAAACGGTAGCCAGTACCGGAGCAGTTACAGTTGGTAATAAAAATTTCGTGCGTCGTGTTACTTCAGTTCAAGCACAGCAAACAGAAAACATAAATGCTGAAATAAAGTTCTTTTATACCTATCAAGATGTACAGGTATTTAATACAGCACATCCTTCCGATGCCTTAACAAATGATACTAATGCCGTTACAAATCCTTCGCGAACTATGATAACTACCATGTTGCACATGCACGAAACGTTTGATACTACAAATAGTGTATGGCGCAATGTACCAACCTTTTACCAAAATATGTTTGCTACCTGGAAACCAACTCAACAAGTTTGGGAGCTAAATGTTCCGGTAACAAAATTTAGTGAATTCTACCTAGGAAACCCAAATGTAGCAACTGGATTTAACTGCACCAATTCAGGCAAAGACACCATTGTTGCCAACGATTTTTACGTTTGGAATTATCCTGACTCATTATTTGCATCAGGTGATTACATTGATACATTAATTAACCATACAGGTTGTGATAGTATTGTTCAATTGCATTTAACTATAAATATTACTACCGGTTTAAATGATGCTGCATTAAGTTCAGGCATTAGCGTTTATCCAAATCCAAGCAATGGCGTGTTTAATATAAGATTTAATAATACTGCTATTATGCCTTATAAAGTTAAAGTAATAAATGTTATTGGAGCCGAATTGTTAAATAAAACAATCACATCAAACGACTCTATTGATTTAAGTAACTACCAAAGTGGCATTTACTATTTGATGCTGGAAAGCGAAGGCATTACTAAAACATGGAGAATTGTTAAACAAAACTAATATCAATTAAAGCCCTGCTATAAATTTAAGTAGCAGGGATTTTTTAAACTATAACCAAATAAATATGATTAAACAACTACTTAACATTGCCTTACTAATTGCCACCGCAAACACAATAAGCGCACAAAACTACTCCGGCGGTAGCGGAACTCTTGCCGACCCTTACAAAATAGCCAACAAGGCCGATTTAAAATACCTGAGTGATAGTTCAAGCCAGTGGAGCTACCATTTTATTCAAACAGCAGATATTATGTTTAGTTCAACCGATTTTGCAAGCGGTGGGGATTTTTATTACGGAGGGCAAGGCTTTAGCCCCATAGGAAATTTAACGACTCAGTTTTTTGGTACTTACAATGGCAATAATAAGTTAATTGATAGTTTATATATTAATCGGCCATCGCAAAGTTATATTGGTTTGTTTGGATATACGAATGACTTTGCAGCTTCAGTAAGTAACCTTGCTTGTACTAATGTAAATATAAATGGATATGATAGAATTGGAGGATTGGTGGGGCAAAATTACGCAGGATCAATAAGTAACTGCTATACTAGCGGAACTGTAAACGGCACCGGATCTGCAGTAGGTGGCTTGGTAGGCTATAATCTGTATTACGGTAGCATAAATAACTGTCATAGTAGCGGAACTGTTAGCGGTAGTGATATGATAGGTGGTTTAGCAGGTGCTAATGATGGTGATATTAGCAATAGTTATAGTAGCGTGGTGATAAACGGAAGTTCTACTAAAGTAGGAGGATTAGTTGGGAATTTTGACTTAGGAACTATTATCAACTGCTACAGCACGGGTACAATTAGTGGATCTGATTATACAGGTGGACTGGTTGGGTATAATGATATGGGAGACATTAAATATAGTCATTGCGACGGAGCAGTAACTGGAAATGATAATGTAGGTGGTTTGGTTGGGTACAACAACTCAGCCAGCATTATTATCAGCAACTGTTATAACACAGCACACGTGAGGGGGTATAGTTATGTTGGAGGATTGACGGGATATTCTACAGGAATAATAACCAAATGCTACAATATAGGAATTGTTGAGAGTTTTTCTGGTATGCACCAAGGCGGATTGGTTGCGTGGAATGGTAATCTTGGAATCATTTATTATTGCTTTAACAGCGGTCCTGTTTCCCCCGTTTCCGGTTTAGGTACTACAAACGTAGGTGGACTAGTTGGGTATAACGAAGGTGGAATTAATAATAGTTACAGCAATGGAGGTGTAGGCGGATTGAATAATGTTGGCGGCTTTGTAGGGCAGAATATTGCATCAATTGACAAGTGTTACAGCAATGGATCGTGTGTCGGTTTTATGACTGAAGGTGGATTTGTTGGACTTAATAATGGTGGTTCAGTTATCAATTCCTTTTGGGACATGCAAACTAGTACGCTAGGTGGAAGTGATGGTGGCATTGGTCTAAATACTGCGCAAATGCAAATCCAATCTACATATACAGGAGCTGGCTGGGATTTTGTAACCGATATTTGGACATTTGGCACATGCAATGTTGATGGCAGTAGTTATCCTATCTTTAAATGGCAAATATTTTCTGGTGGTGGAGAGGGAACTGTGACCAATCCTTTTGCAATAGCAACAAAACAAGATCTGAAAACTCTTAGCGAGAATTCTTGTCTTTGGAATAAAAATTTTGTTCAAACAGCAGATATAAGTTTCAGCCCCTCTGATTTCACAAGTGGAGGTGCATTTTATAATGCTGGTCAGGCTTTTCTTTCAATAGGTAATTCCTCAACCCAATTCACAGGTTCTTATAATGGTCAAAATCATAAAATTGAAAATCTTCAAATGAATGGAAACAGCTATACAGGATTATTTGGACACTGTTTTAATGCTAATTTAACTAATCTGGATGTAAAGAATATCACTGTAAATAGTAATTATGCTAGTGCAGCACTTTGTGGATATTGTATTTCTTCAAACATAAGTACATGCAGTACATCTGGAAATATTACCTCTGGTTATTCTTCAGCAGGATTGGTAGCAAATTCCAGCTCTAATACTATCTCCAATTGTTATTCTTTGGCAAATGTGGGTGTAGTTGTTTTACGGATGGGGCAAAATTTCGATAATGTAAATCTTATAGATATATCAGGAACCAGTGGAACTGGAGGTCTTATCGGAAGTTGTAACTCAAGCACAATAACCAATTGCTACGCTGCGGGTAATGTAAACACTACAATTGGTCAGGGCGGATTAATTGGTGTAGGAACAGGGAATTCTGTTGTAAATTGTTTTTGGGACGTACAAACTTCAGGTCAGTCAATAAGTGCAGGCGGTAACGGTAGGCCAACCAATGAAATGAAGTCCGACTCAACCTATTTAAATCATGCTTGGGATTTTACAGGTGAAACAACCAACGGAACAAATGATTATTGGACGATGGGAAATTGTGCAAATAATAGCGGATACCCCGTATTTACTTGGCAAATTTTAAATCCTGTTCCAACTATTAGCGGAGCAATTTCTTTAACTAATGTATCTTGCTATGGAAATAATGATGGAACAATAGATGTAACAGCAGGTGGAGGAAGCTCACCATATACCTTTGTATGGAGTAATAGTGCTACAACTGAAGATATCATGCAACTGGGAGCAGGAACATACACTGTAACAATAACGGATGTTAATATGTGTACAGGAACGCAAACTGTTTCCATCTCCGAGCCTGCAGCTTTGGATATAACCACAAACACAAATAGTATAACTATTACAGCTAATGCCACAGGTGTTTCTTATCAGTGGATTGATTGTGGAAATGCAAACGCAGAGATTGCAGGTGAAACAAATCAGTCGTTTACAGCAACCACAAATGGAAACTACGCGGTTGTGGTTACAAATGGTGCTTGCTCAGATACTTCTGCTTGTGTAGCAATAACTACAGTTGGTATAAATTCTGAATTCTTAAATCCTAATTCTGCATTAAAAATTTATCCAAATCCAACATCTGGAATATTCATCGTTGCAGGCTTTGAAACAGGAACTAAATTAGAAGTTGTAAATGTAATAGGTGAAGTAGTTTATAATTGCTTTACAACCGATACAAAAACAAAGATTGATTTATCAAACGAAAGCAATGGTGTATACTTCATAAAAACAACAAATGGCTATACGTACAAAATAGTTAAACAGAATTAAAGAAAATAATCCTCTGTTGAACTTTGCGAAAGAGGATTTTCACTTATAACAAAAAAATAAAATGAAAAAACAATTATTAAACATAGCATTACTACTTGCAACAGCAGGTGCAGTAAAGGCGCAGGTAAGTTTTGCCCCTAGGGTTAATTATTTACTCGGATTAGGAACGACTCCGTATGGTGTATTTTCGGCCGATTTTAATGGAGATGGCAAGATGGATTTAGTGACTGCTAATACTGGTGGAACAAACGTTTCTGTGCTATTAGGCAGTGGCACGGGAACTTTTGCAGCCGCAGTTAATTATGCCGCTGGTTCAGGACCAAGTGCTGTGTTTTCAGCCGATTTCAACGGAGATGGCAAAAAGGATGTGGCCGCAGTTAATTCTAGCGATAACACTGTTTCTATATTATTAGGTAGCGGCACTGGTACTTTTGCGGCTCCAGTTAATTACTCAGTTGGAGCAAGTCCTATGTCAGTATTTTCAGCTGATTTTAATGGGGATGGCAAAATGGATTTGGCTACGGCTAATCTTGGTAGTAACAATGTTTCGATACTACTAGGTAGTGGCACTGGTACTTTTGCTGCGCATATTAATTATACGGTTGGATTAACTCCTCTATCGGTGTTTTCAGCTGATTTTAATGGGGATGGTAAAATGGATTTGGTTGCCGCTAATTTTGATGGTAATAATGTTTCCGTTCTTTTAGGTAGTGGTACAGGTACATTTGCAGCGGCCGTTAATTATGCAGTGGGTACAAATCCAGAGGCAGTATATGCGGCGGATTTTAACGGAGATGGTAAAATAGATCTTGCTGCGGCTAATCTTGGTAGTAATAATGTTTCTATTCTATTAGGAAGCGGCACTGGTACTTTTGCAGCAGCGGTAAATTATTCAACAGGATTCTTTAGCCCTATTTCTGTATTTTCAGCCGATTTTAATGGAGATGGTAAGTTGGATTTAGCTACAGCTAATCAATCCGGTGATAATGTTTCTGTTTTATTAGGTAGTGGTTCAGGTACTTTTGCAGCTGCAATTAATTATGCCACTGGAACTACTCCTATGTGTATATTCTCAGCCGATTTTAACGGAGATGGCAGAGCGGATTTGGCTACAGCTAACCAATCCAATAGCGTTTCAGTTTTATTAAATACGAGTACATTCCCTTCAGGCGCTGCCCTTAATTTTGATGGAACTGATGATTTTGTGAATATACCTAACAACAGTAGTTTTAGCTTTGGTACCAACGATTTTACTATTGAAACATATGCAAAAACAACCAGTTCAACGGGTAATAAAGTAATGATTGGGAAAATTAACGGGGGTAACAATTTTTGGTTTGGAGTGAGTAATGGAAAAGCTAACTTTTCTTTGATTGGCGGAACTGACGCAACTGGTACTTCCACAATTTCTAATGGTACCTGGCATCATCTTGCTGCTGTAAGGCAAAACGGTGTAGTATCACTTTACGTAGATGGTGTTTTAGAAGCAAGCCAAAACAATACCGGAAACGCTACAATCAATGGTAATTTAACCTTAGGTAATTTTAGCGGAGGTTTTAACTTCGCTGGCTCTTTAGATGAGGTTCGTATATGGAACCGCGCTTTGTGTAAAGGGGAAATTTTGAATAATAAAAATGCTGAACTTCCTTCGTCGCAAACTGGATTAGTAGCCTATTATAACTTTAATCAAGGATTTTCTGGCATAAACAACAGTACTGTTACTTCCTTAACTGATTTATCTGGAAATTCTAATAATGGCACATTAAACAACTTCGCTTTAAGTGGTACAACATCCAACTGGCTTGCTCCAGGTGCTGTTACATCAGGCTCTACAGCACCTGCTTATACACCAGTATCAGCAAGTGTTTCATCTCAAACTAATGTATCTTGCTATAATGGTAGTAACGGGTCAATCAACTTAACTTCAAGCGGAGGAACCGCTCCATATACCTTTGTATGGAGTAACACTTCTACTTCTGAAGATATTGCAGGACTCGCAGCAGGTATTTACAGTGTAACTGTAACAGATGCGAATGCTTGTAAAACAACACAAACTGCTACATTAACGCAACCTGATTTGCTAGGAATATCAATAGTGTTATCACAAGAAATCACTTGCTATAATGCTAATGATGGAGTGCTAACAGCTTATGCGCTTGGAGGCACAACTCCATATACTTTTTTATGGAATACTGGTGCAACAACCGCAGTAATTACTAATCTTGGTCCTGGTGCTTATACAGCAACTGTAACCGATGCCAATGGATGCACCAGTAATTGGTCGAGAACTTTGGTAAGTCCGTTTGCCATTAATATTAGTGTTGCATCTACATCAAATGTAAGTTGTAATGGTGGCGCTGATGGATCTGCTACTCTTAATGTAACTGGCGGGGGAGTGTATGATTACGATTGGTCGCCCGGTGATCCAACGGGTGAAGGAACATCATCTGTAACAGGTTTAACCGCAGGAGCTTGGACTTGCACAGTTACTGAGGTCTTAAGTGGTTGTAGTAAAACGCAAGGTGTTACTATAACAGAACCTACAGCAATAACTTCATTACAAAATATTACATTACCTCCTGGTGGAACTTTAACAGTTGGTTCAAACACTTATGCAACAAGCGGCACATACAGCGATGTTTTAACGGCAGTAAATGGTTGCGACTCCACAGTAACCACAAATCTTATAGTTTTAAATCAAGCTGCAGCCCTTCATTTTGATGGTGCTAATGACCATGTAATAGTACCTTATAGCAGTGCTTTTGATTTTGGAATGAATGATTTTACGATTGAAACTTGGGCTAAAACCACATTTATAAGTGGCAACCAAGTTATGATAGGTAGGATTGGTGCGAATAATTATTGGTTTGGTACTAGCAATGGAAAAGCAAATTTTTCAATGACAGGGCATGATGTTACTGGAACTACTAATGTTGCTGATGGCAACTGGCATCATATAGCTGCTGTAAGAAAAAACGGAATTCAGTATATTTATGTTGATGGAGTATTAGAAGGCACTCAAAGCACTACAGCTACCGGCACCTTTGCAGGAGATTTAACCATTGGTAAATTTGGTGGAGGTTTCAACTTCGCTGGCTCTTTAGATGAAATACGTATATGGAATCGTGCTCTTTGCAGTGGCGAAATCTTAAATAACATGAATGGTGAGTTAAACCTGCCACAAGCCAACTTAGCCGCTTATTATAAATTTAATCAGGGTATTGAAAATAGTAATAACAGTGCAATTACAACTTTGGCTGATTCATCGGGTAATACAAACAATGGTACTTTAACTAATTTTGCATTAGCAGGAACTGCATCCAATTGGGTTTATCCAGGAGCAGTGACTTCTGGCATTTATGCAAATGACTTTGTTCCTGCAAGTTTCAGTCAAACAATTTCAATTTGCTCTGGACAATCTATTACAGTAGGAACAAATACTTACACAACAGGTGGTACATATACAGATGTTTTAACTGCAATAAACGGTTGTGATAGTACTGTTACAACAAATTTAACCGTTAACCAAACTCCACAATTGGTTTCACACTCTGGAAGCGTTGTTGTTTGTGGCGATGGTTCAACGTCTTTTAGTGTAAATGTAGGTGGAAGTAATTTAACCTACGAATGGTATTTTGAAAGTTGGGATGGAACTGATGGTCCTACTTTAATAAATGGAACCTATGGAGAGTCTAATTTCAATACCAATCAATTGCAAATTGATTCGGTAATTACTAATAATTGGGGTCAATATGGTGTTTATGCTAAAGCTACAGATGGATTAACAGGTTGTTATTTGTACACTCCTTACGATAGTATTACTGTTGTATTAAAAGACACAACAAATGAAGGACAAATAAATATATGCAATGGAAGTCTGTTTGATTGGCATGGTATACAAATAAACACAGCTGGAGTTTATTATGCAACTGAAACAAACGCAGTTGGTTGTGATAGCGTTTTTGTTGTAGAAGCGGTTTTTTCATCTCCATTAGATAACACAACAAGTTTTGATAACTCAACTGCAACAATTTCAGCAAATTTAAATGGCGCTGCTTACCAATGGATTGATTGTAACAATGCTAATGCACCAATAGCTGGTGAAACTAACCAATCGTTTACTGCTACTGTTAATGGTAATTATGCTGTTGTTGTAACAGTTGGTTTATGTTCGGATACATCAAGCTGTACATCTATTACCACTGTTGGTTTAAATGATTTAGCATCTAGTAATATTGTAAGTGTAATGCCAAATCCTAGCAATGGTTTGTTTAATATTAGTTTAGGAACTAATGCAAGTATTCAAGTTATTGATGTATTAGGTCGTGTTATATTAAGCGAACAAAAAAATGCCTCTAACTTTGTTATTGATTTAACAAATGAAGAAAATGGAGTTTATATGTTACGTATAAGTAATGCTGAAAACTCAAAAGTAATCCGTTTGGTTAAATCGAATTAATAATAAATTGAATGAAATGAAACGCCACCTGTGAAAACGGGTGGCGTTTTTGTTTTCACCTAACACAGTTTATTGAACACTCTCTTTCAAAACATTTTGGCATATTTTATCTTCTACACTTAAACACCCAGGCTATGGTGGGTGTTTTGTTTTGTGCGGTAAATGTTATATATTTGTTTATGATAAATGTATAAAATACCTACAAGCAAATGGCGCATATACACCCAAAAATGTATGTATATGCGCCAAAGTTTGGCGCGTATACACAAGTAAGCTGCAAGGCTAAAAACAACATCCTAAATTGACAAGAATGACTAATACAGAAGAACACTTTATATACAAACAAAGATTCAATAATTCATTTCAAGACAGATTTGATAAAATTATTGATAGCATAAAGTGTAATTCGAGAAATTTCCTTTCGAAAAATAAATGGACATCAAAGCATCTTGACCATTTTGAAGTCTACTCTTTAAACAGGGACAGGTTTAAAGACAAACACTCTTTCACAAAAGCATTTAATATTCCAGATACTGAAATATGTATTTACAAAGACATAAAATTAAAAACTATTGTTTTTTATGAAGCAATTGAAATCGACAATTTTGATAAATACAGAAAGAAGATATTATCCAAGTTTGCAGATAATCAAGTGTTTTTTAGCACCAAGAGCAAGGACGATTTAAAACAAAAGTTATCAGAGGTAAAGCAAAATCTAGATGTTATTTCTTGGGGCGGTTTATTCTCATTGAGTTACAAAAAGAAAGTCAAAAAGGTAAATGATTTAATATCATTCATCAACGTCTCCTATATTAAAACCAATGAATCATATTTTATTTTAAAAATTGAAGTAACTCCCAGTGAAAAATTCAACTCAATTTTTGACCAAATTGTAAATTCAAAAGACGTGAGTTTATCAGTTCCTCAATACAACACATTTCTAAACATTTTAAAAACAAGACGATTTATTTCATATGAAACCTACATCAATAGTCTAAAATGCAAAAACATAGAAATACTAATCAGCGACATAAATCAGCAAGTAAAGCTCAATGTAACTAAGCATTTAAAAGGATATTTTCACAATAGTAAGACCAGTTCAATTTTACCCAGTGTAGAGTATTATGAAGTTGACAACATCGTAGATTTTCATAAAGACTCTGACCTAAAACAAAACTTCAACACAGGCTTTGATGGTCATTATGTTTTATCAGACAATGAAATAGAAATTTACTTTTCAAACTCATCTGCCCGGAAACACAATCTCATTCAAATTGTAAAACAAAGGGGGCACGGAAGTAAGGAAAGACAAGGAAATGATTATACAGATTATGATAACATTGAAACACGTTATTTACTCGATAGCTTAGCATTTCCTTGTGTTTTTAGAGGTATTTTGAAAGAACAATTTCAAAACCTGAATACTTTGAAAAGGGACATCTACGATTTTGTTTATGATACAAAAAACAACAGTATTATTAAGAAAATACTATTTTTCTATTACAACAGCAGATATATCAAGCTGAAACAAGGGTTGACACAAGTGCTTTTAACAACAAAAAGATTTGAAACCGAGTTCACAAATCAAAATATTTATTTGTATACAAGACACTTTGAACTTCACAAGTTCGAACCAAGAAATAGAAGAATTGAAAAAGACGATAAAAACCTGTTACTAAGAATAATAGACGAATTAAATAATCTAATAAAGTCACTTGACACAAAATCCAAAGGCACAAATGAAATATTTAAAACCATTGAGGAATTGAACTCATATAGAACAAATTATTTGCTTCAAATGGTGTCATTATTCATTGCAGTTTTAGCCTTCATTTTCACTTTCGACAAGACAAAGAATTTTTGCATATGGGTTTTTAATTCTCTTAGTGGACATTGAGAAATTTCACAGATAGAGAGGAAAGCCCAGCAGCTAACACACGTTTGGCGCAATGGGGCACACATCGTTAATTGAAACTTTGTGCTACTATTGTAAATTCGTGCTAGCAGACAATTTAGTTTTCCAAAATCCCCCACTGCGCCAAGCGTGGGAACTTTAATTATAAAAACCATTATAAAAGCCGCTCATACCAATGCGCGGCTTTTTTATTCTCCATTTTATTGTAATTATTTTTTGCTCGTTCTATCGATACAGAGATACCATTGGTCGTAATGCCTATTTTTTCAAAATAAACCAGTATTAGCACTGGTTAATTACTGGTTACACCAACTTAATTTTGGCTTTTTAAATACAATTTATGAGAAAGCTTATTTTTATTTTATTTGCCCTACCTGTTTTTGCTTTAAAAATGCAGGCGCAATCCTTATCCTTGGTATCACCACCACCATCAATGGATTCCACATACGACATGCTATCGAATAGAAGTGCAGGTGGAACCACTGTAACTGAGTTTAATGGTAATATGTACTATTATTATAGAGGAGAAGATGGTGAGTACTCATTAGCAGAATATAATGGTACAAGCATAACTACAATAAAAAAACCATCTAATTATACTATTGCCAGAAATGAGTTAGTTGTGTATAACTCCAATTTGTACACCAATGTAAGTGGTATAAATACTGGATTAGTTAAGTTGGTAGGCGATAGTTTAAAACCAGCAGTACTAAGTAGCACTGCCACAGGAACCTTTAATTTGGTTGATGCCTATCAGTTTAATAATAAACTTTATGGTGTTTTTTATACATCTGCTGGCACCAAAATTTTAGGTGAGTATGATGGCACAAACATAACCACCTACGCACTACCTAATCTTAGTGATCAATTATGGGGTTTTTTTATTGAATATAATAACAAATTACATTTTAGGTATAGAGATCTGGCGGGTAAGTTTTATTTAGCCTACTTAAATGGTTCTACCATTACCTCAATTCCAAATCCTGACAATGGGCTTGGTTTAGAACCTTTTTTAAATATTTATCAGAACCAAGCAGTTGCTAACGGTAATTTGTATTTTGAATACCATACTGCGGCTAACAAGTTTACAATAGGTAAGTACGATGGAACGAGTGTTAGTTTTTTATCCTATCCTAATGCAAATGTAGCCTATATGAGAAGCCCTATGGTGAGTTATAATAATGAGCTTTATTTTTCATTGGTTAATTTGTATAATAATTTTAAACTAGCCAAGTATGATGGAACCACCATAAGCACTTTTGTTAATCCTGACTCCTCGACTACTTTTGGAGGTGTTGCACCTAGCCAGTTCATTGTGCATGGAAGTGATTTGATTTGTTCATACGATGATGTAAATGCTAACAGAAGCTTAATAAAATGTGATGGTACAAGCTTAACGCTTATTCCAAATCCAGATGCGGGATCAGGTATATTTGATGCTCAAGGAGGAAACAACGCTTTTATTGGTCCAGCAAAATTGAATGGCAATTTGTATTATGCTTATAAAAATGTAGATAATTTTTTTAAAATATTAAAATTTGATGGACTCTCAACTTCGTTTATCACTTCACCCGATACAGCTAAGCAATTTGGTTTTGTTGCAGGATGTGTAGCAAAAAATCAACTTATAGCAGGTTATGCCACTAAAAAATATACTATTATAACTATGATGCCTGGCCCTCCGGGCAATCCTCCAACGCCTTTTCCTGTTACCCTACATCTTTACAATTTATATGCAGGCTCAGCTTGCGAACCATTAACTTCTATTGTAACACCAGCAAATAAATCAATTTGTATTGGTAGTAACGATACTACAACAGTAACATATACTGGCACTGGTAGCACTTTTCAATGGTACAAAAATGGAGCGCCATTGCCTTTGCAAACAAGCAAAAAATTAATCATTAGCAATTACTCATCGGCTGATGCTGGAACGTATTACTTGAAAATAAGTTCGCTATGCGATGTGGATAGCACAAATAGCTTTACTATTTCAACGGGTTCGGCTGCAACGCCTCCAAGCACTACTAATCAGGATTTTTGTGTAAGTACATTAGTGTCTGATTTATCTCCAGCACCATCAGCAAGCATTAAGTGGTACAATGTTGCAACGGGTGGTGTTGCTTTATCAGCAGCTACTTCCATTACAGCAAGCGGAAATTATTACGCGGAGGATAATTCCGGAGCATGCCCTAGCTCGCGTGCCTTAGCTACAATTACAATTCATCCATTGCCAGCAGCTCCTTTGGTAAATTCAATTATGATTTATACAGGAAATAAAACATTGGCTCAATTAGGGGTTCCAGGACCTATTGTTCAGTTTTATGATGCAGCAATTGCGGGTAATTTTTTACCAGCATCAACTCCAGTGGTAAGTGGAACTACCTATTATGCAACACAAGTTGTTAATGGCTGCGAAAGTCCGATTGCATCGTTTGTTGCAAATCAAATAATGACTCTTGATACTGTTAAAGCCTGTGCGCCAGCATTCATTTCTTCTATTACAACTACAGCGCTTCCTGGCGATAATGTAACATGGTTTAATACGGCCTTGGGTGGAGCAGCCTTGATACCTTCTACAGCATTAGCTCTAGGCTTAGATACATTATACGTGGAGGAAGGTAGAAGTGGGATTGATACTTTATTAGAAGTTCCTGGAGACTTTGCTGTGAATTTTAATACCATAACAGCTTTGACGCATGATGAAAATGATACATTATATTTTGGTACCTACAAAGGGAACATATATAAATCAAATCCTGACGGGTCGGATACTGTTAAAATAATAGCTGGTACTACTCAAGTTAATTGGGTTGAATATCATAAAGAGGGCGCAAACAGATATTTGTACTATACTTTGTACGCAGGAAGTGATATAAAAAAATACAACCTTGCAACAGGTGTTACTACTACAATAGGCTCTGGCTTTTTTGGTGTGCGACAAATAAATTTTGATGATGCTAATAGCAGAATTTTTGTTGCTGATGCTGAAAATTATAAGGTTAAAATGATCAATACACTAACGAATGTTATTACCGCAATTGATAGTTTCCCTGGTGTTTTCCCTACAAGTCCATTAAGACCATTTGGTGTTTACTATCATGCAAGTCTCAATACTTTATTCTATACAAATTTAGAAACTGGGAACATTTATGCTAAAGATATGTCTTCTCCCACAAATGCAAGTGTTGTAATTGCAAATGTTAGTCAAGGTTATTCCATTTCACTTTTGCCTAACGGAAAATTATTGATTGCATCAGGATCTGGTTTTATTTATACCATGAATACAAATGGAAGTGGGCTTACTGCAATTCGCGGTGGTTTATACAATACTGTAAATCCGTTTTATAACAGTAGTAATTTACTTACTTACAATACACATACAAAAGTTTTGAGAGATTTAGTAGTTACATCTAATCGTTTACCTGTTATTGTAATTGCAAATCCTGAACCAGTAATTACTTTAACTAATGATAAAGTGGTATGTAATAATGATACTTTGCCAACAATAAGTTTTAGTACAAGCACAACTGGCGGAACAACCACTTACGCATGGACAAATAGTGTAAGTTCAATTGGTATTTCCGCAACAGGTAGTGGAGATATTGCATCAACAACTTTAACAAACGCGGGGAATGTTGCCCTGACAGCAGAATTTGTTGTTACACCTACACTTAATAATTACGGTTTAGCTTGTGTTGGCGCAACAGATACATTTAATGTTGTTGTGAATCCGCTTGGAAACGTAAATGCTATCACAGATATAACAGCTTGTAATAATGAAGCTGTGGCTTCGGTTATTTTTGGTACTTCTAACATTGGTGGAACAAGTACTTATAACTGGACAAATGATAATACTTCTGTAGGATTAATTGCTTCGGGCTCTGGCGATATTGCTACATTTATCACAACTAATTCTGGCTTAGGCGAATCAGTAGGTAACATTGTTGTAACACCAGTATATACGTATAATGGTTTAGCTTGTGCCGGACCAATAGATAGTTTTAAATTAACAGTTGCTCCAGCACCTACAGTTGTTGCTTTAGCTAATCAATCAGTTTGCGTTGGAGGTACAGTTGCAGCAGTTAACTTCTCTACTACAAATACAGGTGGAACCATGTCGTACGATTGGACAAACAACACACCAAGTATTGGTTTATCTTCTTCAGGAACGGGAGATATAGCATCTTTCACAGCTAATAGTACCACAACAACTGTTCTTACAGCAACTGTTTCTGTAATACCTAGCTACGTAATTAACGGTAAAGTTTGCAACGGTGCAGCAGATAGTTTAACTATTTTGGTTTCTCCAAATCCAACTGTAAATGCTGTTTCAGCTAATCTTACTTGTTATCAAAATGCTTCAGGCTCTATTGACGTAACTGCAAGTTCGGCTACAAACGCAAGTTTAAGCTATGATTGGGGCGCAGGTATAACAACAGAAGATAGAAATAATTTATCGGCAGGAACTTATTCGGTTACAGTAATGGATGCTTTAGCTTGTAGTACTTATGTATCTGTAACAATTACAGAACCAAGTTTATTAGCAGCAACAATTGCTTCGCAAAACAATGTAAGTTGTAATGGTGGCAGTAACGCTACGGCTACAATATCAGCAAACGGCGGAACATCGCCTTATGCATATTCATGGACACCAAGTGGTGGAAATACTGCAACAGCAAGTGGTTTAACAGCGGGTACATACACTTGCACTATTACGGATACAAATTCATGTGTTACTACTCAAATAGTAACAATTACTGAACCGTTGGTTCTTGCTGCTTCTATAGCCTCTCAAACTAATGTAAGCTGTAATGGAACTGCTGCAGGGTCAGCTACCATAACAGCAAATGGCGGAACAGGAACTTACACTTATTCGTGGTTACCAAGTGGCGGAACTTCTTCAACAGCAAGTTCTTTAACGGTAGGTACATATACTTGCACTATTACTGATGCTAATCTTTGTTCTGCAACGCAAGTTGTAACTATAACTGAACCTAGTGTACTTTCATCAAGTATAGTGTCTCAAACTAACTTAACGTGTAATGGTGCTTCAACAGGTTCTGCAAGTATTACAGCAAATGGAGGAACAATACCGTATACCTACTCTTGGTCTCCTAATGGAGGTACAGCCGCGACTGCAAGTGGTTTAGTGGCGGGGACTTACACATGCACAATTACCGATGCAAGTTTATGTACAACTACACAAACAGTTACTTTAACCGAACCAGCTGCTATTACAACAACTATCTCTTCTCAAACAGATGTAGCATGTAATGGTGCTTCGAATGGTTCTGCAAGCGTTACAGCAATTGGTGGAGGAGGCTCATATACTTATTCATGGTCACCAGTTGGAGGTACAAGTTCTTCTGCAAATGGTTTAATGGCTGGTACTTATACATGTACTATTACCGATGCAAATGCTTGTACTCAAACACAGTTGGTAAGTATAGTTGAACCAAGTGCAATGGTTTCATCTATTTCGTCACAAACAAATGTAGCTTGTAACGGGGCTTCAACAGGGTCAGCTACTATTGCTGTTACAGGCGGAACGGGTTCATATACTTACTCATGGTCGCCAGTTGTAGGTTCAAACAACACAATAAATGGTTTAGCTGCTGGAGTTTACACTTGTACCATAACAGATGCTAACCTTTGTGCTACAACACAGCTTGTTACTATTAGCCAAAACTCTGTATTATCAGTGTCTCAAACAATTAACATTTGCGCGGGACAATCACTTACCGTTGGAACAAATACTTATACTGCAACAGGTACTTACGTAGATGTTTTATTGTCTTCAGGTGGTTGTGATAGCACTGTAACCACTAATTTAATTGTGAACCAATCTATTGATAGTACTGTTAGTGTTATCGGAAATATCGCAACGGCAAATCAAACAGGAGCTACTTATCAATGGTTAGATTGTTCTAATTCTTCAAGTTCAATTATAGGAGCAAATTCACAACAATACACTGCAACAGCTACTGGTGATTATGCAGTGCAAATTACATTAAATGGATGTACTGTTAAATCAAGTTGTGTAAGCTTAAATGCGGATTTAGTTATCAGTAATTTTGTTAGCCCGAATAATGATGGACAAAGTGATTTCTGGAAAATTAGTCCAACGGAAACAATAAAGGATTACAGTGTTGAAGTAAAAGATCAGTGGGGTACAACAGTTTATTACAAGGAAAATAATTACCAAAACGATTGGGATGGTGCACGAAATGGAAAACCAATTGTAGATGGTGTGTACTACTACTTTTTAAGTGAGCAAGGAAAAGTAAAATATAGTGGAAGCATAACCATTTTAAGTAATTAAGAGATACAGTTTAGAAATTAATAGAATCGTCACATGAAAAATATATTTAATATTAAAGCGGCTTTCACTTTTATTTTAGCACTAAGTGTTTTTGGTAAGTTAAGTGCTCAGCAAAACAATTTGTTTAACACGTATAGTTATGATTTAATGCAATTAAATATAGCTAGTGCAGGAAGTAAGTGTATTGATGCAAACCTAAATTACCGCGCTCAGTGGGTTGGTTTAAAAGATAATCCAAAAGTATTTCAGTTGAATGCTTCAATGGCTTTGGGAGCAAGCTCAGGAATTGGGCTTAAGGTTCGTCAGCAAAACATTGGCTTATTAACTTTTAATAATATCACTGCTGGCTATGCGTATAAAATTAATTTAGGTAGCTCTTACAAGCTAAGAATTGGCTTAGGTTTATCTTGGCAACAAAATGTATTCAATAGTTCTAAAGTTGTAGTTGTTGATGCTTCAACACCACTTCCAAATTCAACACAAAGAGCTAATAACTTTGATACAGAAGCTGGAGCTTTATTATTGGGAGATAAATTAACTTTAGGTTTATCGGCAAATAGTATTTACAATACCAACAAGAGTTTTGGTAATGAGGCTTATGTTTTAAATCAGCAAATAAATTTTGTTGGAGCGTATAAAGTGTACAAAGGTAAATCACTTACAATAGAGCCATGGTTGTTAAACCGTTATAGCGTAAAAGGAGTGAATCAATTTGAAGGAATGTTGAATGCGAAAATTGTAGAGATTGTAACCGTTGGCGCGGGCTATCGTCAGGCTTATGGTGCAATTGCTTTAATAGGTGTTGAGAAAGGTAATATTAAATTAGTGTATAGTTATGATTATAACATTTCTAAAAGAATAAGTTTAGGTTCATCGCATCAAATAATGTTGGGATTAAATTTCTGCAAAAGGGAGAAAGTAAAACCAGAAGCGCCAAAGGAACCTTTGTATTTTATTAAATTAAATAATAAAGAAGAAGGAACTTACACTATGTTGCAATTACAGAATATGGTTAAAGAAGGTAAGATACAACGAAATACACCTGTGCGCGGCAGCGAAGAAACTGTATTTGTTGACGCGGAGAAAGTTCCTCAATTAGAGCCTTTATTCCCGCCAAAAGTTCCTACTTATTTTGTAAACAGTGGAGGAAAAGAAGAAGGTGCCTATGCTATATCGCAATTGCAGGATATGGTAAGGTTAGATTTAATACAACGCAATACTCCCGTTAGAAATAGTAATGGAACTACTTTTGTTGATGCTGAAAAAATGCCGGAGCTAGAACCTTTGTTCCCACGAAAGGAAACTGTTTACTATGCTACCATTGATGGAAAAGAACAAGGTACTTTTACAATGAAGCAATTGCAGGATATGGCAGCAAACGGTAGATTAAAACGTCAATCGCCAGTTCGTAAGTCAACCGAAAGTGCTTCGGTAGCTGCAGGGAAAGTGGATGTGATTATACCTTATTTCCCTAATGCAGCCGAAGTAAAGGCTGTTAGCAATATAAATTCATTGGCAAGTGGTTTATTATTTGGAAACGGCAAAACTGTTTTAACTCCAGATAAAAAAACATTATTGGATGAGATTGCATTGGAATTCAAAAAGCATCCAGAGTTAAAAGTTTATATCGAAGGTTTTGCGAGTAAAACGGGTAATCCAGAAATGAATAAAATATTATCTCAAAAGCGCGCTGAGCACGTTCGTCAGGAATTGATAAAACGTGGTGTTAGTGCTGCACAAATTTTAGGAAATAAAGCTTATGGTTCTGATAAAGTTGATAATAGCTTAAGTGATGACTTAAACCGTGCTGTGCATTTTCAGATTATAGAATAAGAAATTTGAGTATACATCAATTTGTTAATCCCACTATTGTTATGATAGTGGGATTTTTTAATGTTCAATCAATCAAGCAGCTACCATCTTATTGTATTTATTTCTGTACTCAACAGGTGTAAGTCCAGTAATTTTTTTAAAAACGTTCCTAAATGATTTGGCATCGGTGTAGCCAACATCTACCATAACTTCATTCATGTTTTTACGACTACTTTCGAAACTGCGTTTTGCGGCTTCTACCTTAATGCGCATAATGTATTCTAAAACAGTATTATTAGTGGCTTGTTTAAATCGTCTTTCAAAACTTCTTCGGCCTATTGAAACTTTTTCGGCTAATTCATCTACCGATATTTTATCTCGTACATGTTTTTCAATAAGAATCTGTGCCTTTTTAATTTCTAAATCAGCATGGTTTTTTTGCCCTTGAAACATAGTAAAAGCGGTTTGACTTTCTCTATCGATATCAATGGCAAAATATTTTGATGCAAGTATTGCTGTTTCTCTATCGGTATATTTTTCAACCAAATGCAATAATAAATTCCAGTATGAATTTGCTCCTCCGCTCGAATAAATGCCTTGTTCTTCGGTAATAATGCTTCCATCCATCAATTCAACTTCAGGAAACATTTCTCTAAATTCATTTTGAAAACCCCAGTGAGTCGAACATTTTTTCCCGTTCAACAAACCAGTTGATGCCAACAAAAAAGCACCTACACAAAGCGAAGCTAATTCTGCCCCTTTTTTATACTGCTCATTTATCCATGGCAATGTTTTCTTGTTCAATTCAATGGCAGTTTTCATATCGCCAAACAAAGGAGGTATAATAAGTAAATCAGTTTTTTTGACATCTTTTAAAAGCGCATCCGTATGAACTGAAAATAAGCCACCATTTAGTTTCACTTCTTTTTTTGTACCAACAAGTTGAACTTTAAATAAAGGTTGTTTACCTGATGTGCCTAAGAATTGATTAATAGCCGAAAATAAATATTGAGGACCCGCAATAGCTTGCATTACGGATGATTCGGGAACTAATATGTTTACAGTTTTCATTAGTGTTAGTGGTTAGTAACTAGTTATGTGTTTATTAATTAGTAATCTTGGGTAACTAGTTACTAATAACTAACTACTTGGCACAAATATAAATATTTTGTCGCAAAACACCCTTTTGTTGTCTTATTTGCATGTGTTATAATTGAAGATATTAATGCATATTTGCTTTGTATAAAGCTCAAACAAGTTAAATTAATATAAATCTAATAGTGATGCAAAAAACTAGTTTAAATAAGGAGGTGACCATTTTTTTGGATGAACTAAAACATCCATTAAGAAAGGAGATTGAATTGCTAAGAGAATGTGTTTTGGGGGCAGACAAAAATTTGGAGGAGAACGTGAAATGGAATGGACCTAATTATAGTTTGAGTGGAAATGATAGAGTAACTATGAAGATTCAACCGCCTAAAAATGTTCAACTTATTTTCCATAGAGGAGCTAAGGTAAAGGAGCAACCTAAAGAAAAACTAATAAAAAATGATTTCGGAATATTGGATTGGAAGGAAAACGATAGAGCGGTTGCTACATTTAAAACTATGGAAGAGATTAAAGCGAATGCAATCCCGTTACGCAAAGTAATTGAGCAATGGCTTCTGGCTTCAATGTAGTTTAATTTTTATCGACTTAACTACTTCTAAACACAAACAATAAAATACAAACAATTAAAAATAAAATCATGAGTAAAGTAGCAATTTATTTAAATTTTCAGGGCAATACAGCTGAGGCATTTCATTTTTACAAAACTGTTTTCGCAACAGAATATTCAGCGCCTATTATGTACATTCGGGATTTACCTTCAAACCCAAACGGGCCTAAATTTTCAGAGGCAGATTTAAACTGTGTAATGCATGTGGCATTGCCCATTGTTGGTGGTACTGAATTAATGGGTACTGATATGTTGGAATCAATGGGGCATAAACTAATAGTTGGTAATAACACTACCATTAGTTTACAGTTGGATACAAAAGAAGAGGCAGATAAATTTTATCATGCATTGTCAGAAGGCGGAGCTGATAAAGCACCTATGCGTGATGAGTTTTGGGGCTACTGGGGTTGTTGCTTAGATAGATTTGGTGTAAGATGGATGTTTAATGTTATGAATAATCAAAGCAACTAATAAATATATGACAAATCAAATGTATCCTTGTTTGTGGTTTGATGGACAGGCCAGAGCTGCAGCTGAGTTTTATTGTTCGATATTTAAGAACTCCAAAATTACTTCTGAAAATCCTATGGTTGTTAGATGGGAATTAAACGGCAATCAATTTATGGGATTAAACGGAGGCCCACTGTATAAATTTAGTCCTGCAAATTCTTATGTAATTGAATGTGAAACGCAAGAAGAAATTGACCATTATTGGAATAGGCTGGGAGAGGGCGGTAAATACAATCAATGCGGGTGGTTAGATGATAAATTTGGTGTATCATGGCAAATCGTTCCGTCTATATTAGGTAAATTAATGGGCGATGCAGAGCGAAGCCAAAGAGTTGTCGCAGCTTTTATGAAAATGAAAAAGTTTGATATTGAAACATTGATGAACGCATAGACATTATTAGAATTAAGGTTTTGACACAATTTGGATTAAAGAAAATATTGAAACAATATGGAGAAATATAAAATAGATAACGATATTGAAGTGGTGTTTCTTAAGGCGGATAAGTTCCCAGAGAATGTGCCTGATGCTTATGAAAAATTAAATTCTTTATTGCCAACTAACCCTAATAGAAGATTCTTTGGAATCTCCCATCCTAATGAAAAAGGAATTATACAATATAAAGCCGCCGCTGAAATTTTAGAGACAGATAGTTTTACTAGTAGTGAGTTGCAAAAATTTATAATTGAAAAGGGTGATTTTGTTGCGGAGTATATTGTAAATCATTTTAAAGATAGTACATGTATTGGTAATACTTTTCAAAAATTGTTAAAGCACCCTCAACTCGACCCTAAAGGTTATTGTTTGGAGTTGTATAAGAATTATACCGATGTTGATGTGCATTGCATGGTTAGGATTTTGTCGTAGATATTAGTTTTAACATTATATTTTGGTGTTCCGCAGTGATTTTCTATTAGAATGCTTTTAAGTATTTATTAAGATTTTGCTGATAAACTTTAAAACAGGTCCTCATTTCGATAGTACTTTCATTTACATTTTCGTGCTAAAAGTTTAAAATAAGCATGTATTGGCTTTAAATGGCTAAAAATGTTTATTTTCAAGCTTTTATTTCTCAATGTTTCTTGGTAAAATTATAAATAGTGGTATTCAACCAAAGCTCGACTCTTATCAAAAGAGGGAAATAAGAATTACCAATTTGTTTAGCTTAATAACTTTAATTGGAACGATTCTAGGTGTAGTTACTGTGCTTTTCGTTTCTGGAGCCTACCCAACTTATGTTACTTTATTTATAGGAACAACATCAGTTTTTGTTCTATTTTTTAACTACAAAGGAAAATACAGTTTAGCCACTTATTTTTTTGTTGTACCAATAGCTATCACTTTATTTCTCTTGTGCGAACAGTACGACGAAGCAGCTGGAAATTACTTGTATTATTTTTTGGTTGTTTTCTGTGTTGCTGTGCTTCATAATCCTTCTAAAAAGGGCTTTAGAACCATTTTGTTTTTTGGGATTTTGATGTTTAGTTTTTTAGCAACAAAGTTTATAAAAATTGAATCGCTATTAATAAAAAATATTACAACTAAAGATGTTCAGGTATTATTCGTGTATAACCAAATGTTGGCTATGTCGCTTGCCATTGTTTCGGTGTATTTAGTAGTAAAGCTTATTAATAAGCAAAACAACGAGACTTTGGTTTTGTTGTCTAAAGAAAAGGAATCGCAAGTTAAAATTTCTCAATCATTAAAGGAGAAGGAAGTTCTTTTAGCTGAAATACAACATAGAGTTAAAAATAATCTTGCAATCATTACAGGTTTATTAAATCTTCAAACGGAGAAGGCTCCTTGCGAAGAATCAAGATTGCTTATGATTGAATCAAGAAATAGAGTAATGAGTATGGCTATGGTGCATGATAGTTTGTACAAGAAAGATAATTTATCGAAAATTGATTTAAAACAATATTTATCTGAACTTGTGAATGAGCTCGCAAAAACTTTCCCTGTTAGAGGAAATGAAGTGGATATTGTAACTGATTTGGATGAAATAGAAATTGATTTAACAAAAGCTGTTCCTATTGGTTTAATTGTGAATGAGGCTTTAACCAATTCGTTAAAACATGCTTTTAATGATGAAACAATAAGTCCGAAAATAAGACTAGTAATGCGTTTAATTATCGATGAAATTCAAGTATTATTTGCCGATAATGGAGTTGGTTTTGGTGATCCAAAATTAAGAAGAGAAAATGCTTTGGGCTTGTCTTTAATCGAATCCTTATCCGAACAAATTGATGCAAAGGTGAGTTTTAAGAATGAAGGCGGTGCAAACATTGAGCTAATAATCCCTCAAAAATAAATTTTGTAACTTTTCATAGCAGTTTCGTTATTATAATATAATAACCCCATAAACTGTTTCCTATGAAGAAAATCGTTCCCACACTCATCGTTTGTTTTTTCACAACAGTTTTGTTTTTTGCTTGTACCATTAAAAAAAGAGTTTACCAAAATGGGTACTACATTGATTGGAAGGTTAAAAGGAGCACAACGCCTCAATTTAATGAGAAGCAATTTGTTGGCTTTTCCATGAATGCTTATAATTCACTGGGAACAAAAGCTTCTTGTGAAAATGTAATTGATGTTAGTGAGCCAAATGAAATTCTATGTGCAGAAGGAACTGTTATTCAAATACCCGAAGATGCTTTTGTGTATGAAAGCGGAAAACCAATAAAGTGTTCTTTAGTAACCGTTATTGTGAAGGAGTTTTATAAAATGTCGGATATTGTTGAGGCTGGTTTAACTACAACCTGCAACAAAGCGATACTTGCCTCTGGTGGAATGATTTACATTGAAGCGAATTGTTATACCGATAAATTAAAATTGAAATCAGGAAAAAGTATTATTGTTAAAATGCCATGTGCCACTGCAGATAGGCGTATGAAATGTTTTTCGGGCAGGATGGAAAATGGTATTATTGATTGGAAATTGGAAGGTAAGGTAAGGGTTTCTGGAGAGGTTTTGGCAATTAATAATCCTGTTAGTGTTAGTGATACAACACCGATGGTTGATTATGAAGAAGTAAGCAATGTAGAACGCTCTTATGAAGGAGAAGGAGGGGAAAGTGGCTCTTATTTAATGGAGGTTACAAAATTAGGTTGGATAAATTGCGATCGATTTTATGAATTGAAAGAACCAGCAAAATTAATTGTCAAGGCTGATTCGTTGAGTAAGTCGTTTGTTGCAATAGTTTTTAAAAACATGAAATCGGTTTTGCCAGGTTATTGTTATACTGACAATACTACAATTTTTAATAATATTCCAGCAGGAGAAGATGTAACCATTTTAGCTTATCGTGTGAATGAAAAAACAAAAATGGCACAATTAGCTAAACAAGATTTTGTTATAGGTGATACTAATGCGGTTCAGCTCACAATGGAGCCTATGAGTATCGATGATTTGAAGGATGTTTTAAAAAGCTTAAATTGAGCTTAAAATTTATTTTTTTATTTTAAATCCAAGTTTCTATTCTATTCGTAAGTATTAGAAACAATTAAACCTAAACAAATGAAAAAATTAATTTTATTGGTTGCAGCACTGTCATTCACAAGTTCTGCAATGCTAGCAAAAACAGTAAGCCCTGCTATTGAAGTATCAACAGTTAAAGAACCAAAATGGGAGAAATCAAAAGATGGTACTTGGATGGGCTCTAACAAAACGTGGTATAAACTAAATGCTAAAGATGCAACAATCTGGTGGAGTACTGATGGTAAAAAATGGGAAGCGGTTGCAGATGGAATGTGGCAAGATAAGGAAGGAAAATGGCTTAAGATAGGTGATAAAAAACTTTGGTGGAGTAAGGATGGGAAAGAATGGGCAGAAGTGCCTGAGTGGAAATGGGAAGGCGCTAATGGTGTTTGGAACAAGTTCGATAAAGATTGGTCTTTATGGACAGCTAAAATGTAAATTATGCTTAGTTAATAACAAACACTCGAAATTTTTTTCGAGTGTTTGTTATTTTATATTACTTTAGGTTTGTAAACAATAATTGATAGCTAAGAAAAAATATTCGGAGGAAGATTTGATTACCTTAATTAACAATGGTGATCAAAATGCCTTTGCCTATTTGTATGATAATTACTCCAAAGCATTGTTTGGAATCATTTATAACATATTGCAAGATCAGGAAGAGGCGGAAGATGTATTGCAAAATGTGTTTGTTAAGATATGGGCAAGCTTTAAAACTTATAATAAAGAAAAAGGAAGGCTTTTTACTTGGATGCTGAATATATCAAGGAATGCAGCCTTAGATTTTCTTCGCTCAAAACAAAGTAATAATAGCGCACAAAATGTAAGAACAGATGATATTGTAAAGGAGATAAACAAGCATCATCAACAAAATGTAAATTACGACCATATTGGTTTAAAAGTTTTATTGAATGAGCTTAAAGATGAGCACCGTCAACTCATTGATTTGGCTTATTACGAAGGTTATACACAAGAAGAAATTTCAACAAAATTGGATATGCCTTTGGGAACGGTTAAAACCAAAGTAAAACAAGCTCTAAATAAGTTAAAGGAAATTGTAAAGGGATAAAGTGAAACCACAAGAACTCATATCATCAGGTATTATCGAAAGCTATGTGCTTGGACTCACTAATGATGAGGAAACTCAGCTTGTGAATAATATGGCTATTGTGCATGAGAATATTGCACAAGAAATAAGAGATGTTGAGGCGGCTGTATTAGCTTATTCATCAGGTATTTCGCCTGCACTGAATAGACAGTTAAAGAATAAAATATTTAATGAAATAAATGCAGGCATAAATACTGAGACAAAGAGAATTCCAGTTGTACGAAGTAGTTACAAACAACTTGCTATTGCATGCGCCATAGGATTGTTTGTTTGTCTATCTGTATTGATTTGGGCTATGTACAACAACAATAATACTGCACAGCAGTTGGCTAAAACTGAAACAGAGAAAGACAAATTAAATAAATTGTCACAAACTCAAACAACTGAAATAAAGGGTTTACAAGACCAATTATCAATCGTAACTAGTTCTGATACTAGAGTAGTTTCTTTAAAAAACATCCAATCTAATTCCGTTGAAAGTGCCCGTATATATTGGCAATTAAGCACTAAGGATGTTTTTATTCAGATGAATAATACAATTCAATTACCCGCTAATAGCCAGTTTCAATTATGGGCAATCATTGATGGGAAACCAATTAATGCAGGCTTAATAGATTTTGGCAAAGGGAATTTACAAAAAATGGAGAACATTAAATCTGCACAGACTTTTGCTATTACAATTGAAAAAATTGGCGGTTCATTGCAACCTACTTTGTCACAAATGATTGCAATGGCTAATGTTTGAGGATAGTTCTTTGAAATTTAGGTTTGATTTATTTATCACTAAAACATATCAAACCTAAATTTCAACTTACATAAAAGCAAAATCTTATATTTGCAAAATACTTATGTCAAATGCAACACATACTAATAGCAATGAGCAGTTAATAAAATTAGCTCAAAGTGGCGATGCAAAGGCATTTGAAATATTATATACTAAATTTGCTCCAGCTGTTTTTGGAATTATTTTTAAAACTATTAATAATCTGCATCAGTCGGAGGATATTTTACAAAATACTTTTATTCAAGCTTGGAAAAGCATTCATGAATGTGAGCCCGCCAAACAACCTGTTTTTACTTGGTTTTTGTGTATTGCTCGGGATTTGATGAAAACAAATTTTTCGGAACAAAGTAAAATCCAAAACGCGACAAATAACGTAAGTAAAGATGAAGTAACGAATAAGAATCTTTTAGATTTGATTTTGTTTAATGGCTATAATACAAAAAAAGCTTCTAACGAATTGAACATTTTTGAATCGGAAGTTGGTAAGCAACTTAAAAAGGAATTGGAACACTACAAGAAAACAAAGGTAAAATGAAGAATCTCCAAGAATATTTAAATTCAGGTATTTTAGAATTATATGTTCTAGGATTAACTTCTGTTGAAGAAAATTTGACTATTGCTGATTTAGCTGAAAAGCATAGCGAGATTAACGAAGAGATTGATTCGATTACTGATGCATTAATACAGTGTGCCGAAAAGGGAATCAGTATTGAACCTAATGGAACGGTTCGTCCAATGATAATGGCTGTTGTAGATTATATGGAGCGTTTAAAAGGTGGAGAAGAACAAAGTCGCCCTCCTTTATTGAGCCCAAATTCTAAAATAGAAGATTATTCTGAATGGGTTAGTCGTATTGATATGGTTGAAGCTTCGAACTACGACAATATTTACGCAAAAATAATAGGTTACGACCCACAATTATTTACTGCTATAGTTTGGATTAAGGATGCAACGCCATATGAAATCCACAACACAGAGTTTGAGAAGTTTTTAATTCTTGAAGGAACTTGCGATATTATTACTGAATCAAAAACTTACCACTTAAAGACGGGAGACAATTTCACTATTCCGCTACATGAAGGTCATGTTGTAAAAGTTACTTCATCATACCCATGCAAAGTAATATTGCAGCGAGAAGCAGCATAAAATAAAGTATATGTTGCAAAAAATACAAGCTCAAAAAATATTACGTTTATTGTTTTGGGCTTTCTTAACCTGGCTTTTGCTCAGGTTATTTTTTTTTCAAGGTGTGCACATTCCCTCAGCATCCATGCAACCAAGTTTAATTGAAGGCGATTATGTTTTGTTAAATAAGTTAGCCTTTGGTGCGCGCATTCCAATAACACCATTGTCCCTTCCCGGAACCAATAGTTCCTACCTCGATTGGATTCAATTGCCATATTGGCGTTTACCAGCTTTGTCGAAAGTTAAAAGAAACGATGTGTTAATTTTTAATTTACCTCAGGAATTTGATTTACCAATAGATCAGCGCAATCAATACGTAAAGCGCTGCGTTGCTTTGCCGGGAGATAGTTTTAAACTTAACGCTGGCGTGATATACATAAACAATGTTAAGCAAATAGATAAAATTGAAAATATAAAGCCCGAACAAGATTCCTTAAATTACAATCCAAGTTATTTTCCAAATAGTGGACAAGTAAAATGGAATTTGGATTATTTTGGCCCGTTATACATTCCTAAAAAGGGCGATTCTATTTTATTAGACAATAGAAATTTGATTTTATACAAAACTTGTATTCAGGAACACGAGGGGAATTTAGTTACAACTAAAAATGACTCAGTTTATGTAAATAATAAGTTAAGCAAGTATTATGTTTTTAAAATGGATTATTATTTTACCCTAGGTGATAATCGTTACAATTCTATCGATTCTCGATATTGGGGCTTATTGCCTGAAAGTCACCTGATTGGAAAGGCTTCTTATGTTGTGTTATCAAAACAAAAGGGGAAGTCTTTTTCAAGTGTTCATTAATTTGTTAAATTGCTGCCAGTCAGTGCTATTTATTTTCATAATTTCCAGTTTAATTAAATCCAAGCGATCTAATTTATCGTACATATAATATAATTGGGCGACAGCACACTGAAGTTTAACAAAAAAAACAAAGCATGAAAAAAACTACTAAGACGATTCTTTATGCTTCCTGCGTATTAGCTACGGCTATTGCTATAGGAACATACGAGTCGAAAAAAACAAATGTGGAAGCATCAAGCCACCGCGAGGCTCCACTCATTGCGAATGATCCATTAGCGGATAACACAGATTTGTATGCGTTTAGAAGCCCTGATGATACAAATACTGTAACTATTATTGCCAATTATGTTCCTTTGCAATTACCACAGGGTGGACCAAATTACGCATCGTTTGGTGAAAATATTCGTTACGAAATTCATGTAGAAAACGATGGAACTGCGGGTGATGATATTACCTATCGCTTTACTTTTAATAAAGTAAATCAAGACCCAACTACGTTTTTTAATATTCGTCTAGGGCAAGAAAATTTAAAAACAACCTATACTTGTGAAAAAAGTACGGATGGTGGAGCAACATTTACAACAATTGTATCTAATGGTACGGTAGCTCCTCCAAATATTGGTGATCGTTCTATTCTCAATCCAACAGTTGGTTTAGGAGCTTCAAGTCATGATGCATTAATTAATGCAAGTATTGCAACAGCAACTACTGGTGAAATGGTTTTTGCGGGCCCATCTGATGATCCATTTTATGTGGATTTAGGTGGTATTTTTGATTTAGGTCAAACACGAGCCGGTTTTTATCAAAAGGATGGTTTGTCAAGAAAAAATGTTCATTCAATTGCATTGAAGATTCCAATTGCAATGTTGCAAAAGAATGGTCAGCCGGTTAGCGCAGCAGTTAATATTTTAGATCCAGATTATGTAATTGGTGTATGGGCTTCGGCAAGTCGTCCTGCAACACTTACTTTAAATGCTAATGGTACTTCAACGGCGTCTGGTGCTTGGGTACAAGTTTCTCGTATCGGTATGCCATTAACTAACGAAGCAGTTATTCCAATTGGGGCAAAAGACAAATGGAATTCATTAACTCCTTATAATGAGGATCCAGCTATGGAAGCTTATTTCTGTAATCCAGAGTTAGCATTGTACATGGATGCTTCTTTATTTGGTAACGCAGTTCCTGGTTTAGCTCCTCTAAGAATTCAACGAAACTCTTTACAATCATTTGATTTTGGAAACACGCATGATGGTTTATGGCCAATTCGTGCAACTAACGGTGGTGCAGGTACTGCTTTAGATACAAATTTGTTTGGTAATTATTTACTGCGTCAAGGTAGTCCTCGTTCAGTTGATATATTACCAATATTTCACACAGGGGTTCCTAATTTAGCACCATATCAATTAGCGACAGGTAAAAATGGAAATCCACTAGCTGTTGGAAAACCATTCATTAATAATTTCTTGCCAATTTTTGGCGATATGTTGCGTTTAAACATGGCGGTTCCAGTTACTCAACGTAATGATCCTGATTTTAGTTCTGAAGGAATTGTTTCGGCTTGTGTTCTTGGATTAACAGATTCTCGTTTTAACACAAATACAAATTTACAATTCATTCCAAATATGGATGGCTTCCCTAATGGTCGTCGTCTAGAAGATGATGTAACTCGTATCGAATTACAAGCTGTATCGGGTGTTGCTTTAGCAGCAATTGGTTTATGGTATGACGATTATACTGCAGGTGGACCTAATCCAGTTACTCCAAACTTAGCGGGTGTATTAGGTTATACTACAGGTGTCGAAAAAAATGATACTACATTTAAAGCAGCCTTTCCTTATGTTCAAGGCCCTTGGGTTGGTAAAGGAAACTATTTAGGTCAACAATAATTAACTAAAAAATATTTATAACATGAATAAGAAATTAAAAGGAACGATTTTGTTTGCATCATGTGTCTTAGCTACAGCTATTGGCATAGGTGCTTACGAGTCGCAAAAAACAAACGTGGAGGCATCTAGTCACCGCGAGGCTCCGCTTATTGCAAACGATCCATTAGCGGATAACACAGATTTGTATGCATTCAGAAGCCCTGATGATACAAATACAGTAACTATTATTGCTAACTATGTTCCATTAGAATTGCCTCAGGGCGGACCTAATTATGCATCATTTGGCGAAAACGTTCGTTATGAAGTTCATATTGAAAACGACGGAACAGCGGGTGATGATATTACCTATCGTTTTACATTTTCAAAAGTAAATCAAGATCCAACAACGTTTTTTAATATTCGTTTAGGGCAGCAAAACTTAAAAACAACTTATGTTGCTGAAAAAAGTATCAATGGTGGTCCTTTTACAACTATAGTTGCTAATGGAATCGTTCCACCTCCAAATATTGGTCCTCGCTCAATTAGCGATCCTGTAGTTGGTTTAGGTGCAGCAAATTACGACGCTTTAATGACATCTGCAATCACCAATGCAACTGGCGGTGGTGGTGAAGTTATTTATTGCGGTCCATCTGATGATCCATTTTTCGTTGACTTAGGTGGTATATTTGATGTAGGTGATTCGCCTCGTCAAAGTGGTACTCCAGAAGACGGTATTGCTTGTAAAAACACACATGCAATTGCGATTAAAGTTCCTATTGCAACATTGCAAAAAAACGGTCAACCTGTTAGCGCTGCTACAAGCATACTTGATAGCGATTATATCATTGGTGTATGGGCTTCAGCTAGTCGTCAGCAAATACGTACTTTAAATGGTGATGGCACTGAATCTTATTCTGGTGCTTATGTTCAAGTATCTCGTGTTGGTATGCCTTTAACAAATGAAGCAGTTATTCCTATTGGCATGAAAGACAAATGGAATTCATTAACACCATATAATGAAGATCCAGCAATGGATGACTACTTCTGTAATCCTGAATTAGGTTTGTATATGGATAACTCATTATTTGGTGGTGCAGTTCCAGCAATGGCTCCTTTGCGCATTCAACGTAACTCATTACAATCTTTCGATTTTGGAAATACACATGATGGTTTGTGGCCATTACGTGCAACTAACGGTGGTGCTGGTACAGCATTAGATACTAATTTATTTGGAAATTATTTGCTACGTCAAGGTAAGCCACGTTCGGTAGATTTGTTACCAATATTTTATACAGGTGTTCCAAATTTAGCTCCATATCAATTAGCTACAGGTAAAGGTGGAAATCCACTTGCAAACGGAAAACCATTTATCAATAACTTTTTGCCAACTTTTGGCGATATGTTACGTTTAAATATGGCAGTTCCAGTAACTCCAAGAAACTCTCCTGACTTCAGTTCATTAGGAATAGTATCAGCATGTGTTTTAGGTTTAACAGATTCACGCTTCAATACAAATACTACTTTACAAGCTATTCCAAACATGGATGGTTTCCCTAACGGTCGTCGTTTAGAGGATGATGTTACACGTATTGAATTACAAGCTGTATCAGGAGTTGCTTTAGCAGCAATTGGTTTATGGTATGATGATTACACAGCAGGTGGACCAAACCCAGTTACTACGGATTTATTAGATGTTTTAACTTACACAACAGGTGTTGAAGCAAATGATACTACCTTTAAATCTACATTCCCTTACGTACAAACTCCTTGGAGTGGTTTTGGTAAGTGCGGTGGTATAACTACTGTTACAACAGGTTTACATGGTTATGGATTTAATGTTGGTGCTCCATCAATTAGCATGGTGCAAAATTTCCCAAATCCTTTTAAAGATCAAACTACGTTTAGAATTCGTTTAACTCAAGATACTCGAATTAGTATTGACATTTATGATTTAACCGGAAAGAAAGTTGCAAGCGTAATTAACAATCAAGTTAAACCGCAAGGAACTCATGAAATTGCTTGGACTGCAGAAGGTTTGAGCAATGGAACTTACGTAGCGTCTCTATCTTCAAACAATAGAACGGTGCAATCGTTTAAAATAACAATTGCTAAATAATTAAAATAGCTATTTTAAAAGGAATCGAAATTAATTTCGATTCCTTTTATTTTTAATCAAGTTATAATTCAATATGCGTAAATATTTATATGTTATTTTGTTAGTAGTAACAGGTATTCTTTTAGCTGTAATTTTAATATTTTCTAAAAAGCCAAAAAAGATAACTCCTAATTTTAAAGAGAGATCCGGAAGTATTGCTTTATCAGCTGAATGGCTGAATACAAAGCAAGCTATACAATCTTTGCTAAAATCAATTGAATTAAATCCTGAAGATTATAAATCAAAATTAAGTTTAGCACAAGCATATATTCAAGAGGCCCGTATAACTGGTGATCACGCCTATTACGATAATGCCGCTTTAACATTATTAGATGAAGTTGTATTAGCTGAGCCTAATAATTTTGACGCGTTTTGTTGTAAGGCTACGGTTTTATTATCACAACATCATTTTGCGGAAGGACTTGAAGTTGCTAAGATTGCACAACCTTTAAATCCTAATAGTGCTTTTGTTTATGGATTAATGTGCGATGCCTATGTTGAGTTAGGAAATTATACAGAAGCAGTTAAGATGTCAGATAAGATGATTTCGATAAGGCCTGATATAAGATCCTATTCGCGTATTTCTTATTTGAGAGAGATACATGGAGATATTAAGGGGGCGATATATGCTGCTAAGTTAGCTGTCGCATCTGGTTATCCTGGACTTGAACAAACAGAATGGACAAGAACAATTTTAGCGCATTTATACGAAAACATTGGAAGTTTGGATAGTGCAGAATACCAATACAAAATGGCTTTGAATGAACGTCCTGATTATGCCTTTGCAATTGCCGGATTGGGAAAGATTGCCAAGGCAAAAGGGAATTATAAAGAAGCAATTGGCTTTTATGAAAAAGCAAAAAGTATGATTGTTGAATATTCTTTTTCAGACGAATTAACAGATTTATATCGTTTAAATAATGAGAATACAAAGTCGAAAAAGTCGGCTGAAGATGTAATTGAAATGTTAAGTCCAATTTCAGATGTAGATGAAAGTTCAAGTGCACACGGACATTATGCCGATAGAGAAATTGCTTATGCTTACATTAAGATAGTAGATTATGAAAATGCTTTAAAACACGCACTAATAGAGTATGGTAGAAGACCAGATAATATAGATGTTTGCGAAACAGTGGCGTGGGTATATTATAAGAAATCAGATTTTGTAAATGCAAATAAGTTTATTGATAAGGCTCTAAAAACGAAATGCCAAAATCCTGTTTTATTAACTCGAGCAGGTTTAATAAAAGTAAAATCAGGGGAATTACAAAAGGGGCTTGATATGATTAAAAAAGGATTGGAAACAAATCCATATTTGGATATTGATTTAAAAACCGAAGCAGCTAAATATATTTCTAAGTAAACAAACATGTTGTTAAAAACTAAACATAAACCTTTTTCAGTTGCACTTGTTGCCACTGTTGTGTTTATGATTTTAGCACAAAGTATTTCTGCTCATCCTTCGGATGAAGCATTAAGTAAACTATCACGAACTGATGTCGCTGGCTTATATTTAAAACAAGGATTTTTACATATTATTCCATTGGGTTTAGATCATATACTGTTTGTGTTGAGTTTATTTTTATTGAATCCAAAACTTAAACCCATACTTTGGCAAGCCACAGCTTTTACAGTTGCCCACACAATTACTTTAGGACTTTCTATGAAAGGAGTTTTCTCTCCTCCAAGTTATATTATTGAACCAATCATTGCTTTGTCAATTATGTTTGTTGCCCTCGAAAACATTATCACTGATAAGTTAAGAGCATCACGTATTATAATTGTGTTTGCTTTCGGTTTAATACATGGTGTTGGTTTTGCTGGAGCTTTAAGTGATTTGGGTTTACCCCAGAATCAGTTTTTCACTTCTTTAATTACATTTAATATAGGTGTAGAGTTAGGGCAAATATCTATTATACTTTTGGCCTGGTTATTATTTGGAAAGTGGTTCGCTGAAAAACCATGGTATAGAGCCAGAATCGTTAATCCTCTTTCAATTGCAATTGCAGTAATTGCGCTTTATTGGACAATTGAGCGTGTATTTTTTCCATCTTAATGCTAAATTAAAACAAGAGAAATGAAAAATACTAATATTAGATTTATAATAATAACGATTGTTTTAACCTTATTTTCAGTTATTGGTAAGGCGCAAAAAACGAGCAGTGGAATTTATATTGTAGATACAATTACAAAAGTTCCAATTGCAAATGCAGTTGTACAAACAATAGATCTAGCTTTTAGTGTGAAGGCAGATGAAAATGGATTTATTCATTTTAATGTTCTTCCCAAGGGTACTAAGGAAGTGTTGATTAGTTGCATGGGTTACGAAACAAAAAAAGTTCGATTGCCTAGTGAAGAATTCAATGAGATAATAATTGATTTGAAGGAAAAAGTGGCAAGTTTAAATGAAGTAACCGTTTCAACATCTTCAAATAGTTCGTTAAATGTAATTAGCGATGTGGATATAAAATTAAGACCAATAAACAATTCACAAGAAGTATTACGAATAGTGCCTGGTTTGTTCATAGGGCAGCATGCAGGAGGTGGTAAAGCAGAGCAAATTTTTTTACGTGGTTTTGATATTGATCATGGAACAGACATCAATCTAAGTGTCGATGGTATGCCTGTAAATATGGTTAGTCATGCTCATGGACAAGGCTACGCGGATTTACATTTTGTAATTCCGGAATTGATTGATAAAGTAAATTTTAACAAAGGTCCGTATCAAGCCGATAAAGGAAATTTTACTACAGCTGGTTTCGTTGAGTTTAAGACTAAGAATTTTTTAGAGAATAATTTTGTAAAAATGGAGCTAGGCCAATTTAACACTTACCGTGGTATTTTAGGCCTAAATTTATTAAAGCCAAATAAAACCAAAAGAAATCAAAGCCTTTATTTTGCCGGCGAAGGTTCTTTTACCAAAGGTTATTTTGATAGCCCTCAAGATTTCAGCAGGTATAATGGTTTGTTAAAGTATCATGGAAGACTAAATGATTATAATACACTTACTGCGTCTTTAAGTAGTTTTATTAGTAAATGGAATGCTTCTGGGCAAATTCCTGATAGAGCAATTGAAAGTGGGCTAGTAGGATTTTATGGAGCAATTGATAGCACGGAAGGCGGACTAACTTCAAGACACAATGCAAATGTGGAGTTGCTTACCCGTTTCAAAAATGGAGCAGCTATTCGTAACCAAATGTTTTTCTCAAATTATAATTTTGAATTGTATTCTAATTTTACTTTTTTTAAGGAAGACTCTGTAAATGGCGATCAAATTAGACAAAAGGAAGCTAGGAATATATTAGGTTATAATGGCTCTTATAGTAAAGATTTTTATTTGGGTGAGATTAGAATGGAAACTAAAGCAGGCGCACAAGTAAGATATGACCTTATTAATGATGTTGAGTTGACACGAACGATTAATAGAAGTATAAATTCAGAAGATATTATGTTTGGCGATGTTAAGGAGTTAAATACGGGGTTATACTTCCAGCAAAAGCTTTATTTTTCAAGTAAGTTTGATGTTACAGGTGGTTTACGTTCTGATTATTTTAACAATATTTATAATGATAAACTAACAGGTAAATTGCTAAATACAACTTCAACAATAATTAGTCCGAAGTTAAATTTCAATTTCAAACCGAATGACAAAGTACAATTGTATTTTAATAACGGCAAAGGCTTTCATAGCAATGACACAAGAGTTGCAGTGCTGCAGAACGGAAAAAAAGTATTGCCACCAGCCTATGGCTCGGATATTGGTGGAGTTTTTAAAATTGGTAATAAGTTAGTGGTTCAATCTGCTTTTTGGTACTTATGGCTTGATCAGGAGTTTGTTTATGTAGGTGATGAAGGTGTTGTTGAAGCAGGAGGACAAACACAAAGATTTGGTTCCGATCTTTCAATACGTTGGGAGATTATAAAAAATCTATTTGCTGATCTTGATGTAACGCTTGCTAAACCAAGGGCTTTAGGTGTTGATAAATCTGAAAGTTATTTAGCCTTAGCACCTACATTCACTAGTATAGGCGGAATAACTTATCGTGGTAAAAGTGGTTTTAGTGGTAGTTTGCGTTATCGATTTATGGATGATAGACCAGCTAATGAGTTTAATTCGGTTGTAGCAAAAAAATATTTTGTAGCAGATGCTATGATTAACTATAAGGCAAATAAATGGGAGTTAGGCTTATCTGTTCAGAATGTATTAAACACAAAATGGAAAGAAACACAATTTGATACGGAAAGTAAATTAAAAAATGAATCTGAACCTGTTTCTGAAATTCATTTTACGCCTGGTACACCTTTTTTTGCTCGACTTAATTGTACAATTTATTTTTAGATTTTTTGCATAAGGTGAATAATCAATTTGTTGATTTAATCAGTTTCAGAGCATTTGACCTAACTTTTCTTGGCAGTTTTTTTAAAGGTTTGCAAAGGCGGGCTTCAATTTGAGCAAATATCTCTTTAATGTATTACTATTTTTCGTAACTTTGTTCTGTGAAAAAATTCTTCCCTATATTTTTTCTTTGCTTGTACCTATTTTCTAGTACTGAGATGTTGCAATTAATAAAATTGCCAAATCTACTCGATCACTTCTCAGAGCACAAAACTAAAAATTCATCAATATCATTTTTTGAATATTTAAAAATGCATTATTCTCAAACTTCTGATGGGGATGGTGATGCAGATAAAGATGCAAGTTTACCTTTTAAATCGCACAACGAGTGCTCAAGTACTTTTGTAGCAGATGTTAAATTTAATAATTACATTAATTTATTTGAAAATCCTGGAGTAAGAAAAAGTGAAACCAAGTTTCACAATCAAGATGATTTCCTAACATCTTCTTACTTATCGGCAATTTGGCAACCGCCTAAAATATCCTAGTACATAGGTTTTAGGGTTCAAGAGTTTTCTTTCTCTTGATGTTGTTAAATATATAATCATTATTTTATGTTGAATAAAATCATTGAGTTTTCCATTCGGAACAAACTCATAATTGGGCTTTTTGTAATTGCCCTTATTGGCTATGGCTCATACGGAGTAACTAAGTTACCCATTGATGCTGTACCGGATATTACAAATAATCAAGTGCAAGTAATAACAATAGCTCCTTCTTTTGGTGCTAATGATATTGAAAGACTTGTAACATTTCCTATTGAGCAAGCAAACAACAATATTTCTGGTTTAAAAGAAATACGAAGCTTTTCAAGGTTTGGGCTGTCCTTAGTAACCATAGTATTTGATGATGAAACAGATATTTATTGGGCAAGACAGCAGGTTTCTGAACGCTTGCAAATTGTTCAATCGCAAATACCAAAGGGTATCGGGACGCCTGAATTAGGGCCAGTTTCTACAGGACTAGGGGAAATTTATCAATACGTTGTTAGGGCTAAAAAGGGCTACGAAAAAAAGTATGATGCTACTGAGCTGCGTACCATTCAAGATTGGATTGTACGTAGGCAACTGTTAGGTGTGAAAGGTGTAGCTGAGGTAAGTAGTTTTGGTGGAAAATTAAAGCAATTTGAAATTGCAATCGATCCGAACAAATTACAATCTTATAATATCACTATTCATGATGTTTTCGAGGCACTTGAAAAAAACAACCAAAACACAGGTGGTTCTTATATTGAAAAGGGTCCTACTGTTTTATTCATTAGAAGTGAAGGTTTAATTGGTAAAGTTGAGGATATTCAAAATATTTCAATTAAATCTACCGAAGGTGGAAGTCCTTTATTTATAAGAGATGTAGCTGAAGTAAAAATAGGCCATGCTACACGTTACGGTGCCTTGTGCTACAATGATGAAGGTGAGGTTTCGGGCGCTGTAGTTATGATGTTAAAGGGAGCTAACAGCAGCGATGTGGTTAAAAGTGTGAAAGCTCGTGTTGAACAAATTCAAAAAACGTTGCCCGAAGGTGTGGTTATAGAATCTTTTTTAGATAGAACAAAAATGGTGAATAATGCTATTGGAACTGTTGAGCAAAATTTATTGGAGGGTGCTTTAATTGTAATTTTTGTATTGGTGCTGTTTTTAGGAAATTTCAGAGCGGGCTTGTTAGTTGCTTCTGTTATTCCTTTAGCAATGTTATTTGCAATTATATTGATGAACACTTTTGGAGTGAGTGGGAATTTAATGAGTTTAGGAGCATTAGATTTCGGCTTAATAGTAGATGGAGCCGTAATCATTGTCGAGGCGGTGCTTCATCAGCTTACTCATGGTAAAAAGTTTAAAGGTGTTTCACTTTTAAGTCAAGGACAAATGGATGTTGAAGTTAATTCATCAGCTAGCAAAATGATGAACAGTGCGGTGTTTGGACAAGTTATTATTTTGGTGGTTTACCTTCCAATATTTACGCTACAAGGCATCGAAGGTAAAATGTTTAAACCAATGGCTCAAACAGTGGCTTTTGCTTTGTTAGGCGCTTTTGTTTTATCACTTACATATATTCCAATGATGAGTGCTTTGTTTTTAAGTAAGAAAACAAAACATAAGCAAAACATTTCTGATAGATTAATAATTTCTGTTGAAAAGGGTTATCAAAAGGTTTTATCAAAGGTATTGCGTTATCCTAAAATGGTTTTGTCTACAGTTTTAATCATGTTTACAATGGCAGTAATTACTTTAACAGCTTTAGGGGGTGAGTTTATTCCTGCACTTGAAGAAGGTGATTTTGCTGTTGCCACAAACGTTTTAACGGGTAGTAATTTAAATACGAGCATTGAGAATACACAAAAAGTAGCTCATGTTTTAAAGACTCAATTTCCTGAAGTGATAAAAGTTGTTACTAAAATTGGAAGCGGTGAAGTACCAACCGATCCAATGCCTATGGAAGCGGCTGATGTTATGGTTATTTTGAAAGATAAAAGTGAATGGACGTCGGCCAAAACATTTAATGAGTTAAGTGAAAAGATGAGTAAGGCGGTTAGCGATATTCCTGGTGTTACTACTAGTTTTCAATATCCTGTTCAAATGAGGTTTAATGAATTAATGACAGGAGCTAAGCAAGATGTTGTATGTAAAATTTTTGGTGAAAATTTGGATACACTTGCTGCTTATGCTGAAAAATTAGGAGCAATTGTTAACCATGTTGAAGGCGCTAAGAATTTATTTATAGAACCAGTTACGGGTATGCCTGAAATAGTTATCGAATATAATCGTTCGGCAATTGCTCAGTACAATATGAATATTTCGGATATTAATAAAACAATAAACACTGCATTTGCTGGACAAAGTAGCGGACAATTGTTTGATGGTGAAAAACGTTTTGATTTGGTGGTTCGATTAAATACAGATAAGCGAAAAGAATTGGCAGACGTTAAAAATCTTCTAATTCCAGCATCAAACGGTTCGCATATTCCGCTGTATCAATTAGCCGAAGTAAATATTAAAAATGGACCTAATCAAATACAACGTGAAGATGCTAAAAGAAGAATCGTAATAGGATTTAATGTGAGAGGAAGAGATGTGCAGAGCATTGTAAATGAGCTTCAAAAAAAGGTTGACACTGAAATTAAATTTCCTGCAGGTTATTATGTTACGTTTGGTGGAGCATTCGAAAATTTGAATGCGGCTAAACAACGTTTAATGATAGCGGTGCCAGTATCCTTGGTTTTGATTTTTATTTTATTGTTTTTTGCTTTTAAATCGGTAAAACATGGTTTACTAATTTATTCGGCTATTCCTTTATCAGCAATTGGTGGTATTTTCTTTTTGGCTCTGCGAGGAATGCCTTTTAGTATTAGCGCTGGTGTTGGTTTCATAGCATTATTTGGAGTTGCTGTATTAAATGGTATTGTGCTTATTGCAGAGTTTAACCGATTAAAAGCTGATGGCATGAAGGATTTAAAACGAATTGTATTAATGGGTACAAAAGTTCGACTTCGTCCAGTAATGATGACAGCCTTTGTAGCTTCGCTAGGTTTTTTACCCATGGCAATAAGTAATGGAGCAGGAGCAGAAGTTCAAAGACCACTTGCTACTGTTGTTATTGGAGGATTAATGATTGCTACTTTTTTAACTTTATTTGTTTTGCCCATTTTATATATTTTGTTTGAAGGTGGTGTAAAGAAAATTAGACTTGATAAATCAGTGGTGATTGTTTTAAGTGTTTTCGCCTTTTCATTTTCTGCAAAAGCACAATTATCTATTGGGTTGCAAGCTGCTTTGGATACTTCTGTTAAAAACAATTTGATGGTAAAGAACGAAAAGTTGAAGGCTGAATATCAAAAGAAAATTATAAAAACTTCATCTTCTATTTCGCAAACTAATGTAGTTGCTGAGTATGGTCAAATGAATAGTTATTATAAGGATAATGCTTTTGGAGTGAATCAATCATTTAGCTTTCCAACTATCTATTCAAATCAAAAAAAGGTTCTCAGTGAAGAGTGGAAAATTTCGGTTATGCATGTGGCTTTAAAGGAAGTAGAAATAAAGAAAATGGTTCGTCAAGTTTTTAGCACTTATCAATATTTAGTTGAAAAGCAAAAGCTGTTGAGAAAACATGATAGTATCTATGTGAAATTTTTAGAGAAGGTTAGTTTGAGATTTGAGAAAGGTGAAAGCAATGTTTTGGAAAAAGCCAGTGCAGAAGCGCAGTTAGGTGAAATTGGTATTCAACTAAAACAAGTGGAGCAGGATTTGGAAATAATCGTATTGCAATTTAATTTATTGCTCAATGCTAAGGTTAATTATGTTCCTCAAGCGGATAATTTTAAATTGGAGTTAGATTCAAAAACCGATTCATCAAGTGTTTCTCAGCATCCTGCTTTAAAGATTATGGAACAACAAAGACAACTAGCTCTTGCTACTCAAAAGCTAGAGAAATCAAAGTTGTTACCTGATTTTAACATTGGTTACAGAAACATGACTATGCAAGGTACGGGTTCAGATAATAAACTCTATAATACTTCAACTAGGTTTCAAGCCGTTCAAGTAGGTTTTGGTGTTCCATTATTCTTCGGTTCGCAAAAAGCTAAAATTAAGGCAGCAAAAGTGGGTCTAAGTATTTCAGAGAATCAGTACTCAATTGAAAGGAATGAATTTCAAAATCAATATTCAATGCTTATTAAGAACCACGAAAAGAACTTATTGAGTATTAATTACTATGAAACCAAAGCAATTAAAAATGCTTTAATAATAATGCAAACCGCTGATAAAAAGTTTAATGCTGGTGATATTGATTATTTGAATTGGGTGATGTTAACTAATCAAGCAATTAATCTTCAATCAGGATATATTGATGCGGTAAGAAGTTTGAATGACAATATTATCCAAATTAACTATTTAATGACAAAATAATAAATAAAGAATTTAAAATAAGAACAATGAAAAATATAATTTTAATAGTATTTAGCTTTTTTCTGCTAGTATCATGCGGAAATAAAGTTAACCAGGAAGCCGCTGGCACTGAAGGTTTAGCTGATAACCTCGTTGTTTTAAACGATGTGCAACTTAAAAACGCCAATATTAAACTAAGTAAATTGGAAAAGAGGGAGTTATCATCAGTTTTAAAATTAACAGGGAAAATAGATGTGCCACCTCAAAATATGATATCAGTAAGTATCCCTTTTGGTGGATTTCTTAAAGCAACAAAATTGCTTCCAGGCATGAAAGTAAAAAAAGGCGAAGTACTTGCTAGTATCGAAGATGAAAAGTATATACAGCTACAGCAGGATTATTTAACTTCTAAATCTAAGCTTATCTATTTGGAGAGTGAGTTTAACCGTCAAAGGGATCTTAATTTGAGTAAAGCAACGAGCGACAAGGTTTTTCAGCAAATTGAAATGGAGTTCAAATCGCAGAAAATAGCTGTAAGCGCCTTAGCGGAGAAATTAAGATTAATTAATGTTAATCCAGAATCGTTAAACGAATCTAATTTATCGAGAAGTGTAAATATTTATTCGCCAATTGAAGGTTTCGTATCTAAGGTGAATGCTAATATTGGTAAGTATGTTAATCCATCTGATGTTTTATTCGAATTGATTAATCCTGAGGACATACATTTAAATTTAAAGGTGTTTGAAAAGGATTTGGATAAGTTATTTATTGGACAAAAGCTCATGGCTTATAATAATAATGATGCTAACAAAAGACATTCTTGCGAAGTTATTTTAATTAGCCAAGATTTATCTGAAGATAGAAGCGCAGAAGTGCATTGTCACTTTGAGGATTATGACAAAAATTTATTCCCAGGCATGTATATGAACGCAGAGATTAAAATTAATCTAACGGATGGTTTAAGTATTAATGATGATGCAATAGTTAGTTATGAGGGCAAAGATTTTGTTTTTGTTGCTAAAGGACCATTAAAATTTGAAATGCTTGAAATAATTAAGGGAGTTTCTGAAAACGGTTATACTTCTGTTAAATCAGGCAGCGGTATCAGTCTTTCAAGTGAACAAATTGTTTCTAATGGGGCTTATACTTTGTTAATGCAACTTAAAAATGAAGCGGAATAATTTAAATTTTTTGAATATTAATTCGGTGAAAAATGAAAAAAATTAAGCATTTAAGGTTTCTGGTATTATTTATACCAATGTTAAGCCTCTATACTTCCTGCACGCGAAACATCAAGTTGATTGCAAAGTCTGATGTAAGTCAAACATTTGTTGATCTTATGGTGGTTCATATAAGACCTGATCATTGGTCGGATTCCTTAGTTATTCGTAAAAGTAATTTTGAAAAGAAAATTATTGCTTCCGACTCTTTATGGGGCTATCAAGATGAGAAAGGTTTAAAGTATCGTTATTTCAATAATAAATTTTATAAGTTAATAGCAAATGATTTAGTTTATGTATATTCACAGTATCATAGTTTTCATCATAAGGGGCATAGGCAAGCTCATTATTGTTATTATTTTAGTTTAGACTCAAATTCAGAGATACTAGACTTTGAAATCCGAAACTTCAAATTAAAGTTTATGAATAATCCTTGTTTTGTTGAAAGTTTAGCTTCCGAGTTAAATTGGTATCACGAGTACAACAGGCTTGTTCGGCGAAATGGGAAATATCCATTAACCGCCTTCTACAAAAAATGTAAATAATTTATTTAAATAAATGCCATGATAAAAATTAAAATTGCCAGTTTATTCTTCCTTGTATTTTTATTGAGTACTTGCACAAAAGATATGTATGCTCCTGATGTTTGTTTTACTGAAAATGTATTGCCAATATTTGTTTCAAATTGTACCTACAGCGGTTGTCACAATGCAACGCAAAAGAAGGAAGGATATGATTTTACCAATTATGAAGGTATAATGCGTGGTATAAATGCTAAGCATCCTTTGCTTAGTGATGTATATTTAAGTATTAGAGGAAATAATCCTTCTATGCCCACACAGCAGTATGGCGCATTAAGTGAAAAGGATGTGAATACGATTAAGATATGGATTAAAATGGGTGCGCCTAATTCTTCTAATTGTAATGATTGTGATACTGTAAATTATACTTACAGTGGTAGAATTGCTCCAACTCTTCAAACCTGGTGTGTGGGTTGTCATAACTCAAGTAATACTGGAGGAAGTATTGATTTGAGTAGTTATGCTGGTGTGGCAAGTTCAGTTGCAAGCGGGAGTTTTATGGGAAGTATTAATCATGTTTCTCCTTATTCTCCAATGCCGCAAAATGGGAATAAATTGTCGCAATGCGAAATTGATGCAATTCAAAAGTGGGTAAATAATGGTTATCCAAATAACTAAATAAAAAAATCCCACTTAAAAATTAAGTGGGATTTTTTTGATTCTTTTCGAATATTATTGTGCACTACAACCAGAGATTTCAATATTACCTCCTGGTGCTGAAATATTTGAATATTGACAACCAGTGTTACCACTAATTTCTATGTTTCCTTTTGTTGAAGTAAGATTTATTATAACTGTACTGGTTGTGCTTTCACTAACCTGAACATTTCCGTCTACAGTTAAATCAGAAAGAAGTATATTGCTATTTTTCTGAGTATCTAAGTTTCCTTTAACGCTTCCTTTAATTGTAACTTTTGCCACTTTTGATACGTCAATATTACCCTTTACACCACCTTTTGTAATTTTAAATTCGCCAGTGCTAGAGTCAGCTTTTATATTTCCTCCAATAGACGAATTGTAAATAATTAATGTTGCATTATTTTTTGCTTGAATATTTCCTGATACCGTAGATTGACCTTTGATAATTAAAGTACCACCATTCATTTTTACGTTACCAGTTAAAGTAGCCGCATCTAATGTTATCACATCTCCAGGATTCATATTTAAAGGACCAGCTATCGGACCATTTTTTACAGTACCTTGTGATTGAGGGTCATCAGGGTCAACAGTTTGCGACGGTTTAATATTAATTGCTAGTGGAGATCTTCCTGAATTATCAATGTCGAAACCTACTACTTGGTTCATACCGAAACCTGTTCCTAAAGTTTCGAAATCAATTAATTCTTTCGGGCTTAATTGTCCAGTTGTGTCGGAAATAACTGTAATGTTTCCTGGTGCAGTTGTGCTGTTCAGTGTTCCTGTGCATGTTGCCATAATTGCGTGTTTTTAGTTGTTTATATTATTGTTTGTGTTGTTAATTAGTTTCGATAACAATGTAGTTAAATGTTTTGGTATTGGCAGCAGGGCTAGCACTAAAATTTAAAGTAAAGCCCGTTGTTGTTTTTGTTATAAATAGCTTGTTAATATCTGCTGCAGCATTTGCATTTGTTGGTGTTATCTGAACAATTGGAGCGGCTGCATAAACTCTGTTAAAAGTAATTGTAACTGAACCAGCGGCAGCTGTAGTTACAATAGATAAATTACCCGCAATATCAGTAGCATTTGATATACTTTGTGAGGCTAGAACATAAGTAGTAACTGCTGAGATTGTTGGTGCTGCTGTTTGTATAGATTTAATATGACCATCTTTTAATGCAAGAGAATAATTATTAGTAGCAGCTGTTCCTACTTCACCGTATAGTGCATAATTGTTTGTTGCCGTTCCGCTAGCATAGCCAAATACACCGTAATTATCCGTAACACCAGTTGTTCCAATTGCCTCAAATCTGCCGCCATTAGCCACACCAGCATTGCCAGTAGCTTGCCCGTAATACGCTCTTTTTGTTGTAGCTGCCCCATCTGCGCCTCCTACTTGCGACCAAAATCCTGTTTTAGATCCTGTCTGAAGTGCATTATTATTATCTAATCTAAAACCAATGGTATTGCTTGTGGTGGCGTTCGGCATTGTTAAATATATTCCCCATTGTGTTCCTCCTGTCATTCCCGAAGGATTAATATCAAAAAAATCGGTAGTTGCCACTGTTGAAGTTCCCATTCCTATGCTTCCACGGTTAGTTATTCGCATACGCTCTGTTAATGTTGTTGATGCGTCTGGAGTAGTGTAAAATAGCAAATCTGTTGGTAAATCTCCTGCTCCGCCTGCCGCACCTCTAATAGCACTTATTTGGGCTTGTCCCGTGGTTGAATGATTGTCTCCAAAAAATAAATTACCTAATACTGTATTACTTGTTGTGTTAGAAGCAGATTGGCGCAAAATGGCATTAGCAGGATTACCTCCAGTTGCATTCCTAACTTCTAAATCATAGCTGGTTAAACTAGTGCTTAAAGGGTTTATACTTACAATTCCATTAAATGCTCCAGCTAAATCACCTCCGCTGCCATATACTGCAAAGCGTTTGTCGGAACTATTATGGTATGCCAAACTACCTGTGGTTGCTGTTCCAGCACCTGTTAAAGCTCCTTGAACGCCAGAGTAAACAGAAGCAGCAGCAGTTGAAGAGTGTGCTCCATAAATTGCGTTTAAAGCACTGTTGCTCGTAAGTACTTCAAACTTTTGACTACCTAAAGTATTTGTGCCTATTCCAAACAAACCTGCACTATTAATGCGCATCCTTTCTAAATTATTAGTAGCTAATACAAAGTCTATGGCATCTGTAGTGCCAATAAAATTATTACTTACAGTTGAGCCTATGGCTGCTGCTGATGCTGTTGTTCCTGAATTACCTGTTATAGTCCAACCAGCGCCCGAAGTAGAAGAGGGTAATAGATAAACCCAGTTGGGAGTGGTTGTAGTACTTGTGTTATAATAAAATCCTTCTAAGCCATCTGTTTGATATATCAATAATCCTTGAGCTGCTGCACCTAATGGATTCATGGCGGTTTTTTGTGCCGATGTTATTCTTGGGATTAAAATTCCTTTTTTTGTAGACAAAGCGCTAACGTCCACATCCAGCATAGCTGAGGTGTTTGGGCTTGCTCCATTGCTATTTATTCCAACATTTTGTGAAATTGCAATAGAAGTAAGAATAACAAAAAGTAGACTTAGGTTTAGTTTCATAGTAGTCTTCTATCAGCAAATATAGATTAAGTGAGCAATAAATCAAATATTTTTTCCATTTAAATCTTTAATAAGTATATTTACCCTAGTGAAAAAATTATCTATAATACTAATTCTCTTCGGCTCAACACTAATGGGTCAAACTACAAGCGTTATAGATTCGCTAAAAAGTAAACTTAAAGAGAATAAGTCGGAAAAGGCAAATGCTGAAATTAAGTTAAAGTTGGCGCAAGAGTATTACAAGGAAAAGGATGACCAGGGTATTCAAAACGCTAAAGAAGCCATTCTTAGTTTTGAAAAACTGGGGGATAAATTGAATTTAGCTTTTTCGTATTCTATTTTGGCAAACTACAAGGATTTTCATTCGGAATATAACGAAGCAATTGAGAATAACATGACGGCGCTTCATTTATTTGAAGAAGTTAAAAATTACGAAGAGCTTAATTTTAGAAAGAAGAATTTAGGAGCTGTTTATTATCGTATGCACAAGTACGATGTAGCTTTAAAGTATTTTAATGAGGCTTTAAGGTATTTTAATGAAAAAGGTAACAATCAGAAAGCAATAGCAGGTTTTTATAATAACATAGGTTTAGTTTATGAAGCAAAACAGCAGTTGGATTCAGCTCTTCAAATGCATCAAAAGGCATTAGAAATAAGGGCCGATTTAAGTGATAAGGATGGAATAGCGAATTGCAGGAACAATATTGGAAATATCTACTACAAGAAAAAGCAGTACAAAGATGCTATAGTGTATTATGAAATGGCTTTAAATGCCAAAAGGGAGCTTGGTGAAGAAATGGGGATTATTAATGCGCTTCATAATTTAGGCTTTTGTTATAGTGATTTAAATGAGTTTGAAAAGGCAAAGACTTACATTAAAGAGGAACTTGAAATATGTGAAAAAATTGGAAACCTTGAAGGAACAATGGAAGCAATGTTTCTCCTTTCGGGTATAGCAGTTCAGGAAAAGGATTTTGAGAAGGCTTATTTTTATATGTCTAAATCGGATTCAATTGAACGTGCTATATATAACGAAGAGACCAATAAGCAAGTGGTTGAGATGGAAGCGAAATATCAAAATGCAGAAAAGGAAAAACAATTGGAGTTAAATAGATTGGAATTAAATAGAAGAAATATTGTTATTTATTCGTCGATAGGGGGCTTAATCTTAATAGCAATATTCGCTGCATTCGTATACAAGGGCTACCGTCAAAAATTACGAGATAATAGAATTATTGTCGCTCAAAAGAATTTGATGGAAAAGAAAAACATCTTAATTGAGGAGCAAAAGGCTGTTGTTGAAGAAAAGAATAAGGAGATAACAGATTCAATTGCTTATGCAAAACGAATTCAAACTGCTCTTTTATCTCAGGATGATTTGGTTGAGAAGTATTATCAAAATGACAGACATTTCACATTCTTTCAGCCTAAAGATATTGTAAGTGGAGACTTTTATTGGTCAACTGAAACAAAGAATGAAGCAGGGGAAGATTTATTTTATTTGGCTTGTTGTGATAGCACGGGGCATGGAGTTCCGGGTTCTTTCATGAGTATTTTAAGTATGGGTTTTTTAAGTGAGGCAATAAAAGAAAAGTGTATTTATACTCCTGGTGATATTTTAAATTATGTGAGAGAGCGATTGATTAATACTATCAGTCGAGAAGGTCAGCAAGATGGTTTTGATGGAATTCTATTTTGTTTAAATGCAGCTAAGAATGAATATACATATGCCTCTGCTAATAATAAACCTATTTTAGTTCGCAATGGCGAATACAAAGAATTAGATGGAGATAAAATGCCTGTAGGAAAAGGTATTAAAGAAGACTTATTTAAAACATATGACTATGTTGCTCAAAAAGGCGACTCGCTTTATTTTTATACAGATGGATATGCTGATCAATTTGGCGGACCAAAAGGTAAGAAGTTTAAATATAAACGCTTGAACGAATTGCTTGTTAATGTTTCAGTTCAGAGCTCTGAAAAACAAAAAGAAATTCTAAATCATGAGTTCGTAGCGTGGAAAGGTGAATTGGAGCAAGTGGACGATGTTTTGATAATGGGATTGAAGTTTTAATAAATCATCACTTTGATTGTAACTTTTAATCTGTTTTCTATTATACTTTAGCAATTAATATACTATGTATGATTAAAAAAATATTCCTTTTAGTTTTATTTCTAATAATAAGCACCCCTTTTTTAATTGCTCAAAAATCAACTAAAGTAGTAAAAGCAAAAATTGTTTCAAGTAAGGAGCAAGCGGTGGAGTTTGGGAATATTATTGCGCTAGCATACAAAGATTCATCAATTATTAAGGGAGCTCCTTTTGAGAATGGTATAGGATTATTAGAAGGTTTAACTAGTGATACTGTTTTAGTTAAAATTATGTCAGTTGGATATGCTGATTACATTCAACAAATAGTTATTGCTGACTCAGTTTATGATTTAGGGAAAATTATTTTAAAGGACGAAATCGCATTGGGCGAGGTAACTGTTAAGGCGAAATTGCCCATGTTTGAGGTTGATGGCGAAAAAGTTAGGGTTAATGTTGAAAGTACTACATTAAGCACAGCGGGAAATGCTTTGGATGTTTTGCGCCGATCTCCAAGTGTTATGGTAAGTAGCACGGATAATGTTTCCGTATTTGGTAAGGGAAATGCAATTATCTATTTAGATGGGATGCTAATCTCATCCGTTGATATTTTAAAATCAATCCCCTCAAGTGATATTAAACGTATTGAAATTATCCGGAATCCAAGCGCTAGATACGATGCGGCAGGAAGAGCTGTTATCAATATTATAACTATTCGGAATTCCGTTCAAGGATTTAACGGAAATTTTATTCAAAACACTTTATATATAAAGGAGTTATTTGCTTATTCGGGAATTCGATTTAATTACACAAAGGGCAAATGGTCGTTAAGTAGTGGTTATGGAACTAATTATGGTAATCAGTGGAGTTCAGATAACTATAAACGTTTTTATAACATGAATGATAGTACTAAGATGCAATTGAATAATGCAATTTATGATATTCAAAGGTTTTCAAAAGTACATTATTATCGCGTTGGAGCTAACTATCGGCCTGATAGCACAAGTAACTTGGGTTTGCAATATGCTGGTTATTATGATTTAAAAAGAAATATTTCTGACAATCAAAACCAGGTTTTGCAAAATGATGATGAACAATATCTTTTAAAAACTAAAACGCAAAATACACCTGTTACAATTAATAATAGCATTAATGCTAATTACTCAAAACAGTTAGATACTTTGGGTACAGAGCTATTTATGGCAGCTCAGTATGGGTCTTTCGGAATTAAAAATACTTCAACAATCTTCCAGGAAACATTTGCAAATGGAAGTATTATACAACAAGATAAAAGAAACACGAACAGTAATAATATTCAAATTATCAGCGCACAAGTTGATTTTACAAAAGCTTTTAATAGTAAATGGAAATTGGAATTAGGTTTAAAGGAATCGAACATTCAAAAAGCTAGCGATATTAAATTTGAAAATTTTGTTTCGGGCTCAGGTTATGTTTCTGATCCAACTTATTTAAACGGTTTTAGTTTTTCTGAAAATATTGGAGCACTTTATTCTCAATTGAAATTTATGAAAAATAAATTCAATGCGAGAGCTGGTGTAAGAGCTGAGCATACCTTTTCAGATGGGTTTTCTAAAACCTTGAATCAACAGGTAATCGATAGAAAATACATTAATGTATTTCCTAATGCTTATTTGGGTTATGATTTTACTAAGGATCTAAATACTTCCCTAACATTTACCAGCCGAATAACTCGTCCAACCTTTCAAGATTTGGACCCTTTTGTTAATTACATCGATAACCTTACTTCATTTCGTGGAAATCCTTATTTATTACCTTCTATTACAAATTCAGTAGAAGCCTCATTGGTATATATGAAGGAAGCTAATTTAACATTGGGCTATAGCAATACACTTCGTCCGATAAGTTTAGTAGTAAATAAATTAAGTGATTCTACCGATGCATTTACCGCAGTTTCAATGAATTTAAAGAATAGTGAAACGTTTTCTTTTGGGATTACAATTCCCTACGAAATTAAATGGTGGACAACCGCCAATTATTTCGGCTACTTTTTAAATAATTTTCAGTATCAACAAAATGGTGTACTGGTTAAAAATAGTAAACCTACTTTCAGCATTTATTTGTATGACGAGTTTAGATTTAAGAAATATTTTTCAATGGAACTTACTTATGAGTATACTTCATCTGCAGTTGATGGAATATTTTCATCAATGCCATTCGCTCAATTTAATGTTACTATAAAAAAGAACTTTTTTAAGGATAAGTTAACATGTCGTTTTGTTGCTAACGATTTATTTAAACAGTATATTATGCAAGGAACAAGTAATATTCCGTTGTATAATATAGATTACCGATCCAAAATGAGCACGCATTATTACATGTTAGCTCTTAACTATAAGTTTGGGAAACTTAAAAATAGCAATTATAAAAATCGAACGGTTAGTGACGATGAGTTTAATCGAGTTAAAACTGGTAAATAGATTCGTGCAATCAGAAACACTAATTAGCAAAGTTTTGTTATTTGTTTCAATACTATTTTATTCTTAATTTAGTAAGGTAGTTTGTTGGTTGTTTTAGCCAAATACTAGCTGCATCATTAACCTATGAGAGTAAAACTTTTCAACTTATTTATATCTTTAATTTTTGTTTCCCAAAGTGTAACTTATGCACAAGAGTACAATGAACTCTTAAATCAATATAAGATTTGTAATACCGATACTGGCAAGGCTCGTTTACTGGCGGACATGTCGGATGTAAGTGAAGCGGAAATTCTTGATTCGCTATGTGATGCTTTAATTAGTTTTTGTGATAATGGATTAGAAACAAACAAAAATAATCCCTTGATTGTTGAACGTTTTACAATGCAAAAAGTCAGAGGAGTTGAGAACAAGGGCTTTTACTTAATGGATGAAGGTAAAACTATTGAGGCAATGGATATGTACCAAAAGGCTCTATTAATTTTACAAACTGTTAAGGCCAAAACGCTTGAGGTTGAAAAACGTAAGGCAAATATTGAGAATAATTTGGCTACAGCTTATATTAAAATTAAGGAGTATCAAAAGGCTTTGGATTTGTTTCCTTACTTTATTTCGCTGCATATAAAAACAAATGAACTTAGATTATTAAGTATTGATTATAATAACTTAGGTACAATTTATGGTAAGCTAGGTAAAACGGATAGCTCCTTGCTCTATATTTTAAAAAGTATTGCATTGCGCAAACAACTCAAGGTTCCTGAAGTTCAATTAATAACACCCTATCGAAATGCCGGAACAATCTATTTGGAAAAGGAAAATATTGATAGCGCAAAATTGTATTTAACTACAGCTTTAAATTGGTCGCTGAAGTACAATGATGAACGAACTTTATCCCCTTCTTGTTTTTATTACGGACGATTGATGTTAAAGCTAAATAACAATAATGAAGCATTGAAGTATTATAAATTAGCATTGCAATATGCTGATAAAGGAAATGTAACTATGAATTACAGAGATGCTTATCAAGGATTATATAATATCTATACAAAGTTAAATAAGCCAAAGGAAGCATTGGAATGTTACGTCAAGTATAGAGATTACTCAGATAGTGTTTATTCAAGTAAACTTAAGGAAGAAAGCACTGTAAAGGATTTAAATTTTAAACATGAGCAAGATAAAATGCTTCAAAATGCTGAGTTTGACAAGAAGATGGCAATAGAAAATGAAAGGTCTGAGCGAAGGAAAAAAGTTATTGTGTATGCAGTTGTAGCTTTAGTAGTGTGTTTATTGCTAATAGGTGTTATTGTTTGGCGTTGGAGAATTACCATGAAGCAAAAGCACACAATTGAGTCGCAAAGGGCGCAATTGCATGATAGGCAAAACAAATTAATTCTTTCATCAAAGGAAATTGAGTTGAAGAATAAAATGATACATGATAATATTTCTTATGCGTATAATATTCAAAATGGATTATTGCCTTCTTATGAAGAAATTAAAAAGGTAGTGGATTCTTCAATACTTTTTTTGCCTTGTGATATTGTTAGCGGTGATTTTTACAATTACTATACCGAAGGAAATAAAAATATCTATGTTTTAGGTGATTGCACAGGACATGGAGTTTCCGGAGCTTTCATCAGTTTGCTAGTTATAAAATCTTTGGATAAAATTATTAATACAAAAAGTTACAATTCATTAGATGACATCATTCGTAAATTAAATATTGAATTGCACAATTCATTTAAAAAGGGGGATAGTGGTTTATATGGAGTTGATTTGGTAGTAATGCAAGTTGACCCAATAGCTCAAACAGTCTGTTTCACGGGCTCAGCATCTAAATTTGCTTACGTTGACTCTGAATCTAAATTTAGTTATCTTAAGTTTAAAAATCTTGAAATTGGAAAATACGAGGAAATCAATTCAGAAATAGAACAAATGCAATTCAAGATATCTGAAGTTAAGGAGGTGTATCTTTTTTCGGATGGTATTATCGACCAAAAGGGTGGAAGCGATAACAAGAAGTTTGGTTCAAATAATTTGCAATCGCTACTAACTTCGTTGTCAGGTCTCGATTCTATTGATCAAATGAGAAGAATTAGAGATAAGTTTAAAGAATGGAAGGGAGATAGAGAACAAATGGATGATGTAAGTGTTTGGATTTTTAATAATGTGTGTGATACTAAAGTTTCTGATTTAAAAAGCGAAGCAAGCTTTAATAAGTACCACCATTTATCGAATCATATAAATAATTATGCAAAAGACTATGTTCAATCTTTTGCTACCGATCCTGCATTTATACATGTGGGGAATATGAATTATGAGGTTATGAATTCGCACTTAAGTGATTTAAAAGCTTATTTAGAAAGTAATTTTAGCGAGTTAAGTTTCCGAAAACGAGTTTATTCACTTTTAGTTGAAAGCTTGGATAATATCTACCGTCATGGTTTTCATTTCCATGATGATGAGAACAATAAGGTTATTCAATCTTATTTCGTGTTATGCATGATTGAGGATAATCTTGTACTTCGCTTCGGAAATTATTTGGATAAATCTTCAGGATTAAAGCATAAAGAAAGGTGGGAGCAGGTATCAAGTACGAGTAAAAACCAGCTTAATGAAAACATTAAAGAACAAGTTCTACGTGTTTCGCAAACAGATGCATCTGGAGCAGGAATAGGATTTATGGATATAATGCGCAAGTTTATGGATAAAGCATTGATTAATGCTTATTTCGAAGAGTTTAATGATGAATTATTTTTATATTCATTAGAAATTAGAATTCCTAAATAAAAATTTCATTGTATATTTAACAAACATTTTAACGTTATGGATATTTATAATATTGAAGGTACTGCTAATACTCCTAAAATAGTTTTAGATCATAGAAATCATACCCTTGATTTTAGCGGTGAGTCACGCCCTGATAATGTTAGGGAGTTTTTTGAACCTGTTTATAAATGGCTCAACGACTACAAAAATTATTTATTTTTTCTTTGCAAAGAATACGGTAAACAGGTTACTACTACCGTAAATTTTAACATGGAATACTTCAACTCTTCAACCGTTAGAGTTTTTAATGAAGTACTTACAGAATTAAAAAAGGTAAGCACAGAAAATAAGGATGTAAGTTTGGTTGTAAACTGGTATTATCAGGCAGACGATATCGATAACAAAGAAGCAGGAGAAGAATTTGCTGATCTTGTTAAAATTGACATCAATATAATTAGTGTTTAATTTTAAACAGCTTCACTCACAACTTCATTCACTGCATCTGGTAATAAGCGCTTCAATAAAGCTTCGATACCTGCTTTTAAAGTAATAGTGCTACTTGGGCAACCGCTGCAACTTCCTTTCATCTGAACAGTTACTTTTCCATCTTCAAAAGATTTAAAAGTAATTAAGCCCCCATCTTGCTCAACACTAGGGCGAATGTATTGCTCCAACACTTCAATTATTTTGACTTCAATTTCGTTTTTGGGAGCAGCATGTTGTGTATATACTTGTTTCGTTTCGCTAAAAGTATTATCTATAGCAACTTCCTGACTAGGTATTTCATTTATAATTGGATTACCAGCGTTTAAGTATTCAGTAATAAAAACACGTAATTCCAATAAAACATCATCCCAACTTACTATGTCAGATTTAGTAACGCTAATATAGTTTGTAGAGAAGAAAACTTGCTTAACAAAAGGAAATTCAAATAACTTTTGAGCTAAAGGAGCTTTTTTTGTTTCAGCTAAACTACCATATTGTGCCGTTGCGCCGTTTTCAATCAGCAACTTGTTAGCAACAAATTTCATTGAATTAGGATTTGGCGTTCCTTCCGCGTATACTATATATGGTATTTTTCTCGTTTCCATGCTTAAATTAATTATCTTTAACCTTTCTTTTTCGTTCACAAAAATAAGCATTTTAACTCAATGAGTTTAAAACGACATAAAACCGATTTTTTAATTCTTGGTTCAGGAATTGCAGGCCTAAGTTATGCCTTAAAAGTGGCTAAACACGGCTCGGTTACAATTATAACAAAGGCAAGACCCGAAGAAACAAATACAAAATACGCTCAAGGTGGAATTGCGGCTGTCTGGAAATCAAATGATAACGTTGAGAAACACTTGGAAGACACCTTAAATGCAGGTGCTGGAATTTGCGACGAAAAAATTGCACGTATTGTTGTAACGGAAGGACCGCAGCGCGTTATGGAGTTAATAGAGATGGGAACTAACTTTGATAAAAATAGCGCTGGTGAATACGATTTGGCTAAGGAAGGTGGACATGGAGAACACCGTATTCTGCACCACAAGGATAATACAGGTTTTGAAATAGAACGCGCTTTGTTGCATGAAGTAAAGCAGCATAAAAACATTCATATTTTGGATGAATATTTTGCGATTGATATTTTAACGCAACATCATTTAGGAAAGGTAGTTACTTCGCACAGCACTGATATCAATTGTTTTGGCGCTTATGTTTTAAACACTACTACAGGAAAAATTGAAACTTTTTTAGCTAAAACAACTGTGATGGCTACTGGTGGTGCAGGCCATGTATATGCAACTACAACAAATCCAAAAATAGCTACGGGCGACGGAATAGCGATGGTTTACCGAGCTAAAGGCCATATCCAAGATATGGAATTTATGCAGTTTCATCCAACATCCTTATATAATCCAGGTGAGAATCCAAGTTTCTTAATTACTGAAGCTATTCGTGGTTTTGGCGCAATTTTAAAAACACAAGATGGAAAGGAATTTATGCATAAGTATGATGAGCGTAAATCCTTAGCGCCTCGTGATATTGTAGCGCGCGCCATTGATAATGAAATGAAAACTCGTGGGGAAGATTTTGTTTATCTAGATTGCAGACATTTGGATAGAAAAGGATTTATTGAACACTTTCCAAATATTTATAATAAATGCATGCAATTGGGTGTTGATCCATTTGCTAAGTATATTCCAGTAGTTCCAGCTGCTCATTATTTGTGCGGAGGTATCATTGTGGATGAAAATGCTAAAACTACTATTTCTAATTTATATGCTATTGGCGAATGTGCTAGAACAGGATTGCATGGTGGAAACCGATTAGCAAGTAATTCATTATTAGAAGCTGTTGTTTTTGCGGATAGAGCCGCAAAGTATTCCATAGAGAATTTGCAACATGCAAGTTTTAATGATGAAATTCCTGATTGGGATTCGGAAGGAACTGATTATCCCGAAGAACGAGTTTTGATTATACAGAGTTTACGCGAGGTACAGCAAATTATGAGTAATTATGTTGGTATTGTGCGTAGTGAACTCCGCTTGAAACGCGCTTTTGATAGATTGGAAATTTTGTATAAAGAAAATGAAGCCTTGTATCAGAAAACAACAATCTCACCCGAGCTGTGTGAGCTAAGGAATATAATTTGTGTGGGTTATTTAATAATTAAACATGCTATGCGCCGCAAAGAAAGCGTTGGTTTGCATTATATGGTAAAGTATGACAGATAGAAAAGGAATAAGCCTCGTAGCTGTTATTTGTTTTTTATTTTGTTTGTCATCATACACAAATGGACAAACTCAGCCTGTATTTCAAATAAAAGGTACAGCTTACGATACCAGTAAAACATACACTATTCCAGGTGCAGTTGCTATGGCTGTTCGTATAAACGATTCTGTTTTAGTTAAGTTCACTCGTACTGATGGTGATGGTGTTTTTGTTTTGAAAAATTTACCCATTGATACTTATCAAGTAATTATTTCTCATCCTGTATTTTCTGATGGTGTTTATATAGTTGCTGGAAGTAAGGATAAATCAGAGTTTGATTTGGAGAAAGTAGTTTTACCACCTAAAGACTTAGAACTAACCGAAGTAAAAGTTGTGGGTTTTAAAGATCCTATCTATTTCAAAGGCGATACGATGATTTATACTGCTGATTCTTTTAAGGTAAAGCCCAACGCTACTGTTGAAGACTTATTAAAGAAACTACCAGGAATGAAAGTTTCTTCTAATGGAACCATAACAACACAAGGTAAAACTGTGAGCAAAGTATTGGTAGATGGTGATGAATTTTTTGGAAGTGACCCAACTGTAGCAACCAAGAATTTAAACGCGAGTAATGTTGAGTCTGTTCAGGTTTACGATAAAGCTGTTGAGCCAACAAATGAAAATGCAGCAGAAGGCGAGACAGAGAAGATTATTAATTTAAAGTTGAAAGAAGAAGCAAAGAAGGGATACTTTGGGAAAGTAAAGGGTGCAAGTGATTTTCAGAAATTTTATGAAGGGGAGTTTTTAGCCAATCGTTTTAATAAAAACACGAAAATATCTGTTTTTGCTTTAGCAGGTAATACTCCTCGAACTCGTTTTAATTGGCAGGATATCAATCAGTACGGCTTGGATAACGAACGTAATTTCTTTAGTAACGATGATCAAACTTTTTATTTCAGTAATAATAATTCTAACAACGGTATACCACAAATTTTTAAAACAGGTTTGTATTACACGGATAAAATATCTTCAAAGACAAAAATTTTAACCAATTATTCTTTCAATCAAAATAGTTTAAAGGCTACTGAATCAACACGGAACACTTATTATTTAACCGATACTACTTATAGCAATCTTGAGGAAGTAACAAATGTTTCGAATACTAAAACGCATAGTGTTAATTTAAATATAACTAGTAATGTCGATTCGCTAACCGAAATTGGTATTCGTCCTAAATTTTCATATGGTAAAACAACGCAAAGTAGTATTACAGCTAATCAATTTTATACCGAGTCAGAGGTTTTAACTCGCGAAACCGACATTTCAAATACAGGTGATAATTTGAATTACAGTATTCAAAGTAATTTTTATTTGAAGCGTAATTTTCAAAAGAAGAACCGACGACTAGATGCTTCTTATGATATCAGTAAAGATGTAACAGATGGTTCAGCTTTATTAGTTTCTAAAAATTTAATAGATACTAATTTAGTGTCAAGTAATGTTGATCAAACTAAGAATAGTTTAACGAGTAATTTTAGCCATAATTTAAATGTTGGTTTTACTGAACCCTTTACTAAAAAGCTTAAATTAGAAACTCAAGTTGACTTGAGACATAGTATTAATAAGCAAGATAAGGAAGCACTTAATTTAATTAACGGCGAGTACACAAATTTGGATTCTACTTTTAGTAATAAGTTTGAAACAAAGCGATATGTTTATAATCCTTCGTTAAGACTAATTTATGAAACCAAAAAGAAACGATTTGCAATTGGTTCCAAGTTTAAAGGTGTTATTGTAGATAATCAAAATCTATTCAGTAATACAAGTTTAAAACAAAACGTATTTAATGTTTTACCATTTGTTGGTTATCGCTATCGTTTCAGTGATAATAAATCGTTAAGTGTTAATTATAACACAAGTACAAATCTCCCTAGCATCAATCAAATACAAC
>CAZRUA010000006.1:0-64006 GCA_964603125.1 uncultured Flavobacteriaceae bacterium | reverse complement strand
GTAGTTGCTAAGCCTATTGCAGATGAGGCTAGCCAGACATAAACTCCTATACGTTTGTAAGTAAACGAAAATTCATGAATGTATAAATTGTTGCGCATAGCAGTTGATACTAGCATGAAAATATTTTGTGCAATCCAAATGTAAACAAGAGCTTTGCATAGTTTACTTTTAGGGTTGAAGTTGGCTTCCCCTCTAAATATGTATAGAATAATTGAAGTTGCAAGTATGATAGAAAAAGTTAACATTCCAACTCCATTATGAACAAATGCCGAGTGCGAAATTCCTTTAGGTAATCCAGCACCGTAGTAAAGAAAATTGATGTCCAAAACATTTATCAGTATTAACATAATGTTTAAACCTGCGAAAAGAAGAACCGCTGCATTCAGTTCATTCCATTTATTTGTTTTATATGTTGCATTGGGGTTTAATGAAGTTGGAATATTGTTTTCCCAAGCATCAATAGCTTTGATACGTTGGTGTTTGTAGAAACCGTAAATTAAAAGGAAACCTAAAGATGTAAAACCTATCCACGCAATGCTAATAAAATCTAAGTTGATATCTTTTGTGTATTCGGCAAATAATGGGTTTGCTGATTTGTACATAGCAAAAAACAAAACAATAAAGGTTATTGCAATGAGTATTCCTATCCAGCTTTTGTTTTTCTTTTTTGGCTCAACTTCCAAATCGTCAGCTGTTACTTTAGGAGTTGGAGTTGCTATATTTATAATTAAAAACACTAAAGCTCCACCAATGGAATATACGCCGTAGAAAAAGTTAAGTATAATGGATGCTCGGCTATTAAAGCTGTAAGCCGATAATAAGATGGCTGATACGACATGTGTGAAAATGGATAAATTGCTATTGTACATGAAAACAAATAAGCCTGTAATTATTGTGCTAGCAGCAATTGATAACCAAAGTAAATTTTTCTTGGTTTCTTTTGTGGCAAAGTATATACCAACAACAAGTAGTATAGAAAAAATGAAGAAGTTTAAACCCGCTAGTTGCTTGTAAAATAAATAGCTGTAGGCGAGTGTACTCGCTAATAATATGGAATCTTGTTTTTTCATGGTTTTTATTTTGAGTTTAAAAAATGGATTTATTAGTAGGTTAAAATTTTTAAAAGCAAAGCTCAAAGCGTCATAATTAATGCGGATTCGCCGTGGCGAAAAACAATAACACTAGTTTATGAAACACTTGGGCTTTAGTTTTAGGCTGCATTTTTTAATGTATTATTAGTTTTGATATGAAGTGATTTAGTTTTTTGAAAGGCATAAGTAATTATTCCGCCTACTATGAAAAATAAACCAAGCGAAAATAATCCCCAATGAAAGTGTTTTGGCACATAGTTTTCTACCTCTTTAAACATGCTTGTATCTGAGGTTAATGACCACATGAACCCCTTGCTATTAGCGTAGTCAATATAGTCTAAGCAAAAGGCATATATGCAAACAATGGAGCCAGTTATTAGTAATAACCAGTTTTTTAAATCTAGTGTCGCTTCTATGTTCTTAAAACTTTTATTTAAAATACAACCAGCTAAAACAATCATCAAGCATGCTATAATGCAAGGTGCAATAACGGGTCCTACCCATGGAACAGGTACTAAAAACAATATATCCCATGTCATTAATGAGTTAGGCCAGTTTAAAATTACCTTAAGAAATATGTAATAAAATAAATCCCAAATAGCAAAGGCATAAAGGAAGTAAGCAAATTTTTCTGACTTGTTTTTACCTGCCATTATGCCAGCGCCAATAAGCATGATTATAGTGGCTATTTCTCTCCAAAATTCTGTAACTGCTATTGTTGATTCTACGGGTGCTAAAGGAAAATTAAAACCTATTGGATAATACAATTTTCTTAAGTACACAACAACAGATGTTTCTAAGAATCCCATAGCTATTGCAAATAGGCTAATCCAAATGATTGTTTTTTTATTAGATGATTTCATGGTTTTTATGCTACGTGATTAATACTATAGTTAGAAAGTTCTTTTGACATTTTTAAAGTTGGTTTTTCGTTCTTCAAAATTTCTTCTAGTTGATTTATTTTTTTGTAACAGATGTACAAGGGTATAAAACCAATTACTCCAAAAGAGCAATCAATAATTTGATGGAATACAGGTATTTCCCTAACTGGACCTGCAATGAACGCCAGTGGAAGCACTGCAACACAAGCAATCATTCCAGCGATTAGATTAAATTTATTTCTGATTGGATTAATATAAACGCCAATGAAGAAAATTGCTATCACAAGATGTGCAAAGGCTAGCCAGTCGGTTCCATAAGCTATTTGTGGGTATTTGTTGTTTGTGTTGGTTATTGCAATGTGAATTGTGTCTATCCAATTTTTAATGAAAGTAGGAAAGAAGCTTGATGAAGAATGCAGGAAGTTTAATTCGTATTGTAAAGGGAAAGCTGTTATTCCGCTTAATACAAGTGAAACAATAAAAAAGGCAAGCCATTTTTTTATTGTAGATTGGAGTCGTTGAGATTTAGTTTTCATGATGACGGGTTTTTATAAATTTTTCTAGTTGTTGTTTTGGTAAATATTGTTTAGCTATTCGTGTTTCAGGATTTTTATCAAATAGGTAGAGCCATAATAAAAAAAGCCATTCTAAGGGTTTCATCAAAATATAAATGATGTTAGCGACTTTCTTACGTTTCGACCATTTGTTTACGGATATACCACAATTATCATAAAAGTTACGAATCACTTTATGTGTTTTCGGCGTGTATTCTTCTAACCAATTTTCAAAAGCATTTGCAATAAGTAGTTGGCGATTCACCTTAATAATTTTATTTTGCCTAAAACCTAGGCGTGAAGGTTTCACAAGTTTTTTGGAGCCGTTAGCTGCAATGGAACATAAGTAATGATCGCCACCGCACGAACAATCTTGTGTGTTTGAAAGAATAAAACCACATGATTCTGTAAAATGTGTAATGATTGAATCTGGAGCTTGCCCAAATAAATAAAGGATGACTTGCATTACCACAATTACAGGCAAACTCGCTACGAATAATAGAATATTCTTTTTCCAAATGGGTTGTTCAATAAATACAATAATTAATTTAATCCAAGGTGATGTGTTTGTGTAATCAGCAACACTAATATCGATTTTTTGAAAATGATAAATTATTCGAAACATTCTCACTATCAAGAACAAGCAAATGAAAGGAGATATAAGCGGCCCGAGAAAAATTGGAATAATAAAAGATTGTGCTGTAAAGGCTGCAAAATGAATACATAATGCTATACAGTAAAATAATCCAATTAGTAAGAAACACATGAGTATTGCCTTAATAATGGGCGAGAGTTGGTGCAGAAAATATTTAAGTGAAAAATATGCTACTAATGCACTTATATAAATTGTGTATACAGTTGGTAAAGAGCCTATTTTAAACGGATGCTCGCCGCATTTATCCTGACTCATAAGAATTCCCCATACTGGAAACAGAATCATAAATGGGAATTCTATAAATGATAGAGTAACTGTATTCACATGCTCTGGGCTAAAGGCATCTTTCTTGCTAAGGCGTAATATGTATCTTAACAAAAAGAATAGAATAGTAATGGAAGCGATGGCTAGTGGAATGAATAACATGTTTTTATTTTAAAAGTGCTTTGAATTTCAAAGTAAATAGATAAATTTTTTTAGTTCCTTATTTTCGTTTAATTAAATCTTCCAATGCATTCAAATGTTCATTAAATGCCTTGATGCCAAGTTTTGTTGCTGTGTAGGTTGTTTGTGTTTTTTTGCCAACAAATTCTTTCTTTACATGTATGTAACCTTCCTTCTCCAGAGCGCTTGTATGGCTTGCTAAATTCCCATCCGTTACATCTAATGTCTCTTTCATGCTATTAAAATCCATACTGTCGTTCACCATCAAAACACTCATGATGCCGAGTCGGATTCGGTTTTCAAAAGCTTTGTTTAGATTATGTATGAAATTTTTCAATTTGTAAATGTATTTAATGTTTTTTTCTAAGCCACACTAAGCTTGTTTCATTATCTATGACTTTCATCTAGATTATGAAATAAATTCAGAATGACTATAATAATATGCTTCACTCAATTTTTAATTCTTGATTGTTCTTTCGTGTCTCCACCACATAATGGTTCCGTATAAAATATGCATTGCTCCAAATCCAAGTGCCCAAAATAATAAACCTTTTGCTGGAAACATAGCACAAAGTAAACCCAAAATAATTTCTGTAATTCCTAAATAGCGCACTTCATCTAATGTGTATTTGCTAGCGTTTAGTAAAGCCATTCCATAAAACAATAGCATGGCAGACGGAATAAGTAAAATGTAGCCCTGTACTAACATGATTAAACAAAATAGTCCGCCAGCACCTAATGGAATTGCTAAATTAACAAACAATTGGCGTGCACTATGATCGAACAAGGATTTCCCTAATTTTTTAGCCTTGCGTTGCGAAAAATAAAATCCTGTGCTTAAGGATAGAAAAAGGACTATAGCTGCTACTATGGAGAAATATAAATAAGGGTGCATCAAATCACCTTTATCGATTGAATATTCGGCTGTTCTGTTATATTGACTTCGTGAATGGAAATACTGACCAAATAATTCTTTTAAATATATTTTTGCTGCAACTGCGCCACCTAAAGCGTACATTCCGGCAAATACACCTGATAAACCACTTAGTGATAAAAAGCGCGAAGAACGCTTCATCATATGGCGTATATCGTGCAGAGCTTCTATTGGATCGTTTGTTTCCTTTTCCATTTATTAAAGTGCTTTGAGATACAAAGTAAAAGATATTTTTTCATTCCACCAAATTTTATTTGAAATTTTATTAAAAGAACTGGAAAAACTTGAAACGAATAGGTACTTTTGTGTAAACGGTTAATGATATGTTAAAAGCATTAAGTATTAATAATTACGCCTTAATCAATCAATCGCAAATTGAATTACCCTCTAAACTTACAGTTATAACGGGTGAGACAGGCGCTGGTAAATCCATTTTATTAGGGGCCTTAGGGTTGGTTTTGGGGAATAGAGCAGATTCAACTTCTTTATTTGATGCAACTAAGAAATGCGTTATTGAGGCAGTTTTTGATATCAGTGATTTAGGTTTAGTTGATTTTTTTAATGAACATGATTTGGATTACGAGGTAGAGTCTACTCTTCGTCGTGAAATTACGGCTGAAGGTAAGTCAAGAGCTTTCATTAATGATACACCTGTTAATTTAGCGGTTGTAAAGGAAATGGCTGCATACCTTATAGATATTCACAGTCAGCATCAAACCTTATTATTAAACGAATCTAATTTTCAATTCAATATTTTGGATTCGTTGGCTAATAGTCATGAGGTTCGTCATGAATACCAAAATTTGTTTAAGGGAGTTAAAGCTAAAGAAAAGAAATTAGCTGATTATCAAGCGCAACAAGCCAAGGCAAAGGCCGATTTAGATTATTATACTTTTTTATTCAACGAACTTGATTCTGCTAATATTAAGGAAGGCGAGCTTAAGGTTCTGGAGCAAGATTATATTAATTTGAGCAATGCTGAAGGTATTAAACAAACTTTGAATAAGGTTAATGCGGCTTTAAGTGAAGATGAGATGAATATTGTGACTCAATTAAGCACTTTAAAAGTAAGTTTAAATAGTTTAAACAAGTTTGGAGATAAATACACAGAGCTTTCAAATAGGTTAAATTCAGCGCTAATAGAGCTAAAGGATATTTCGGATGAATTAGTTGCGATAAGTGATGACATTGTTTATAGCAATGAAAAAATGAATCTTGTGAATGAAAAGTTAGATGCAATTAATCGTTTGCTCAAAAAACATAATGTTAAAACGGATACCGAATTAATTGAAACCCGGAATGATATAGAGCAGAAACTATCACAAATTGAGGGTATTGATGAATTGGTAGTAGCCTTAGAAAAGGAGATAAAGGCTGATTATAAAAAAATAGATAAAGTTGCAGAGGAGTTGAATAAATTAAGAAATTCTTGTGTAAGCAAATTTGAAAAAGAAACAAACGCTATGCTTCTTGATTTATCTATGCCAAATGCTCAGTTTAAGGTAGATATAAGCTATGGAAATGAGTATTTTGTGAATGGAAAAAATACAATCCAATTTTTATTTTCGGCTAATAAAGGTGCAGCTTTAGCAAACTTACAAAAGGTTGCATCGGGCGGTGAGTTAGCACGATTAATGCTTTGTTTGAAAGCACAGTTGGCAAAAAGCAGTAAATTACCTACAATTATTTTTGATGAGATTGATACCGGGATCTCGGGAGATGTGGCTAATAAAGTGGGTATAATTATGGAAAAAATGGGGGCGAATATGCAAGTGGTTTCTATTACGCACTTGCCTCAAATTGCTAGCAAAGGCGATTCTCATTTGTTTGTTTACAAAGAGGATTCTAAAAATAAAACACAAAGTTTTATTAAAAAATTAAGTAAAGAAGAAAGAATTATTGAAGTTGCAAAAATGCTTAGTACAGATAATCCTACGGAGGCGGCAATTGGCAATGCAAAGGAATTGCTCGGAGCTTAAATAAACTTAATAAGAAAGAATTTCCAAGATTTTTAAGGTTAGTTTTTAAACCAAAACTTTCTTCGCCACCTCAAGCATATAAGCAAAAGCTGCGTCATAGTTATTTTCAATTTCGCCATCTAAAATAGCTTCTCTAATAGCAGTTTTAATATCACCTACTTGCTTACAGGGCGCTAAATTAAAGTGTTTCATAATTTCCTCACCACTCACTGGCGGTTGCCAATTTCTTAGTTTATCTCTTTCCTCTAAATCTTTTAATTTTTGACGAACTATTTCAAAGTTCTCCAAGTAGCGTTTTACTTTATTTGGATTTTTTGTTGTGATGTCACTCTCACACAAAATCATTAAATCATCAATATCATCTCCAGCATCAAATAATAACCTTCTTACAGCGGAGTCACTAACCTCTGTTTTAGCCAACACTATTGGGCGTAAGTGCAATTGTACCATCTTTTGAACGTACTTCATTTTTTCGTTCAAAGGCAGTTTTAAGTCAGCAAAAATTTTAGGAACCATTCTTGCGCCTTTGTCTTCGTGTCCGTGAAATGTGAAACCATGCCCTTCTTCAAAGCGTTTAGTGGCAGGCTTGGCAATATCATGTAAAATAGCCGACCATCTTAGCCATAAATCGTTTGTTTTGTTTGCTGTATTATCTAAAACCTCCAGAGTATGATAAAAATTATCTTTATGTGATTTCCCTTTTATAGTATCCACACCATATAAATTGTTCATATCAGGGAAGATTAATTTTAGCAAGCCTGTATCAAACAATAGTTTGAAACCAATGGATGGAACTGGTGCAAGGATTATTTTATTTAGCTCATCTGCAATTCGTTCTTTCGAAACTATTTTAATTCTTTCTTTATTTACGCTAATTGCTTTTAATGAGTTTTCCTCAATGGTGAAGTTAAGTTGGGTAGCAAAACGTACGGCTCGCATCATTCTTAATGGGTCGTCACTATAAGTAATATCAGGGTTTAGAGGCGTACGAAGTATTTTGTTTTTTAAATCTTCTAAACCTCCAAAAGGGTCGAGTAATTTCCCATAATTTGATTCACTCAAACCAATCGCTAATGCGTTAATAGTGAAATCTCGTCTATCTTGATCATCTTGTAAAGTACCATTTTCAACTTTTGGTTTACGAGAATCTCTGCTGTAAGACTCTTTGCGCGCACCTACAAATTCAATTTCTAAATCTTGAAATTTAATTTGTGCAGTCCCAAAATTCTTAAAAATAGATAAATGAGCTTCTTTTCCCAGTTTCTTTTGCAATGCTTGAGCTAGCTCAATCCCTTGTCCTTGGCTGTTTGCATCTTTTCCAATAACAACAATATCAATGTCTTTTTTACTTCTTTGTAAAAATATGTCACGCACAAAACCACCAATAACGTATGCTTCAAAATTGTTTTGATTTACGCACTCGCTTATGCTTTTAAAAATTGGATGAGAAAGATGTTCTTGCATTGCGGCAAAGGTAGTTTTTATGTTTGAAATAGGAAACTGTTGTCAAATAAAACAATTTTTCGACGAATAGAATTTATGTATTTAGTACTAACTATATTTTAACATAATCATACTTGTCTATTTAGTTTAAAGATGAGTAGCAAAACTTAATAGTCGAGTTAATTTACTTGATAAATAACAGTAGTTTTTTGATTAATCCTTGCGTTAAATTTAGTGCTTAAACCGTTAAAAATATTAGCTTTTTTGCCTCAGCTTTGTTATATTTGTTCGGTTGAGCAATACACAAAACATAAACATGCCAAAGAAATGGAGAATTAATTTTTTCGTTTTGTTTTTCGTTTTGTTTGTTTCTGAGTTTTTTGCTTTAGTACCTGGTTATTCTTACTATAAGAAATTAACTATTCAGGAAAGTCAAATAAGTTCAGGAGTTAATAGCTCCAATAATTTGCCAATACTAGTTCATATTCAAGATTTGGATTTGCGAAGAGTTAGTCATGGAGGTAAGGTTCAAAACAGTAATGGTTATGATATTGTTTTTACTTCATCTGACGGAACAACGCTTATTCCATTTCAAATAGAAAGTTATAAATCCACAGGTAGTTCTTTGGATTTTTACGTTTGGGTAAGTGCTCCAAATGTAAGCGCCACGGCCAATACAGAATTTTATATGTATTTTGGCAATTCATCTGTTACAACGGATCAATCATCATTTTTAGTTTGGGACAATAATTACAAAGGAGTTTATCATTTGAATACGAATGAAGATGATGCAACTTCAAATGGTTTTAACTTAAATAGCAGTGGAACTAATAATGTTTCATCTTCTATTGTTGCTGACGGACAGGAGATTACTGCAGGTCAAATGCTTTCAATCTCTAGTACGCCGGCCTTGCAAATAAATGGCGATTTAACTCTAGAAGCCTGGGTTAATTTTAATGCTTTGCAAGCAGGGGTTAACGAAAATGTTGTTTTTTCCTCATCAGCAGTTGGTGAAACTAATGCAACGAATTATAATTATTTTTTTAATATCATTGGTTCGGGTGTAGATGCAAATAAAATGCAACTGTATTGGGAGAATGGAGCAGGAGTTGATGTTTATATGAAATCAACTGTACCTGTTTCTATAGCAAATGGCACATGGCATAAAATTGCAGTAACAAGGGATAATACAAATTTGCTAGTTAAATTTTATTTAGATGGTCAACAAGTTGGAACCAGTGTTCCATTTTTAAGTAGTCAGATTGCAAATGGCGGAATAGCTTCGGCTTTGCAAATAGGTCAAGATCAAAATCCAAGTTCCAACGATTTAAATGCAAAGTTAGATGAATTGCGTATTTCAAACAAAGCCAGAACTCCAGAATGGATAGAAGCTCAATATCAAAGCGAAATGCTGGGTTCCACTTTAATTGTTTATTCTCCGACTTATAGTACCGCAAGTCCTAATTTTTGTGCATGCAGTATAGACATGAGTAACTACACATCTTTAGGGGCTTTTGGCGGGCATAGTTACTTTGTGTCAACTCAAACTGCTAATTGGCATGATGCAGATAGTATTGCAAATAGTTTAGGTGGTCACCTAGTGTCGATAACTAGTGCGGGCGAAAATGGCTTTTTAGGTGTTAATCTAAGTTCTAGATGGATAGGATTAAGCGATGCTAATGTTGAAGGTATTTGGCAATGGACATCTGGAGAAACCTTTTCTTATTCTAATTGGTCGTTATTACAACCAGATAATTTATTGAACTCAGATTTTGTTGTTATTTCAGCTTTATTAGGAACATGGGATGATGTAACAGATGCAAATAGATTGTTTATTGTTGAGTTTGACTGCGCTGCTGGAGGACCTTTGGTTGCAAATGCTGGGACAAATCAATTAATATGTGGTAATACAGCTACAATGGCAGCTGCGGCTCCTCTAGTAGGTTCTGGACTTTGGTCATTGCAATCTGGAGGTGGAGTTTTTGCGACAGCTTCTTCCGCTAATTCTTCAGTCAATTCAATTCCTAATGGAACAAATATTTATAAATGGACCGTTTCGGCCCCGGGCTGTGTTTCTGCTTCTTCGTTTGTTAGTGTTGTAACCGATACTGTTAAACCCTTACTTTCATGTCCAGCTAACTTTGTTGCTTTCTCAAATCCATCTTGTAATTTTGTTTTGCCTGATTACACAGGATTGGCAGCGGCTTCGGATAATTGTGGTTCGGTTACTCTATCGCAAAGTCCTATACCTGGAACTAATTTGGGTATTGGAAATCAAACTATCACATTAACAGCTTCTGATTCTAAAGGGAATTCAGCAACTTGTTCTTTTGTTTTAACAGTAACATCACCTTTAAATCCCAAGTTGGTTTCTTGTGGTTCAAGCTATCTTAACGAAACTACTATTGGTAAGGGAAATAAAGCCAGTAATTTCTCATGCTCAGCTTACAGCACTCCAGGAGAGGATATGTATTATCAAATAAATGTTCCAACAGGAAATACTAAAATTCAAGTTACAATGTCGAATTTAGTTGATGCTAATGATGCTGCAGCTGAAGTGTTCTGGGTAGGAAGTACCTGTCCAAGTAATACATGTTTATCGTCTTCACCTTTTAATAAATTAAGTCAAAAATTTGCTAATGGTACGAATGTAATGGTTTTTGATGCAGTTGGACCAGCTACTTATTACTTGGTGGTAGATGCGGTTAATGACGGAATTAGTAGTTATGATATCACTTTTGATTGCATCGAATCGGGTGTTGAATTTGATACCTATGGTACTTGTTCGGGAGATTTGAATAATGATGGTATTATTCCAAAAGTAAATAATACAGCTTCATTAAATGTACAGCCATGTCAACACGTAACAATAAGCCACGATTTTTACATAGCAAATCCTAATGGTTTTGAGTGGTTGGATTCTGTGCAAATGAGTTTAGGTTCTTGTTATACCAATATTACTAATGTTTTACCAAATACTTCATCTGCTGGTTTTTATCAATCAGGAGTTTGGGTTACAAATTATTCATCTGTAAACAATCAAATTCATTGGAATTTTAGTCATACAGCTCCTAATTTGCTATTTGGCGATGGAAATCAAGGATACTATAGCTGTTCGGTTGGTCAAACTCAACACTATATTTTTAGTTTTGAAGCAGATATTTCAACGTTATGCTCGGTAAATTCCGATTTAGATATTTCTATTTTAATTTCAGATGATGGAATTGGCGGGTCAAGTAATAATACAGCTTCTGCCATTGATATTATAAATTCAAATGGTTTTTCAGTTTCTAATTCAGCTCCTGTAATATTAAATTGTCCGGCAAATATTAATGCTGTAACAAATGGTACTTCTTGTTCCTCAATTGTTAATTGGGTGGCACCAACTGTTTCAGACAATTGTCCTGCCGCAACTATTGTACAAACTGCTGGACCAACAAGTGGTTCAAGTTTCCCTAAGGGTACTACTACAATTAGTTATTTAGCTACTGATAATACGGGCTTAACTTCTTCCTGTAGTTTTAATGTTAACGTAATTGATAATGTTTCTCCAGTTATAAATTGTCCTTCAAATATTGTTAAATCGAATGATTTAAATTCCTGTGGTGCAAACGTTTTAAATGCTGGTCCAACTTTATTTAGTGATAATTGTGCTATGAAAAGCGTTCAGTATACTGTAACTGGTGCAAGTAACTTTTCAGGTATTAATGATGCAAGCGGTAATTTTTTCAATCTTGGTTTAAGTAATGTTGTTTATTCAGCAACTGACTCATCAGGAAATGTTGGAACTTGCGCTTTCACAGTTTCAATTGCAGATACAATTGCACCAAGCTTTATTAATTGCCCTGATACCATAAGTGTTTTTGCTAATAGCAATTGTTTGGCAAATGTTTCTTGGCCAAGTTTAATGGTAATAGATAATTGTACAGGCACTGTAATTTCTCAAATACAAGGGCAAGCAAGTGGAAGTAATTTTGGTACAGGAGTTCATCATATAGTTCATGTTGCTACCGATTCATATGGTTTGACTGACACATGCGATTTCGTTATTAATGTTATTGATACGGTTAAACCCTCATTGCTTTGCCCTGCAAATGTTACTTCTTATTCTAGTTCAAATGCTTGCGGTAAATTATTAGCCGGACTTAATGCTATTTATAATGATAATTGTTTTGTTGATAGTATTGTTTATTCATCTTCTGGAGCTACAGTGTTAAATGGTTTAAATGATGCAAGTAACAATTTTTTTAATGTTGGTTTAAGTAACATACTTTATACCGTTTATGATTCTAGCAGAAATAGCTCGAGTTGTAGTTTCTCTGTCAACGTTTTGGATACTATAAAACCAATTGTGCTTTGTCCAGCAAATATTGTTAAACTAAATGATGCCGCTAACTGCTCTGCAACAATTATTTCAGCTGCTCCTGTAGTAAATGAAAATTGTGGTGTATTATCCGTCAATTATTCTGTTACAGGTGTAAGCTCATTAGCAGGTTTAAATGATGTGAGTGGTAATGTTTTTAACGTAGGATTAAGTAGTGTTAATTACACTGTTTTAGATGTTAGTGGAAATTCTCAATCGTGTGCATTTACTGTTACAGTTGTTGATACCACAAAGCCTTTATTTGTGAATTGCCCTGCGGATACTACTGTTTACGCTTCAAGCTCGAGCTGCGGCGCCACAGCTAATTGGATTGCTCCAGTTGCTAATGATAATTGTTCAAGTGTTTCTGTAAATCAAGTGCAAGGAGGTGTTAGCGGTTCTGTTTTTTCAGTAGGTACTCATAAAATAATTTATGTAGCAACTGATGCTTCAGGTTTAACAGATACATGCGACTTTAATATAATTGTGGTTGATACTGTTGCACCAACTATTACATGCCCTAATTCGTTTACACAAGCGAATAATTTAAATAGCTGTGGCGCAACAATTTTAAACATTAGCCCTACATATTCTGATAATTGTTCAGTAGTCTCGATTGTATTTAATGTTACAGGTGCTAGTTCATTTTCTGGAAATAATAATGCCAGCGGTAATCTATTTAATCATGGTTTGAATAATGTTGTTTATACAATAAGCGATGTAAATGGGAATTCAAGTTCATGCGCATTTTCAATAACAGTAACGGATACTTTGAAGCCAATAATAGTCAATTGTTCAAGTAATATTGTTACTTATGTTGGACAAACTAGTTGTGGCGTTTCTGTTAATTGGGCTGCGCCAACTGTTATAGACAATTGTCCTTCGCCAACAATAAGTCAGATTCAAGGAGTGGTTAATGGTTCTTTAGTTGGTGTAGGTAACTATGCGATAAAATATTTAGCCACTGATATTGCAGGTTTAACAGATACTTGCTCTTTTGTTGTTTCAGTAGTAGATACAATTAAACCCGTGCTTCAATGTCCTTCAAGTATTCGTAAAGAAAATGATTTGGGAGTTTGTGGGGCTGTTTTAACTAATATTAGTCCTGTGGTATTTGAGAATTGTACAGTGCAAAGCACTTCTTATACAGTTTCTGGAGCAACTGTTTTATCGGGTAGTAACACGGCAAATGGTAGTTTGTTTAATCTAGGTTTTAATACTTTAACTTATTCTGTTGTAGATGCTTCGGGTAATTCATCAACCTGTTCAACAGTAATTGAAATTTTTGATACGCTCAGTGTTGCTGTAGCAGGAGCTGATATGATTGTTTGTGATACATTGTCATCTATTTCATTGAGTGCAAATATTCCTGGTCACGGTATTGGTTCTTGGTCTGTTGTTTCAGGAAGTGGAATTTTTTCTAATCCAAGTTTAGCCAATAGTTCCATAAGTAATTTAGATTTTGGTATTAATACTTTGGTTTGGACTATATCAACTTCTCCATGTAGTTTTTCTAAGGATACAATTGTTATTCATGTTGATCATAGGCCATCTTCAGCAAATGCAGGTCTCAATCAAACAGTTTGTGAAGATAATTCTAATGTTAGCTTAAATGCAAGTCCTATTTTAAACGGTACTGGTAACTGGACTGTTTTAAGTGGTACTGGTAATTTTGCCTCATCTCAAAGTTCATCTACTGCCTTAAGTGGATTCTCTTTAGGACCTAATGAATATGTTTGGACTGTTTCCAATGGGGTTTGTTTGAGCAGTACCGATACTGTTATGGTAAATGTTGACCAGTTGCCATCAACCGCTATTGCTAGTTCTGATTTGATAGGTGAAGGAGCAAGTTTAAATATCTCTGGAAACATACCGGCAATTGGAACTGCTGTTTGGTCAATATACACTGGTGCAGCAAACATTGACAATGTAAATTCACCCACTATATCAGTTAGCAATTATATTTTAGGAGAAACGGTTTTGTTATGGACAATTACAAATGGAGTTTGTCCTGCCTCGGTTGATGAAGTTAGAATAACATACGCAAAGATTGATTTGCCGAACGCTATTTCCCCTAATGGTGACGGATCAAATGAATTTTTTGTAGTCCCGGGAATTCAATTAGATGATAACGTAAGGTTTGTTGTTTTTAATAAATGGGGAAATGTTGTTTTCGAATCCGATAATTATAAAAATGATTTTAATGGATTGAGTAATGATGGCAAGGAATTGGTTGACGACACATATTATTATATTTTGGAAGTTTCTGGTTCTAATAAGTACAGTGGTTTTTTAATTATTAAGCGAGATAAGTAAATGAAAAAATGGCTAATTATATTTGTTTTGTTTGTGTTTGCGAAAGTAAACGCACAACACCAGCAATTTTATAGTCAATATATTTATTCTGGTTTGCTAATTAATCCGGCTTATGCAGGTAGTCAAGATGCATTAAATGTTACATCTGTTGTTCGTAATCAATGGAGTGGTTTTGTTGGAGCGCCAAGAAGTCTAAATTTCGCTGCCCATTCTCCACTGAAGAATAAACATTTAAATGTGGGTCTATCTATAGTAAGTGAAAAATATGGTATTAGTAACCGAACAGAGTGGAATGGTATTTATGCATATAGATTGAATTTGGGTAAAGGGAAAATTGCAATGGGTTTGCAGGCAGGTATAGATGTTTTAAGAAATGATTGGAGTTTGATTAAGACAACTGATTTAAACGATCCGAGTTATCAACTTCCTGTTCAAACAAAAGCTTATCCTAAGTTTGGAGCAGGTATTTATTATAACAATGATAATTTGGTTGCAGGATTGTCTTTCCCTAAGCTAATTAGATTTGATAATTCTAGTTTAAATAAATTCATGTCAGCTAATTTGTTTACGGCTTATGTTTTCCATCCTTCAGAAGACTTGTCAATTAAACCTTCTGTCTTGGTTAAGTATATTAAGAATTCTCCTATCGAAGCAGATATTACTTCTACATTTTATATTAAACATTTTTTTGGTTTCGGTGTGGGGTATAGAACCAAAGATGCTGCATATGCTTTTTTAGATTTAAAGTTAAATGACCAATTAAATTTAGGTTATGGATATGATTTTACTCTTACAAGCATAAGGCATTATTCGGGCGGAAGCCATGAGTTTATGTTACGTTACTTATTTAAATATAAAATTAATTCAAAGAGTGTTAGATTCTTTTAAGAGAATATTATTATTGGTTTTAGTAGCCATATGTTCAAGTGTTTTTTCACAAAGCGCTGATACTGCTATTGCTCCACTCTTTAAAGCCAAGTATGCTGTAAGTAAAGTCAATATCAATAGTAAAGACTTTGATTTTGCTCCATTGCTTTATAACAAAAAAATGTATTTCGTTTCAAGCAGAAGGGAAAATATTGGAATTGTATATACTAATCACGATACTACATTACACTATACAGATATTTATTCGGCGAAGCAAATAGATTCCATCAGGTTTGAAAAGCCTGTTAAAATGCATCATGTTAATAGTGTTAATAATGATGGGCCAATATCTTTAGCTAAATCGGGTAACTATTTTGTTTTTAGCACTAACGATAAAAGTTTAAAGTTTTTGTACGATGATAACCATGTGAATCATAAACTTCAAATTTATTATTGTGAAATTATAAATGGTAAATGGTCTTCGCCTAAGCTTCACCCTGTATGTAATAAATTAAATTCTTTTTGTCATCCAAGTATTTCTGAAGATGGTAAGACTCTTTATTTTTCATCTGATTTAAAGGGAGGTTTCGGAGGAATGGATATTTACCGAAGTGATTTTGTAAATGGGAAATGGACTGAGCCAGTTAACTTGGGTTCTAAAGTCAACTCTTCATCTAACGAACTTTTTCCTAGTTTGGCAAATAATGATTTATATTTCTCTTCCAATAAAGTTGGTGGTTATGGAGGAATGGATGTGTATAGGTTTCGTGTTGTAAAAGATATTGTAGAGCATTTATCTGAACCAGTAAATTCTGCTTATGATGATTTCGGTTTGAGTGCAAATGAAAATGGGGACAAAGGATATTTTTCATCTAATAGAGATACTCTTTTTAAAGATGACATTTATTATTTTGTAGATCAAATACCAAAATTTGATTCATGTGTTGTTACTGATGAATCCATGTGTTATAATTTTTTTGAGGAATCTACTTTAGCAAGTGGCGATACGCTGAGTACCTCGTACGAATGGGATTTCGGAAACGGAGTAAAAAAGAGAGGCTTGCAAGTTGATTATTGTTTTGATAAACCTGGATTGTACAAAGTTGATTTAAATGTTATTGAAAAGGAATCAGGTGAAGTGTTTTACAATGAAATGAGTTACGAATTGGAAGTTACTCCACCTCTAGGATTAATAATAAAGGCTGAGTCGCCTCTTGTTGTGAGGGAACCTGTGACCTTCAACGCTGGTTTTTCTAAGTTTGAAAACGACTCTATACTAGAGTATTGGTGGATATTTGGTGATACACTTTTTGCTAAGGGAACAAGAACGAAATTCTCTTTTAGTAAAAAGGGAGATTATTTAGTTAAGTTAGGTGCGGTGATTCAAAATGATTCAACAAAAGTTAAACGAATGATATGTGCTGAAAAAACAATTCGAATAGGAGAACTTAGCGACAGGCAAGCTATACTAAAATTATTAAACGTAAAGGATGATGACAAGCATTTTATTTACTCAACTGAAGGAATAGATAGCTTGAGATTTAGAGTAAATTTAGGTTTTTCAAAACAGCAATTGGAAACACATACAGGTATTTTTGAAGGCGTTGAGAAGGTTATTGAATCTAAAGAAGATAGTGTTTATAGATACACTTCTGGAGATGAAAAAACATTAAGCGAGATTTATCCTTATTTTGAAAAGGCAAAGCAACATGGTTTTGATAAGGCCATTGTTATAGGTTATAACAAAGGGAAAATAATTTCAGATCAAGGAGATAATATTCGTAATGTTTTGTATGATGCTGAATATGTAAACACCAATGCATTAAAGGTTTATTTTAAGTACAATGTTAAGACCTTTGATAAGAAGTACATCGGCGATTTAGACTCATTAATTCAGCAAATTGAGCTTACAAAACCGAATAGTGTTTTCATTATAACACATTTTGATGGCATAGGTTCTTTGGATTATAACATGAAATTAAGCAAAAAACGCTCTGACGGAATTATTGATTATCTTGTGAAGCGAAAAGTTGATCCAGAATTAATTAAACGCCAATTGATTATTAATCCGGAAGAAAATTTATCACCCGATTTAGCGCGAAGAATAGAATTGTTAATTGTAAATTAAATGAAAAAAAGAAATATAATTGCTTTAGCATGTTTAGTTACTTTCTCATTAATTTTAGTAATGGGCTTTCAACAAGCTCCTTCTGAAGATGAGAAAATTCCCTTTCTAACAACCTTTAGTAAGAAAGCTGACAAGAATTGGGGGGATGATGATTTTGTTCAGATTTTCTTTTTCGTAGTTCCTGTAACTGAAAAAAGACCTTTGTACATAAATGTGTTTGATCCAGAAATTGGAGGAGCAAACGATGAGGCTCACGCAGATTTTAATAGTAAAACAAAATTTACTGTTTATGGAGGTAAAGGAGCACATTCTAACCCTGATTCCCGTGGACAAGACCCAGTTGGTAAATACAATGCAGGTGTTCAATTAGCAACGCACACTTTTGATAAAACTTCTACCTACGATAATAAGTGGTTTTCAATCGGCCCATTAAATCCTGTTGATGGAGAACTGCAACCGGATATGGGAGGTTATGTTTTTAAAATTATTATTGAAGGCTTAGATGGGGATGATGGAAATTTGTATAAGTTGTTTTTATCGTCTGATAAAAATGAAAATAAAAAAATTGATGGTGGAAATTCTTTTTCTTATGAATATTCGTTCCGACTTTCCGATAAAAAAGGTAGTGTTTCTCACTTGTATCCTTTTATAACTACCAATGTTTTAAAGGTAAAGGTTAATGTTTTTGATTTTGATGATGATGGAGAGATAAGGATAGTTTCTGTAGCTAATAAAGGAGAAATGATGAAATCATCGGCTGATGGTGTATGGTTCGAAAATATTCATTCAGTGGTGGAAAAGGAGCATAATACATCATTAGATATACAGTTTGTAAAGCATAAGGATACTAAGAATAATAATATAGTTGTTAATATTAAAAATCAATACAACGAAGCTATGCCTTTCTACACCACGCCAATTGGAGGTGTTCCAAAATATTTTAAACCAGGAGCAAAAAAGATAGGTGGTACCCAAAAGTAGTATGCGTATATTTTTTAAATACTTAAGTTTTGTTTTTTTATTCGTAAATACGTTGTGTTACGGACAAACGTATAATTTTCATGTTTATAATGAAGATGATGGTTTAGCTCAGTCTTATGTTTATGAAGTTAGTCAGGCCAAAAATGGTTTTATAAAAGTGTCAACAGGCGAAGGTTTTTGTTCTTTTGATGGGAGTAAGTTCAGAACTTTTTCAACAAAGAATGGATTAGCTGAAAATAATGTAATCACGCATTTTACAGATACAAAAGGAAGAACTTGGATTGGACATTTTCAGAATGGTGTTTCTTGCTTAGAAGGAGATACAGCAATAACTATTAAGGGAACTGAGGAGTTACAATCTAAAGTCTTAAGTTTTGTAGAAACAAAAGATGGAACAGTTTATTTTGGAACACAAACATCTGGTATATATTTTATTAAGGATAATAATATTGTGAAGCTGGGTACATCAAATGATTTACAATGCGTTTCAAAAATAGTAATTACACCAAACAATCAATTTTTAATAGCGTCAAACAATGGTTTGTATTTGTATAATAAGTCGGGAAATAAATTAAATCTTGTTTCAACATTAGTAGAAGCGACAGATAGTGATGTTAAGCAAATTGTTCTTGATAAAGAAAATAAAGGCACTGTGTGGGCTTTAATAAACAATGTAGGTTTAGTAGAGCTTGATTATTCGAATTCTCGTTTACTTACTAAACGTATTTTTTCTAACGAATTAAAATTGATGTTAATTAATTTAACCTCCCTGTATATTGATAATGATAGAAATATTTGGATTGGAACAATTGGTCAGGGCGTTAGAAAGATAGTTTTTAATCGGCAAAAACTAAATTATTCCATCGAAAAGTATGCTGTTGAAAGTGGTTTTCCAACTAATGATATAAATACAATCTTTCAAGATTTTGAAGGGAATATGTGGTTCGGAACATTTGGCTCAGGATTAATTGAGCTACCTGTTGATAGGTTTCAATATTTTGAAGTAGAGCGCACAGATGATTTCACGGGTGTTAAATCTATTTTGTCAAGTAATAGAGGTTTAGTATTAGTTGGTTTTAAAGAAGGTTTAATGACTTTCGAAAAGAACAATCCCGAAGTTAAAAAAGTTTATAGCAAATTCAATGGCTTTATAAATGATGAGGTAAAGGTTATTAAACAAAAAGATGAAACGCATTTTTTTATCGGAACATTGGAGAACGGTTTGTTTTTGTTTGATGCTGAAACTGAAAAATTTGAAAATTTAACAAAGAAATTTTCAATAAGTGGTTTATCTATTAATGATATTTTATTTGATAAAGTAACCAGTCAATTAGTTGTAGGAAGTACGGATGGTTTGTGTATTATTGATTACATGACCGGAAAGACTAAGTTTTTTACTACTATCGAAGGACTTCTTCATAATAACGTAGGTAGTTTGTATCGCGATTCAAAAAATAGAATTTGGATTTGTTCGTATGGTACGCCTCCTTATTATTATTTTAACAATTCATTTATAACAGTTGGAAATATACCTAATTTAAAAACGTTCAATATCAATAGTGTTACAGAAGATTCAAACTATAAAATTTGGATTGCAACTGAAGGAGACGGCGTTTTTAAACTTGATTATCCCGTAGTGAATTTTAGAATAGAAGACGGCTTGTTATCTAATTATGCCTATTTCATTAATCATGATGAGGAAGGTAAAGTATGGGTAAGCCATAAAAATGGAATTAGTTCTATTGATGGTAATACCAATAAGATTAAAGTAATGACTAAACAAGATGGTTTGTTATTTGCGGAAATTGATAGAAGGTCTAGTTTTGAGGATGCAGAAGGTAACCTATGGTTTGGTGCTGAAAATGGTGTTATAAAGTTAAATTCATCAAAAATGGCGATTAAGTTTGTTGAGCCAATTACATCTATACTAAACATAAAATTCAATGAAACTGATTATGATTTGAATTCTGATATATACTTAAAGGCCGGGAATTATAATGTGAAGATTGATTTCATTTCAGTATCACATACAAATCCTGGAAGTGTAACTTATATGTATCGTCTTTTAGGGCAAGATACAGCATGGAGAACAACTAAAATGAAGCATTTAGAGTTTCCGAAATTACGTGAAGGTGATTTTGTTTTTCAATTGAGAGCTGTTAATGGTGAAGGTGTTTGGAATAAGGAAATCAAAGAAATTAGATTTAGTATTGATGAACCTTTTTGGAAAAAATGGTGGTTTATTGTTTTAGTTGTTATAGCAGTTATTGTTTTAACTACGGTAATTATTCGCTTAAGAACCAAAAAAGTAATTGAGGATAAAATTAGGTTGGAAAAATTAGTAGATGAGAAAACAGCATTATTGCAAGCAGAGAAAAGTATAGTAGAATCTGTTAAAGCTGAATTAGAACAAAAGAATCGGGATGTTACAGATAGTATAAACTATGCGCTTCGAATACAGCAATCTGTTTTACCAGAAATGAATTTACTGCGAAACCGATTTAAAAAAGCTTTTGTGTACTATGAGCCGAGAGATATTGTTAGCGGTGATTTCTATTGGTTTACTGAAACTCAAAATAGTTTTATTATTGCTGCTGTTGATTGCACAGGTCATGGAATTCCAGGAGCATTCATGTCATTGATAGGTTCAACTTTGTTGAATGATATTGTTGTTGATAAAAAAATTGAAACACCTTCTGATATTTTAAAGGTTTTGAATAACACGGTTTATGATGTGTTAAAGCAATACAAAGAAGATACCTCTAACGACGGTATGGATATGGTGATTTGTAATTTTAGTAAAACGGATAACTCCTTAGTTTTTTCTGGAGCGAATAGACCGCTTTATCATTTAAGAAATGGTGTGTTGAATGATTATAAGGGAATCTATTATTCAATCGGCGGACAAAAAACTTCGGAAGAGAAAACTTTCACTGATAAAACGATACAATTGGAATCTAATGATTCAATATTTATTTTTTCGGATGGATATGGAGATCAATTTGGAGGTGGTTCTAATAAGAAGTTCTCTACACGTCAAATGAAGCAAATGTTTGTTGATATGAATGATTTAGATGAGACTGCTCAATTGGAAAAAGTAAAAAATGCGTTCCAAAATTGGAAGGGTTCCTACAATCAAGTAGATGATATTCTTTTGATAGGAATGACAGTAAAATAATCTAAATCTCTATTCGAAGTCCGTCCCAAGCTAACTCAATATTATTGGGTAATTCTTTTTGAATAATATCATGTAAGCCTAATTGATGCGAAATATGCGTAAAATAGGCTTTTTCAGGTTTTAATTCTTTTATTAAATCAATTGCTTCGCTGAAAGTAAAGTGTGATATATGCGGTTCTTTTCGAAGGGCATTAACAACAATTATTTTAGAGCCTTTTATTTTTTCTTTTTCTTGTTCAGAAATATAATTCGCATCGGTTATATAAGTAAAGTCTTTGATACGAAATGCTTTTACGGGTAGTTTAAAATGCAATACATCAATTGGTGTAACTTCAATATCTCCAATTGAAAATGGTTTATCGTTAATAGTGTTTATGTTTATTTGCGGTATTCCTGGATACTCAACTCCTGAAAATATATATGAGAATTCTCTTTTTAATGCCTCCTGAACTCTGTCAGTTGCATAAACTTCCATTTTCTTATTCATTACAAAATTGTAGGCTCGCACCTCGTCTAAGCCTGCAATATGATCTTTGTGCTCATGTGTAAAAAGAATCGCGTCAAGTTTGTCAACTTTATTACGTAGCATTTGTTGTCTAAAATCTGGCCCTGAATCTATAACAAATGATGTAGTTGAATTTTCTATGAGTACAGAACTTCTTAAACGATTATCTTTTATGTTTTCGCTTGCACATACATCACATTTGCAACCTATTAATGGGATGCCACTGCTAGTGCCTGTGCCAAGGAATGTAACGCGCATATTAAAAGTTAAATATGTGTGAAAAATCAGTAAAGAATTTCGAAAATGCACATACGCTAAATACAAAGCCAAATATTGCTCCCCAAAAGTGGGCGCCGTGACCTATGTTATCTACATTTTTGTTATTCATATAATAACTATAAGCTAAATATAATAAGCCAAAAACCCATGCAGGCATTGGTATCGGTAGAAATATTAGTCTGAATTCGCTTGTAGGAGCAATAACTATCATGGAGAATAATACAGCATTTACCGCTCCACTTGCACCAATTGATGAATAGTACGAATTGTTTTTGTGTTTAATATAATCAGCAATACTTGATGCGTAAATCCCACCCGTGTAAAGTACAATATAAAGCAGTGTTCCTAGTCCATGAAAACCGAGTTTTCCAAAAACGATTGAAAAAACGGCCTCTACATTTATACCACAGGTGTATAAAACAAACATATTCATTGCCAAATGAATGTAGTCAGCATGAATAAATGCATGCGATAAAAATCTATAACCTTCTTTATATCTGCTTATTCTATAAGGGCTAAACAAGTATTTATTAAAAACAGCTTCACTATTAAAGGCTGTAATCGATAATATTACACATGCAATTATGATTGTTATAGTAACTATTGGCATTATTCAGTGGTTTCTTTTTTGAGGTATCTTTTAATTACACCGTGAAGTAAGTAAATGGCCGGAATCAAAGCGATGGCAATGATAATTTTAAATGAATAATTGTTAAAACCAATGCTTAAAAATTTACCTAAAGTAAATTGCCCGCTTTTATCAGGTAGATAAAAGCCAATAAATAAAACGGTGTAACTATCTATTAGTTGTGAAATTAAAGTTGAGAATGTTGCTCGTAACCAAATAAATTTTCCATTTGTTTTTTCTTTTATCCAAGTAAAAATATAAACGTCTAAAATTTGCGAAATTAAAAACGCCATTATACTTCCAACAATAACCCATCTCGATTGTCCAAATACTTTGTTAAATTCCGCATCAGTTGCTGTACTTGGTGTTATGCTTGTGTTGGCAGGAACTAGCATAGCCAGTGTTACAATTAGAAATGCATAAGCTATTAGTACACATGTAATATACGATACTCTTTTTACTATTGCTTTACCATAAAATTCATTCATGGTATCAGTAACTAAAAACACAATTGGCCAAGGTAAAATACCTATTATAACTGTGAAAGGCCCCATGCCTGCAAAGGCTGGAATATCAATTAATTTATTACTTATTAATTCAGCAACAACAGCATTGGTAATAAAAAAACCAATGAGCATAAGTAAAAGTCTTTCTTTTGCTGTTTTAAACATGTTGAATCAAAGATAAAAAAATCTTTTAGTTTTTAACTATTGCATCTACACATCGTTCACCATCCATTGCCGCTGAAACTATTCCGCCAGCAAAGCCAGCTCCTTCGCCACAAGGATACAAACCTTTTATTTGAGGGTGCTCGCAAGTTTCGTTATCTCTGGGTATTCTAACAGGTGTAGATGTTCTGGATTCCACTCCCACAATTAAAGCTTCGTTAGTAATATAATGTCTCATTTTTGTTCCAAAACCCTTAAATCCCAGTCTTAAACTTTCTCCAATCAATTTCCCTAAAACATCCTTCATCATTACGCTTTTTAAACCGGGATGATAACTACAATCGGGTAAATTTAAACTTGCTTTTGAATTTATGAAATCTTCTAACCTTTGTGCTGGGGCGGTTTGAGTTTTGCCGCCAAATGTCCAAGCTGATTTTTCAAGTTCTTTCTGAAATTGTAAACCGGCTAAAGGACCAAAATCTTTATATTTTTCAAAGTCCAATTCATTTAATCCCACAACTATTCCTGAGTTCGAATATGGATTATTTCTTTTTGAAGGGCTCCAACCGTTAGTAACCACTTGTTCAGGTCCTGTAGCGCATGGTGCGATTATACCACCTGGGCACATGCAAAATGAATAAACACCTCGGCCATTTACTTGATTTACTAAACTATAAGAAGCAGCTGGAAGAAATTCTCTTTTTTGTTCAACTTCTTCATAAGAACCACAATGGTATTGTATTCTGTCAATAAGTTCTTGTGGGTGCTCAACACGAACTCCCATTGCAAATGGTTTGGCCTCGATTAAAATGTTTTTATGATGTAATAATTCATATATGTCTCTGGCGCTATGACCAGTTGCTAGTATAAGTTTATTACAATTTAATATTTCTTGTTTTTGATTAATTAGATTTAATAAGTGAACGCCTTCAACTTTATTGTTTTTAATAGCGATGTCGATTAGTTTAGTTTCAAATTTTACCTCACCACCATGTTTAATAATTGTTTCTCTGATGGTAACAATAAGTTGTGGTAATTTATTTGTTCCAATATGTGGGTGAGCATCTACTAAAATATCCTTATGAGCCCCATGAAATACAAGTGTTTTTAAAATTTTGTTTACATCTCCTCTTTTGCTCGATCGCGTGTAAAGCTTACCATCGCTGTATGTTCCAGCGCCTCCTTCTCCAAAACAATAGTTTGATTCTGGATTGACAATATGATTTTTATTTAATTCTGCTAAATCTCTTCTTCTTGTTTTTACATCTTTCCCGCGTTCAATTACAATGGGTTTTATTCCCAATTCTAAACATCGCAAGGCTGCAAATAAACCAGCCGGACCAGCGCCAATAATTACAACAGAATTTGAATTTGAAACATTTTTGTAATCAAAATGAATCTCTTCTTCTTGTAAGGATTCATTTATAAATACTTTTAGCTTGCAATTAATTTTAATGCTTCTACCTCGTGCATCAATTGAGCGTTTTAATGGTAGGATTGAAAAAGTGTCGGATGGTTTTAGATTTAACTCGTCAAAAACTCTTTGTTTAAGTAAGTTTTCGTTGTAGGCAATATAGGGCTCTACTTGAAGTAAAAGTTCTTTTTGCATAATTAAGAAAGGTTTTTATCCTTTAATGTTTTTTGATATTAAAACAGGCAGATATTTTAATTATCTGCCTGTACTAAAGTTTATTTTATTTTCCTTGTGCTTCTGGCGATCCAAACACACGTTTTAAAACGTCTGTTACACGAGCCATAGGGTCTTTTCTAATTTTAGCTTCTTCGTCTTGTACTAGCAAAAATAATCCAGATGCCGCACGTCTTGTTACGTAATCTTCTAAGTCTGGATTTTGTTTTTCTACAAATGGAATTGCATTGTATTTGGTAATCAATGGATTCCAGTATTTAGTTACTTGAACTTTTTCAATTGCATTTTTAACAGTTGGTTTAAAGGAAGATATTAAAGCTTCATAAGTTTTTTCGCGTAAAAAATGCGTTGCAGCTGTATCACCACCTTTTAAAATGGCAAAACCATCACTTACACTCATGTTTTTAATTGCTGTAATAAATATCGGAGCAGCATCTTTTGCAGCTTCTTCGGCAGCTCGGTTTAATGAAGTTTCAAATTCATTTACTTTACCTTCCATTCCTAAAGCAACCAATTTATCTTTTACTTTTTGTGCTTGTGGTGGAAACGGTATAAATAAACGCGGATTTTTTAAATAGCCATCTGCTTTTGAAGCTAATCCTCCTGAATTTGTAGCTCCAACACTTAAAGCCTCACGTAAACCTCCAATAACTTCATCGTTTGTTAATGGGTTTGATGCAGTTCCTGATCCGTTTAATACATTACCAGCACCTTGTAGTATCGAATTTGTAGTTGCAGGATCGCAAGCTGTTAAAGCTATTGCAGAAGCAACAAAAATGATTATTTTTCGCATAATTTTATTTAGTTTATATTTAACAAATATATTAATTATAAGGCTCACACACAAAATCGTGCCAAATGAAAGCAGAAATTATTACAATAGGCGATGAAATCCTTATCGGACAAATAGTTGATACCAATTCGGCTTGGATTGGACAAGAATTAAATAAAATTGGGGTTAAAATTGTTCAGATTACATCCGTTCAAGACGAAAAACAACATATTTTAACCGCTTTAGCTGATGCTGAAACAAGAGCTGATTTAATTTTAATTACGGGTGGTTTAGGGCCAACAAAAGACGATATTACAAAACATACTTTATGTGAATACTTTGGAGTTGGTTTAAAAGTGAACGAAGAAGTGTTGGAAATGGTAAGGTCATTTTTCGAGAAGCGAAATCGTCCCTTAACGGAGTTAAATTATAAACAAGCAGAAGTTTTAGAAAATTGTACAGTATTTAAAAACTACAATGGAACGGCGCCTTGCATGATGATTAAAAAGCAAACTAACACATTTATTTCGATGCCAGGTGTTCCGCATGAAATGAAGGCTCTAATGAGTGATCAAGTTATTCCTTTCATTCAATCTGAGTTTGACTTACCTTTCATTTATCATAAAACCGTTTTAACCCAAGGTTTAGGTGAGAGTTTTTTGGCTGAAAGAATTAGTTCTTGGGAAGATAATTTAATCCATGATAATATTAAGTTGGCTTATTTACCAAATTTGAGCGTTGTTAGATTAAGATTAAGCGTTACAGGAAAAGATAAAGAAAAGTTAATATACGATGTAAATAAACATATTGAAGGTTTAAAAGCTATAGTTGGTGAGTATATTTTTGGTTATGAAGAATTTGGGATTGATGCTCCAAACATTGAAAACGTTATTGGTGAGGCTTTAAAAGAAAAGGGTTTTTCTGTTGCTACTGCCGAAAGTTGCACTGGTGGTTATGTATCTCATTTAATTACATCAGTAGCTGGAAGTTCAGCTTATTACAAAGGTAGTTTAATAGTGTATGATTATGCTACCAAAGAAAAAATGTTGAACATACCTATGTCTTTACTTAATGAGTACGGAGCTGTTTCAGAAGAGTGCATAAAATTAATGGCACAAAATGGACGGGAGATTTTAGATTCGGATTATTGCATTGCAACTAGCGGTATAGCTGGGCCAGGCGGAGGAACTGATGCTAAACCCGTTGGTACTATATGGATAGCTGTGGCGCACAAGGATGGTGTTGAAACTAAATTGCTTAAACTGGGCAATAAAAGGGATATTAACATAAAAACCACTGCAGTTAATGCTTTGCGCATGTTACACAAATTAATTTCAGATTAAATTTTTAGCCTTATATTTGTTACCTAAAAACACTCCCATGCAAAAAATAGTAATCAACACAAGCGAGGCTCCAGCACCAATTGGACCATATAGTCAAGCAATTTTAGCTGGCGAAACTCTTTATGTTTCTGGAACTATTGCAATTGATTTGGCTACAAATAAATTAATGAAAGTTCCTGTAAAGGAAGAGACTAAGGTTGTAATGGAATACCTAGGTAAAATATTAGCTGCTGCAGGTATGACCTTTGATAATGTTGTAAAGACTAGTATTTTTTTAAGCGATATGAATAATTTTGTGCATGTAAATGAAGTATATAGCTCTTTCTTCACAAAGGATTTCCCTGCTCGCGCAACTATCGAAGCTAAGCGTTTGCCTAAAGATGCAAATGTTGAAATTAGCTTGGAAGCTGTGAAATAAATGATTCGATTTTTATTTGTATTTATTTTTTCATCTTTTGTATCCTTTGCGCAAGTAAAGGATACAATTACCATTAAAAATATTTCTGCTGAACTTTTTAAGGAATGGCAAATAATAGAAAAGGATTGGATAAAAAACGAATTTTCTCCTTTTTTAAAGAGAAATAAAATTTATTTAAGTTGCGCAAAAACCACCAAAGCTTATATAGATGTTGTTTTTAATGTTCTAGAAGATGGACATATACATGCTAAAATAGTCCATAATGTTAAAGGTGGTTCTCAATTTAATGCTAAGCAATTAGCTTCACTAGAGAAAAGTTTATATAGAATTACTTTTAGCTCGGCTTGGACGAATTCTATTTGTAAAATGCGAATGGGTTTAATACTAAAATGTTAATGTTGTGATAAATTATAATCCTAAGTCTTGGTTCGGTTTAATTTTCCAATTTCATAAATCGGATACATTTCGTATTCTTTTGCCCAATATGATTTTACTGGGTTTAATTACTGGCACAGTGGTTTATGTTGAGCAAAACTTTTATCAAGTTAAAATTTCAAACACTACAATTTTCCACAGTATTTTGGGATTTATTTTATCCATGTTGTTGGTTTTTAGGATTAATAGTGCTTATGACAGATGGTGGGAGGGAAGAAAAGCCTGGGGCTCGTTTGTAAATAACACGCGCAACCTAGCTCTTAAGTTAAATACTTTTATTTCCGCAAATGAACAAAAGTTAAAGAACGAGTTTAGTGTTCTTTTATCAAACTACTTATTTATTGTAAAAGATCATTTGCAAGATAATGCAATTGAAAATAATATACATTGGATTGATTGCATGAGTAAAGAGGAATATCGTAAAGCCAAACACAAACCTAATTATTTAGCTAAAATTTTGTTTGATAAAATAAATCAATTGTATGCTAATAATAAAATTAATGACACTCAATTATTACTGCTCAACGAAGAGTTAAAAAGCTTTACAGACAATACAGGAATATGCGAGCGAATAAAAAGTACACCTATTCCATTCGCCTACAGTTTATTTTTAAAAAAAGTAATTTTTATTTATGTAATTACAATGCCAATTGGCTTTTCTATTGATTTTAGATATTGGGCCATACCAATTGTTTGTTTGATATTTTATGCGTTCGCTTCTTTAGAATTAATTTCCGAGGAAATTGAAGATCCATTTGGAAATGATGCAAATGACTTGCCAACCGATGAGATTGCTGAGAAAGTAAAAGGCAATCTTCAAGAGATACTTAGTTAAAAAAACGACCTTTTTTGTTTAAAACTAAAGGTTTTATAGCACCTTCAATTACGTATCTTTAAAGCCCTATGTCGGCAAAAGAAAGCAATACAAAAGATGGCAAAGAAACGCCATTGATGAAACAATATTATAGCATTAAGGCAAAATATCCTGATGCAATTTTACTTTTTAGAGTTGGTGATTTTTATGAAACTTTTGGCGAAGATGCCGTTAAAACCTCTGCCATTGTTGGTATAGTTTTAACACGCCGTGCAAATGGCTCAGGCACTTATATTGAATTAGCAGGTTTCCCGCATCATTCTTTAGATACTTATTTACCTAAATTAGTTCGTGCGGGTTATCGTGTTGCAATTTGTGATCAGTTAGAGGATCCTAAAATGACTAAAACTATTGTTAAACGTGGTGTTACTGAGTTGGTAACTCCTGGTTTATCTTACAATGATAAAGTTTTAGATCATTTAACAAATAATTTTTTGGCCAGTATTTATTTAAACCCAGATAAGAAAGGCTTAAATGGTGTTTCTTTTTTAGATATATCTACAGGTGAATTTTTGGTTGCTGAAGGTGATTTGCAATACATTGATAAACTGGTTCAGAATTTTAAACCCAATGAAATTATTTACCAAAAACATTTAAGAAAAGAGTTGCTGGATAATATTGGCGATAAGCATTATTATTTTGGTTTAGATGATTGGGCTTTTACTTTTGATTTTGGTTACGAAAGTTTGTTAAAGCATTTCGGTACAAATTCATTAAAGGGCTTTGGTGTGGATGGTTTAAATGCAGGAATTGCTTCTTGTGGCGCTATTCTTTATTATTTAGCTGAAACAAAACACGATAAACTTCAGCACATTACAACTCTTTCTCGTTTAGAAGAAGATAAGTATGTGTGGTTGGATAGATTCACCATTCGAAATTTAGAATTATTTGGCTCCAATCACGATAATGGAAAGACATTAGTGAATGTAATTGATAAAACTGTTTCACCAATGGGTGCAAGAGCTTTAAAACGTTGGTTAGCTCTTCCATTAAAGGATTTAGATTTAATTAATGAGCGTTTAAATACAGTTGAATATTTCATCCAAAATCAAGAATTAACACTTACTCTTCGCAATAGATTTGAGTTGATTGGCGACTTAGAACGATTGATTTCTAAAGTTGCAGCATCTCGTGTAAACCCGCGTGAGTTGGTTCAGTTAAAACGTTCGTTAAAACTAATTTCAGAAATTAAAAATGATTTAAGTTCTCACTCTACTCATGGACTTCAAAAATTATCGGAGCAATTAAATCCTTGCTTAATGATGATTGAACGATTGGAGAAAGAAGTGAAAGAAGATGCTCCTGTTGTTTTATCCAAAGGAAATGTAATAGGGGATGGTGTAGATGATGAGCTAGATGAATTGCGTAAAATTGCTTTTAGTGGTAAAGATTACTTAATACAAATTCAACAACGCGAAAGTGAACGTACTGGGATTCCTTCGCTTAAAGTCGCTTTTAATAACGTTTTTGGTTATTACCTAGAGGTTACTAATGCGCATAAGGATAAAGTTCCGCAAGAATGGATTCGTAAACAAACGTTAACTAATGCAGAACGTTACATAACACCTGAGTTAAAAACCTACGAAGAAAAAATATTAGGTGCTGAAGAAAAAATCAATGCCATTGAAGTTCGTTTATATGAAAAATTGGTAAATGATTTAATTGATTTTATTCAGCCAATACAGTTAAATGCTTCATTAATTGCACGTTTAGATTGCTTGTGTTCTTTTGCGCAACTAGCTATTTCAAATAATTATGTGAAACCTCAATTAAATGAGTCTTTTGCAATTGATATTAAAGATGGGCGTCATCCTGTTATTGAAAAACAATTACCAATAGGTGAGGAGTACGTTTCAAACTCGGTTTACTTAGATAATGATAGCCAACAAATCATTATGATTACTGGCCCTAATATGAGTGGTAAATCTGCCTTGTTGCGACAAACAGCTCTGATTGTTTTGTTGGCTCAAATAGGTTGTTATGTTCCAGCAACAGAAGCAAATATAGGCTTGGTAGATAAAATTTTCACTAGGGTAGGAGCAAGCGATAATATTTCATCGGGCGAATCTACTTTTATGGTTGAGATGAATGAAACAGCTAGTATTCTAAATAACTTAAGCAATAGAAGTTTGGTTTTATTAGATGAGATTGGTCGAGGTACCTCAACATACGATGGTATTTCTATTGCATGGGCAATTGCCGAGTATGTGCATGAGCAACCTAAGGCAAAGGCTAAAACTTTATTTGCAACGCATTATCATGAATTAAATGATATGACAACTTATTTCCCTCGAATAAAAAATTATAATGTTTCGGTGAAGGAAATAAATAACAAAATTATTTTCTTGCGCAAGCTTGCAGAAGGTGGCAGTGAGCATAGTTTTGGTATTCATGTAGCGCGAATGGCAGGGATGCCTAAAATGGTAATTGATAGAGCCAATGATATTTTGAAGAAACTAGAGAAGGGCCATGATATGGAAATGGCATCCAATAATAAGCCCACAAAAGCATTACAAATGAATGGAAGTGCTAAGGATGATTTTCAATTAAGTTTCTTTCAGTTGGATGATCCTATTTTGGAGAGTATTCGTGAAGAGATTTTAGGAACCGAAATTAATAATCTTACTCCTGTTGAAGCATTGATGAAGTTAAATGAGATTAAGAAAATGTTAGTAGGAAAATAACTGTATTTATCGATTCATAAAGTATATGCAATTCAGGAATCGATTACAATATTTTTTAGTTAAACGTTTAGCCATTTCTAATCAACAAGCTAAAGACCTTATTTTATCAAAGAAAGTTCTTATTAATAACATTGTTGTTTCTGAAAATATTGAATTTTTTGAAACGGATGAAGTGTTGTATGAGAATGAAATTTTGCAAACGGCCAAAGTTTATAAGTACTTTTTATTAAATAAGCCACGTGGTTTCGAAACAACGCTGAATCCATCAATTAAGGAAAATATTTGCAATTTATTACCTCAAAATGATTTATTTCCGATAGGCAGATTAGATAAGGAAAGTGAAGGTTTATTGCTCCTGACAAATAATGGCAACATCATGAATAAAATTATTTCGGAGCAAAATCATCAAGAAAAGGAATATGTTGTGGAAGTGGATAAAAATATACCTGAACAATTTTATCAAGCCTGTTTAAATGGCATTCCTGTTTTAGGTAAACTGGGATATGCTAAACGAATTGAAAAACTAACTGACGTTAAATTTAAAATTGTTTTAGAGCAAGGATTAAACAAGCAAATACGTCGCATGTGCAAATACTTTGATTTACAGGTGATTTTTTTACAACGCACACGAATAATGAACTTAAAGCTAGAGAATTTAAATCCAGCTCAACATAAGGAGATAATAGGCGAAGATTTAAATGAGTTTCTGAAACTTTGTAAATTCTGATTAATTATTTCCTAAGCTTTTTCAATTACCACAGCATAGCCTTGGCCAACACCTATGCACATTGTAGCAAGTGCAAATTTTTTATTTTGTTTGTGTAATTCAATCGCTGCTGAGTTAATGATTCGTGCGCCACTCATTCCTAATGGATGACCTAAAGCTATTGCACCTCCGTTTGGATTAATACGTTCGTCATTATCAGCTAAACCCCAACTGCGTGTGCAACCTAAAGCTTGAGCCGCAAATGCTTCGTTAAGCTCAATAATATCAATTTGATTCCACGTTAAACCAGCTTTAGCAATAGCTTTATTTGCAGCTTCTACTGGTCCTAATCCCATCACTCTTGGTTCAACACCAACAACAGATGATGATACAATTCGAGCTAGAGGTTTTAAATTTTGATTTTTTATTGCAGTTTCTGAAGCTAATAATATTGCTGCAGCTCCATCATTCAAACCAGATGCATTACCTGCTGTTACACTTCCATCTTTTCTGAAAGAAGGTTTTAATTTTGCTAAAGATTCTAGGTTAGTGCTTGCTTTAGCAAACTCATCTTTCGCAAAAATAATAGCATCACCTTTGCGCTGTGGAATTTCAATCGCTGCAATTTCTTCAGCTAGCCTTCCGCTTGCTTGAGCTTTAGCGGCTTTTTGTTGGCTCCAAACCGCAAATTTATCTTGGTCTTCTTTAGAAATTTTTAATAAATCAGCAACGTTTTCCGCAGTTTCACCCATTGCATCAACTCCAAACATATCCTTCATTATGGGGTTAATAAATCTCCAACCAAAACTACTATCGTACATCTGCTGATCTCTCCCGTAAGCTGAACTTGCTTTTGATAAAATAAGTGGACCACGTGTCATATTCTCTACACCTCCAGCAATCATCAATTCAGCATCACCCATTTGTATCCAACGCGCTGCATCAGCAGTGGCAGCTAATCCAGAAGCACATAAACGATTGATTGTTTGACCAGGTATTGAAACAGGAAGGCCTGCCATTAAACCAGCCATGCGCGCAACATTGCGATTGTCTTCGCCTGCTTGGTTTGCACAACCTAATATAATATCGCCAACTTCTTCCCAATTTAGATTTGGATTTCTTTTTTGGATCTCTTTCAAAACAAAAGTTGCCATATCATCTGTTCTTATTGATGATAATGTTCCTCCAAAATTTCCAATTGCAGTACGAACTCCGTTTATTATATATGCTTGCTTCATTTTGTGTTGTTTATTTGTTTAGGAGTTAGGTATTAGTGCTTCGATAGTCACTAATACCTACCAACTATATTTTATTTCATTGAGCCAATCATATCCTCTGGTCTAACCCATTGGTCAAATTGTTCGTTTGTTACATAACCTAATTCAATTGCAGCTTCGCGTAAAGTTTTGTTTCCTTTGTGTGCAGTTTTAGCAATTTTAGCAGCTTTTTCGTAACCAATATGCGTGTTTAATGATGTTACCAACATTAATGAATTTTCTAAGTGCGCTTTTAACATTGCGTGATTGGGTTCAATGCCAATTGCACATTTATCGTTAAAGCTAACACATGCATCACCAATTAAGCGTGCGCTTTGTAAAACATTAGCAGCAATTAATGGTTTAAATACATTTAATTCAAAATGTCCCATTGAGCCACCAACAGTTACTGCCATATCATTGCCAATTACCTGAGCACAAACCATTGTTAATGCTTCTGGTTGAGTTGGATTTACCTTTCCTGGCATAATACTCGAACCTGGTTCGTTATCAGGAATAATAATTTCTCCAATTCCACAACGTGGACCAGATGAAAGCATACGAATATCATTAGCTACTTTCATTAGCGCAACAGCACTGCGTTTTAAAGCTCCTGATAATTCAACCATTGCATCATGAGCCGCTAAAGCTTCAAACTTGTTTGGAGCAGTTACAAATGGCAAACCTGTTAAGTCAGCAATTTTTTTAGCTACTAAAACATCGTATCCTTTTGGTGTATTTAATCCAGTTCCAACCGCAGTTCCGCCCAAAGCCAATTCCTTCACCATTTCTAGCGAATTTTTAATTGCGCGAATACTGTTTTTAATCTGCTGTACATATCCACTGAATTCTTGTCCTAATGAAAGCGGTGTGGCATCCATAAAATGTGTACGACCCGTTTTAATAATTGTAGAATACTCTTTTGCTTTTGCATCTAAAGTATTCATTAATTTTTCCATTCCAGGAATTGTTATTTCAACCACTTGCTTGTATGCCGCAATGTGCATAGCTGTCGGATAAGTATCGTTAGATGATTGTGATTTATTTACATCATCATTAGGGTGTAAAACTTTTTTCTCATCGTTCAAATTTCCTCCGCTTAAAACATGAGCGCGGTAAGCAATAACCTCGTTCGCATTCATATTACTTTGAGTTCCTGAACCTGTTTGCCATATTACTAGCGGAAACTGGTCATCATGTTTCTTTTCTAAAATTTCATCACAAACTTTTCCAATTAAATCGCTCTTTTCTTTACTTAAAACACCTAAATCACAATTGGCTTGTGCAGCAGCTTTTTTTAAATAAGCAAACGCATAAATTATCTCCTTTGGCATTGATGCTTCTGGTCCAATTTTAAAATTATTTCTGCTTCTTTCGGTTTGTGCACCCCAATATACATGAGCTGGTACTTTAACCTCACCCATTGTGTCTGTTTCTATTCTGAATTCCATTTGATAAGAGTTTTAAAATTTCAACAAAAATAGAATCTTTTGTCTTATCCCATCAATTATTTGTAAACATTATTTATGATACTTGTTTTCTGTTTTGGAATAAAATCTTTACCATTGTAATACTTTAATATGGAAACTGGTTATAAGGCATTAGGTGTGGTTTTGATGATTATTTATGCAATGTCATTAGGTATACCTTTTTATTATAACATGCAGCGTAAACGAATTCCCTTCTCTGAGGTTTTAAGGCCAAGATTGAGATTCGGGTTCTTTTATCTGGGTATATTTATTATCCTCACGCTTTTTATTACCATTTTTTTTATTTCTAAACAAAGCCCTAAAGATCCCAATGAGGTTTTAGAATACGCAGTTAAGGAAAATTTGTATGGACACCAAGTTTATGCGTATTACATGAAAACGCAAGAAAACCCTTATGATTACGAATCGATTTATTTGTTGCACTCTGCTAATAAAAAAGTTGATGAAAGTAAAAAAAAGGGTTTTGAAGAAGATAATATGATGGAGGAGATTAACTGGTATTCTGATTACGAAGATGATGAGAATTTAGTTAGTCCAAACTTTCAAAAAAGAGACTTGGCATTGTTTAAAATGGCGGTTAAAAAGTTTGTGTACTATAGTAATTACGAAGATGCCTTGATGTATCTTAAGAAGATTAGAAACAAACGCCATCCTTTTGTTCAAACATTAATGGCATATTGTAATTCTGATGATGAAATACGGGAACAATGTTATAAGGCGGAAATTTATTGTAATTCTAGTTGTAAAACGGCTTTAAATAATTTGGCCAGTTTTTATGCTGATACAAAGAATAAAATAGGTTTGGATGCCTTATGCCATAGTTCTCGGTTAAGAAAACAGCTTGACAATAATTATTTAATGAAGTACGCGTTTCAAAACAACAAATTGGCAATGTTTGTTAAGTATGCAGTATTAAAAACGTTTAAAGGAACTAATGTTCTTACAATAATTGGAGCAGTATTAATTTTTGCTATTTGGTTTTATTTTATTTATGCATTAGATACGTATAAGCCAACCAATGCTTGGGTTTTATTTTGTGTTTTTGCAATCAGTTTCATTTCAATTGTTATAACTGATTATTTATATGTTTTCGTTAATTCAGTGTTTTCGCATCATTGGAATATTAGCGCAGGGAAGGATTTTCTCTATTCGGTTTTGGTTATAGGTGGTATTGAAGAAACAATGAAAATTTTACCTTTTTTGTTTGTATTGTTCTTTACAAAAAAAATTAAGGAACCAATAGATTACATTGTTTATGCCGCTGTAAGTGCACTTGGTTTTTCAATTGTTGAAGATATCATGTATTTTAATTCTTCTTCTATCTCTACTATTTATTCAAGAGGTATTTTTACTTCTCTTTCTCATATTGTTGACACGTCTATTATTGCGTATGCCTTAATGTTAGGTAAGTTTTATTATAAAAAAAATGGAATTCTATTTTTTATAATAGGTTTTGCAGTGGCTATTTTTTCGCATGGTATTTATGATTTCTTTATTTTGAACGAAACTTTTAAGATTTGGATAATCCCATATTTTATTTTATTGTTTCAGGCTTGGCTTTTTGTTCATATGGTAAATAATTGTCTAAATCAAGCAGAGTATTATGGGCACCATCTAAACTTAAAAACAAAGAGTCTGGCTTTTGTTGTTTCAGGCGGTTTATTGTTTTTGATTTTTATTGTTTATATAAGTGCGGTAGTTAAAATTAATAGTCAAATAGCCATTGGTGAACTTGTTTTTGCGAGTATGTATTATTTTTACCCCATTTATTTTTTTAATGTTTGTATTAATCGTATTGATGTGTTTTTTGGACTTTGGGACAAATTTAGTTTCAAACAATTTGTTAATCCTAAAATCTTTTTTGGTGGCTTAAATCCCAGATATTCCGACTTGGTTAACTCAACAGTAGCTTTTTATCCACACGGAAGATACACCACGCGTTTATTGGAGCTAATGCCAATTCGGGCTGTTGTATTAGAACGTAAGTTTATTGATAAATACAAAGGTTGGTTTAAAATTGAGTTAATTAATCCTATAGTTGTCAAGCATTTAACAATAAAAACGGTATACTTTCGAACCAAGGAAAACGAGCTACCTATTCATAATGAACAACGTAACCTAGTTTCTTTGTACATCGAAAATGTAAATTCTAAGAATATCCCTGAGTTGGATGCACCTTTGAGCGATTACGTTTTTTTGGATTGGGCCGAAGTAAAGGTTATTTATTCTCAGCCAAAGCAAGAACAAGTTCTTATTTAAAATGATTCTAAATTGTAAATATAGACGAATTTGAAAGATAAAATTTTGCTATCCACCTTCTGAATATTACATTTGTGGCGCCCAATCCTTTCGGGCTTATAAAACAATAATTTTATATTTATATGAGCAATTCAAACTCGTTTCGTTCTTCAATCTGGAGAAAAATTCCAATGGCCTTAACAGGTTTATTTTTAGTGTCGTTTTTAGTGGTTCACGTTTCTATCAATTCATTAATCTTTTTGAATGATAGTGGTGTTACTTTCAATGCGGCGGCGCATTTCATGTCGCATAACATTGTTATTCGAATAATGGAAATCGGATTATTTGCTGGTCTTTTTTGGCACATGATTCAAGCATTAATTATTACATTAAAAAATCGTAAGGCTCGCCCAATTGGTTATTCTGTAACTAATGGAAAAGCTAATAGCACATGGTACTCTCGTTCGATGGGTATTTTAGGTTCTTTATTGTTGATTTTTTTGGTAGTTCACTTAGCTAATTTCTGGTGGCCAACTAAAGCAGCTGTTTTTGCTGGTGAAGAACACAATACTTTTGAAAACATGAAGGCTGTTTTCGAAAAATGGTATTTTGTAGCTGTTTATATGGTTGGTGTTGTTTCCTTAGCTTATCACTTAATGCACGGCTTTAAATCTGCTTTTCAAACATTAGGTTTAAATCATCCAAAATACAATCCTACCATTTCTTTCATCGGAACAGCTTTTTCTATTTTTGTTCCATTATTGTTTGCGGCAATGCCAATCACAATGCATTTAGGACTAATTAAATAATTCAACTCAATAATAAGATATGTCTACTTCATCAAAATTAAATTCAAAAATTCCTGAGGGAACTTTAGAAAATAAATGGACTAAGTACCGTTCAACTGTACATTTGGTTAATCCTGCAAACAAACGTAGCTTAGAAGTTATTGTTGTTGGTTCTGGTTTAGCTGGTGCTTCAGCTGCAGCAACTTTGGCTGAAATGGGATACAAAGTTAAAGTATTTTGTTTTCAAGATTCTCCACGTCGTGCGCATAGTATTGCTGCGCAAGGTGGTGTTAACGCTGCAAAAAATTATCAAAACGATGGTGATAGTATTTACCGATTATTTTACGATACAATTAAAGGTGGCGATTACCGTGCACGCGAAGCAAACGTTCATCGTTTAGCTGAGGTTTCTGGAAATATTATTGACCAATGCGTTGCTCAAGGTGTGCCTTTTGCTCGTGAATACGGCGGAACTTTATCAAACCGTTCGTTTGGTGGAACTCAAGTTCAACGTACATTCTATGCTGCTGGTCAAACTGGTCAACAGTTGTTGTTAGGCGCTTACTCTGCTTTACAACGTCAAGTAGGTATGGGAGCTGTTCAATTATTAGCTCGTCATGAAATGATGGATGTTGTTACTATTGATGGTAAAGCTCGTGGTATTATTGCTCGTGATTTAGTTACTGGTAAATTAGAACGTCATTTCGGACATGCAGTATTGTTGTGTACAGGTGGTTATGGTAACGTATTTTACTTATCAACCAATGCAATGGGAAGTAACGTAACTGCAGCTTGGAAAGCGCATAAAAAAGGTGCATTCTTCGGAAATCCTTGTTATACTCAAATTCACCCAACTTGCATCCCTGTTAGTGGTGATCATCAATCGAAATTAACCTTAATGTCGGAGTCATTGCGTAATGACGGCCGTATTTGGGTTCCTAAAAAGGCTGGTGATACTCGTAAACCAAACGATATTCCTGAAGATGAAAGAGATTATTATTTAGAGCGTCGTTACCCAGCTTTTGGTAACTTGGTTCCTCGTGACGTTGCTAGCCGCGCTGCAAAAGAGCGATGTGATGCTGGTTTTGGTGTAGGAGCTAGTAAAATGGCGGTATACTTAGATTTTGCTGCTAACACAGAGCGTTATGGTAAAATTGAAGCAAATAAAAAGAATTTACATAACCCAAGTAAAGAAGAAATTATCAAATTAGGTAAAGAAGTTGTAAAAGAGAAGTATGGTAACTTGTTTGATATGTACGCACAAATTACTGGAGAAAACCCTTATGAAGTGCCAATGCGTATTTATCCAGCGGTTCACTACACAATGGGTGGACTTTGGGTTGATTACAATTTAATGACTACAGTGCCAGGTTTATATGCTTTAGGTGAGGCTAATTTCTCTGATCATGGAGCAAATCGTTTAGGTGCATCTGCTTTAATGCAAGGTTTGGCCGATGGTTATTTTGTTATTCCTTATACAATTGGTGATTATTTATCTGAAGAGATTCGTACAAAAGCGATTCCAACGGATAACGAAGCGTTTGTTAAGGCTGAAGCTGAAGTTCAAGAACGTATCAATAAATTAATGACCATAAAAGGAACTAAATCTGTTGACCATTTCCATAAGCGCTTGGGTAAAATTATGTGGGATAAATGTGGTATGGCTCGTAACAAAGAAGGTTTAACATGGGCAATTGCTGAAATTCAGAAAATTAAAGAAGAGTTTTGGAAAGATGTTCGGGTACCAGGAGATGCTAATGAGTTTAACCCTGAATTGGAAAAAGCTCACCGCGTAGCTGATTTTATCGAATTAGGTGAATTAATGTGTAAAGATGCATTGCACCGTAATGAAAGTTGTGGTGGTCACTTCCGTGAAGAGTTCCAAACAGAAGAGGGAGAAGCTTTACGTGATGATGAGAACTTTGCATATGTTGCAGCTTGGGAATACAAAGGAGATAGCAATTTTGAATTACATAAAGAAGAATTAAAATACGAGAACATTAAAATTGCTGCTCGTTCTTATAAATAATTGATTTAGATTAAAAATATTACTATGAGTCACGGAAATATGAATTTAACCTTAAAGGTTTGGAAACAAAAAAATAAAAACGAGCGCGGACGTTTTGAAACTTACGCAGCTAAAGGAATTTCTCCTGATATGTCGTTTTTAGAAATGTTTGACGTAGTTAACGAGCAGTTAATTAACGAAGGAAAAGAACCAATAGCATTTGATCACGATTGCCGTGAAGGTATTTGTGGTATGTGCAGTATGTATATCAATGGCCGTCCTCACGGGCCAAAACAAGGTGTTACAACTTGTCAGTTGCATATGCGTAGCTTTAAAGATGGTGATACTATTGTGGTTGAGCCATGGAGAAGCGCAGCCTTCCCTGTAATTAAGGATTTAGCTGTGGATAGGAGTTCATTTGATAGAATTATTGCTGCGGGTGGTTTTGTTAGCGTTAACACAGGTAATGTGAAGGATGCAAATAACATTCTTATTCCTAAAGATGATGCTGACGAAGCATTTAATGCTGCAGCTTGTATTGGATGCGGAGCTTGTGTGGCTGCTTGTAAAAACAGTAGCGCAATGTTATTTGTTAGTGCAAAAGTGTCTCAATTGGCTTTATTACCTCAAGGTAAAATTGAAGCTAAGGATCGTGTTTTAAACATGGTAAACCAAATGGACGAAGAAGGTTTTGGTAGCTGTACAAATACGGGTGCTTGCGAAGCTGAATGTCCAAAAGGAATTAGCTTAGAAAATATTGCTCGCTTAAATCGTGAGTATTTATCTGCTAGTTTAACAAGTAAAAAATAGTAATTAATAATTATATAGAAAGCCCTGAATATTAAATATTCAGGGCTTTTTTATTGGTATTATTTAATAGTGAATCAGTAATTAACCAGCATAAAAAAAACGCTTAGTGTTTTACTAAGCGTTTTTTAATTTATTTAAAGTTTTAAATTATCTTCCTAAACCTACAGGGCTACCAACACGGGTCATAGCACATCTAAAGCCTACATAAGCATTTGATTGACGTTGATCTAAGAATCTTCGCGAACCAGGGTTCATATAGTATGCACGATCTCTCCAAGAACCGCCTTTGTAAACTCTTGATTTATCATTTACCAAAGATGTTTTAGCATATTCGTACATGATTTTACCAGCTCTGTTTGTGTAAGCATCATCTCCATCAGCAAAGTAAATAGATGAGTTAACATCACCATCACCATGACCAATATAATCATGAGTTTTGTAATTTCTACGTTCATCTAAGTTATCTTGAGGATACTCAGCTGAAACATCTCTCCAAATAATTTGGCCAGGAATAACAACTAAATCACTATCTTTAATATCAGCATTGTCACGAGCAACCGCACCAAATTTAGATGCTGGAGTTAACTTATTATCAAAGTAGTTATATAAAGTATCTGTAGGAGGACCTTGAGATACGATAAATTGTCCAGTTGCTGGGTCAATTTTCTTAGTTTTAAATACGTTACCACGGAAAGGACGGAATTCATCAGCATCTTCAGAAGTTAAAGGACGATAAACATCCAATACCCACTCAGAAACGTTTCCACCCATATTGTATAAACCGTAATCATTTGGCCAGTAGCTGTAAACTGGAGCAGTTACGTCAGCGTTATCATTTAACCAACCTGCTGTACCCATGTAGTCACCTGCACCACGAACAAAGTTACCCATCATTTGACCAATGTATTTCTCATCAGCATTACGAACACCATGTCCATTCCAAGGATAAACTCTTCTATCTGTGATACGCTCACCAATAGTGTTTCCAATTAAACCATAAGCAGCAAATTCCCATTCAGCCTCTGTTGGTAAACGGTATTTTGGTAAAAAGATACCATCTTCCATTCTAACCTCACGCTCAGGAACTTGATCGTTAAATGAAGGTAATTTTTGATCTAATTGACCACCCCAAACACCACCTAAATAAGTTTCAGTGCTAAAGTAATCAGATGAAGTATTAACCGGTTTGTGAGTGTATAAACCTTCACGAATTAAGATAAACTCGTTTACGCGGTCAGTTCTCCAAGTACAAAAATCATTTGCTTGTAACCAACTTACACCTACAACAGGGTAATCACGGTAACTTGGGTGACGTAAATAATATTCAACATAAGGTTCGTTGAAAGCCATTTTTTCACGCCAAACTAAAGTGTCTGGTAACGCTTTATAGTAAACCTCTGGGTAGTCAGTTCCAAAAACACGACCAGTCCAATATAAATATTCTAAATATGAGAAGTTAGTAACCTCAGTTTCATCCATATAGAATGAAGAAACAGTTACACGACGTGGAGTGTTATTCCAATCGTAACTAACATCCTGTTCAGTTTTACCCATAGTAAAAGTACCACCTTCTACTAACACTAATCCCGGACCAGTTTCTTGTTCCTCGTATGGTACTTTTTCAAATCCACCATTCTCAGGCGAATTGTAAGCCCAACCAGTAACAGGAGAACGCTCTTGGCTACATGAACTAAAAATTAAGGTTCCAGCTGCCGCTAAACTCATTAATTTAATTGTTGTTTTCATCATATTCTATTTATAAAATTCGTTCTTATAAAACCTAGTTAAATGTCTTTTTCGTTCATTTAACTTAAATATTACACCTCAAAGGTAGAGTTGTAACGTAAAAGGTTATAAAAGGTTACAAAAATAACTATTTTTTTTAATTTTCCTTAAAAAGATGGACAGCTAATTACACGGAACTTCTTCTTTTTAGGACGGCAATTGAACTGTAATTGACATGAAATTTCATGAGAACCTGCAGTTGCATTAGCAATTTTAGATACAGTTACGTCGTAGCTATAACCAAACTTAAAGTGTGATGCTTGGTAACCTAACAAAATAATCATAGCATCTTGGTTACGATACCACATACCAGCAACAATAGGTCCTTTAACAAAATATAAACCTAAGTTTAATTGGTTAAAATCTTGTTGACGTTGGTACAAAATGTTTGGTGAAATATATGATTCGTTACCTTTTGCTAGAGGGATAATTGCTCCAGCGTGACCAGTTATTTTCATCGGTAACTTAGAAACTCCAATAAAACCTTCGTCAGGTTGAGTTAAGTGGTGGAAAGCAGCTCCAAAGAAATAGCGCTTGCTAAAACCTAATAAACCAGCAGAAATATCTAAATTTGATTTTTTGTTTAAGCCCGGAACTTCATTTGTATTGTAAACGAAACCTCTACGTGCATCAATCATATCGCCGAAGTTTAATTTACTCCAATCGATAGATTTTTGAGCATAAGTACCTTGGAAACCAAATTTCATTGAGAATTCACGAGTTAAATTTAACTGGTAAGAGTACATACCCGAAATTTGAGTGGTGTTTAAAGTACCGTCACCAGCCTTGTCGTTGTATGCAATTAAGCCAATACCGCCCGAAATACCGTCAATATGCTGGTCGTAAGAAGCTGAAGTTGTGATGTATGTTTTATACAAATTCGGCCATTGATTGCGGTAGTTTAAGCAAATGCGTGGACATTTAGCCGTACCAGCAAAAGCTGGATTTAAATACAATGGATTGGCATAAAACTGAGTAAACTCAGGATCTTGAGCCAATAAGCTATTGCTAAATCCAATAGATAAAACAAATAGCATTGCGAGGGTTAGCTTTTTCATCATGGCAAATATATTTAAAAATGGGTTTGTTTCATTTATTTAGTAATTACAAATATAACAATAATTTTATATTCGAGCAAAAAATACAATATTTTTTTGTTTTGTGCGTATAACAAGGAAATAATTAAAAAATACAATTGCAGCTTGTGAAGAAAAAGTACTTAACTTTATAAATTTTAAAATAGAATGAAAAAGCTGAGCGGTTTATTTTGCGTTGTTTTTGTTTTTGCAGCAAATGTTTTTTTTGCTCAGAATAAAAGTTCAATCTCGCAAAATGAAAATAATTTTCTTGTTGAATTAAAATGGAAATCGAACCACGAAATTATTTTAGGTGTTGATTCGAAAATTTCTGTTTTAAGTTTCAATGAAGCTTTTCATGATGCGGAAAATGGTTTCGCTCCTTTTTATTGTAAGCGAAAAAAAAGCCCAAATGGTAAGGATTCTGAAGCTTCGTTAAAGAATATTCGAACCGAGGTTTTAAGTAATTCCGAATTATTTAACATTACTCGTTTTAAAGAATATCTATCGGAAGAATTTGATGTTAAAACGTATTCATACGATATTAGAAAGGAAAATTATTCGGAGTGTAGATTTATTCCAATTCGTTATAATAAAAACATTGGTCAATATGAGAAGCTTGTTTCTTTCGAATTAGTTTGGAAGGAATCAATAACTAATAAGGCCTTTGTAAATTCGAATGTTCAAGCTTTTGGAACTAACTCAGTACTTGCAACTGGAACATGGTTTAAAATTGCAGTTACTGACGATGGTGTGTATAAAATGGATAAAAACTTTTTGACTTCTTTAGGATTGAATTTGCAAGGTGTTGATCCTAGAAATATTAAGATTTATGGTAACGGTGGCCATCTTTTACCCGAAAATAATTCAGTTTACAGGACAGATGATTTAGCTGAAAATGCTATTTATGTGTCAGGAGAGGGAGATGGTGTTTTTGATAATAGTGATTTTATATTATTTTATGGTCAAAGGCCAGGGTACTGGAATTACAATCCATCGGCAGCTGGTGCAACATTGAAGTATAATTATGTTAAACATCATTTTAGTGATACAACTTTTTATTTTGTAACGATAGATAATGCTAGTTTTGGTAAACGTATCTCTTCTCAATCAAGTTTATCATCGCCTGCCACTTACAATTGTAATTCGTTTGATGACTATGCCTTTCATGAGAATGAAACAAGCAACTTAGTTAAATCAGGTAGAGAGTTTTATGGTGAGTTTTACGATATTTTACTTTCATACAGTTTTGGGTTTTCGTTTCCAAACATTGTCCAAGGTGATTCTGTGAGAATGCTTACAAGTATTGCCGGAAGATATGCAGTTTCTGGTTTTGTTACATCTTATTTTAATATGAGTTATCCAAATGGTACAGCGCAAATACCATACAATAATACGGGTACAAGCTATACAGATGACATTGCTCGTCCGGGTTCATCTGCAGTTATTTTCCCAAATAATTCATCGTCGTTTTCGGTAACAGTATCAAAACCTTCAGATAATAAAACGGGTTGGTTAAATTATATTCGTTTAAACGCACGAAGAAATTTAATTATGGTAGGGAATCAAATGGGATTTAGAGATTATAAAGCAATTGGAAAAACAACTCAATATCAGATTTCTGGTCTTAACTTAACTACTAAAATTTGGAATGTTAGTGACCCTTTAAATATTAAAGAACAGCAATATAATTTGGTAGGAAACAATGGAGATTTTATCGCTCAAAGTTCAAGCCTTGATAATTATTTTATTTTTGGTAACACAGGTTATTTAACTCCAACAAAAGTAGGTTTAGTACCGAATCAAAATTTGCATTCGCATTTGCCTGTTGATTTAGTTATAGTTACTCATCCAATGTTTTTAAGTCAGGCACAACAACTTGCAAGTTATCATATACAATACGATACTTTGAGCAGTCATGTAGTTACTACCGATGATATATATAATGAGTTTTCATCTGGTGCGCAAGACGCCACGGCGATAAGAGATTATATTAGAATGTTATATGAACGATCAACAGATCCGAATGAAACCCCACGTTACGTTTTATTATTTGGTGATGGTTCTTATAATAATAAAAACAGAAACACAAATAGCAACACAAATTTTATACCTACAGTACAAACGGATAATAGTTTGTCTTACATTTCAAGTAAGGTAATTGACGATTACTATGCTTTTCTTGGTCCAACAGAAGGGGTTCCGGCACTTACTAGTTTTATAGATGTGGCAGTAGGGCGTTTACCTGTTCATTCAACTAATGAAGCAAATGTTGTTGTTCAAAAAATATTGAATTACCGAAAGCAAAATCTAAATTATTCGTTATCTAATAATGTAAATAACTGCAATACCTTATCAGGTAATTCGATGGGAGATTGGCGTAATACAATTTGTTTTATTGCGGATGATGAAGAAGGAAACGAATTTCAAGATCAGTGTGAAGATATTTCAAATCCTATTGCAGTTTATAATAAAACAGTTAATATCAATAAAATATATTTGGATGCATTTAATCAAATTTCGACACCGGGAGGGCAAAGATATCCAGATGCAGTTGCAGCTATTAATAAGCAAATAGAAAAGGGTGCATTGATAGTTGATTTTAATGGACATGGCGGAGAACTTGGTTTAACAGGCGAAGATGCAATTAATTTGGCCGCAATTCAAGGTTGGAAAAACGTAAATAATTTACCTATGTTTTTAACGGTAACTTGTGAGTTTAGCCGATTTGATGATCCTGGAAGAACTTCGGCGGGAGAATATGTTTTGTTAAATTCTGGTGGTGGAGGAATAGCTTTGTTTACCACCACGCGATTAGCTACAACAGCCGATTCAAGACCTTTATCTTATCCGTTTTTTGATAAGGCTTTAAACTATTCTGGCAAAGTGCCAAAAATGGGGGATTTAATTTTTAATTCGAAAGTTGTTGCAAATGGTACTTTTTATCATTTCAGTTTACTTGGCGATCCTGCTTTACCTTTGGCTTATCCTAAGGAAACAGTTTATACTACAGAGATTAATTCACACCCTGTTGTAGTTAATGTTAATGATACATTAAGGGCATTGAGTAAAGTAACTGTTAAAGGTTATGTGGGAAATGAATCAGGTACAAAATTAACTAGTTTTAACGGAGGTTTGTATCCTACCGTTTATGACAAGTCTAGTACTTTTACAACATTAGGAAATGACGGAGCTCCTTATTCTACACCAATGAATTTTAATTTGCAAAGGAGTATAATATACAAAGGTTTAGCATCGGTGACAAATGGCGATTTTGAGTTTAGTTTTATTGTTCCAAAGGATATTAACTATGCTTATGGTATAGGTAAAATAAGTTACTATGCACAAAATGGATTAGATGATGCTGCAGGATATTACAACAACATATTAATAGGGGGAAGTGATACATCCGCAAAATTGGATACTCAAGGTCCAGAAGTAAAGTTATTTATGAATGACAATAAATTTGTGTTTGGCGGAACTACAAATGAAAACCCAACCATTTATGCTGAAATTTTTGATTCGATTGGAGTGAACACAGTTGGAAATGGTATAGGGCATGATATAGTAGCTGTGCTGGATGCTCAAACAAATAATTCTTTGGTGTTGAATGACTACTATCAAAGTGATGTTAACTCGTATCAATCTGGAAAAGTAAGCTATCCACTTAGTTCGTTGAGTGAAGGTAATCATACACTAAGTTTAAAAGTATGGGACGTGCAAAATAATTCCAGTTCATCTTATACCGAGTTTGTTGTAGCACAATCGAGTGAGTTGGCGCTAAAACATGTACTGAATTATCCTAATCCATTTAGTACTAACACTCAGTTTTATCTAGAGCACAATCAATGCTGTTCGCAATTAAATGTTGAAATTCAAATTTATACTGTAAGTGGTAAGCTTGTGAAAACGATTCAACAAAATGTTATCAATAGTGGTTACAGAACAGAAGGTATTGCTTGGGATGGCAAAGATGATTATGGAGATAAAATTGGACGTGGAGTATATGTGTATAAGGTTAGGCTGAAAGACTCAGAAGGCAACATAGCTCAAAAAATTGAAAAACTAGTGATATTAAATTAATTTATTAAATTTGTGATTAGATTTTTTATGAAGATGATGAATAATAGAGGAAAAATACAATTTGCAATTAGCGCATTAAGTTTATTTGCGTTAGTTGGAAATTCTCAAATATCTACCAATCAATTAAATGGAGGAATAAATACAATTACAACGGCTGTTCCTTTTTTATTGATTGCTCCAGATTCAAGAGCGGGTGGTATGGGCGAGTGCGGTGTTGCAACAAGTGCTGATGCAAATTCGTTTCATTGGAATACTAGTAAATTGGCATTTGCAGACAAAAAAGTGGGTATTGCAGTTTCTTATTCTCCTTGGTTACGTCAATTGGTTCCAGATATAAACTTAGCTTACTTATCAGGCTACACAAAGTTAGATAAGCGATCTTCGGTAGGTGGTTCTTTAAGGTATTTTTCTTTAGGTAATATTACTTTTACTGACATCGTTGGTAATACTATTGGAAATTACCGCCCTAATGAGTTTGCTTTGGATTTAGGCTACGCGCGTCAGTTAGGCGATAAATTTTCGGGAGGTATGGCAATGCGTTATATCTATTCTAATTTAACAAGTGGTATTCCTTTGTCAAATGGTGCTTCAACTCATGCTGGAAAAGCATTTGCTGTGGATTTATCCATGATGTATCACGATACAAAAATGAAAATTTCAGACAAGAAAACTGAATTTAATATAGGTTTAAACTTGTCAAATATTGGAACAAAAATTTCTTACACAGATAATGGAAGCGCTGACGCTAAGGATTTTATTCCTATTAATATGAAATTGGGTTCTTATTTAAGAATCGATTTAGATGATGCAAATAGTTTTGCAGTTGCAGTTGATATTAATAAGTTAATGGTTCCAACACCACCAACTTATGATGTAAATGGAAATATTATTGCTGGCAAAGATCCTAACAGAAGTATTGCTTCAGGTATGTTTGGTTCTTTTAATGATGCTCCGGGTGGTGGTAAAGAAGAGCTTAAGGAAATCATTTATCAAATTGGTTTAGAATATTGGTACAACAAACAATTTGCTGTTCGCGCAGGTTATTTTAATGAGGATAGAACAAAAGGTAACCGTAAGTTTTTTACTTTAGGTGCTGGTGTTAAATACAATGTATTTGGTTTAGATTTCGCTTACTTAATTCCAATTGTACAACGTAATCCATTGCAAAATACTTTACGATTTACCTTGTCGTTTGACTTTGATGCGTTTAAAAAACAAAACGAATCGGATAAATAATTCAATAAAAATAAACGTGAAAGCTCCATTTAATGGAGCTTTTTCTTTCTAAATAGATTATGAATATAAGAGTGGGTTTTGGTTACGATGTTCATCCTTTAACAGAGGGCAGAGAGCTTTGGTTGGGTGGTGTTAAGTTAGAATATCATTTAGGTTTACTTGGTCATAGTGATGCAGATGTTTTGATTCATGCAATTTGCGATGCTCTTTTAGGTGCAGCTAATTTGCGAGATATTGGTTTTCATTTTTCAAATACAAATCCAAAATATGCTGGAATTGATAGTAAAAAGTTGTTAGCTGAGGTTACACAACTTTTAAAAGAGAAAAAGTATAAAATTGGAAATGTAGATGCTACATTAAGCATTGAACAACCTAAAATAAATCCGCACATAACTAGTATGCAGAAAATTTTAGCGGAGGTAATGAATATTGATGTTGATTGTGTTTCAATAAAAGCGACTACCAATGAAAAGCTTGGTTATGTTGGTAAAGAAGAGGGAGTAAATGCTTATGCGGTAGCGCTTATATATAAAGAGAATTAAGTTATGCAAAGTAAAATTCAAATTGTTTCGTCATTTGATGTTTATTCAAATGATTCAGAATTAAATAACGAGGATAAATTATTGTTGTTACATGCTCGAAAAGCGGTTGCAGATGCTTATGCTCCTTACAGTAATTTTCAAGTTGGCTCAGCTGTGTTGCTTGAAAACGGTGAAATTATTATTGGAAACAATCAAGAGAATGCTGCATACCCATCAGGTTTGTGCGCTGAGCGTGTTGCTATCTATAGCGCTGGTGCCAGATTTCCAAACGTTGCGGTAAAAGCGATAGCTGTTTCATATAAGGCGCCAGACGCAAGTTTAACAGACCCTGTTACCCCTTGCGGTGCTTGCCGACAAGCAATTGCTGAGTATGAAAATAGACATTCTAAACGTATCCGTTTAATTATGGGTGGTGCAGAAGGAAAAATTTATATTGCAGAGAGCATCGAAAGTTTATTGCCTCTTATGTTTAATAAGAAATACCTAAAAAAGTAGTTATTTCTTCTCTCCAAATTAAAACAAACACTCCCAATACAGCTATTATCGAAGCTATGATAGAGGCCAAGGTTATTTTTTCTTTGTAGAAGAAATAGTTTAGTGGAATTACAAAGATTGGGAGCAAGGCAAAAATAGTTTGGGCAACCGCTACTGGCATTTTTGTTATTGTAATTAATGATAAACTTACTCCGATTACAGGCCCGAATAAAGTACCCGCTACCATATATTTTAATCCAGAATTTTGATTGGTAAATATTGGTTTGGAATTGGAAATAAAGCGGCCTGTAAATATTGAAATAACAAAGGCAGCTAACCATGCCGCTAATAGCCTTATCCATACTCCGTGCAAAATTTCAATTTTCTCTCCGTTAATCAATTCTTCTAATCCTAGTTTTGAAAGCACTAAACCAAATCCTTGACAACAAGCACCTAAAACGCCAAATAGAATCCCAGTTTTATTTCTTGCAAAACCACTTTTTTCAGCAGCTGCAATATCTTTTTTATTTATTGTTAACCAAATAACCCCAGCAATTGAGATTGCAATACCTACTAAACCTATGAGATTTAATCGTTGGTCTAAAATAAAAAAGCCTGCAACTAAAGCAGCTCCTGGTGCAATAGTGGTATATAGGCTTGCTAGCTTAGGACCAAGTTGTGTAAAGGATTTAAAACTGAAATAATCACCTAAAGTAAAACCTATAATGCCCGATAGTCCTAAGTATAAAAAATTAAGTTTCGTGGGGTGAGCAAATAAATAGGGAATCGAAAATTGATATGCAATTAATAAAATTAAACTTATTATTATATGTGCAAGTAATAATCTGTATTGGTTTAAAGCAGCTGCACCAAGCCTTTTGGCAGCTTCAGTAAATGGAAAGATTCCAATGCTCCAGCTAAGTGTTGTTAAAATTGCGATTAATTCTCCCACTTTTATTTAGCTTGAGAATAGTTACGTTCTCCAAAAATACTGCTTCCTACTCTTATTAAAGTAGAGCCATTTTTAATTGCAATTTTGTAATCGCTGCTCATTCCCATTGATAAATGTTGTAAATCTAAATTATGTTTTTTGCCAAATGTAGATTTTAGGTAATGAAACAATTTGTTAAGAGAAGCAAACTCTAAATCTATTTCATTCTCGTTATCAGTATTACTAGCCATGCCCATGAGTCCGATAATATTGATATTTTTAAGTTCGTCAAATTCTTTGGATATAATTATGTTTTCGCATTCGCTGGCGTTTAAACCAAACTTTGTTTCTTCTTTTGCGATATGAATTTGCAAAAGGCAATTGATTGTTCGATTAAATTTTATAGCTTGTTTATTTATTTCTTGTAATAATTTAAAACTATCTACACCATGAATTAAATAAACAAATGGAGCAATGTACTTTACTTTGTTGCTTTGTAAATGACCAATGGCGTGCCATTTAATATCTTTGGGTAATGATTCGCTTTTATCAACCAGTTCCTGAATATAGTTTTCGCCAAAATCTCTTTGCCCTGCATTATATGCTTCTATAATAAGCTCATTAGGTTTAGTTTTAGAAACTGCAATTAGTTCAACTGTAGTAGGAATCTGTTTTTTTATTTCTTCAAGGTTATTGGCTATCGACATGGTGTTATTTGGTATGAACTAAGTATTCAACAATACAAACTCCATTTAAATAAATAGTAATATCATTTAATCCATCTTTAGGGAAATTAAAACTAAAAGTGTAAAAATTAGGTTTACCTTCAATCGGTTTAATATCAACACTTGTAACGTACACGTCGTAATTCAAAAGCACAGCAGCCTTTGTTATAGGTGTTTTTGTTTCGACAATAAACTCAAAAGGTTTTGATTGTTTTTGCGAAAACTCTCCTTTCGTAGGAATAACATTGTCTATGTTTAAGTGGAAGTAATCGGCATAGTAAAGCGGAGTGGCAATGAATTTTTTCGCTTTGATAGGTTTTGGTAAAAATTGATATTTTTTATCTTGAGGAAAATGATCTAAAATAAATCTATCGGCAGGAGTAAGGAAATAATGTTCATCAAATTCTTTAACAAACTTTTTAGCTGTTACATTGTATTTACTCGTAGCCCAAGTAACATCAACTAAGTACCATTTGTCATATAGCTTTACAGAGTTCCAAGCATGATCGGTTTTTTTTAGTTTTTTGTTAATGTCCTTAGGTTCTGTTTTGGTATAGCCCACAATAACATCGCAATCAATGTTAACACTGTTGCACATCTCTTTCAATAGATTACTAAAACCTTGACAAACAGCTTTATTTTTTCTTATTATTTTATCTGCTTCGGATGCAGATGCAGCAGACTTATTGTATTCAATATTTTCAGTAATCCATCTAAAAATAGCCCTAAATTTTTCATGTTCAGTAGTTAGTTTTTCGGTTAATGGACCAACAATTTCTGTAACAGCTTTGTACTTTTTTTTAGGGAAATTTATAGCAATACTATCCGCTTTTTTATAGTCAAATTTTTTAAGGTCAATATTGTTATCTATTTGCCCAAGGATATTGAGGCAAATAAACGTAAATAATATGCTTAAAAAGAATTTCAAATAAATTCGACTTAGGTTAAAATTGAACGTAAATTTAATCATTTAATAGGCTTTCCTTATTTAATTTTTTGCACAGAATTAACATTCGATGGTGAATGGTAATATTTAAATGAATTTGTTCCTATTTAGTGCTGTTTTTTTTGTACTTTTGGTTTTAAATAAATTAAATAAGAAATGAGAAAAGTATTACATGTTTCGGTTATTGCTTTAATTTTAATGAGCACTTTTGTTTTTAAAAGCTCTCGTAAAATGGAAGTGGATAAATACAAAGTAATTAAGATTACTGGAAATATTATCTACGCTAAAAATAAGAAAAATGTTAGTCAAGGGGATTTGTTTCCAGAGACAGAAAAAATTGAATTTAAAACTCCTGATAGTAAAGCTGCAATTATAAGCACAGCTAAAGGACGATTTATTTTAGCTCCAGGTGCTGATAAAAGTAAAACAACTGTTAAAGCAAATCTTTTGCCTGCAAGTAATAACGTGAGTTCAAGAAGTGGAGCGGTGAATAATATTTTAGATCTGCAAAATTTATTTACTGGTAACATTGTTGTTTTAAATAAATTAAAGGTTTCAATTAATAAAGAAACTTATCCTATGGGAGATAATAGTTTCTTTTATTTAAGATACAAATACAAAGGAGAAGAGATTAACAAAAAATTATCTTATGAGAACGATAAATTGGTTTTCGATAAAACAGAATTATTGATGGTTGATGGAAAAGCTATTTCTGCGCCAGATGAGAATAAGTATAAGTTGTTCTACATGTCGGATAGTAAAACATCAACTTTAATTAATGAGTTTGCTTTAATAACTCCAAACGACGAAACTTTAAAATCAGAAATTAACATCATGTTAAAAGAGGTTGAAGGTAAGTCTTACTCTGAAAAGGTTGATGAAACAATTGCTTACTTAAATGATTTTTATGGTAAAGCAAATAAAAATAACGTAATGGAATGGTTAAAGGTAAATTGTAATCTTGAACCGTAATCAAATAAAATAAATTTTAAAAATGAGGTAAGTAAAATGCTTACCTCATTTTTTTTGATACCACTTCAAAAAAACTGCCGCTTATTTTATCGGAGGCACACATAATTTGTCCGCCGAAAATAAAGTTATGTCCCATATTAAAATCTTTAATTATGCAGCCTGCGTTTTTCGCGATTAAAATTCCCGCAGCAACATCCCAAGGTTTTAGGTTGTATTCAAAAAACGCATCCATTGTCCCTTCAGCCACAAAACAAAGGTCGGCAGCGGCTGCCCCAATTCTTCTAACACCTCGTGTGTTGCGCATAAAAAAATCAATGACTTCAAAATAATTGCTGTTTTTTGCAAAATTATTTACAGGTAATCCCGTTGCTATTAAGCAATCATTTAGGTTGTTGGAGTTTGAACAAGAAATTACTTGCTCATTGCAATATGATTTTTCGTTGCCAAAACTAGAATAAAGTTTGTCATTACTTACTTCATAAACTACACCAACTAAAACGGTTTCATTTTCCACTAAAGCTATGCTAACACAGTAGCAGGGTATACCATGAATAAAATTGGTTGTTCCGTCTAAAGGATCAATAACCCAATTTAGTTTTTCGTTTTTTGTACCACTTCCTTCTTCGGCTATAAAACCAATTTCAGGAAATTTTTGCGATAGATAATCAACAATTATTTTTTCCGAACCCCTATCCACAAAACTTACATAGTCATTTTTCCCTTTGGTTTCAATTTCATTTTTAGAAAATTTAGCTCTTTCAGTTCGTATAAAAGTACCCGCTTCTAAGGCTATTTTTTTCACTTCCGAACAGATTAGTTCAAGGTTTATTTCTGTCATATTTTGATTTAAAACGTAAAAATACAATAAAACAATGGTTTCGAATTAAAATATTTATATTTAAATGGTTAAAAATCAGTATTTTAAGCCTATTAAATAAAGTTGCAAATCAAAAATAATCCATTAATTTTGCATGGTTTGATAAAAGACATTAAAGTACAAGGATTTATGGCGCAATTTGATTTGACAATGCCTAAAATGGGCGAAAGTGTGGCAGAGGCTACAATTATAAAATGGGTAAAAAATATTGGTGATAAAATCAGTATTGATGAAACTATTCTTGAGATTGCAACTGATAAAGTTGACTCGGAAATTCCTTCTCCTTTTGAAGGAACATTAACTGAACGTTTATTTAACGAAGGTGATGTTGTTCAAGTTGGAGCAGTAATTGCTCGTATTTCAAGTGATGCGGCAGTTGCTTCACCTGCAAAGGAAGTAGTAGCGCCAGTAGCACAAACCACTAGTGCTCCAGTTGCAAACACACAAGCTTCAGCTCAAAATACTGCTGTTGTGGATTATTCAAATTCGGATAAGTTTTATTCTCCATTAGTAAAAAATATTGCAAAGCAAGAAGGTATTAGTTTAGCTGAGCTTGAAGCGATTGCAGGAACTGGTAAGGATGGAAGAGTTACCAAAACAGATATTTTAGCGTACATACCAAACAAAGGTAAACAAGCTGTTGCGCCTCAAGTTGAAACGAAGCAAGAGCCTGTGAAGGAAGTGGCAAAAGCAGCTTCTAATGGTGCCGCAACTTCAACAACAATTCAAAAACCAGCGGTTTCTTTAATGGCTGGCGATGAAATTATTGAAATGGATAGAATGCGTAAACTAATTGCCGATCACATGGTAATGAGTAAGCATGTTTCGCCACACGTAACTTCATTTGTTGAAGCAGATGTAACAAACCTTGTTTTGTGGAGAGATAAAATTAAATCGTCTTTTGAAAAACGTGAAAACGAGAAAATCACATTTACGCCATTATTCATTGAGGCTGTAGTTAAAGCTATAAAGGACTATCCAATGATAAATGTTGCTGTTGATGGACAAAATATTATTAAACGTAAAAGCATTAACATTGGTATGGCAGCAGCTTTACCAAGTGGTAACTTAATCGTACCTGTAATTAAAAATGCTGACGAGAAAAATTTAGTTGGATTAACAAAAGCAGTTAATGATTTAGCAAATCGTGCTAGAGCAAACAAATTAGCTGCTGATGATATTTCGGGAGGTACATTTACATTAACAAATGTAGGTGGTTTTGGAAATGTAATGGGAACTCCAATTATTAATCAACCACAAGTTGCTATTATGGCAACCGGAACAATTAAAAAGAAACCTGCTGTAATTGAAACACCTTCAGGAGACACAATTGGTATCCGCCATATGATGTTTTTATCTCTTTCTTACGATCACCGAGTTGTTGATGGTTCATTAGGTGGAAGCTTTTTAAGACGTGTTGCTGATTACCTTGAACAAATTGATTTAAACCGAACAGTATAATTATTACCTACTATGACTAAAACACTAATTCAGTTTTCTTTAACACTTACATTGTTGTTTTCGGGGTTTATCTCGAAAGCGCAAACAGCCAATTACAAGAAGGATTTTATGGATGGCTTGTATTTAGTTGAAGATAAGGATTACAAAGATGCATTAACATTTTTTAAATTGGCTTACAGTGTTGATAGCACGAATGCTAATATCAATTATCAACTGGGATTATGTTATTTACATCATCCAAAATTGAAACATCTAGCCGAAGGTTACTTAGAGAAGGCTGTAAAGGATGTTTCAAAAGGTTATGTTGAATTTGATCCTACCGAGAAATCTGCTCCAACTATTGCTTATTTGTATTTAGGGCAAGCTTACCACTTTGATTATAAGTTTGATGATGCTGAGAAAATGTATGAAACTTTTGAATCATACTTAAGACCAAATGATAAAAAAGCACATGATTTATTAAAACATTATCGTCAGCAAATAGTATATGCTAAACAATATGTTGCCGGACCTGAAGATGTAAAGATTACTAACCTTGGCCCGATTGTTAATAGTATTTACCCTGATTTTTCGCCAGTTTTAAGTGCAGATGAAAGAACACTATTTTTTACATCAGCACGAAATTACACTACAGGAGCTTATTTTGGTGGCGATACAACTTTAGCCCCAAATTTAACTGCTGATGGCCAGTTTTTTGAAGATGTGGTTTTTTCAAATAAGTTGGATAATGGCCAATGGACAAAACCTCAGAGTTTAGGTCCGCAAATTAACGGTAACGGACATGAGGGAGCAATAGGTTTATCGGCAGATGGACAAACATTAATAGTTTATCGTGACGATGCGGGTGATGGTAATTTATATTATTCTGAATATGATGGAAATGATTGGACATCTTTAACAAAATATGGTTCAAACATTAACTCAAAATATTGGGAACCTAGTGCTTGTTTAAGCAGAGATGGAAACACCTTGTATTTTGTTAGTGATCGTCCAGGTGGTTTTGGAGGAAGAGATATTTATCGTTGTGTAAAATTACCAAATGGTGCTTGGAGTTTGGCTAAAAATTTAGGTCCAAAAATTAATACAGCTTTTGATGAGGAATCTCCGTTTATGCATCCTGATGGAATGACTTTCTTCTTTAGCTCTCAAGGTCATACTTCAATGGGTGGATTTGACATTATGTTTTCTATAATTGATGCAGAAGGAAATTACAGCGACCCTATTAATATTGGTTATCCTGTAAATACTACGGATGATGATTTGTATTATGTTTCTTCTCCTGATAATAAGCGTGGTTATTACGCTTCTTCACACGAGGAAGGTGATTACGGCGAGACTGATATTTATACCATTGAATTTGAAAAACAACAATCTAATCCTTTAGCTTTATTTAAAGGACAAATTAAAGCAGGTAAATGTGATCCATTACCAACTGACATTGTTATAAACGTTACCAATATTATGACAAATGAATTGGTTGGTGTTTATCGTCCAGTGCACGAAACAGGTACTTTTGCTTGTATTATTCCTCCTGGTTATAAATACAATTTTAGTTTCACACGCGGTGGTAAAGAGTTTCATAAAGAAGAAGTTTTTGTATCAGACGATATAAGTTACGAAGAGATTCATAAAGAATTAAAGTTACCTTCTGTTAATTTATGTCCTGAAGATGCTGTAGTTAACAATACTTCAAATGCAAACATTTTGTTGAATGTGTTGGTTTTAAATAATAAGAAAGATAAACAAGCTGTTGCTAATTCAACAATCACTTTAAAAACAAAGGGTGATGCTACTTACACAGGAACTACAGATGCTAATGGTAAAATAAATTCAATTGCACTTGTTGCAGAAAAGAATTATGATTTAACAGCTGAATCAAATGGTTTAACTGCTTCAAATTCTTTTAATACTATTGGTATTACAGGTAATAAAACAATTGAGAAAACTTTATACTTAGAGAAATCTTCTTCTCCTGCTATTGAAATATTATTAAACGTTTTAGTTTTAAATAAGCAAGGCGGAAAACCAGTTGCAAACGCAAAAGTAATATTGTCAGGCAAAGATGGCTTTAATGTTGAAGCTACAACTGATGAAAACGGTAAAGTAATTGGAACTGTATTAAGCACAGATAAAATTTACCAAGTAGTTGCTGAAAACGGGAATGCTAAATCAAATAAAGGAGTTGTATCAACAATGGGATTGAAGAAATCAAAAACGATTGAGAAAACACTTTATGTAAACGGTGATGGGCCAGTTGATGTTCCTGATAATAGCGAAGTAGTTGGTACTAAATACAAGTTCTACTTTAAGTATGATATGAACGAAGTTGATGAGCAAGCTCCAGAGTATGTTGAATTTATTGATAACTTAGTGAAGATGATTCAAACTAACGGAGGTGCTAAGTTGTATTTGGTTTCTAGCGCATCAATGGTTCCAACACATGGATTTAAAAATAATCATGAGTTAGCTGAATCGCGTGTTACTAAAACAAAAGAAAAAGTTTTAGCTTCATTAAAAGCAAAAGGAATTAGCGAAAGTTCAATTACATTTATTACTAAAGCTATTGTTTCGGGTCCTAATTACCAAGGTGATTGGAATACAAACAGAAAAACTTACGAGAAGTTTCAGTACGTAAAAATTACTGGTAAATAATATAGTTTTTTAATTATTTAGAAACCGGTGCATTTGTACCGGTTTTATTTTTTATGATGCAAGAAGAAAATACAGAGTGGTTTGTAAACTGGTTTAATAGTAAGTATTATCACCAGTTGTATGGGCATAGAGATGATAAGGAGGCTGAAGGTTTTATTGATAATTTAATGACTTATCTAAAACTTCCTGCGCAATCAAGAGTATGGGATATGTGTTGTGGTAAAGGGCGTCATGCAAAGTATTTAAGTACTAAAGGGTTTAAAGTAACTGGAAGCGATTTGTCAGAAGAAAGTATTGCTTGTGCTTCGAGATTTGCAAATGAAAATTTAGAATTTGCGGTTCATGATATTCGTAATAACTTCAGAACAAATTATTATGATGCCGCTTTTAACTTGTTTACTAGTTTTGGATATTTTGAAAAGACTTACGAAGAGCGTAAAGTGTTTTTTAATTTTTGTAATGCTTTAAAGCCAAACGGAGTTTTAATGTTTGATTTTTTAAACGCTGAGCTTGTAACCGAAAAAATGATTCCTTTTGAAGAGAAGGTAATTGATAACACTAAGTACATTATTAAAAAGAAAATCGAAAATCAGTTTATTATAAAAGATATTGCTTTTGAAGTAGATAATAAAATGTACTCATTTCAGGAAAGAGTGAAGTTGTTGCGAGAAGCTGATTTTGATAAACTAGCAAAGGAAGTTAAGCTGAGTAAATTGGCTACTTTTGGAGATTACAATTTAAATGGTTTTAATGTTAAAGATTCAAGTAGATTGATAGTACTATATAAGAAATGATGGATTTAGTTGTAAACATTGCTATTTTAGTTTTACCTATTTTGGTTAGTGGATTTGTTTTGCTTTTTGTTCGTTTAAGCGAGAATGGTTTGAAGCTTTTATTATCCTTTAGCGGAGCATATTTGTTATCCCTAACCTTTTTGCATTTGTTGCCCGAGATTTATTCTGAGAATCAGAGTGGAAAAATTGGTGTTTTTATTATCATTGGTTTTTTCTTACAGTTGTTGTTAGAGTATTTTTCAACGGGTATCGAGCACGGACACGTGCATTTGCATAAAGATGATCACGATCATGGGCATTCGCATAAAGCTAACTTGCCTTTTTCTTTACTAATCGGTTTGCTTATACATTCTTTTTTAGAAGGTATGCCTTTGGGTGCGGATATAAGCGCAAGTAATCATGATGGTATTTTAAGTTTTAAAAAATCTTTAATCGTTGGTATTACTTTGCACAACATTCCTATTTCAATTGCTTTTATCAGTTTGATGAAACATTTAAAATTAACTACTGGTAAAACCATTCTGTATTTAATTTTGTTTGCATCTATGGCTCCATTAGGAATGCTAAGTTCAGAGTTTTTAAAATACATGGGTGTTTCTAATTTTGATATTGTAATGAAAATTGCTTTAGGAATGGTGGTAGGGATTTTCTTACATATTTCAACTACTATTATGTTCGAGAGTAGTGAGAATCATAAATACAATTTTACCAAACTATCAAGCATTTTACTTGGCGCATTAACCGCATATTTTATTAGTTAAATGAGTAGATTAACTCTTTTTGCAGATATTATTGTTCCATTATCCGTACCTAATTTGTACACATACAGGGTGCCTGTGGAAATGAATGATACCTTGGGAGTTGGAATGCGTGTGATGGTGCAGTTTGGTAAGAGTAAAATTTACACAGGTATTGTAAGGCATATTCATGAAATTCCGCCAAGCGATTACGAGGCCAAGTATATCGAGTCTCAGGTGGATACTCAAGCAATAATTAATCAAAAACAATTTGAGTTTTGGGATTGGATTGCACATTATTACATGTGTTATCCAGGAGAGGTAATGAATGCTGCTTTGCCTTCGGGATTAAAACTTAGCAGCGAATCAAAGTTTGTACTGAGTGAAGAGATTGGTAATTTTGATTTGAATGAGTTAAATGCCAACGAGTATAAAGTTGTGGAAGCTTTGTTGGCTCAAAATGAAATGTCATACCCTGATATTACTAAATTGCTGGAAATAAAAAGTGTTCAACCCATTATTAAATCACTGCGCGATAAGAAAATTATTTTTTCATACGAGGAAGTAAAGGAAAAGTACAAACCTAAATTCGTTTCTTATTTAACATTAGCAGATGAATATAAGGATGAAGCTAAGTTACATGAATTAATTAATCAACTCGAAAAGAAAGCATTTAAGCAATTGGAAGTTCTACTGGCATTTCTTAATTATAGAATTGCTGCTAAACAAGATTTATTTTGGTGCAAGCGAAACGATTTGTTAAAGATTGCTGATTCAGCTGCTATTAACTCTTTAGTAAAGAAAAATGTTTTTGTTCAGCAAGAGTTTGAAATGGGGCGCTTGGAGTTTTCTTATTCGGATAAAACCAAAAAAAGTTTAACAACAGAGCAGGAGGGATGTTACAATACAATTGTTGACTCGTTTAAAACCAATCAAACTTGTTTGCTGCATGGTATTACAGGTAGCGGTAAAACCGAAATTTATTGTAAGCTCATTGAAGATGCGATACGCGAAGGTAAACAAGCTTTGTATTTGGTTCCAGAGATTGCTTTAACAACACAATTAATTTATCGTATTCAAGCTTATTTTGGCGATGCGGTGGGTGTTTATCACAGTCGTTTCAACGAAAGTGAGCGGGTAGAAATTTATCAAGATGTTTTGGGTCAAAACGAAACGGTGAATAAAATGAATGTGCGCAATTACAAAGTAATATTAGGGCCTCGCTCTACTTTGTTTTTGCCTTTTTCAAATTTGGGTTTAATTGTTATCGATGAAGAACATGATGCTTCTTATAAGCAACATGATCCCAATCCGAGATACCATGCACGAGACGCTGCTAATTATTTAGCAAGAATTCACCAAGCAAAGGTTTTATTAGGTAGTGCAACACCAAGTATCGAATCATTTTACAAAGCAAAGGAAAAAAAATATGCTTATGCTTATTTGGGAAGTAGATTTGGTGAGGCTAAATTGCCAGAGATTAGATTGGTGAATAAAAATGAAATTATTGAAAAAGAGACGGAAGATAAATTGGCTGAGGTTGTGAAACCCACTAGCTTGTTTACATCTGAGTTATTGAATTGTATTTCGGATTCATTAAAGAATAAACAACAAGTAATTTTATTTTTAAACCGTAGAGGTTTCGCTCCTTATACCGAGTGCAATCAATGCGCTTATACGCCACAATGTGTGCAGTGCGATGTTTCTTTAATTTATCATAAGGCAAGTAATAAACTGGCTTGTCATTATTGCGGATATACCATTAACCCACCTAAAACCTGTAATGCTTGCGGAAGCACTGATTTACGCCACAAAGGTTTTGGTACCGAAAAAATTGAAGAAGAACTAGAGCTCATGTATCCTGATGCGAGAATTGCACGAATGGATTTGGATTCGACCCGAAGTAAATATGCTTACAAACAATTGTTAGATGATTTTGAAGAAGGTAACATTGATATTTTAACCGGAACACAAATGGTAACCAAAGGTTTGGATTTTGACAATGTAGGTTTGGTTGGTGTTATTGATGCAGATAGGATGTTGAGTTTTCCAGATTTCCGTTCGTTTGAAAAAGGATTTCAGATTATGACGCAGGTAGCTGGAAGAGCGGGCAGGGGCAAGAAAAAAGGATTGGTGATTATACAAACGATTCAGCCTGAGCATCAAGTGTTGAAATGGATTCAGAGTTCAGACTACAACAGTTTATACGAAAATCAAATAGCAGATAGAGAAGAGTTTAAGTATCCTCCTTTTTATCGTTTAATTGAATTTGAAGTATCAGCCAAGGATAAGGATTTGTTGCAATATGCTGCTGATAGTTTTGCTGCTTCGTTAAGAGGAATATTTAAAGAAAGAGTGTTAGGGCCTGAGTATCCTTTAGTAACAAGGGTAAGAGGCATGCACGTGAAACGAATTATTTTAAAAACCGAACAAAGCTTTTCTTATGTAAAAGTGCGTGAGGAACTAAATAAAATTATTTTTAATTTTAAAACGGACAATACTTTTAAAACCGTGGTTTTAAAAATTAACGTCGACCCAATTTAACATGAACTTAAAAAGAGGACATCTGTTTGTTTTAACTGTTTTATTTGGCTTGCTTAGCGGCATGGCCTGGCAATTTGAACTGCCTTTATTACTTTTCTTTTCCTTTGTGCCATTATTGCTGGTTGAGAATCATTTTATCTCTTCGGAAAGTAAACGCCCACGATTAGCATTATTTGGTTATGCGTATTTAGCATTTTTTATTTGGAATATTGTTGCTACTTGGTGGGTGGCTTATGCATCAATAGGCGGAGCAGCAATGGCAATACTTTGCAATTCGTTATTAATGACAGGTGTATTTATGTTTTATTTCAGTACTAAACGACGTTTGAAAAAATCTTGGGGCGTTTGGTTAATTATTCCTTTTTGGTTGGCATGGGAATATTTGCACCAGCACTGGGATTTAACATGGACCTGGTTAAATTTGGGAAATGCTTTTGCATTTAATACGAGCATTATTCAATGGTATGAATTTACAGGTGTTGCAGGTGGAACAACGTGGATATTGGTAGTGAATATTTTGCTGTTTAAACTAATAATAAATAGAAGTGAATTGAAAAAGAAACTTGCCATTATTGCAAGTGTTTTGATCCTACCTATTCTTCTTTCGTTGTTGGTGAGCAAGCCCGCTTCATTAATTACAACGCAAAATTCAAAAAGTGTAGTAATAGTACAACCCAATTGGGACGCTTACACACAAAAATTTGATGTCCCTTTTGAAGAACAATTTGATACTTTATTAAGGCAAATTAACGGACAAGTTGATTCCACTACTGATTATTTGGTATTACCCGAAACCTACATTACAGC